>NZ_JAEH01000017.1 GCF_000518805.1 Shewanella waksmanii ATCC BAA-643
AAGGCGAATGATTGAAACAATGGTTGTTCCCTTGTGAAATTATTCAACGCAGAAATAGGCAGCCTAAAACGCGCCAGAATGGCGAGTTTTAGCGATTCTGATGCTGTGTTAACGAGCTTAACCGTAGAATAACTATGCTCTTCACTCGTTGCAAACCACATGGATGTGGTGAATGTCATTAATGCACGACTATAGGGATATAGGAGGTAGGGTAACGCAGGAGCAGTTACCGAGGAGCATTTAAGGACCTTACCTCAGAACCGCTAAATTCTCGCTGAGTGACTAAATGTTTATACTGATTGGTATAATAGTCTAGTGTGCAGAGATTTGTGTGACTCAAAGGCCATATTAATTGCTCAATGCACCGGTTAAGGCTGGCTTTGGGCTGGGCTGCTGTGCTTTTGAAAGGGCAAAAAAAAGCGCTTCAGCTTATCCAGCGTGAAGCGCAAACTCACAAGCAAACTTTATTATTCAGATAAATAGTTCAAAATGCCCATTGCCGCATCACGACCTTCGGCGATCGCGGTGACCACTAAGTCAGAGCCGCGTACCATGTCACCACCGGCAAAGACTTTGGCGTTAGTGGTTTGGAATGGGTTATCAGCTACTTTAGGCGCAGTGACTAATCCCCATTCGTTAAGCTCAATACCAAAGTCGCCTAACCATTTGGCGGGACTAGGTTGGAAACCAAAAGCAATTACCAACGCATCAGTGGCTATCAGCTGTTCACTACCGGCAATCGGTTGTGGACGACGACGGCCGCTATCATCGGGCTCACCCAGTGCAGTCTCAATGCACTCAATGGCGGTCACTACACCATCTTCGGTCTTAATCGATGTAGGTTGGCGATTGAATAGGAATTCAACCCCTTCCTCTTTAGCGTTTTGTACTTCACGGCGCGAACCCGGCATGTTTTCTTCATCGCGGCGATAGACACAAGTTACTTTGCTTGCACCTTGGCGTACCGCGGTGCGCACACAGTCCATGGCGGTATCACCGCCACCGAGCACCACAACTTGCTTACCGGCTAAGTTTAGATAAGGCGCATCATCACTTTGGGTGCCCATTACATGGTGGGTGTTGCCAATGAGGTAAGGCAGGGCTTGATGAACGCCTTGAGCATCTTCACCTTCTAGGCGAGCCTGCATTGGCGTATAGGTTCCCATTCCCAAAAAGACGGCGTCGTATTCATCGACTAAGGTTTGGAAGTCGATATCTTCGCCGATAGTGACCCCTAGCTTAAATTCGATACCCATACCTTCCATCACGCTGCGACGAGTCGCCATAACGGCCTTATCGAGCTTAAATGATGGAATACCATAGGTAAGCAAGCCACCAATTTGCGGGTGCTTGTCATAAACGACGGCTTTAATACCGTTTCTTGCCAAAATATCCGCACAGCCAAGACCTGCAGGGCCAGCACCAATAATCGCAACGCGCTCGGTGCGGGCGGTGACCTTGCTCATATCTGGGCGCCAGCCTTGGGCGATGGCGGTATCGGTAATGTATTTTTCAACATTACCAATGGTCACGGCACCAAACTCATCATTAAGGGTACAAGCACCTTCACACAGGCGATCTTGTGGGCATACACGACCACAAATCTCTGGCAGTGTATTGGTCTCATGTACCAGATCAGCCGCTTCAAGGATACGTCCTTGTTTAGCCAAGTTTAGCCAGTTAGGAATGTAGTTGTGCAGTGGACACTTCCATTCACAATACGGGTTACCACAGTCTAGGCAGCGATCGGCTTGCTCTTTAACTTGTGGCTGTGCAAACGGTTGATAAATCTCAATGAACTGAGTAGCACGTTGCTGCACCGGGTGTTTCGTTGGGTCTTTACGTCCCACTTCAATAAACTGGAAATCATTACTCATCTGAAGTTACCCCGCTACCACAGTCAGTTCTGGTTCTGAACGTTCTAACTTCAATAAGTCAGATACTTCGGCACTTTTTGGCTTAACTAGTACAAAACAATCGAGCCAGTTTTCAAAATCTTGCAGTAACATCTTGGCATGTTCGCTGCCCGTTTCACGGGCATGCTCTTCAATTAAGCCGCGTAAGTGCTGCTGGTGAACAGGCGATGACACTTTTTGGGTATCAACGAGTTCAGTATTAACGCGACGACCAAAGCGGCCAAAGCGGTCAAATACATAGGCAAATCCGCCAGTCATCCCGGCACCGAAGTTCACCCCAGTTTTGCCTAGCACCACCACGATACCACCGGTCATGTATTCGCAACCGTTATCACCTAGTCCTTCCACTACCGCGATAGCGCCAGAGTTACGTACCCCAAAACGCTCGCCAGCTTGACCAGCAGCAAAGAACTTACCGCCTGAGGCACCATAAAGGCAGGTGTTACCCACAATCGCTGAGCGTTCACTTTGGAAAGTACTGCCTAGTGGAGGGAAGATAGTGATCTTACCGCCGGCCATGCCTTTACCGACATAGTCGTTAGCATCACCGCGCAGGTTAAGCTCAACTCCAGGGCTATTCCAAACCCCGAAACTTTGTCCGGCGCTGCCGCTAAAGTTGACTTCAATAGGTTGTTTAGCGCCATCGCGACCAACATGGGTGGCAATGTAGCCAGATAGGCTGGCACCTACTGAACGGTCGGTATTATTAATTTCAAAGCGGCCTTGATAGCCTTCACCGGCATCAATAGCAGATTTAGCCGCAGCAACAACCTTTTGGTTTAACTCACCTTTATCTGATGGCGGATTGATCTCTTGCCATATATGCGATGAGCCGGCAGGTACTGTTGGCTTGTACAAAATGGCTGATAAATCCAGTTGACGTTGCTTATCAGTTTCACCTTCGATGGCAGATAGCCATTCGCTACGGCCGACTAAATCTTCAAATTTAGACACACCTAACGTGGCCATCCATTCACGGATTTCTTGGGCGACAAACTCGAAATAGGTCATCACGCGCTCAGGCAAACCGTGATAGTGATTGTCACGTAAGGTCTTGTTTTGTGTCGCTACGCCAGTGGCACAGTTGTTGAGGTGACAAATACGAAGATACTTACAGCCAAGCGCAATCATTGGCACTGTACCAAAACCAAAGCTTTCTGCGCCAAGTAGTGCTGCTTTAATCACGTCGGTACCGGTTTTTAGTCCACCGTCGACCTGTAAGCGAATTTTATGGCGTAGGCCGTTGGCAACCAGTGATTGGTGCACTTCGGCTAAACCAAGCTCCCATGGACTACCGGCATATTTCACTGAGGTAATTGGGCTAGCGCCGGTACCGCCATCATAACCAGAGACGGTGATCATATCAGCGTAAGCTTTGGCTACGCCGGTGGCGATAGTGCCGACACCTGGCTCGGAAACCAGTTTGACTGACACTAAGGCTTTCGGGTTAATTTGTTTCAAATCGAAGATCAGCTGGGCTAAATCTTCAATCGAGTAGATATCATGATGCGGCGGTGGTGAAATCAGGGTGACACCTGGGCGAGCATTACGCAGCGCTGCAATCTCGACACTGACTTTATGGCCAGGTAGTTGACCACCTTCACCGGGTTTCGCGCCTTGTGCCACTTTAATTTGCAATACTTCGGCATTAACAAGGTAGTGTGCGGTGACACCAAATCGGCCTGAGGCGATCTGTTTAATTGCTGAGTTACGCTCAGAGTTAAAACGCTTAGGATCTTCTCCGCCTTCACCTGAGTTTGAGCGACCGCCGAGGCGGTTCATGGCCACTGCCAGCGCTTCATGGGCTTCTGGGCTGAGGGCACCGATACTCATTGCCGCACTATCGAAGCGTGGATAGAGCGATTGCGCAGATTCGACATCGTTGATATCAATGGCATCTTGCTCGGCATTGACCTTAATTAAGTCACGTAGCGTAGCCACAGGGCGGTCATCAACCAATTGAGTAAAGCGCTTGTAGCTTGGATAATCTTTGCTTGCTAGGCTTTGCTGTAGGGTGTTGACGACATCTGGGTTGAAGCAATGGTATTCACCGCCTTCAACATACTTTAACAGGCCGCCTTGCGACAATGGCTGGTGGGCGCGGAAAGCATGCTTATGCAGCACTTGCTGATCTTGCTCTAGTAAATCAAAGTTTGCGCCTGCTATACGGCTAATGACCCCCTTAAAGCACAAGTCGACCACTTCGTCTGCCAAACCAATAGCTTCAAACTGTTGGCTACAGCGGTAGGAGCCAACGGTACTGATGCCCATTTTAGACATGATTTTGCGCAGGCCTTTATCGATACCTTGGCGGAAGTTAAGCATCAGTTTTTGGGTTTGCTCTATGCCTTGGCTTTTCGCCATGCCCGAGATGCTTTCGTAAGCCAAATAAGGATAGATGGCGGTTGCGCCAAATCCTAATAGTACGGCAAAGTGGTGCGGATCGCGGGCCGAAGCGGTTTCAACAATGATGTTGGTATCGCAGCGCAAGCTCTTATCGACTAAGGTGCGCTGTACGGCGCCAACCGCCATCGCTGCAGGAACCACTTGCTTGTTTTTGCAGGTGGCGCGGTCAGATAATATCAATAGCGTGGTGCCAGTACGGGCTAAACGCTCAGCTTCATCACATAGACGGACGATAGCGGCTTCTAAGCCCTCTGATAGATCATAATTAAGATCTAATGTGTTGGCGCGATAATAAGTTGAATCCAGTGCCAGTAGCTGATTGAAATCGCTAAATAACAAAATAGGTGAGTTAAACATGACGCGATAGGCATGGCCTGTCGTTTCATTAAAGAGGTTCTGCTCACGGCCCACACAGGTCGCTAATGACATTACGTGCTTTTCACGTAATGGATCAATTGGTGGGTTAGTGACTTGGGCAAACTTCTGGCGGAAGTAGTCATAAATGGTACGAGACTTCTTCGACAGCACCGCCATAGGGGTATCATCACCCATGGAACCTGTGGCTTCTTCGCCTTTTTGCGCCAGTACCCACAGCACTTGCTCTAGCTCTTCACGGGAGTAACCAAATTGTTTTTGGTACTGCAGTAAGGTTTCTTTAGAAAAATCACTGACACCTTGCGCCTCTGCCGGCATATCTTCAGCTGCGGTGAGTTGGCGACTATTTTTCTTCATCCACTCTTTATACGGGTGGCGGCGCTTAAGGTCGTTATCAATTTCAAATGACGAATATAGCTGGCCGTTTAGTGTATCGAGTACTAATAATTCACCAGGTCCAACGCGACCTTTTTCGACTACTTCGTCTGGCGCGTAGTCCCAGATACCAATTTCTGAAGCCAATGTCAGGATACGATCTTTGGTGATCACATAGCGTGATGGACGCAGACCATTACGGTCAACCGCACACGCAACATGGCGGCCGTTGGTCATCACAATACCAGCTGGTCCATCCCAAGGTTCCATGTGCATCGAGTTGAAGTCATAAAAGGCTTTCAGCTCTTCATCCATTTCTGGATTACTCTGCCATGCAGGTGGAATCAACAGGCGCATAGCACGGTACAAATCCATACCACCGGCTAACAGCATTTCTAGCATGTTATCTAGCGATGAGGAGTCAGATCCGGTTTCGTTAACAAACGGCGCTGCTTGTTGTAAATCGGCAAGTAGCGGTGCATTAAACTTATACGCACGGGCGCGGGCCCATTGTCTATTACCGGTAATGGTATTAATTTCGCCGTTGTGGGCTAAGTAACGGAAAGGTTGTGCTAACGGCCACTTAGGCGAGGTATTCGTTGAGAAACGTTGATGGAACAAACAAATTGAGCTTTGTAGGCGGATATCCGCTAAGTCAGCGTAAAAGGCTGGCAGGTCTGCGGGCATCATTAGGCCCTTATACACAATAACCTGACCAGACAAGCTGGCAACGTAAAAATCTTTATCATGGGTGAGCTGCTGCTCAAGGCGACGTCTGGCCATATAGAGGCGTCGCTCTAAATCTTTTTCTCGCCAACCAATCGGGGCGTTAATCAGTACTTGATAAATCTGCGGTAGGCTTGCTTTACCAATCGGACCCAGTACATCAGCATCGACGGGTACCTTGCGCCATCCGGCAACACTTAATGTTTCTTTTTCTAGTTCTCGTTCTAGTAGTTGTTGTGCTTGTTCTGCAAGTTCATCATCTTGACTTAGAAACAGCATACCGACAGCAAATTTGCGACTTAAATGCCAATCATTCTCTTCGGCAATGGCCTCAAAGAGCTTAATTGGAAGTTGCATAAGCAAACCGCAGCCATCACCTGTGCGACCATCGGCAGCAATACCGCCGCGATGTTTCATGCGATCTAAACCATGAATAGCCGTTCTAACAATACGGTGACTAGGTTCACCGTCCATTTGGGCTATCAAGCCAAAGCCACAGTTGTCTCTCTCGAAACTGGGGTGATACAAGCTCATACACAAACCTCCCTAAAACATTCCAAATACAACTCGGGGAAATTTAATAATTTAGTTCTTATAGATATGCACCCGAACCACCCAAATTAACTTTTCATGTAGCAAAGGTCAAACATATTAAATGCATAAAACATGACTAGAAATGTGCAATTCATACGCTTGTTATAGCTGCTTTACGTTAACGTTAACTGAAAATTAATGTGTATAACCTTATGAATAAAAAGAATTTTGAAATCTACCGGATGCTTTGTTTACCAAATTGTAACAAACTGGTCTATTGTTTTTTATTTCAAAAAAATGATTTTTATTGCACGCACAGTGGTTTTGATACAAGTGTTTTATGTGACTAAGTATTCAAGTTTGCCAATTTAGTGAGTTAGGTCACTCAGACAAGGTGTTGATAGTTAAATGCTAATGTAAAGATCTTTGATATACCGCTAAGTTTTTCTACTCATATTGGAGTAGGATCACTATCTTATACATCATTGAGGAATAGCGGTGGGGCTGGATAGTTTCGTCAATACCTTTGGCGCGATATGTAAGCATAAGCATGGCGAACGCCTGCGCAAATTGACCATAGACGCCAAGTTTACTTGCCCAAATCGAGATGGTTCGCTGGGTAAAGGTGGTTGCACCTTTTGTAATGTGGCCTCTTTTAGTCACGAACATGGCACAGAAAAATCGATTGTGGAGCAACTTGCAGAGGGTAGGGCGAGGCTTCAGGGTAAGTCGAGCAAGTATTTTGCCTATTTCCAAGCGTATACCAGTACTTATGATGAATATCGGGTACTTAAAGCTAAGTATGATGAAGCGATTCAAGATCCTGACATTATCGGTTTATTTGTTGGCACTCGGCCTGATTGTGTTCCCGATGAGGTGATTGAATTATTGGCAGGTTACCAAGCCAAGGGCTTAGAAGTCTGGCTTGAACTGGGTTTGCAAACCGCCAACGAAGCAACATTGAAACGGATTAACCGCGGTCATGGTTTTGCTGAGTACAAAGATACCGTGACCCGTGCACGCGCTGCAGGGCTTAAAGTCTGCACTCATATGATCCTTGGGTTGCCAGGCGAAACCCACAGTGACTACCTCAATACCTTGGAGCTGGTGTTAGCGCACGGCGTGGATGGTCTTAAAATTCATCCGTTGCATATTGTTGAGGGCAGTACCTTAGCTAAGGCATGGCGCGCCGATAAGTTAACGCTATTAAGCAAAGATGGTTATGCCGCTAGTGTGGGTGAGCTGATTAGACACACACCAAAAGAAGTCATTTTTCATCGAGTTACAGCCTATGCCAAAAAACCGGTTCTGTTGGCACCGGATTGGTGCGGGTTTCGATGGGATGGATTAGTGGCGATTGTTAACAACCTTGAAAAGCATGGCGGACAGGGTCACTACCTGCAATCTTATTGTTGTTCGAAAAGTGTACGGATGGTTGCAAATCAATAATTTAATTAAATTTTAGTTAATAAGAAGTTAAATTTTTAGTGAATTTATCGCCAATCGCTGCATTTAGTTGCACATGCAATTATTGCGGGTATGATGTGGTAAATAGTTTTTTATACAGACAGTATTATTTCGAGAGGTGCCTTGATATGGCAACAGCTGAGTTAGAATCAATTCTAGATCTTAACACCTTAGAGCAATATTGCAGTGCGATTGGCGCTGGCACTTTGCTAAAAAGTGTCGTTTTATTCGAGCAGCTAATGCCAGAATATGTAGGTAATCTAGTTAATGCTAAAGAAGCGCAAGACAAAGATACCTTATGTTCAGAAGCACATAAGTTTAAAGGCGCTGCAGGTTCTGTCGGTTTAAAACGAATTCAGCAGTTCGCACAGTTACTTCAACATGGCGAAGAAGCAAACTGGGCAGAAAAGCATAGCGAATGGCTACAAGAGATTGTTGACCACGCTAATGCTGATTTAGCTGAGCTAAAACAGTATTTGGAATCTAAAGCGTAAATACTCGCGCTAGAGATAAGAAAACCTTCGCATTGTCAATGTGAAGGTTTTTTTTTACCCCAAATTGACTGAGACATAGTTTAGCGCTCAACTTCGCTGAGCGAGTGGTAACAACTCCGATAGTAGTCACAAAACCAACATTAGGTATATGATGCAATTGATCAAGCTGTGTTACAGTTGGATAGAATTTACAAATAAACCTTGAGGCTGGTAATCGATTTTATGAAACATTTACCGAGTTTGAAAAATCTATTTTATCTGGTCAATCTTCACCACGAGCAAAACTTCAATAGAGCGGCTAAAGTCTGCTTTGTTAGTCAGTCGACGCTATCAAGTGGTATTCAAAACTTAGAAGAGCAGCTTGGCCATCAGTTAATTGAACGCGACCATAAATCGTTTATTTTCACCGCTATTGGTGAGGAAGTGGTACAGCGGGCACGCAAGTTACTCACTGATGTTGACGACCTCGTTGAACTGGTCAAGCATCAAGGTGAGCCAATGACAGGCGACATTCGTTTAGGGTGCATCCCTACGATTGCGCCGTTTTTGTTAAGCCGCGTTGTTAAGCATTGTCACCAAGCTTATCCGGATTTAACCCTGCTATTAAAAGAAGATACCACTGAGCGCTTGCTCGATGCATTAGGCAAAGGTGAGTTAGATCTGCTGCTATTAGCGTTGCCTGTTGATACTGCGGGTTATCATAGTATGAAGGTGGGTATCGACCCATTTAAGCTCGTGGTGCATGAAGAGATGTCTGATGATATTCACGAACCATTAGATTATCACGCACTGCCAGATGAAAGCATTTTCTTATTACAGGCTGAGCACTGTATTACCGGCCATGCCATTAGTGCTTGTAGCCTTGGTGATAGTGAGAAAATCAATCCGTTTGCCGCAACCAGCTTGCACACCTTAGTGCAGATGGTAAACAGCAAATTAGGGACAACCTTCTTGCCACAAATGGCCATCGATGCAGGCATTTTAACTGACACTGACTTAGTGGCGAAACACCCACCCGGTGAAGCACCTTATCGTGATATTGGGCTGGTATGGCGTCAAACGTCGAGCCGCATTTTGACATTCAGAACGTTGGGATTAGATATCCAGTCATTGTTGGCGCGGGACTAATCAGACAAGCGGCGTATCTACGCCGCTATTTTTAGCGGACTAAATGAGCATAAACGCCTTGGCTGAGTATGGCGTTGCGTGTGTTAGTTTTCTTTGCGCTTAACGCCAAATACTTCAATAGAATGTTGTTTGCCTTTGAGCTTCATTGGCCCAAGACTTTCCAACTTATATTGACTGTTGGTATTGTCGAGACGCGACTCTAGTGATCCTGAAATCAACATACGTTGTCCAAGCGGATTACATTGATCCTGCAGGCGGGCTAGGGTGTTGAGTACGTCACTAAAGAAGCTAATTTCTTGCTTTTGTACACCGACCACTGCCGCAACCACTTGGCCACAATGTGCCGCAGCTTTGAACTTAGGCACAAAGCCGTATTGTTCTTCAAAATACTGGCGTTGCCAATTGAGCTGCTGACTGAATTCATAGTAAATATTAAAGCTTCTGTCTTTGACAATCCCTTCATCTAATGGCCAATGGATTAAAACTGCATCGCCCATATAGCGATAGATCTCGGCTTCATTGTTGACCACTGTATCCGATAGCAGACTAAAGCAGTCTTGAATGAGTCGGCTAAAACGGTAATCACCTAAAGATTCAGCGTGAGTGGTTGAAGCGACCATGTCTAAATACAAGAACAAACGTTGCTCATATCGGGGTTTGTGATATTTACCCAGGCCGATATTAAACAGGACCCGCGGGCCAACCAATAGTGCCATTTGTTCGATAAAAGCTAAACCGACACGAACTACGACTAAATAGATGATAAGCGCTTGAAATGAAGGACTGTAGAGCACATGTGCGGTGAGCATTTGCCGCAATGTTGTCATGTGATTTTCAATCGCCCACATATTAAGGAATTGGGTGATGTAGGCTAAGGTCGTTGCACCTAAGAGTAAAAATAGCCCTTTAAAAATAACCGAGAACAGATAGGGTAAACGGTTAATGGCGCTGAAGTCGGCAATCAGGTTCGACATCCAATGCAGGCTGCCAAAAATAATCCCCATATAGATAGCCAGCGTTGCCAGATCGGCACTACCCACAGCCCACTGTGGAAGTTCGGGCGCTTGAGCATAGCGGAAGAAGACAAAAGCCACCATGGCAATTGTCCAAGCAAAAATCGCAAATATTAGCTTTTTGACTTGTATACGCGCTCTCACGACAGGAATTTCAACCTAATACTGCAAAAATTTCAGGATGCGCTAGTTTATAGAATATACCCCTATGATTACCAGTAGTATTTGTGATCTTGGTCAAATGATCGGCGGATCTTTTGCGCTTAATGACCAAAATGACGCGCAAGGATGTTTTGCGTAAAAGGAATCTTCAAATAAAAGCCCCTTGGGTTAGTGAGCTTAGTCTGGCCGTCGCTGGCAACACTGGCGGTAACAGACTGGCTATTGGCACCTTTAGGACGCAGTTGCAGTACTTCACCGTGCCTGGCTGTGATGTGCTCAACTTGCCCCATTGCTATCAGTTCCATGATCTCTTCCCAGTCCTGTTTAATCTGGGCAAATTCCTCAGCAGATGGCGTCCATAGAATTGGCATGCCTATGCGGCGATCGCCTACGGCAATACTGCGTTCACCTTCGATGGGAATCCATAACACCCGCTGTAGCTTGTGAAACACTAAGCTATCTTGCCAGCGCAAACCTTGAATATCGACCAAAGGCGCAACTGTCACATAGGTTGTCTCAATGGGCTTGCCATTGCGATCAATCGGAATGGTTTTTAGCTCAACACCTAAATGCAGAAAATCTTGTTCGGGTTTGGAGCCAGCAACAGCACCAAGTTCGTGTTCGATTAATTGGCCCACCCAGCCTTTGTCTCTTTTCAGGTTCTCAGGCACCGTGATGCCATGCAGCTGACTAATTTGACCTAAAGACAATCCGGCCATATCTGTGGCGCGCTGCATCAGCTCGTGTAGATCTTTTGGGGGTTGGGGTTTGGTTTTCATAGCCGAATCATAGCGATTTTTACTGTATTAGCCAACGAGAGTAAAAATTGAACAGTGATAAATGGGCGAGTTATTCACTGAACCTCTGTTGCTTAACTCTCTGTTTTTAAATTGCTTAATCCTCATCTGTGTTTAAGTGTATGGCAATTTGATCGACTTACTCGCCGATTTCCCCAGCTTTGCCAACATAGTTATCCACAGTTTTATTGGATAACTATCATTTTTGTACTGATAACCACGACCCAAAGTGTTTGTCAACGCAATAAATTGCCGCTGAGAATAAAAAAACGTCCAATATATAGCTTGAGGTGTGAATAACATTTGGGGTTTTTAGTATTTCTGATGAACAAGTTTGTCTTGGTTGATTTTTGTTCGATCTAACAGGTTCGAGGTAGATGTTAACAAGGTTTTTATTTTAAATTGTTTTAATACAGTGCTTTATGGTTTGTTCGTGTCGTGGCAGCTAGATCTTTTTTAGATTAATTAATCGTCTTAATTGAGGTTTAACAAAGTTTCAAACAGAGATATCCACAGATTTTGTGGATATCATTGCTTGATTAGCCCTTGTGTTGTGTATAAATATAAATAAAGGTGTTTTTTATCCAACGATTATCTGGTAAGAGGGAATTGCCTCCGATCCCGCTTTGTGAAACAATCGATGTATATAAAAAATTTCATATTGGAGTCCATGTGATTGATAGTGACGGCTTTCGTGCAAATGTAGGCATCATTATCTGTAATCGCTTTGGGCAGGTTATGTGGGCTAGAAGATTTGGTCAGCATTCCTGGCAGTTTCCACAAGGTGGCGTAGATGACGGTGAATCACCTGAACAAGCCATGTTTCGGGAGTTGTATGAAGAGGTAGGATTGAAGCCTGAGCATGTTAAGGTGTTAACTTCTACTCGTTCCTGGTTGCGTTATAGATTGCCCAAAAGATTAATTAGGCAAGACAGTAAACCCCTTTGTATTGGGCAAAAACAAAAGTGGTTTTTATTACAATTAAAGAGTGATGAAAGTGCCGTTGACTTAAATGCGTGCGGTCATCCAGAATTTGATGATTGGCGTTGGGTCAGTTATTGGTATCCTGTGCGGCAAGTTGTGTCGTTTAAACGCGATGTATACCGTAAGGTAATGAAAGAGTTTGCGCCAGTAACTTTGGCACTGCAAAACAAAGAGTCACATGGAGGACGCAAGCGCGGCCGTCGCAGGTAATTTGACACAAAGATTAAGGGAGTGACAGGTGTTAACGATACTGAGAGATATCACTATGGCTGTGGCCGCAGCTGATGATTTTGCTACCGCGCTTTCCTTATTGGTGTCGCAAACCAAAAAAGCCATGCAAACTCAGTGTTGTTCACTCTATCTGCTTGAAGAACAACAGTTAGTATTGTCGGCAACCGATGGTCTTGCACCGCAGGCTGTCGGCAAAGTTAAAATGCCCCTCACTCAAGGCCTAGTGGGATTAGTTGCCCAGCGAGAAGAACCAATCAACCTAGCTGATGCCCATCAGCATCCGCGTTTCAAAATTTTTGAAGAAGCCAGTGAAGAGTCCTACTGCTCTTTTCTTGCGGTGCCGATTATTCATCAGAAACAGATCTTGGGTGTGTTGGTTGTCCAGCAAATCCAGCAACGCCAATTTAGTGAGTCAGAAGAAGCCTTCTTAATGACCTTAGCTGCGCAATTAGCAATGGCGGTAAGGGCTCAGCGAAAAAAGAAAGTCGTCAGTCAAACTCAAGCACAGATGTTGTATCACGGCACCAAAGCTGCCAGTGGTGTGGTTATTGGCCATGCCTTGGTGCTAGGTGGTGAAATTGACATTGTTCAACCCTCTAAGCGTAGTGAAGATACAGATGGTGAGTTGGCATTACTAGCAAAAGCACTAAAAAGCTGTAAAGAAACCATTAGCTCGATATCGCAACGCTTCGATCGGGAACAAGAGGTGGAAATTCAGTCGATATTCTCAGCCTTATTGTTGCTGCTCGAAGACAGTAGTTTGGGTGGAGAGTACCGCCAAGAGGTGCTGCAAGGCTGGACGGCAGTCTCGGCAGTTAGCCAAGTCTCGTTAAAGTATATCAATCAGTTCATGCAGATGGATGACGCTTACCTTAAAGAGCGCGCCAGTGATATCCGCGAGCTCGGCCAGCGTGTATTACGCGAGCTGATTGAACCGCAACGGATAAATTTGCAGCTGGATGTACCGGTAGTATTGGTAACCAAAGAAGCCACTGCAACCATGTTAGCTGAATTTCCTCGGCATAAATTAGTCGGCATTGTGACCGAAACCGGTGGGGTAAATTCCCATGCGGCAATCTTGGCACGCGCAATGGGTGTGCCTGCAGTAATAGGTGTTGAAGGGGTATTAAATGCCGGCCTTGATGGCAAACAAGTTATTGTCAATGCCGATCGTGGTCAGCTATTGGTGTCTCCGACTGAGACCATGGTGGGTGAGTACCGTAGTCTCATTTCAGCCCAGCGAGCCCTAGCCGATGAGTTTGCTAAAGAGTTACCCTTACCGGCGCAGACCTGCGATGGTAAACGTATTCATTTGTACCTTAATGCGGGTTTGTTAAGCTCACTGTCGTCGGAGATTGCCGAGGGCGCTGACGGAATTGGTTTATATCGCACCGAAATTCCGTTTATGCTGCAATCGCGTTTCCCCAGTGAGGCGGAGCAAGTTGATGTTTATCGTCAAGTATTACAAGCCGCCGAAAGCCGACCTGTGGTGATGCGTACCTTAGATGTGGGTGGCGATAAACCACTACCTTACTTCCCTATTTCTGAAGAGAACCCCTTTTTAGGCTGGCGCGGTATCCGATTATCCCTTGACCATCCTGAGCTTTTCTTAGTGCAGTTACGGGCGATGTTACAGGCATCGCAGTCGAGCGACCAACTACACATACTGCTCCCTATGGTCAGTAGCCTTGATGAGATAGATCAGGCATTAGCTTATCTAGAGCAAGCCTATCAAGAGTTGCGGCTTGACTTAGGCTTAGATATTCAGCGGCCGAAAGTTGGCATTATGCTTGAGGTGCCAGCGCTACTTTATCAACTAGCTCAAGTGGCAGCTAAAGTTGATTATGTGTCAGTAGGCTCCAACGATTTAACTCAATATTTATTGGCCGTCGACCGTAATAACCCTCGGGTGAGTACCTTGTATGACTGTTATCACCCGGGCATATTGCGAGCACTGCAACGGGCACGGCAAGATTGTCACACCTATGATTTACCTATCAGTGTGTGTGGGGAACTCGCAGGGGAGCCCATTGGGGTCATATTGCTGGTGGCCATGGGCTACGATCAATTGAGTATGAACCAAGGTAGCTTAGCGAAGATTAATTATTTGCTGCGCCGAGTCTCTACCACTGACTTAACTGAGCTACTCAGCATTGCTTTGAGTTTAAGTAATGGTGGCCAAGTTAAACAGCTAGTGACGCAATATTTTGCTGATAAAGGATTAGATTCTTTTTTAGTGAGTTGATGCGTTGGTATTAGTGGCCAATTGCTTTAAGCTATGGCCATCTTAGTGAACCCCA
The DNA here is from genome assembly GCF_000518805.1 of Shewanella waksmanii ATCC BAA-643. Lineage (GTDB taxonomy): Bacteria > Pseudomonadota > Gammaproteobacteria > Enterobacterales > Shewanellaceae > Shewanella > Shewanella waksmanii. The sequence continues at coordinate 14,909 of NZ_JAEH01000017.1, forward strand.
AAACGAGTTAGATCGCCGTGGATGCCCTTGTTTATCTAGTTATCTCCTGCTTAGCTTTAGGCGCCCTTATCGGTTTTATGGCGGGGTTATTGGGCATTGGTGGCGGCATTATCGCTGTACCGTTTCTGCTATATTTATTGCCAAGCGTAGGCGTTGACGGCGCACATCTTACCCATGTGGCAATTGCGACCTCACTGGCAGCAATTATTTTAACTTCTATCTCTTCCGCCCGTGCCCATCACCGCCGCGGCAATATTCCATGGCATTTGTTTAAAGTCATGTTGCCGGGCTTGGCGCTTGGTGCCGTTTCTGCTGGGTTTATTGCCCAGCAGATTAGCTCAGATCTGTTAAGACAAGCATTTGCACTATTTGTTATCTTGATGGCGATTCAAATGGTGTTTCCGTTTAAACCAACGAGCAACAACAAGCCTATGCCAGCGAACGTGATACTGTTTGTGGTTGCTGCCGCTATCGCTATTATTGCAGCTTTAATGGGCATCGGTGGCGGTATTTTGTTGGTCCCGTTTTTAACATGGTGCGGACTGCAGATGCGCCAATCGATAGGGTTTTCGGCAGCGACGGGTTTTCTCATCGCCTTGTTTGGCAGTTTAAGTTATGTCGTCGCCGGCTGGCAGGTGGATGATCTTCCACCATGGACACTTGGCTATGTGTATTTGCCCGCTTTACTCGGCATAGTTTCAACGTCGATGTTGATGGCGCCAGTAGGGGCGAAAGCGGCGAGTCATTGGCCGACCAGTTATTTAAAAAAAGCATTCGCAGTACTATTGATAATTACTGGCGTGAAGCTAGTACTCGCTTAGTGTTAAACTCGCGATATGATAAAAATGATTAATTGTTGTTCTGCCGTTTAGGTACTGACAACATGGCAACTGTATTGTAGGAAAATTGGCATGAAACAATATTTGGACCTGTGTAACCGGATTATCACAGAAGGGGTTTGGCAGGAAAATGAGCGCACCAAGAAACGCTGCTTAACTGTAATTAATGCCGACTTAGTCTATCGTGTCGATAACAATGAGTTTCCGTTAATCACTACTCGTAAAAGTTTTTGGAAAGGCGCTATCGCCGAGATGCTCGGGTATATCCGTGGTTACGATAATGCGGCTGATTTTCGCAAATTGGGCGCTAAGACCTGGGACGCCAATGCCAATGATAATGAATCATGGCTAAATAACCCCCACCGTAAAGGTGTGGATGATATGGGGCGAGTTTATGGTGTTCAGGGCCGTGCGTGGAGCAAACCAGATGGCGGCAGCATAGATCAACTACGTAAAATTGTAGATAACTTGTCGCGAGGAATTGATGATCGTGGCGAGATCTTAAGTTTTTATAATCCCGGTGAGTTTCATATGGGCTGTTTACGCCCATGTATGCATACCCATAACTTTTCCTTACTTGGTGATACTTTATATCTCAATAGTTTCCAGCGCTCCTGCGATGTCCCGCTAGGGCTTAATTTCAATCAGGTGCAAGTATTTACCTTGCTAGCACTAATTGCGCAGATCACTGGTCATAAGGCTGGTACGGCGTATCATAAAATCGTTAATGCGCATATCTATGAAGATCAACTTGAGTTAATGCGCGATGTGCAATTAACCCGAGAGCCTTTTGACTCGCCTAAGTTAGTCATAAATCCCGATATTAAATCACTTGAAGACTTAGAAACTTGGGTGACGATGGATGATTTTGAGGTGACAGGTTATCAACATCATGATGCGATTAAGTATCCATTCTCAGTTTAATTGCTCGCCTATCAATCTTTTGACCGACGCAGCGTAGCGGTATCACTGAGTCGCTAGTCACTATGGTCTAAGTCGCAACGGCCAAATTCAGCCTCGATCAAAGCTCATCTGCCGATGGGCTTTGATCTTGCTCACATTTTTTCATCTTGCTATCTATCTAAGCACTCAAATCATTCATCAGTAAGTCATTAACCAGATTGAATTTTACTTTGTTGGCTCGGTTTTATCGAGTTATATGGCTTGAATGTTCGATTTTTCGGAGTTTATCTATTGCTATAGACTGCGCGGCATTAATGTGAATTGGGAGTGTGACAATGGAAAAGGCGATTAGGAATTTTCTAAGCCAAGAATCAGCGGGTGGGATCCTGCTTATGGGGGCTGTAGTGTTGGCGATGATTGTGGCCAACTCACCCTTGTCTGGACTGTACTTAGGTTTCTTAGATACTGGAGTACAGGTCAGAGTCGGCGCGTTAGATATCGACAAGCCGATGATCTACTGGATTAATGATGGCTTAATGGCATTGTTCTTTATGCTGATTGGTCTTGAGGTGAAGCGTGAACTGCTTGAAGGCGCATTGTCTAGTCGCGCACAGGCATCATTGCCGACTTTTGCAGCGATTGGTGGCGTAATATTCCCTGCGGCCATCTATTTGATATTTAACTATGCCGATCCATTAGCACAGGTAGGGTGGGCGATTCCAGCAGCCACCGACATTGCTTTTGCTCTGGGTGTGATGGCATTACTTGGCAGCCGAGTACCGGTAGCGCTGAAAATATTCTTATTGGCCCTTGCTATCATCGATGATCTTGCCGTGGTGCTTATCATTGCCTTGTTCTACAGCAGTGACCTTTCAACCTTAAGCTTAGCAGTAGCCGCTGTTGCGATTGCAGGCCTTATCGGTTTGAACCGCAAAGGGGTAACCGCGTTAGGTCCTTATGGTGTGCTTGGATTAATTTTGTGGGTCGCAGTGCTTAAATCTGGTGTTCATGCCACACTAGCCGGCGTGATTATCGCGTTCTGTATTCCACTACGTGCAAAAGATGGCAGCTCGCCTTCTGAAAGCTTAGAGCATAGCCTGCACCCATGGAGCACATTTATTATTCTGCCAATATTTGCGTTTGCCAACGCTGGCGTTGACTTTAGCCCGATGAGCTTCAGTGACATCCTATCGCCAGTGCCTGTAGGGATTGCGCTAGGCTTGTTGATCGGTAAGCCGTTAGGGGTACTACTGTTTAGCTGGGCTGCCGTTAAACTTAAGCTTGCGGTATTGCCTGATGGCATTGGCTGGCGTCATATTGCACCTGTATCTATCATGTGTGGTATCGGCTTCACTATGTCGATGTTCATCTCATCGTTAGCCTTTGTAGGCGATGGCTTGATTTATGGTGACGTATCTCGATTGGGGATCTTAATGGGCTCAATTGCATCTGCGTTGATCGGTTACTTCTGGTTAGCTAAGTTGTTCCCAGTGCAAAAGTCACCTGCTGTAGGTTAACCATAGCGCAACGCCAGTTAACCGGAGTCAGTTGCAGTAAAAGCTGACGTATAAAGCTTCGATAATCTAGGTTATCGAAGCTTTTTTGTATCTATGCCAAACACCCAAGCCAAAATAGAAATGGTTGCGAAGCCAGAGCGTAATTGCGGCGCTCAAGTAAGTCGATTGCTTAGTGTTTTTATGCTGGATTGATTGAGACATCGCAGCGCGCAGTCGGTGAGTGTAATATCTGCTAGTTAGCGCGTTTTATCAGCATAATATGCTGATTGGTCGAAAATACTGAGTTGAGCACCAATCTTGTTTTGTGCAATTAATCAGCGATTTTTCGCAAAAAGTGCATAAGTTTGCACTGTGCTAGCCATGTCGTAGTGTGATCTTGCTCTCAATCCGTGATCTAATGCGTGATCTATTCAGATAGCGAAAATCTTTGTTGATAACTACCCAGCCTGAGTTTACACTCGATACATCGGTTTTTTCGATGTTTGGTGCTGAAGCTTTCGATTATTCAGTTTGAAAGCATTCCGCTACACTCAATCCATTGAGATTTTTCGGAGCGTAAAATAATGGAACGGGCTATTAGGAACTTTTTAAGCCAAGAGTCGGCTGGTGGCATCTTGCTAATGGCAGCTGTCATCTTAGCGATGCTGATGGCAAACTCGCCACTATCAGGCATGTACCAAGGATTTTTAGACACCGAGATGCAAATCCGTGTCGGTACCTTAGATATAGATAAAACCCTGATCCACTGGATCAATGATGGCTTAATGGCATTGTTCTTCATGCTCATTGGCCTTGAAGTGAAGCGTGAACTGCTAGAAGGCGCACTGTCGAGCCGTGCCCAAGCATCATTGCCTACGTTTGCGGCGATTGGTGGTATGGTTTTCCCTGCCGCAGTTTATCTAATTTTCAACTACTCAGACCCGATTGCTCAGGTAGGTTGGGCGATTCCTGCTGCCACTGATATTGCCTTCGCGCTCGGTATTATGGCGCTGTTAGGTAGCCGTGTACCTGTGGCATTAAAAGTCTTCTTGTTAGCATTGGCTATCATTGATGACTTAGGGGTTGTTGTCATTATTGCGCTGTTCTATAGCAGCGACTTGTCAACTATCAGTCTGATTGTCGCCGCCGTCGCGATTGCAGGACTTATTGGCTTAAATCGTAAAGGGGTAACCGCATTAGGCCCGTACGGTGTTGTCGGTTTGATTCTGTGGATTGCCGTGCTGAAATCCGGTGTACACGCCACGTTAGCGGGTGTGATTATCGCATTCTGTATTCCATTGCGTGCAAAAGATGGCAGTTCGCCATCGGAGAGTTTAGAGCATAGCTTACACCCATGGAGTACTTTCATTATCCTGCCTATCTTTGCGTTTGCTAACGCCGGGGTTGATTTAAGTCCAATGAGCTTTGGTGACTTATTATCGCCAGTGCCAGTGGGTATTGCATTGGGCTTGCTACTGGGTAAACCACTCGGGGTATTACTATTTAGCTGGATTGCAGTCAAAGCTAAGTTGGCCGTGTTACCTGAAGGGCTAGGTTGGCGACATGTTGCTCCGGTATCAGTGATGTGTGGTATTGGTTTTACTATGTCGATGTTTATCTCGTCTCTAGCATTCATTGGTGACGGTGACATGTATGGCGATGTAGCTAGATTGGGTATCTTAACCGGTTCAATTGCATCGGCACTGATTGGTTACTTCTGGTTAGCAAAAGTCTTCCCAGCTAAGGAAACTAAAGCATGAAGCTAGCCTTGGCAGTGTTAATGGTTGGCGCTGCCCTGAGTTCATCAGTGAATGCATCTCAGCTTACGGCATGTAACCAGAACCTAGATAGTGAGGTATGTCATCACTATCTAGAGGGGGTGGTTGATGGTGCGCTGATGTATAAGTCTGATGCAACAGGTGTACGTCTTCAAAGCGATAGTTATGAGTCACGGGCGCTAAAGTACCGTGGTGGTAAGCGCTTTGAAGAGGCCAACCGAACATACTGCCAAAGCCGAATCCCCGATCGTGAGGTTTTAGTGACGGGATTAGCTGAAGCGTTTGGGTCGGGGGCAGTAAAAACGGTCGACGACCTGAACAATGCCATGTACAGTCTAATGGACTGTCAACGTTTAAAGTAAATACAGGTAGCATGTCCCATCTGAACTATAACCATCTTTACTATTTTTGGATGGTCCATAAAAAAGGCTCGGTAGCAAAAGCTGCCGAGGCGTTATGTTTAACCCCACAAACGGTTACCGGTCAGATACGTGTGCTCGAGAATCGTCTTAAAGGCAGCCTTTTTAAGCGGGTTGGCCGCTCTTTAGAGCCAACCGATCTCGGTGAGATTGTGTTTCGTTACGCCGACAAGATGTTTAGTCTTAGCTACGAAATGCTTGATCTGCTCAACTACCAAAAAGATGAAAACATTCTGTTTGAAGTTGGGATTGCCGACGCCCTGTCTAAAGCGCTTGCTAGCCGAGTTCTACTTTCAGTTGTGCCCAGTGATGGCTCGATGCACTTAGCGTGTTTTGAAGCCACCCATGAAAGCTTGATTGAGCGGTTGCGCGAACACAAACTCGATATGATTTTGTCAGATTGCGCCGGTGAATCATTAAAGTATCCTGAGATCATGTCTAAGAAACTGGGTGAATGCGGCATTGCCTTTTTCTCTGCGGAAACTTATGACAAGCCATTTCCTGAATGTTTAGAGCAAGGCAAATTACTCATCCCAGGTAAGCGAACCTCATTGGGGCAGCAATTACATCACTGGTTTGATGAAAATGGCCTCAATATCAATATTCTCGGTGAATTTGATGACGCGGCAATGATGAAAGCCTTTGGCTATTTCAAGCAGGGCATATTTGTTGCACCGTCTGTGTATAAGCAAGATATTTTATCTCATGGCATGCATTTACTTGGTGAAACCACCGATGTCAAAGAGGTATACCATGTGATGTTTGCCGAGCGTATGATCCAACATCCCGCAGTTAAACGCTTGCTTGCCACTGATTTTGACGACCTATTTGCTGGTAAAGATGCGCAAGTACAGCGGCTATAAATGCCACTAAGTAACTGATACACTAGCAGCAACTGATTATATGGAGTCTTACTGTGTCAGAACCAATGAATATCGCTCGTGTTAAATGGGCCTGTCGTCGCGGTATGTTAGAGTTAGATGTGTTGTTTCAGCCCTTTGTTGAAACACAGTATGAAAGCTTAACCGATAGTGATAAAGCCACTTTTGTGCGCCTGCTTGAGTGTGAAGACCCGGAGTTATTTGCCTGGTTTATGGGGCATGAGCAATGCACTGATGCGGCTCTGGCTAAAATGATAGTTCAAGTCCGTGGTCGTCCAGCGCCATAACTTTAGCCTTAAATCTAGCTTCAGCCAACGGCTCTCGTTGGCTGTTCTCGCTGCAGTGAGTGGCTGTAGCTTCCTCGCTTGGCCTAGCCAAATCCCGCCTTTAATACTGGCACTTAAATACTTAAGCATCGCTTTGTGGATCGGCTTTTTTGGCTATCAGTTTCTGCGACTACATCAATGGCAGCTACGTTTTTGGCTTGATGAAGCGGGTCAGCTAACTTGGCATGGCGGTGGGCAATCCCTACCTGTGAAAAACCTAGTTGTTGGCAGTTATTTGTCTGCTTTCTACGTTGGTGCAAATTTGATTATTGTCTGGCGTGATATGTGTGATGATGGGCAATATCGTACTATGTGCCGCATATTATTAAAAAGCCGTCAATCTAGCGTGGGTTAAACGACGAGATTAACGGCTTAGCAGCGTGCTGAGCATCGCGGTGAACTGCTAGTCTGGAATGAGAATCGTCGGCGTCGGGTTGGCCAACCGCTGCGGATGATCAATATTGTAATGTAAGCCGCGGCTTTCTTTACGTTCCATGGCGCAGCGAATAATCAACTCGGCCACTTGTACCAAGTTACGCAACTCGAGTAAGTTGTTACTGACATGGAAGTTGCTGTAATACTCTTGGATCTCACCTTGCAGCAATTGGCAGCGTCTCAGTGCTCGCTCTAAGCGTTTATCAGAACGAACAATGCCAACGTAATCCCACATAAATAGACGTAGCTCATGCCAGTTGTGGGCAATGACGACCTCTTCATCTGAGTTAGAAACCTTACTTTCATCCCAAGCGGGCAGGTCGCCAGGAAAGGGGATTTTCTTCAGCTGGCTTTCAATATCTTCAGCAGCCGCTCTGGCAAACACTAAACACTCAAGTAGCGAGTTACTGGCTAAACGGTTTGCTCCGTGTAATCCGGTGTAGGCCACTTCCCCAATGGCATACAGGCCATTTAAGTCGGTTTGCCCATGGAGGTCGGTCATCACGCCGCCACAAGTATAGTGGGCTGCAGGAACCACCGGAATGGGGTTTTTGGTGATATCAATGCCCAAAGATAGACAACGCTTATAGATAGTTGGGAAATGCTTAATAACGAAATCTGCTGGCTTATGGGTAATATCTAAGTAAACGCAGTCTGCACCAAGACGTTTCATTTCAAAGTCGATAGCGCGGGCGACAATATCCCGTGGCGCCAGCTCGGCACGTTCGTCGAATTCTGGCATAAAGCGGCTGCCATCAGGGCGGCGCAAGTAGGCGCCTTCGCCACGCAAGGCTTCGGTAAGCAAAAAGTTACGAGCATCAGCGTGGTATAAGCATGTTGGGTGGAACTGATTAAATTCCATGTTAGCGATACGGCAGCCTGAACGCCATGCCATCGCAATACCATCGCCCGAAGCGATATCAGGGTTGGACGTATATTGATAAACTTTTGAGCAGCCCCCAGTTGCCAGCGCAACAAAGCGGGCCTTAATGGTTTCTACTTGTTCTTGATTGCGGTTCCATACATAAGCCCCAAGGACGCGATTGCCTGGGCGGTTTAGCTTACGGCTGGTGATAAGATCCACCGCATTGTAGCGCTCGAGCACTGTGATGTTGGGATGCAGCTTGGCTTGCTCTTCTAAGGTGACCTGCACTTCTTTACCGGTCGCATCTGCGGCATGCAGAATGCGGCGATGGCTATGGCCGCCTTCGCGAGTTAAATGATAGGGCGCGTTACTGGCATCGCCGTCTGTTTCTTCTTTATCAAATGCCACTCCACAGCGAATTAACCATTCCATGGCGCCACGGGCATTTTTTGCCGTGTAAGTCACCACTTCTTCATCGCATAGGTCTGCGCCAGCCACTAAAGTGTCTGAAACATGAGACTCGATGGTATCGCCTTCATCAAACACGGATGCAATGCCGCCTTGGGCATAGTAGGTCGACCCTTCGCTTAGGGGGCCTTTTGAGAGCAAAATAACTTTAGATTTCTCTGCCAAATGCAAAGCCAAAGTGAGACCTGCAGCTCCGCTGCCAATAACTAAAACATCAGATTGGTGTTCAACTACTTGTTTCATCGGGTATCATGGTATGTTGTGCAATGACTGGTAATGGTAAACCATGTCGCTATTATTGGGTACTAGCGACTTTGATCTTTCTCATGAGTATGGCGATTAACTGTCAGCTTTTTGATCCTAGTAATAATATTTGGCTTTTTATTAGCTAAACTATAGGCCATTAGCCTAACCGCAGCACTAATGTGTAAAAATTAACTAAATTTAATGTCAAACAATAGCTTAAGCTTTGATGTTAGATTGACCAATTGCAGTTTTGTCGCGCATTGGCAGGCAGTTCTCAACTGGCAACAGAAAAAATTTTGTTACTTTTGCAAATATTTCAGAACTTTTTCGACGTAGGCTAGTCTACATATGTGAATATGATTCGAGCGACTGAGAAATCAGCATTTTAGATTTAGGAGTAGTCGGCTCGGATGAGTGGACAAATTAGTGATCAACAGTTAGTTGAACGAGTACAGCAAGGGGACAAAAACGCTTTTAACCTATTGGTACAGAAGTACCAGCATAAGGTCATCAACCTCATCGCTCGATATGTAAAAAATCAAGCAGACGTGGCTAATGTGGCACAAGAAGCCTTTATTAAAGCTTATCGTGCATTACCTAATTTCAGAGGTGAAAGTGCGTTCTATACTTGGTTGTACCGAATCGCGGTAAACACCGCGAAGAATCATCTGGTTGCCCTAGGGCGACGCGCACCAGCGAATGATGTCGATGCCGAAGAGGCCGAATATTATGATGGTAGCGATGCGTTGAAAGAGTTTGCATCTCCTGAACGTATGATGCTGTCAGATGAAATTCAGAAAGTGGTTTTTGACACTTTAGACACATTGCCAGAAGAATTGAAAATGGCCATTTCATTGCGTGAACTTGATGGTATGAGTTACGAAGAAATTGCTAATGTCATGGATTGCCCAGTGGGCACTGTACGTTCACGAATATTTCGTGCCCGTGAAGCCATAGACAAGAAACTTCAGCCGCTGCTGGAAAGATAGAATTTTAGGTTTTAGACCCTTTAAACAGATAGGTGATAAATGGATAAGTTAGGTCAAGAGTGGGTATCTGCTGCCGTCGATGGTGAAACTGACGCGCAGACATTGGCAGAATTAGCCGCAGATACTGATTCACATGAACTGTGGCAGGATTACCATATGATTGGTGATGCGATGCGCGGTGAATTGCCTCAGCAGATCAATTTAGATTTGACCGCCAACATTGCCGCTGCCATTGAGCAAGAGCCTGCGATTGTCGCGCCGAAAGTGACTCAGCAACCGGCTAAGCCAGCAGCTAAATTGGCAAATGTCATTCCAATGTTTAAGCAGTTTGGTCAATACGCTATTGCTGCCAGTGTGGCCTTGGTTGCCGTTGTTGGCGTGCAAAACTATAACCAAACCCCAGAGATTGATGCATCACCATTGCCTGTATTAAACACTCGCCCATTAGTGGGTAGCGCAACACCTGTGAGTTTACAAACCGGACCCACGCAGCAAAACCGCGCAAACGAGCAAGTGCGTGAGCAGCGTCACCGCGTTAATACCTATATTCAAGACCATATGTTGCAACAGAGACTGAATAATGGCGCTAAACTGGAACAACCTAGCGATATGATCGCCATTCCCGTTAATCAGTAGTCTTCTGTTTGCCAATTCCGTTGTTGTATGAGACCATTTTTAGTGACTAAAAATGGTCTATTATTTTGTGCGATTGGCAATCCATTAAGGAGTTAGCTTGCGTCTTTTTCTATTGGTGTTGTTAACCATTACTTTTCCTACCTTGGCGCAGGAAGACATGACGCCTAAAGCTTGGCTAGAAAACATGAGCCAAGCACTACGTCAGCAAGAATTCAAAATTTCACTTATCCAACTACAAGCCGACCATATTCGGCCGCTGGTCTATATCCATGGGCATGTGGAAGATCAAGAGGTGGCCTTTTTAGAACATCTTAATGGTCCGCCAAAAAATGCGGTGAGAGTGGGTAATACCGTCACCTTTATCGAACATGATCAGCCCGCCTATAGCGTCAATGCTGATCGTATTCAAGGCATCGTACCGCCAGCCTTTGCCGGCGATATTAGCGCTTTGGAAAGCGGCTATCAGTTTGTACTGGGCGGTCGCAGCCGCCTAGCTGGGCGTCCAAGTCAGTCAATTCGTATTATCCCGAAAGATAACCTGCGTTATAGCTATCAGGTTTGGCTCGATATGGAAACTTATCTGCCGCTGCGCTATGACATGCTCAGTCAAGACAAGCAGCTACTAGAGCAAATTCTGGTGGTTGAGCTGTTGGTACTAGAAGACGCGCCAGAAATCCTGAAAGAAGCGTACAAGCAGGAGTGGCCGCCGGTGATCAAGCAATCTGATCGTATTGCTGCTGACAATTGGCAATTTAAATGGTTGCCTGTAGGCTTTGAAGTACTCGTAAAAGACAGCCATAGACTAATTGGTAGCCATGAAGCGGTGGAGTATATTTCACTGAGCGACGGCTTAACTCAAATATCGGTTTATGTGGCTCGTGCTGGCGAAACCGTTCTTCCTGAAGAAATTGTTGGCCGTAATGGTTTATCTTTATCGACCATTCGTAAGGGCAATGCCGAGATTGTTGCGGTGGGTAAAGCGCCGGCAGAGACATTAACGCGTATTGCTGAAAGCATCACCATCGAATAGGAGCTGCTCTTATGATGGAAGAAGTGGCCAAAGTCCTCTCCCAAGATGACACTGGCTGGGTAACCGTAGAAGTGAAAGTGAAGAACGCCTGTAATCATTGTGACAACAATGAGTCTTGTGGCACATCTGCGGTTGCCAAAGCTTTCTCTCCTAAAGTGCAGCAGTTCTCTGTTGAAGCGACTGAATCGTACAACCCCGGCGATCTGCTCAAGCTGGGCTTACCAGAAAGCGTGCTACTAAAAGCGGCTGCCTTAGTGTATTTACTGCCCTTGTTTGGTTTATTTGTGGGGGCGGCATTCGCGCATACGCTATTACCTTTATTGGCCGTAAGCCACAGTGATGTTGTGGTTATTCCTTTGGCGTTATTGTTCGCCTTTGCGGCATGGCGCTGGGCGAAGTCTCTTGCTGCACGCATGGAACAAGATGCCCAACCGATAATCTTGGCTAAACTAGGTCGTGGGATCTAATTTTTAGCCGACTTTAACCGATTCCAATTGGTATTGAGGTGCCGATCAGGTACAATTCGGCACTTTTAGATAATTTTCAACTTCGAGTTTAGTCATTTCGCATAATGAAGCATATTAGAAACTTTTCGATTATTGCCCATATTGACCACGGCAAATCAACTCTGTCTGACCGTCTGATCCAAGATTGCGGTGGCTTGTCTGACCGCGAGATGGCGGCTCAAGTACTTGATTCAATGGATCTTGAACGCGAGCGTGGTATTACCATTAAAGCGCAAAGCGTAACTTTGGACTACAAAGCCAAAGACGGTGAAACCTACCAGCTTAACTTCATTGATACCCCAGGCCATGTTGATTTCTCTTATGAAGTTTCTCGTTCGCTTGCAGCGTGTGAAGGTGCTTTATTGGTGGTTGATGCGGGTCAGGGCGTAGAAGCGCAAACCTTAGCTAACTGCTATACCGCACTTGAAATGGATTTAGACGTGGTACCGATTTTGAACAAAATCGATTTACCCCAAGCGGATCCTGAGCGTGTAGCAGAAGAGATTGAAGACATTGTTGGTATTGAAGCGGCTGACGCGGTGCGTTGTTCTGCAAAAACCGGCATCGGCATCAATGATGTACTTGAGACCATCGTTGCGCAAATTCCACCACCTGAAGGTGACCCAGACGCGCCACTGCAAGCTTTGATCATTGATTCATGGTTTGACAGCTATTTGGGCGTTGTGTCTTTGGTACGTATTAAAAATGGTGTGTTGAAAAAAGGCGACAAGTTTAAAGTGATGTCGACCGGTCAAACCCATAATGCTGACCGCGTAGGTATTTTTACACCTAAGCAAACTGACACTAATCAATTGAGTACCGGTGAAGTAGGCTTTGTGATCGCGGGTATTAAAGAGATCCACGGTGCGCCAGTGGGTGATACCTTAACCTTAGCCAAGCATGGTGCTGAGCAACCATTACCTGGTTTTAAAAAGGTTAAACCGCAGGTTTATGCCGGTGTGTTCCCAATCTCAACCGATGATTACGAAAACTTTCGTGATGCGCTAAACAAGCTGAGCTTGAATGATGCTTCGCTGTTCTTCGAGCCTGAGACGTCGTCGGCGCTCGGATTTGGTTTCCGTATTGGTTATCTTGGCTTACTCCACATGGAGATTATCCAAGAGCGTTTAGAGCGTGAATATAACCTTGACTTGATCACTACGGCACCGACGGTAGTTTATGAAGTTATCACCAGTAAAGGTGAAACGGTTTACGTTGATAACCCATCAGATCTGCCAGCAATCAACAACATCGAAGAGATGCGTGAACCGATTGTAGAGACCAATATCTTAGTACCTAAAGAGTACTTAGGTAACGTGATCACCTTGTGTGTAGAAAAACGTGGCGTGCAAACCAACATGGTTTATCACGGCAATCAAGTGGCGATTACCTACGACATGCCAATGGCAGAAGTAGTGATGGACTTCTTTGATAGACTGAAATCAACCAGTCGTGGTTATGCATCGCTTGAGTATAACTTTAAGCGTTTTGAAGCAGCCGACATGGTGCGTCTCGATGTATTGATTAATGGCGACCGAGTGGATGCTCTGGCGATGATTATTCACCGCAATAACATTCGTTATCAAGGTCTGGCGTTAGTGAATAAGATGAAAGAGCTTATCCCAAGACAGATGTTTGATATTGCAATTCAAGCCGCTGTGGGTAGCCAGATTATCGCCCGTTCTTCGGTTAAAGCACTGCGTAAAGATGTTACTGCTAAATGTTATGGTGGTGACGTGTCGCGTAAGAAGAAACTGTTGCAGAAGCAGAAGGAAGGTAAGAAACGCATGAAGCAAGTGGGTAATGTTGAAGTCCCACAAGAAGCGTTCTTAGCGGTACTGAAGCTCAATGAATAATGGTTTGGGTTAACATTTATTCATAATATGCGCCGCAGTTTGCGGCGCTTTCGTTAGTGCAGTATAAATGGACTTTGGTTCAAATTGTCGCTCACAAAGCCTTCAAAGAGGCAGGAGTTAATTAAACTATGGCAGCCTATTTCTCTCTTATTTTGGTACTGGTAACGCTAGGTAGCGGCCTGATTTGGATGGTCGATGCGTTAGTGTTTGCACCAAAGAGACAAGCCAAGTTAGCCGCAGCGCAAAGTGCGCAGGCTGATATCAGTGAAGAAAGCGCTGAAAAGATAACCCGAGAGCCAGCATTGGTAGAAACCTCTCGCTCTATCTTTCCTGTTATTGCGTTTGTGCTTATTTTGCGCTCGTTTATCTATGAGCCATTCCAGATCCCATCGGGCTCAATGATGCCAACCTTGTTGGTGGGAGATTTTATCTTGGTTGAGAAATTCAGCTATGGATTAAAAGATCCGGTTTGGCGCAGTCAATTAGTCGAAACTGGCAAGCCTGAGCGCGGCGATGTGGCAGTGTTTAAGTATCCTGAGAATCCTAAAATCGATTACATTAAGCGGGTTATCGGTTTACCAGGCGATCGCGTGGTGTACCGCAACAAGCAGGTTTATATCCAAGCCGCCTGTGAAGAAGGGGCCAGTGAATGCCCTGAGCCCCAGTTGGTAGCGCGCCAATCTGTTAATACCGGTGAGTTTAGCCAAAATAACGTGGCGTTGATGCGTTACACCGAGCAGTTAGGTGAAGTCAGCCATGATATTTTGATAAACCCAAGCCGCCCAGAGCCGGTAGGCTATTATTATCATAGAAACAATTTGCCATTAGGTGAATTCGTTGTCCCACCTGGTCAGTACTTTGTGATGGGTGATAACCGCGATAACAGTACCGATTCACGCTTTTGGGGTTTTGTACCAGAAGAGTTATTGGTGGGTAAAGCAGTTGCTATCTGGATTAGCTTTGAGTTTGAGCGTTCGCCAGCGGACTTTTTGCCGACTTGGATACCAACTGGTGTGCGTTTTAACCGTGTAGGCGGTATTGTTTAATATGGAACCAATTAAGAATATCCCACGACTTTGTCGGGTATTGGGTTACGAGTTTTCTACCTTGGCATTGCTTGATCAAGCATTGACTCATCGTAGTGCGTCGAGCAAACACAATGAGCGTCTTGAGTTTTTAGGCGACTCGATTTTGTCGATTGTGATTTCAGATGCCTTGTATCATCAGTTTCCTAAGGCAACCGAAGGTGATATGAGCCGCATGCGTGCCACACTTGTGTGCGGTAAAATGTTGGCCGAAATCGCCCTAGAGTTTAAGTTAGGCGATTATTTAAAGCTGGGCCCTGGTGAGCTAAAGAGTGGTGGTTTCCGCCGCGAATCTATCTTAGCGGATACCGTTGAGGCCATTATTGGTGCTATCTATCTTGATTCGGATATTGAGACTTGTCGCCAGCTGGTACTAAATTGGTACCAATCTCGACTAGCATCAATTAAACCTGTGAATCAAAAAGATCCTAAGACCTTGCTTCAGGAACACCTGCAGGGCTTTAAGAAGCCGCTACCCGTATACAAGGTGGTTAATATTACTGGTGAGGCGCACGCCCAGACTTTTACCGTTGAGTGTAAAGTTGAAGAACTCGCTAAGCCGGTAACTGGCGTGGCTAATTCACGCAGAAAAGCGGAGCAAATAGCTGCCGCAGAAGTATTGGAGTTAATTAAACGATGAGCAACAAACCAGAACATGATGCTGAGGCCAATGAACCCAGTTTAGATGAGCTGTTAGCACAGATGAACTCGGGCACCTCGTCGGCACAGTATGATGTGACCTATTGCGGTATGGTTGCGATTGTCGGTCGCCCCAATGTGGGTAAATCGACTTTGCTCAACAAGCTACTTGGGCAAAAAATCAGTATTACCTCTAAAAAGCCTCAGACAACACGCCATCGCATTATGGGCATTCATACCGAAGGCCCGCGTCAGGTGGTGTTTATTGATACCCCTGGTTTGCATATTGAAGAGAAGCGCGCGATCAACCGATTGATGAATCGCGCGGCTTCAAGTTCGTTAGCTGAAGTCAGTTTGGTGGTGTTCGTAGTTGACGGCCTTAGCTGGACAGCCGATGATGAAATGGTTTTGAAAAAGCTTCAAAGCCGTGATGATGGCCGTAAAACGGTGTTGGCTATCAATAAAGTCGACAACATCAAAGATAAAGAAGCCCTGTTCCCCCATTTAGAGCAGCTGGCACAGAAGTTTAGCTTCGATGAGATTTTACCTATTTCAGCTACTCAAGGGACTAACGTTGAGCGCATCATGGATATGGCCATTGAGTCGGTGCCCCAGTCGCCACATTATTCCCCTGAGGACTATGTCACTGACCGCTCTCAGAAATTTATGGCGTCGGAAATTGTACGTGAAAAATTGATGCGTTTCTTAGGTGATGAACTCCCCTACGATGCGACCGTTGAAATCGAACAATTTAAGATGATGGAAAACGGTGTTTATCAAATCAACGCACTGGTGCTGGTGGAGCGCGAAACCCAAAAACGCATGGTGATTGGTAACAAAGGTGAGCGGATTAAGAAGATCAGCTCTGCCGCCCGTGTCGATATGGAAGTGCTATTTGATAACAAAGTATTTTTAGAGATGTGGGTTAAAGTCAAATCAGGTTGGGCTGATGATGAGCGCGCACTGCGCAGCTTAGGCTACGGCGAAGAGTAATTAGCCGCCTAAACCCAATAAGTCGTCGATAAAGTTAATGAGGCCGAGATGGCAAGGTGCAGCAAGTGTTGCAGTTTGTGGTCTCGGCCTTTAACGTAGATACAACGAAGTTAAGAGAGAACAGAGCATGCTGCGGGGTTATGTACTGCATACACGACCATATCGAGAATCTAGTGTATTAGTGAATATGCTAGTTGATGGCCATGGCCGGGTCGACTGTGTAGCGCGCATAGGCAGCGGAAAACGTTCAATCAAGAGTATTCTACAGCCTTTCCAGCCGCTGATATTTCAACTATCAGGCAAGAGCAGTTTAAAGAACCTCTATCAAGTCGAGGCGGCGAGCGCTGCCGTTCCCTTAAGTGGCGAAGTGAGCTTTGCTGGCTTTTATCTCAATGAAATATTAGTCCGCAGTTTAAGTGTCGACCACGGTGCAGAGCAGTTTTTTTTCACCTATCACGACACACTGATGAAAATGGCCGCAGGGTTTGAGCAATCGCAATTGCGCTATTTTGAGGTCGCACTTTTGCAAGAGTTAGGCTTAATGCCATCACTGCTAGAGGATATTAGTGAGCATACCATAGAGGCTGATTACTATTATCGGTTGCTACCAGAGGAGGGCTTTGTCAGTGCACTAGGCCCGAAACAAAGTCACTATGCCGGTTCGATGTTACTTAACTTGGCCAATAAGCAGCTATGTGGCGATGATTTTAAGTCCGCCAAACAGTTAATGCGGCAGTTACTCGTTGCCTGTATTGGCGATAAGCCACTGAAGTCGAGGGCACTATTTACTCAACAAGTAAAACCGATCGAGCGCTAATTTAGAGGTTATTGCGCTGGCGCATAACCTCAAAGTAAATGAGCTAAGCAAGCTGAAGGCTTTTCCATTGGTTTTTGCTTGTCGGCTCAGTACAATAGCGCATTCAAACTACATTCACTTATGTCAATCAGTAAGGAAGTGCCATGGGCCGTATTCATCTTGGTGTTAACATCGATCATATAGCGACATTACGTCAGGCGCGGGGCACCACTTATCCAGATCCAGTTCATGCCGCTGCAGTTGCTGAGCATGCCGGTGCTGAAGGCATTACGGTGCATTTGCGCGAAGATCGCCGTCATATTACCGACCGCGATATTTACCTACTGGCACAAACCATTAAAACACGGATGAACTTCGAGATGGCTGTCACTGAAGAAATGGTGAACATCGCCTGTGAAGTTAAGCCTGCTTATGCGTGTTTAGTACCAGAAAAGCGTGAAGAACTGACCACCGAAGGTGGGCTAGATGTTGTCGGACAACAAGATAAAGTGGCGGCAGCAGTGGCGAAATTGGCCGCGCAAGGCATTAAAGTGTCGCTGTTTATCGATGCGGACAAGGCGCAAATTGACGCCACGGTTGCGGTAGGTGCGCCGGTTATTGAACTGCATACTGGATGCTACGCCGATGCTAAGACCGATGAAGAAGCGCAGCAGGAATTAGCTAGAATCACCGAAATGGCCACTTATGCACACAGTAAAGGCCTAGTGGTTAATGCGGGTCACGGACTGCATTATCATAATGTTAAGCCTATTGCTGCAATCCCTGAGCTGTATGAGTTAAATATTGGCCATGCGATTATCGCCAGAGCGGCCATTGATGGCTTGGAAACGGCAGTAAGAGATATGAAGCAGTTAATGGTTGAAGGCCGCAACGGCGAATAACCATTAAAAGTGTATCGCGTTAATTAGTAGGTGAAAGATTCATGGTGGTAGGTTTAGGTACCGATATCGTTGAGATAGACCGTATTGAAACGGTAGTCGACAAAGCTATTGCGGGTACGGGCTTAGCTAAGTGCCGCTTAGCTTTGCGGATATTAACGGAATCTGAACTGGCCATTTTCACCCAATCAGCGCAGCCGGCACGTTATCTAGCGAAACGGTTTTGCGCTAAAGAGGCCGCTGCTAAGGCGCTGGGTACAGGCATTGGTCGCGGCGTGTCGTTTCAGCATATTGAAATCAGTAATGATAGTAATGGCGCGCCTAAAGTGAACTTTACCGATGGCGCTGCTCAGCGGATGCAAGCGCTTGGTGCGAGCCAAGCGCACATTAGCATTGCAGATGAAGCCCGCTACGCGACGGCAACAGTGATTTTAAGTTAGTCCTTGCTAACCCTCAAACAAGACATGACAACCGCACTTAAGTCGAACTGCGAAAAATAATCTAGCGTGGTATAACTGCTATTACTGATTAGACCAGTTTTAGGATTACTGACCATGGATGTTGATTTTAGCGCGATTGCGACACCTGATTATGCCAATGTGCTCGGCCGTGAGCATTTCATCGATTATCGTATTCATCCGCTATGGGCGAAAATGCCAGCTATTAGCGGTCCAGCCTTTACCGTACAGCTGAGTGCTGGTGATCATCTTATGATGCATGCAGCTATCTATCAGGCGCCTGCAGGTGCGATTATTGTCGTTGATGGGGTTGATGATAGGTTTGCGGTTGCTGGAGGCAATGTATGTGCAGTGGCGCAGCAACGCGGTATTAAAGGCTTCATTATTGATGGTGTGATCCGTGATGTGAACGAAGTGGCCGAGATGCAGTTTCCCGTATTTGCTAAAGGGGTATTCCCCGTACCGGGTAGTAAGCAGTGTTACAGTGAACTCGCCCAGCCTATTCGTTGCGGTGGAGTGAAGGTCAACAGCGGCGATATTATTGTGGCTGACAATGAAGGGATTGCAGTGCTGCCTAAAGAGACTGCCATTGAGGTTTACCAAGCTGCGAAGGAAAAAGCCGATAAAGAAGCGGCAATGACCCTTTCTCAATGGCAAGCGAATCATCAGTTACGTATTGAAGCGGCATTAAAAACCGCTAAGGGCGATTAAATTTGATCGCTATCACACTTAGTTAACTAATCTGGCAACTTACAAATAACATGGGCTTTACCTATTTACTTTGATAATCAAACAATATAAATTTTATTTAGTTTGATTATCAAGGTATCTATTCATGCTGAGTCACGCAGTCGAAAAACACAGCCATCATCACCAGTTTGAACAACACAACCACCAAGGTGAACGCCGCACACTCATCGTGCTAATGATCACCATCGTCACTATGATAGTGGAGATAGTAGCGGGGACAGTCTACGGGTCAATGGCATTATTGGCGGACGGTTGGCATATGGGAACCCATGCCGCCGCATTTGGCATTACGTTGTTTGCTTATCGCTATGCCAGAAAGCATGCCCACAGTGACAAGTTTTCTTTTGGTAGTGGCAAGGTCAGTGTATTAGGCGGTTATACCAGCGCAATCGCCTTAGGTATTGTGGCGTTATTGATGGTGGTTGAGTCGGTACATCGTCTGTTTTCTCCCCAGGCGATTCAGTTCAACGAAGCTATTACTGTGGCAATTATTGGCTTGGTGGTGAATGTGGTTTGTATGTGGTTACTGCACGCCGATGGCCACGGTCATGGCCATGACCACAGTCATAGCCAAAGCCATGAGCCTGGACATAGCCACAATGATGGGCATAGTCACAGCCATGAGCACGGTAACAGTCATGAGCACACTCATAGTCACAGCCATCAGCATGGACACAGCCACAGCCATGACCATAACTTGCGCGCAGCTTATATGCATGTATTAGCTGATGCCTTGACGTCTTTGTTGGCAATCAGCGCGCTGATTATTGGTAAGTTCTTAGGTTGGACATGGCTTGACCCATTGATGGGGATTGTCGGCGCGATCGTTATCAGCAAATGGGCGCTGGGTTTAATGCGTCAAACTAGTCCGATCCTATTGGATGAAAGTATGTCTGCCAATATACGGCAAGCGATGATCACCGAGCTTGAGCAACACGGATGCATCGTTGCTGACCTACATGTTTGGAAAGTGACCGCCAGTCACTGCAGCGCGGCCATGACCATCGTTGCTCAACAGCCACACAGTGTCGATTTTTATAAACAGCAGTTGGCAAAATTTGCTACTATCAGCCACCTTACAGTTGAGGTACATCAAGGTTAATTGATGCAAAAGCTTAAACAACTCAATCATCTGCTTATTGAATTCTATGACAAGCTATCGTCGTGGGAGCAGTCGGTGGTAAAAGAGACTGGCTATACATTGGCGCAAGTTCATACGATTGAGGTGTTAGGTAGTCACGGGCCAATGCGTATGAAGGAGCTTGCTGACCGTTTGAGTATCACTACAGGTACCTTAACCGTGCAGGTCGATAAACTGGTTAAAGCGGGTTTAATTGTGCGTTTACCACAGGAGTCAGACCGGCGCTCAATTTTGGTGGATTTAACCCCCGAGGGGCGTGCATTACATGAGCACCACAATGCACTGCATTTGGCGTTAGTGGAGGATTTAACCCGTCACCTGAGCAGCGAGGAGCAGCAGATGTTGATCACCAGCATGACTAAAATTAATCGAGAGTTTTAGCGCATTCATCGGATAAGGCAGTGCACTTTTATCAGACTTGAATATTAGCTCTAGAAACATCTGCCAAAATGCATTAGGTTAAATGGGATAAGGATCACGTTTTTAGCTCATTTAACCGCGACATGGTCATTAGGTCGTGGAAGATACCGAGGTAAAAGCCGTGGCAATAATAACGACTAGCCAGGAGCCTCGAGCCAATGAAATCAGCCGTGGAGCAATTAGCACAGTATAAGAGCGTGCACCTCAACCCCAAGAATATCAAAACTCACTTTATCGGTATTCCCGGCATTATCTGGTCGTTATTCGTGCTATTAAACCTGATCCCCATAAACATTATTGCTGTGAATGAGTTTAAGGTGAATGTCGCTGATGTGTTTACCATTGGGGTGTTGGTCTACTATTTTTTGCTCAACGTTAAACTCGCTTTGGGCATGGTGGCGTTTATCATCCCCGTGCTATACACCTCAGATATGGTGGCACAAACCCAGTATGGCTTATGGATAGCGATAGCCGTCTTTGTGGTTGCATGGATTTTTCAGTTGATTGGTCACAAATATGAAAAGGCCAAGCCAGCTTTCATTGATGACTTAAACCAGCTTCTCATTGGGCCATTTTTCTTAATGGCGGAAGTGTATTTTATGTTGGGCTGGGCTGAAGAGTTAGATAAAGCCATCGCGCCACTTGCCATCACTAAGCGCCGCGAGTTAGAAGCAGCGCGCAGAGCAGCATCAGCGTAGCAAAGTTATACCAATCAGTATAACTTTGCTCTACTCAGAGCACCTTGGGCAAACTAATTCAAGGCCAATGATTGAAACAATGGTTGGTCCCTTGTGAAATTATTCAACGCAGAAGTAGTCAGTCTAAAACGCGCCAGAACGGCGAGTTTTAGCGATTCTGATGCTGTGTTAACGAGCTTAACCGTAGAATAACTATGCTCTTCACTCGTTGCAAGCCACATGGATGTGGTGAATGTCATTAATGCAGGAGCATTTAATGACCTTACCTCAGAACCGCTAAACTCTCGCTGAGCGATAAATGTTTATACTGATTGGTAATAAAAAGGGGCCTATTGGCCCCTTTATTGGTTTAATCACTAATCTTCTTTTTTCTTTGGCGCTTGATAATGCTGTGGTATCACCCGTACGGTTTTCACCATGTTATCAGCCACATCAATCACTTCTAATGGATAGCCGGATAATCGCATTGAGGTGTAGGGCTCAGGAATTTCTTCTAGGTACTCTAAAATGAGACCGTTGATGGTTTTCGGGCCATCAATGGGGAAGTGCCAATTCATCTCTTTATTTAAATCGCGGATGTTGATGCTGGCTTCAATTAAGAAACTACCATCTTGTTGTTTATTGATATCTTCGCTGGGGGTGGTGATCATTGAGGTAGTGAAGTCACCTACAATCTCTTCTAGAATATCTTCTAAGGTGACTAAGCCTTGAATATCACCGTATTCGTCCACCACTAAGCCGATGCGCTCTTTGTTTTGTTGAAAGTTAGCTAGCTGCACATTCAACGGTGTCGCTTCCGGTACAAAGTACAGCTCTTTTACTGCGCGTAGTAGTGATGATTTACTAAATTGCCCCTTTGATTGCAGCCTAAGCGCATCGCGTAAATGCACAAACCCGACAGCATCATCAATATTGTCGCGATAGAGCAGCACGCGGGTATGGGGGCTTTGAATAACCTGCTTGTTGATGCTTTTAAAGTCATCATTAACGTTAATGGCGTACAGTTCATTGCGGGGGATCATGATGTCATCAACGGTGACTTTTTCCAGATCCATAATGGACAAAAGCATCTCTTGGTGGCGCTGAGGAATGAGTGCGCCGGCTTCATGAACCACTGTACGCAGCTCTTCTTGGCTAAGGGCATCATCAGCCTTTACCGAGCGAATACCCAGCAGGCGTAAGAAGCTTCCGGTAATGAAGTTCACCGCTTTTACTAGGGGTGACAGCACCACTAGTAGGCCCTTTAACAAAAAGCTCGACGGGAAGGCGATGCGCTCAGGGTGCAATGCTGCGACTGTTTTGGGGGTCACTTCAGCAAATACCAATACCACCAAGGTTAATATGCCTGTAGCAATGGCTACACCAACATCGCCAAATAAGCGGATACCAATAATGGTGGCAATTGCAGAGGCAAGGATATTAACCAGGTTGTTGCCTATAAGGATCAATCCAATTAGGCGATCGGGGCGCTCAAGCAGTTTGGTTGCCCGTTTTGCCCCTTTATGACCACTGTTTGCTAAGTGGCGCAATCGGTATCGATTAAGCGACATCATCGCTGTTTCTGAACTAGAGAAATAGGCCGAAATGATGATCAGAATAAGTAAAACAATAAATAGTACGCTAGTGGATATTGCGTCCAAAAAATAGCCCCGCTATGGCGTTGTGCTAACAAAAATCTTTGTGAATAACAGTAATTACCGTCATTTAAAGGGTGTGTCAAGTGAACCTAGGTATGAGCATTGGCCCATACCTAGATTAAAGAAGGGATTACCGCAGAATAAGTTCTTTAACGATACGGGCGCCAAAATAGGCCAAAGACAACAAGGTTGCACCAGTCAATGTATACAGCACGGCGCTGCGGATACGGCAACCAATCCAGTACTGCTGCGCTAACATGGCAATGTAAGTGAACCACGCCATAATGGATAATATCGCTTTATGACCTTTGCCTTCTTCAAACATATCGTCGAGGAAGATAAAGCCCGTGGCCAATGAAAGACTCAATAGCACTACACCAACAATAACCAAGTGATACAGCTGCTTTTCAACTGTCATCAATGGGGGCATTGCTGGGCTCATGATAAGCTTTTTACTTTTCAGTTTGTTCTGAATAATCGCCAGCTGAATGGCGTACAGCGCGGCAATCATTAGGGCACTGTAAGCCATTAATGACAGCACCACATGCACTAATACATCAGGGTGAATTTCAAAGTGGGTAATATATTCAGGCGGCACTAACCACAATAGGGCGACGGAGATCACTGAGCAGGCATAGACTACCGGCACCACCACAATCATTTTTAGCCTAAACAGCAATATGGTGAAGCTAAAGGCGATGATCCAGTTCACCATTGAGATGACATTGGTCAAGCTAAAGTTCTGTCCATTCTCAGTGACAATGGCTTGTGACAATGCGGCGGCATGCAATACCACGGCAATGGCTGCAAAGCCGGCGACGACACGTCGATTTGGACCGTCCGCGTGAAACAGGCGGCTGACTACCAGTATTAATGCAATACAGTAGAAAAACATGGCTGAGGCGGAAAAAATGACCATCGAAAATTAACTTATTGTTTGTTAGTTTTCTGCATATACTCAAAGAGATGATCTGAGTATGCATCTTAATCTCATGCTAGAATAGCACGACAAAAGTGCTCTTGGGCAGTAGCAAAAGTGACAAATATAAGTGCAATGTGAGCGGTAGCGCTAAGTTTTGGAAAATAGTTGCTCATCCTTTGTTCACCCAAGGTGCTATGATAGGCCGACTAGGCAAGGATTGTTCAGCGATGCAGTAGCATAATATCTAGGCATCGCTATAATACTGCCCCATTAATGTAAATTCTAACGGTAAAGAACGCGATAATGTTTGAGAACCTAACCGACAGACTGTCACGCACCCTAAAGAACATTAGCGGTCGCGGACGCTTAACTGAAGACAATATTAAAGAGACATTACGTGAAGTCCGTATGGCGCTGCTTGAAGCGGATGTGGCTTTACCTGTTGTTCGAGCCTTTGTAAACAGCGTCAAAGAGCGCGCTGTTGGACAAGAGGTCTCAAAAAGCCTCAGTCCTGGCCAAGCTTTCATTAAGATTGTTCAAAGCGAATTAGAAAATGCCATGGGCGAGGCTAATGAAGCCTTAGACCTAAGTGCCCAACCGCCAGCAGTGATTATGATGGCGGGTTTGCAAGGTGCGGGTAAAACCACCAGTGTCGCGAAACTGTCTAAGTTTCTCCGTGAACGCTCAAAGAAATCTGTATTGGTTGTCAGTGCCGATGTATATCGCCCAGCGGCGATCAAGCAGCTAGAAACCTTAGCGGCCGAAGTTGAAGTTGAGTTTTTCCCATCAGATGTAAGTCAAAAGCCGGTTGATATCGTCAATGCCGCTATGGCGCACGCCAAGCTTAAATTCATTGATGTTGTGATTGTCGATACCGCAGGTCGTTTGCATGTCGATGAAAGCATGATGGATGAGATTAAAGATCTCCATGCTGCGGTTAATCCAGTAGAAACCTTGTTTGTGGTTGATGCCATGACAGGTCAAGATGCTGCGAATACTGCCAAAGCGTTTAATGAAGCATTGCCACTCACTGGTGTCGTGTTAACCAAGGTTGATGGTGATGCACGTGGTGGTGCAGCGTTATCGATTCGTCATATTACTGGCAAGCCCATTAAATTCTTAGGTGTCGGCGAAAAGACCGACGCGTTAGAGGCATTCCATCCAGATCGTGTGGCATCGCGTATCTTAGGTATGGGCGATGTCTTATCACTGATTGAAGAAGTTGAACGTGGTGTTGATAAAGACAAAGCCATGCAACTGGCTTCAAAAGTTAAAAAAGGCGGCAGCTTCGATCTAGAAGATTTCCGCGAGCAGTTGCAGCAAATGAAGAACATGGGCGGCATGATGAACATGATTGAAAAGCTGCCTGGTGTGGGGCAACTGCCACCTGAAGCCTTAGCCCAAGTACAAGAGGGTAAAATGACCGGGCAAATGGAAGCCATCATCAATTCGATGACGCCTGCCGAGCGTAAACGCCCAGATATTATTAAAGGCTCACGTAAACGTCGTATTGCTGCCGGTTCAGGCACACAGATTCAAGACGTTAACCGCCTGCTGAAGCAATTTACTCAAATGCAGAAAATGATGAAAAAGATGTCATCAAAAGGCGGCATGAAGAAAATGATGCGCGGTATGAGTGGCATGCTGCCACCTGGCATGAAAATGCCTGGCCGTTAAGCACTGCCTGCGAAATCAAAGCTCAAGCCTAGTGTTTGAGCTTTTTTTTGCCTAGTCAATGGGGCCGCTTTAAGTGTCGATGTTTATTCCTGGGCCGATTGGCATTAACCTAGTAATTATGCTGATTTGCTAATACAGATGATTAAGGTTTTTTCTTGCTGTTTTAGTCAGTTAGCGTTTACACTTCTGTTACACATCAATACAGCATTCACTTGCAAACTAACACGCTTGGATCAACAGCGGTTAGCCGCGTACATCAGGTACGACAAATTATTTTGGGGCATGTTCATGGTTAGAATGGTTTTCCCGGTAAAGCACCTTGCAGTTGGCATAGTGGCACTGACTTCTCTTTTAGGTTGCGATAAGCCAGAGCCTAAAATCACCCCCAAACTAGTGGTTGTTGAAAAGGTTAATTCAGCGACTGTACCGTTATATGGTAACTACATCGGCGTGACTCAAGCTTCGTTAGATGTCGAAGTTAGGGCGCGGATCAATGGCTTTGTTGAAGATAAAAGCTTTATTGAGGGCAGCGCCGTACAAGAGGGGGCTGTACTTTATCGCATTGATAACCGTCCTTACCTCGCCGTTGTAAATCGCTTAGAGGCAAATGTGGATTCGCAGCAGTCGGCATTAGATAAAGCGAAGCGTGATGTCGAACGTTTAAAACCTTTATATGAGCAAGATGCAACCAGTCAGCTTGATTTTGATAATGCATTGTCTGTGCTATCTCAGGCCAGATCGAGTTTAGCTGCCAGCAAAGCCGAGCTTGATGAGGCGCAACTTGAGCTTAGCTATACCGAGATTAAATCGCCCATTTCAGGTTTAGTGAGCCGTTCTGAAGTCGACATTGGTGCGCTGGTGGGCAGCAGTGGCCAATCACTATTGACCCGCGTTAAACAGGTCGACCCAATCTATGTGACGTTTAACATGTCAGCGCTAGATTACCTTAATGCCCGTCGCCGCATGACTAGCTACTCAGAAAAGAAAGAAGCTGAGACAGAAGGCAAAGCGGTTGAAGGCTTTGTGACCATAACTTTGCCCGATAACAGCGAATATCCGTATTTGGGTGACGTGCGCTTTACTGACCCTTCGGTCAATCCTGAAACTGGCACTTTTCAGGTCAGAGCTGAGTTGCCTAACCCGAATAAAGAGCTGCTACCGGGGCAATACACCAATGTGCGCATTAAGCTTAATGAGATCAGCGATGCGGTGGTGATCCCACAAAAAGCCACTCAGGTTGAGCAAGGTGGGGTCTATGTCATGGTGGTTCTGCCAGATAACAAAGTTGAGCGCCGGTTTATCGTGATAGAGCACCAAGGCAAAATGGGTGTGGTGGTAAAAAGCGGATTGCGAGCCGGTGAGTTGGTTATTGTTGAAGGTATGCACCGAGTGCGCCATGGTCAGTTAGCTGAGCCATTAACGCAAGAGGCCTATCAACAACGAGAAGATAAAATACAAAAGGAACAAGCGCTTAAACAACAAGCGTTAGAACAAGAGCAGGAGCAGTAACCATGGCACAGTTCTTTGTAACTCGACCGGTTTATGCTTGTGTTATCTCTATTGTGATAGTGCTGCTTGGCTTAATTGCCATGTTCAAGTTACCGATTGATCAATACCCTTACATTACGCCGCCGCAGGTCAAGGTGTCAGCGTCATACCCAGGCGCCACATCAACGACCGCAGCCGAGTCCGTAGCAACGCCATTAGAGCAAGAGCTAAATGGCTTGCCAAACATGATCTACATGAGTTCGAAAAGCACCAATTCTGGTAGTGCGAATGTGACCATCACTTTTGATGTTGGTACCAACCCTGATTTGGCGGCGGTCGATGTGCAAAACTCAACCCAACAAGCGACAGGTAGCTTGCCTATCGATGTGCAAACAGAAGGGGTTTCTGTTTCTAAAGAGGCTTCAGTAGAGCTGCTAAAGTTAGCGTTAACCTCAACTGACGATCGCTATGATGAGATTTACCTCAGCAACTACGGCACCATTAACATTGAAGCCGCACTGAAGCGTATTCCCGGTGTGGGCCGAGTGCGTAACACCGGCGCGCGTAGTTATTCTATGCGGGTGTGGTTAAAGCCCGATATTATGGCTGGCTATGGGCTAACAACTAGTGATGTGATTAACGCGGTAAAAGCGCAAAACAAAGAGTCTCCTGCAGGTTCGATAGGCTCGCAACCTAACACCGAATCGCTAAGTATGACACTGCCAATCACCGCCGCCGGTCGTATGAGCAGCGTGCCGCAGTTTAAAGAGATTATCGTTCGAGCCAATACCGATGGCTCAATTGTGCGACTACGTGACATTGCGCGGGTAGAGTTGGGCTCATCGGCTTATACGTTACAGTCGCAGCTTAATGGTGCCAACGCCACTATTTTGCAGGTATATCTGCTGCCCGGCGCGAATGCGCTGGAGGTGACCAAAAACGTTAAAAAAGAGATGGCCAAACTGGCACAAAAGTTCCCCCAAGGTATGAATTGGGAAGTGTTTTTCGATGCCTCCATCTTTATTGAAAACTCCATCGATGAAGTGGTTAAAACGCTAGTTGAAGCGCTGATACTGGTGATATTGGTGGTGTATCTATTTTTGCAAAATGTGCGGGCTACGCTTATCCCCGCCATTGCTGTACCTGTGTCATTGATTGGCACATTGGCGGCAATGTTAGCCTTTGGATTTAGCATCAATACTGTCAGCTTACTGGCTTTAGTATTGGCCATTGGTATTGTGGTGGATGATGCCATTGTGGTGGTCGAAAACGTAGAACGCTTAATGCATGAGCAGGGTTTAAGCTCAGTCGAAGCAACACGAGTGGCGATGAAGGAGTTATCTGGCGCGTTGGTGGCAACCAGTTTAGTGCTCGCCGCAGTGTTTGTACCGGTGTCATTTTTAGCCGGTATTACCGGTATCATGTATCGAGAGTTTGCTATTGCAATTACTGTTGCGGTGCTCATTTCCACCGTGGTTGCATTAACCCTATCCCCAGCGTTATGCGCATTGCTGCTTAAGCCCGGTGATAAAGCGAGTACTGGCTTTTTTAAGTGGATGAATGACAAACTCGATATTTGCACCAGTAAGTATGTTGCGATAGTGGCATTAACCACAAGACAGGCTGCTCGCAGCTATCTTGTTTTCGCCATGATGGTTGGCGGTGTTTATCTGATCATGTCTAATCTACCTTCTAGCTTTATGCCCGATGAAGACCAAGGGCGATTCTTTATCGACATGACCTTACCCGATGGTGCGACTGTTAACCGCTCGCAAGCGGTATTAAAGAAAGCCGAAGCGAAAGTGCTAGCCCATCCCGCTGTGGCCTACTTCTTTACGCTTGCAGGTGAGAATCGCCGCTCAGGTTCCAATCAAGCCAATGGTCAGTTTGAGATTATTCTTAAGCCATGGTCTGAGCGAGTCGATAGCGATGCAACCGTGCAAAAAGTGATGAAAGAGATCAACTTGGCGCTTCATGATGTATTAGAAGCTGAGTTTAATCTGTATTTACCATCGGCAGTGCCAGGGCTGGGTAATGGCTCTGGGGTGGAGATGGAATTACAAGACACCTCTGGCACTAACTTTAAAGGCCTGATGGAAACCGCTGACGAGTTGGTGGAAAAACTCAAACTGCAACCTGAGATTGCAACTGCTGGGTTATCGCTGCAAAGTGCCATTCCACAGCTGCACCTGAGTGTAGATGAAGCGAAAGCGATGGCCATTGGTGTTAATGTGGCCGATATCTATGGCACCATTAAAACCTTTACAGATTCTTCGACGGTAAATGACTTTAACCTATTTGGCCGTGTTTACCGTGTTAAAGTGCAGGCCGAAGAGCAATATCGCCAATTCCCCGAGCAGATAAAAGATTACTATGTGCGCTCTTCCACTGGCGCCATGGTGCCAATTGGGGTGTTAGCTAAGTATGACTACTCGGTTGGCCCGGCTGCTGTGACCCACTACAACTTGTTTAGTAGCGCATCAATTAACGCCACGCCCGCTGCCGGTTATGCCTCGGGTGATGTGATTAAAGCAATTGAGCGTGTAGCCAAACCTATGTTGCCAAATGAATTTAGTTACGAATGGACAGGTATTACCTACCAAGAGGTGCAGTCTGCTAACCAAACCAGCATTGCGGTTGCCCTAGCGATGTTGTTTGTATTCCTATTTCTTGCCGCACTTTATGAAAGCTGGACGATCCCCATCGCGGTGCTGTTGATTGCGCCAATTGCCATGTTGGGGGCGGCACTGGGTACTTGGGTGAGTGGTATGGAAAGTAACCTGTTTTTCCAAGTGGCGTTTATCGCTTTGATAGGCATGGCGGCGAAGAACTCCATTTTAATTGTTGAATTTGCTAACCAGTTACATAAAGAAGGTAAAAGCCGCATTGATGCCGCGTTAGAGGCGGCAAATATGCGCTTTAGACCGATTTTGATGACATCAATGGCGTTTATATTAGGGGTATTACCTTTGGTGTTGTCGGTGGGACCCGGTGCGGTAAGTCGACAGAGTATTTCAATTCCTATCTTGTGTGGCATGGTGTTCGCCACCACCATAGGCATAGTGATGGTACCGTTGTTTTTTGTCACCACTGCAGGTTGGTTGAAATCTAAAATCGCGCCGTCAGCTGGCAATGAACATTCTGTAGCCAAGGAGAATGCTCATGGATAATTCACATCGTTATAGTGCGAGATTCAGCGCAGCGTTAACCAGCGCTGTAAAGGGTAAAACTCTGGCAATCAATGTGATTGGCTTGGTTGGCGCTATGATAGGGCTGGCAGGTTGCGCCATGGGCCCAGACTATCAGCGTCCGAATGTGGAGTTACCACCGCAGTATCATCAAGATTTGGCCCAAGACTCGGTTGAAAATGGGGGACAGGTGGCTTGGCAGTCTTTTTATCTTGACCCCAATGTGCGCGAGCTGATTGAGCATGCGTTAAAACAAAACCTCGACTTAGAGGCAGTGCGCTCAAGGCTGATTGCGGCGCGTTCTCAAATTACTGTGACCGATGCGGCCTTGTATCCATCGCTGGGTGTTGAAGCCAATGCAGAGCGCTCCATTGATAGCGCGATTACCAATACCGATCCGACCCATGGTAATGAATTTGATATTGCCGGTACGGTTTCTTGGGAGTTAGATATTTGGGGGGCAAACCGCCGTCGCAGTGAAGCTGAGTACGCAAACTTTCTATCGGCACAAGAGTCGCTCAATTTGGCAGTAATAAGCCTGATAAGCGATGTGGCAAGTCGATACTACGAATGGCTCGATATCGAGCAGCGTTATCAAATCTCAATGAATACCGTGGAACTGCGTAAAAAAGAACGCGATCTGGCTAGGCTACGAAAACAAAATGGGGTGATTTCAGGGTTGCAGGTCAAGCAGGCAGAAGTGGAATATCAAAGTGCAAAAGTCACCTTGCCTGATTTGGACTTTGAACGCCAAGAAAAAGCTAATCAGCTAAAAATCCTCCTTGGAGAATATGATTATACGCTGAAGAAACAGCAAGATCTGCAATCTCTGACCTCGGCAGATCTGTTTCCTAGTTCATTTAAAGTTGGCATACCGTCACAAATGTTGTCACAGCGACCGGATGTCAAAATGGCTGAGCAGGCAATGATTGCCGCCAATGCTAATGTGGGTGTGGCTAAAACCGCCTTTTTTCCTAAATTTACCATTAGCGGCAGTTACGGTACCGAAACCGATGACTTAAGTAGCATCTTTGATAGCGAGGGAGTGACTTGGTCGCTGCTTGGCGGCATTACCGCTCCAATTTTTAATGCTGGCAGCATTTCGGCGCAATATGATATTGCTCAAGAGTCATCTAAGCAGGCTTTATTGGCTTATCGAAGCACCGTTTTGGCTGCCTATTTTGAAGTGAATGATGCCATGAATAGCTTCCGTCGCTCCGAATTAGCGATTGAAGCGCAACAAGAGCTAGTGGAAGCGTCACGCGGATACACGCACTTGGCGATGCTTAGGTATCGTAATGGTGTGTCGAGCTCGCTTGACCTGATGGATGCCCAGCGAAGTTTGTTCAATGCTGAGCTGACGTTAAGTGAGGTGCGCCGGGACAAGCTATTGGCAATGATCAAGCTGTATCGCTCATTGGGTGGTGGGGTGCTAACCGAACAAGAGTTAGCCAAGGTCTTTGATGAAGATGAAGCTGTCAATACTGCAGCAACCCCTTAATATACATACCCGCCTTAAAGTGAAAGTTGGCAGAAGTCACACAGTTGCACCAGCACGCGTTGTTAATGACACGTGCTGGTAGTGAATTTTAGGTCGGTGATATGTCGCAATTGCTGTATTTATTGGTATTCGATAACTTTGGCGACGTAAGTAAACTCACCGGCATAACCGTGGTAATCGCGATATAAATCCACTGAGAAGTAGCGGGGGTTATCCTGGATAATACGCTCAGCGATTTTATTTTCTAACTGCGTAAGGTCTGCTTGCTCATACACATGAAACTTGCTCTTTTGTTGCAATTGCATCTCGGCAGCGTGTTCGCGGCTAATATAAATTTCTGCAAACTTATCGACAATCATGCCGCTATAGCTGACTCTCTCAAAGCTCGCGTCAAAGTCGACCTCAATCAGTACGTCTTCTTCGGCGATAGTCTGTAATTGACTCATCTGTTGGTTAAGTTGCGCTTGCTCTTGCGCCTGCTTTGAGCTTGCGGCTAACACTGAACCGCAGAGCAGTGCAACAAAGCTGATAGTGAGTGTGGTTTTAGTCATAATAATTACCTTAGTTAATGCGTCCTACTAATTGAATTTCCGTCGTTTGGGTCTGAATAATCGATTTTTAGCTGATTAAGCGTTGTGCTGCTGGGCTTAATGGCCAAAATCTGCTTGAGCCACCTGGCCAATGCCAGGTGGTTATTTCCGGTGGTTATTTCCGCTGGTAACAGTGGCGATCAAAGCTCAAATTCACCGTGCATCTTGCGAAATAGCCAATTTGGGATCTCGTGCCACTTGCCATAGTCTGGGTTGTCATGGTGGATTTCATCTGCCGATTGCCACTGTGGTTTACCTTGCTCATCCAAGCTGACATGCCAATACACTGTTTGTTGGCGCAATAAGTAATGTTCAACCTGCTGGGCAAATTGCTTAGAGTCGACAAACACACCAAACTCGATGTTGAGAAAGTCTGAACGTGGATCGAAGTTGGAAGAGCCGATGTAGCTCAGCTGGCTATCCAAGATGAGCGTCTTGTTGTGATAGTAAGTATCAGCATGATAGAAGTGGTCATCGTTGCTAGCGTTGGCTTTGTACTCGAAGATATCGACACCTTTGTTTAACAATGTGATGCGATGCTGCTCGTAGTAGGCAGGAATGAATCCTGAGTCATTTGATGCCGACGAGTTAGTCAGCAGCGTCACCTGAGCTTGATTGGCGACTAGCTTGTCAACAACGGTAAATTCTCCTTGGCTTGGAACCATATAAGGCGTGGAGATTAATGCTGATTTAGCCTTGTTAAGGTATTGGTCAATCGTATGCTCAGCACGGGTTCTGAAGTACGGC
Source organism: Shewanella waksmanii ATCC BAA-643 (assembly GCF_000518805.1). GTDB lineage: Bacteria > Pseudomonadota > Gammaproteobacteria > Enterobacterales > Shewanellaceae > Shewanella > Shewanella waksmanii. The sequence goes on from NZ_JAEH01000017.1 coordinate 48,211, forward strand.
TTGTTATCGTTAAGCTTGGCTAATGAGTCAAACACTGGCGTGGCTTTGACGTCGATGAAATCAATTGTGCTGAGCTGCTCAACTTGCTCATCAATATGAGCGATGACGGCTTTATTCGTGTGTTTTTTGATTGCTTGCTCAAATTCCTCCAGCGGTTGCTGGTGGTCATGGGCGATGAGGCTGCTAATATCTTGCAGGTGCTCACTGTGCCAAAGAGTGTCGTAGTTGCGTGCAAACGGTCGAATAATGTCGCCCTTAAATAGGGTGTCCATATCGAAAAAGTTGGCTTTCTGGCTAAAACCAAAATAGGCATCGCCGATGTTACGACCGCCGAGGATCAGCCATTGCCCATCGATGTTGAAATACTTCTCATGGAGACGGTTATCTCGCTGGCGTTGATGGCTTGCAAAATCAACGGCGCGGCCGATCCAACCGAGTTTGCGCGAGTGGAAAGGGTTGAACACTTTGATGGCAATATTGGGGTGCTGATTAAGTCCTGCTAGCCACTTTTCATTGAATAGCAAAAGATCGTCGAGGGTTAGGCGTACTTTTACACCACGATCAGCTGCGAGTCTAAGCTCCTCCAGTAGCAGCAGGCCTGAGGTATCTTTGTCCCAAGAAAAGTAGGTGATATCAATATGCTGTTGTGCGCTTCTTACCAAAGACACACGACGTGCAAATGCCTCACCAGCCGTTGGGATTAAATAGGCTTGAGATTGGTAGGTTTGCGATTGCCAATTTTGTTCAAAATCGGGCTCAACTTCGGGGTAGTGCTGCGCACAGCCGGTTGATAGTGCGACAACGAGTATCGCAACGATAGTGTATAGCGGGTTTAACATGATTTGTGCCTTTGCTGCTCGTTTGCCAACACGGCGGTTTGGTGGCCGTGTTGATATGTTCAGCCTTGGAAGTATTTAGTGTTCTGTTTGCGACTGGGAGTCATCGATATACCAAAGCAGGAGTTGCTGTTGCTGCAGTCCAGTTAATCTGCCTTCACGAAGACTTGGGTCTGCACCGATGTTATTGACCGCATCCCAACCATTAACAAGGTTTACCTCACCACCGTCGTCGATGACTAGCGTGCTATCTAGCTCTGTATCATATTGATAGGCATCGAATAACGCGTCGGTAAACCACAGGCGAGATACTTTACCCATTAATGCGCGCTCCTGGGAGGTTGGGTGAATGTCGCTGCCATCGAAGCGAACGGCTTTATTGAACACAAACGCTAGTTCTGAGCCGTTACAGGCACCGCGAACACAGCCTAAGGTTTTAATTAAGTCGCCCAGATAGGGTAAATCAGTTTCACTGTCAGTTCGGTAACTCCACATGTTGAAGCTTGGCACAAAGTCAAAGTGATAGAATGTCGCCGCATTTTCTTTGTCTACTGGAGCACTGGCAGCCATTTGTCGAGCTGGCCCGCTAAACAGGGTGTCGTTAAGCAGGGTTTTGAACTGCTGCATGTTATTGATGGCACCCGATAAGTCCCCTTCAAGGTTGGGATAGAAATCGGTAAGCTGCATAAGCGCACCACTATTTGCGGTATCGCCCAAACCATAGAATAAAGTGGTTACCGCTTTATAGGCGGTCATTGCTTGTGCTTGTGTTTGCGGATCCTTTGCCATCTGCTGGATCTGGTTGACCAGCCATGCTTGATTGTTAGCATCATCTAACCAAGTCATCAGCTCGCTAGCAATGAGTTCAGGGTCGTTAGATTCCAGTTGTTGAGGGTTATCAAATAGATCGCTACCGAGAATAGTTGGGATTAAAAAAGTCAGGCTTGGCAACATGCCAAAGCTGTTGCTTTCATGCTTATTCACGCCAATGACTGTCGGCACAGTCCAATCATTTTGACTTGGGTGCTGGATAAAGTGATAGCCTTCAATGTCACTAGAGAAAGTGTTTTTCTTATATTCAATGTACGGAGCAAAAGGCATCAGGGTGGCTAATGGCGTTGCGTCAACGCTTGGGAATGTGACGTCAATCCCGAGTGCTTTAAGCGCTAGCTGTACAGCGGTTTTTAAACCTGAGTTAGTCGCTACTGAGCCTGCGACCCAGTTGGCTGTACTCGTAAGAGGGCTGCTCATTTTGGCTTGTTGTTGTAAAAGATCTTGCCAAGATACTTGGCTAATATCTTGGTCAAATTTGGCAGCTAAGTTAGCGGCTTTATCTTTGGCGACATCATAGCTGGTATATTCAAAGCCATAAGGGTTGCTTTGCATGATTGCACGCTGGTAGTGAGTGCCGACTATCGATTGTTGCTGCTGAGTATCCTGAAAGATGCCCACAGACATCGCGCCAGCACCTTGCCCCATAATAGTAACATTAAGCGGGTCGCCGCCGAACTGTTCAATGTATTGGTTGACCCACTGCAATGATTGCTTTTGGTCGCCCAGCCCAAAGTTGCCGCCTTTTGGAGATGTTTTACCATCTGTCCAGTGACTACCTAGTATTCCTAAGCGGTAGTTGATTGAGACAAAAATAAATGGCTTGCCGTCATCACTGCCTTGGGCCACAACAGTGTCGCCATTGATTAGCGCATCAGAGCCGGAACCATATTCAAAGTCACCACCGTGAATATACACATACACGGGCAGATCTTTATGTTGCTCAGCATCGGCGGGTCGCCAGATGTTAAGATTGAGACAGTCTTCTGCTTGCTGTTGTGCAGTAGGTCTATTTTGTGGACAAACCGCCTGAAACTGCGTTGCATCAATGTCGCCTGCTAGTGGCAATAAACTGCTATGATTAAAGCGTGACTGGCTGGCGAATTGGATGCCTTTAAAGCTGTCCACCGCGACCTGTTTTTCTACACCACTTGCGTCGGTGATGCTGACTGCCTGCTGCAACGCAGTAATGGTGGCATCGGTTGTGGTTAACACAATCTCTTTATCTTCGATTGGTTCACTTGGATCTGGGATTTCGGGTAGCGGAATAGTGGGCTCAACATCAGTGTTGCAACCCGTCAAAAATGTCGCGATAGCGACAGCGATTAAAGTCGTTTGTAAATAAGTCATATCATTGCCTAAGTCTATTGATCAAATCGCGTTCAAATTTCGAGACGCCAGTTGTAGCGGCTATGCATAACATAGCCATTTCGCCTTGTTGTGGCGTGATAGTAGTGGCCAGTCTCGAAAACTTAGAATCGCCTGTGAAGGATGCAATCCTTCTTGTCTATCTGTGCTAGTGCGAATAAAGCGGTTAGGTTTAGAAGCGATAACCGAAGTTCAGCGTAAAGGCGTTGCGAGTTTCACCTTTGTTATAGAGCACGGTTAGGTTGTAGTTTTTACCAAACTGCTTGTTGAAACCGACGAGGTAAGCCCAGTTGTTGAGATCGACGCCAACGTCATAATCAAACTCAATATCACCGGCGACCACATGGCCTTGCATTCGGTTATCGAGTCCTTGATATTCGGCGCCAACAAAAATCTGTGCGCGGTAATCAGCTAACTGATAACCCAACATAGGTTGCACGGTAATGAGGCCGTCTCCCCAATTCGTATTGCCTTCCATACGCGTCATTGAATAGGTGGCAGTGACTGAGGCGAAAAATTGCTTGTAACCTACCGAGAGTGTGGTGCCGACACCCACTAAGTCGTATTCAAGCTGTAGCGGCACATTAAGTCTTGCCTTGTTACACAGCACTGATACACCTTCACAAAACTTATCCCCTACACCGGGTAAGGCATCATTGAGTTTATCTTTGATGATTTGCCCTGCTTCACCGGTATAGGAAGCGTCCACATTGGCATCGACATTAATTTTGCCTATGTAACCGAACATGTTCCAAAATGGCAGAATGTTAATGTCACCGCGTAACGTCATTGCTTCTGCAGTGACATCGGCGAATGTGTCATTAGGGTCAAAAAAGTCATTAAGGCGCACACCACCGATAATAAAATCGTTGGTCGGTAGGCTCATGTCTTGATTGCGGTATGACATAGAAAGGCCAAAAGGTAAGGGCAGATCGATCCCTTGTTGCCTCACCATGTCGCCAAGTAAAGGAAAAGTACGGTTGACCTCTACTTGCTCTTCACGAAAACGAGGATCTGACACTTCTGTTAAACGCTGATGATCAATGATTTCAACTTCAGCAGTGTCATCATAGAAGGCCACGGGCTCAACCGTTTCAACTATCTTGATGGGTTTGCCTTTCTTCGTTCCAGTCATTTCGATGTATTTCTCATCGATGATCAGCTTGCCATTGCTTAAGGTGTCGAAGGAAATGTGTTGATTGTACTGTTCAACGTTGGTGCCATCGAGTTTAAACGGACGGCGATTACTGATGACCATCTTTTGCGGCTTACCATTGACGATATCGACCTTAACGCTCAAAAAACGAAAGTAAGCGATATCTTGTGGTAATCCATACTTCGAGTAATTGAACGATACCGATACATTACCATTGGCATCGGTGATTGCTTCGACAGAAGTGGGATCGTAGCTTTGTGCCCAGTGACGCAAGCGATACTGGGTACGGGTGGCATTTTCGATTTGCTCAATGAGATCTTCTTGCTCATCGAGGGCATTCTCATCGTATTTGATCCGTAAATCGATGTTGCCTTTACGATCGGTGTTTTTAACCAAGTAGACCGTCGATTGGTGTACTTTGTCGCGATAGGTCACCGTGCGGGTGACATGCTCGACTAAGTGCCCCCCCTGTACCAGCGAGCTGACGCCGAGTTTAGGGAGATCATCATCTATACCGTATTGAGCAAAGATAGATTTGCCGGCGGCTATTTTTTGTTGCTCGTTGTCATCAGAAGCTGCCGCAACGGTGCTGGCAGAAAAAAGTAACATCATGGCGCTAGCAATCGTCGATGCTTTACCTGCCAACGTTGTGGTTATCACTGGGTTAATAACTGTCATGTCAATTTCACTCTTCGGCGATTCAATCCTATGAATAGGCCGAGTTTGATATTGCAGCGAACACCCCCTGTTCAGCTGAGATAAATTAAGGTTGCTACGGTGCTGATGACTACTGACGGTTATCACTATCGGCATGCGCAAACTTGCTGTGGCGGGCATAATATGAGCAGTTGCGTATTTGTTAGAATCTCTTATGTAGGATGCGACCCTACGTTTAGCTATCAGCCGATATTATCGGTATAGCAGGGGGGGAACTGGCTAACGTTGAGATGTGCAGAGTCAATTAGCGCTGCAATTGTATAAATAGCGCCAGTCTACCCGGGGAGGCTACGGTTTGCTGAGCATCAATGGCTATGGGTAGTCATGACATGAGTTAAAGTGTGGGTCAGATCCTACATAGGTGAGTCTGCTGTATTAGTCAGCTGGCATATCATAGCTGCAAATTCAGCCAATGATGTTGCCAGTGTGGTGATAGTTCATTGGAACTCTTTCATTTCAGATAGAAGTCGAGGCACTTATGACACGTATACAGCGTGTAGGTATTGGACTCTTGTCGCTCGTGTTAGCAGCTTGCAGTACTCACCATCCACTAGAGAATCGTGTAACCGTATCTAATTATAAAGATGTCACTTTACCGCACCAACAGGCGGCATCGGAGCCAATTCGGTTTTGGGCCAGTGAGCAGCCAACTTTTCTTTATAATAAGCATACAGGCACTACACCATTAACGACCACGGGCGAGCAACTTAACATCCTGGCCTTATCGGGCGGTGGGGCCAATGGCGCTTATGGGGCAGGCGTGCTAACGGGCTTACATGATAACGGTGATTTGCCAAACTACACCATTATTACCGGTGTTAGTGCTGGGGCATTGCTTGCGCCTTTTGTGTTTGCGGGCGACAGTGAATTACCGCGGCTTAAATCAGCCATGTTGGGGATCAATGATAAAGCGGTGCTTGGCAGTAAAAACTTCCTTAATACCCTATTTAAAGACAGCTTCTCCGACGGTGATAGTTTGCTTGCGTTTATCGCGAGAACTTATCCTGAAACTATGATTGATAAAATGGCGGTGAGTCATCGATCTGGTAAGCGACTCTTTATTGGTACTACCCATTTCGATTCTGGGGAGCTAATGATCTGGAATTTGGGCGCGATTGCCAGTAGTAGTATGCCCAATCGGGTGCAACTGGTGCATCAAGTGCTGGCGGCGAGCGCCTCAATCCCAGGAGTATTCCCACCGCAGTTTATTGCCGTTGAACACCAAGGGCAGCGACTTGAGGAGCTGCATGTCGACGGAGGCTTGGCGGCGCAGATGTTCTTTAATCCAGCGGACTTTGACTACCAGCAGGTTTCTCGGGCTTTGGGCTTGAGCCGCGAGCCACAGTTACATGTGGTTCGTAATGGGCTGTTAGCGCCGCTTTATCAACGGACAGAGGACAAAGGACTTAAGTTACTCACCCGCAGTTTAACCAGTTTGACCGTGCTGCAGGCCAGAGGTGATCTATTTAGAATGCGTTACTTAAGTGAAATAGAACAGATAGACCTACACTATACTTATCTGGATGAAGACTTTTCCGCACAGAAGCTCAGTGGGAAAATGTTTGATGTGAATTATATGCAGGCTATCTATCGCCATGGCTACCATAAAGCCGCAACGGGCCGAGTGTGGCAACAATAATGTTGCTGGTGGCTATTGTTTGCAGCTCGCGGCAATTGCTACTAGCAGGCCGTACTTATTTAGGTCTTGCAGATATGCCAGCAAGTTGTGTTTATTGTCCAAGAGGATTTTAATCGCAGCGGATTAACATCCGCCCCAATGAGTAGGGCGAATTTGTTGCTGTAAGGGGCGCGGGTCTATATAGTGGCGCGCATAGATTAAATCAGGGTTACAACAGCAGTTTGTCTGATTGTACCTGAACGATTTAGTGGTCAAAAAACATTGCATTCGCTGGTCAGTCAGGTAAAATCGTCCGGCTTTCTATCTGGGACTCTTCGCGAACACGGGGTTCCAGTTTTTATTTTTGCTTCATATGAAGCAAATCATTAGAGGATAAAAGACGCATGGTTACCATTCGTTTAGCTCGTGGCGGCGCAAAAAAGCGTCCATTTTATAACATCGTTGTTGCTGATAGCCGTAAGTCTCGTGACGGTCGTTTCATCGAACGTGTTGGTTTCTTCAACCCATTGGCTCGTGGCCAAGAAGAAACTTTACGTTTAGATCTTGATCGCGTTGAGCACTGGGTTGCACAAGGTGCTGCTACATCAGAGCGTGTAGCTAAATTGATCAAAGACGCTAAAGCTGCTGCTTAATAGCGTTAAGGTATAGATTAATGAGTAGTCAGCAAGCACCTGTCGTGTTAGGCAAATTAGGTTCTAGCCACGGCATTAAGGGTTGGTTGAAAATCACTAGCTATACCAATTCTGTAGAAGATATTTTTGACTATTCTCCTTGGCTTATTAAAGAACAAGGCGAGTGGCGCGAGGTTAAGGTGCTGCAGTGGCGTTTTCAAGGTAAGGCTTTAATTGCTGAACTTGAAGGTGTGACTACGCGGGACCAAGCGCAAATGCTCACTAACTGTGAGATTGCCATTGCTGCTGAACAGATGAAAGATTTACCAGAAGATGAATTCTACTGGCGTGATCTTATCGGATGTGAGGTGGTCAATACCAAAGGCTATAACATGGGCAAGGTTGAACAGATCGTGGAAACAGGATCGAACGACGTGCTTTTAGTTAAAGCTAACGCGAAAGATGGCTTTGGCAAAACGGAACGAATGATTCCTTTTGTTACCGAGCAGTTCATCCAATCGGTGGACCTAACGGCAAAACAGATTTTAGTGGATTGGGATCCGGACTTCTAAGTCGAGGAACAACAGATGTGGTTAGGGGTAGTAACCCTGTTTCCAGAGATGTTTCGTGCCGTGACAGACTTTGGGGTAACGGGTCGGGCTGTTAAAAACGGCCTGCTTGAGTTGCAAACGTGGAATCCTCGTGATTTCACCCATGATAAACATCGAACTGTTGATGACCGACCTTATGGCGGTGGTCCAGGAATGTTAATGATGGTGCAACCGTTACGCGACGCTATCCATGCAGCAAAAGCTGCTGCAGGAGAAGACGCAAAGGTGATTTATCTTTCACCTCAAGGGCGCAAGCTGACACAGCAAGGCGTTGAGGAGTTAGCTCAATCAGAGAACTTGATATTGGTGTGTGGTCGCTACGAAGGTATTGACGAGCGCATAATTCAAGCTGAAGTGGATGAGGAGTGGTCGATAGGAGATTACGTGCTTTCGGGCGGTGAGCTTCCAGCGATGACTTTGATTGATTCAGTATCACGTTTGGTGCCAGGTGTACTTGGTAAGCAAGCATCAGCAGAGCAGGATTCCTTCTCTGATGGATTACTGGATTGTCCCCACTACACTCGACCTGAGAGTTTAGATGGTGTTGATGTACCAGCAGTGTTGTTAAGTGGCAACCACGAACATATTAGACGCTGGCGTTTGCAACAAAGTCTCGGAAGAACTTTGTTAAGACGACCAGAATTACTTGAAAATCTAGCTCTGACTGACGAACAAACAAAGCTTTTAGCGGAGTTTGTTAAATCCACCGAAGACGGTGAGAAAGACTGATCAGTTATCACTAGTATGGAGTTTATTTCATGAATAACATCATTAAAATGCTCAACGATGAGCAAATGAAGCAAGATGTACCAGAGTTTGGTGCAGGTGATACAGTTGTAGTTAAAGTACGTGTTGTAGAAGGCGGTAAAGAGCGTCTACAGGCGTTTGAAGGCGTTGTAATCGCTAAGCGTAACCGTGGTTTGCACTCTGCATTCACAGTACGTAAAATCTCTAATGGTGAAGGTGTTGAGCGTGCGTTCCAGACTCACAGCCCAATCATCTCTAGCATCGAAGTTAAGCGTCGCGGCCGTGTTCGTCGTGCTAAGCTTTACTATCTACGTGAGCGTTCAGGTAAGTCTGCACGTATCCGTGAGAAGCTTGCTAAGTAAGCAACCGCTTATTAGTAAAACCAGATGCAGTGTTCGCACAACAACCCGCCGAAAGGCGGGTTTTTGTTTTCTGTCGCCAATAAACCTGCCTTAACGTCGCCAGCCAGTGTGAGTGCTTTTTTGATGAATATTGTTTGAATAAGCAATTAACGCTTGATCTGCATTGCAGTGACAGGCATAGTTAGCCTCAAGATGTAATGGTGTAGCGTTACACCATTTCAAAATAGACAGTTATTTAATGATGAATTAGCAAAGCAGTAATAGGTTTAGGTGGCAATTATGCAGCAAGATACAATCAACAACGTCCATATTAGTTCTGAGAAAGTGTTAGTCACGCCAAGTGAACTTAAGCAGCAATTGCCCCTATCGGACTCTGCCTATCATTACGTGCTAAATGCGCGTAAAACGGTGGCGGATATTGTGCACAAGCGCGATAACCGCGTGTTGATCGTTACCGGTCCATGCTCGATTCACGACATTGAGTCAGCGAAAGAGTACGCACTTAAGCTAAAAACCTTACATGATGAACTGGCCGATGAGTTCTACATCCTAATGCGGGTGTACTTTGAAAAGCCACGTACCACGGTTGGCTGGAAAGGCATGATCAACGATCCGGATATGGACGAGTCGTTCGATGTTGAAAAGGGCTTACGCCAAGCCCGAGAGCTAATGATATGGCTGGCGGAATTAGGCTTACCAGTGGCGACCGAAGCGCTGGATCCAATTAGCCCTCAGTACTTGTCAGAGTTAGTGACTTGGTCAGCCATTGGTGCACGTACCACCGAGTCACAGACGCACCGCGAGATGGCGTCTGGTCTTTCTATGCCAGTGGGCTTTAAAAATGGCACTGACGGTAAACTGGGTGTAGCAATTAATGCCCTTGAATCTGCGGCCAGTGGCCATCGCTTCATGGGGATTAACCAACAAGGGCAGGTGGCTTTACTGCAAACCGCCGGCAATCCTGACGGTCATGTGATTTTACGAGGTGGTAAACAGCCTAATTACGATGCACATAGCGTTGCTGAATGTGAGCGCCAACTGCATGGTGCCAATCTAAATGCTCGTTTGGTTGTAGATTGTAGTCACGGTAATTCGAATAAAGATCATAATCGTCAGCCCCTTGTTTGCCGTGATGTGTTTGAACAGATCCTCAATGGTAATCAATCGATTATTGGGGTCATGTTGGAAAGTCACCTTAATGCAGGTAATCAAAGCAGCAGTCAGCCAATGAGCGAACTTGCATATGGTGTGTCAGTTACTGACGCCTGCATTAATTGGCAAGATACCGAAACCCTTTTACGTGAAGGCGCGCAACAATTAGCATCGGTTTTACCCAGCAGATTTGATATGCTCAAAGCAGTTAACGCGTGAAGGAAAGCCGGTAAATGAATGAGAAAACCACAGCTGAATTAGAGAAGTTGCGTGGCCATATTGATAACGTGGATCAGCAGTTACTGCATCTATTAAGAAAAAGACTCGATCTGGTGGCGCAAGTGGGCGCGGTAAAACATGGTGCCGGGTTACCGATTTATGCCCCTCAACGCGAAGCGGCAATGTTGGCCAAGCGTCGCGAAGAGGCTGTGGGTATGGATGTATCGCCGCAGCTGATTGAAGATATTTTGCGCCGTTTGATGCGCGAATCTTATCTTAATGAGAAAGATGTCGGCTTTAAGCAAGTGAAAGCTGATCTGGGGCCGGTAGTTATTGTTGGTGGCGAGGGTAAATTAGGCGGCCTATTTTCACAGATGCTGACACTGTCCGGTTATGAGGTTCGTAGCCTTGATAAAGACGACTGGCAACAAGCAGATGCCATTTTTGATGGTGCCGGGTTAGTGATTGTCACTGTGCCAATCTCTATTACCTGTGAGGTGATACTAAATCAGTTAAACAACTTACCGCCAGCGTGTATTTTGGCCGATTTAACTTCAATTAAGTCAGCACCACTTGATGCGATGTTAACTGCACACCAAGGTCCTGTGCTGGGGCTTCACCCCATGTTTGGACCTGATGTGGGAAGCTTAGCAAAACAGGTGGTGGTGGTGTGTCATGGTCGCGGCAGCGAGCAATATGCTTGGCTACTGGAGCAAATAAAGATCTGGGGCGCACGCTTAGTAGAAGCTGAAGCGGATAAGCATGATAAAGCGATGCAGCTCGTGCAGGCCATGCGCCACTTTTCATCGTTTGTTTATGGTCTTAATTTGTACCGCGAAGAAGCAGATATTGATGCCTTGTTGCAGTTTAGCTCGCCGATTTATCGCCTCGAACTGGCCATGGTGGGACGGCTATTTGCTCAAAGCCCTGAATTGTACGCTGATATTATCTTTGCCCAGTCAGAGAGTATGGTGGCAATCAGTGACTATTTAGACAATTACAGCCAAGCGCTGTCGATGCTAAAGCAAGGTGATAGGCAAGGGTTTATCGACCAGTTCCAAGAAGTGGCGAATTGGTTTGGCGATTTCGCGCCACAGTTCCAACGTGAAAGTCGGGCCATGCTGCAATCGGTCAATGATATGAAGACTAATTAGCATTTAGATATCGACATCTAAGGGAGCCATTGGCTCCCTTTTTTGTATGAAATTAGTTTAAGTTATTAATATTTATAAGGAATAAACTTGTTTAACCTTGTAATTACGACAATGCTAATTTGATCTAACTCATAGTTTTGTCGATCAATTACAAAAAACACTTAGCGTCAGGTTATCGGCGCAGTACACTGTTTTTAAAACATGCAAATAAAAAGCATGATTAAAAACAGGAGCCGTAAAATGTTTTGTATTCAGTGTGAGCAGACAATCCGAACCCCAGCTGGCGATGGCTGTAGTTATTCTCAAGGTATGTGCGGCAAGCTGGCCGATACCTCAGATCTACAAGACCTGCTAATTTATCAACTTCAAGGGGTGTCAGCTTATGCTGAAAAAGCCCGCGAATTTGGCATTATTGATCATGATGTTGATACCTTTGTACCAAAAGCCTTTTTCTCAACATTGACCAACGTAAACTTTGATGACGAACGTTTGGTTGAATACGCTCAACAAGCTCACCAGTACCGTAATAGCTTAAAAGCCCAATACGAAGCCGCTTGCACAGCAGCAGGTAAAACACCAGACACTATGATTGCTGCGGCTAACTTGGTGTTAGCGACAGCGAAACCTGAAATGCTCACTCAAGCTGTTGATGCGGCGCCTAACCGTGGTCATCAAGATGTGCATGAAGATATCATCGGCTTACGCTTACTTTGCCTATATGGCCTAAAAGGCGCGGCAGCATACATGGAGCATGCGCGGGTGTTAGATCAAACTGATGCTGAAGTCGCTGGTGAGTTCCATAAAATCATGGCGTTTCTTGGCTCAGATTCTGTGGATGCTGACAAACTGTTTGCCACTGCAATGGACATTGGCCAGTTAAACTATCGTGTGATGGCGATGCTAGATACCGGTGAAACTGATGCATTTGGTCATCCAGAGCCAACACAAGTGAATACTGTGGCAGTGAAAGGCAAAGCGATTTTGGTGTCTGGCCATGATATGAAAGATCTTGAACTGATTCTGCAGCAAACTGAAGGCAAAGGGGTTAACGTATTCACCCACGGTGAAATGCTGCCAGCCCTCGCGTATCCAACGTTTAAGAAGTACCCCCATTTAGTCGGCAACTACGGCAGCGCGTGGCAAAACCAGCAAAAAGAGTTTGCTAACTTCCCTGGCGCTATTGTCATGACCTCTAACTGCATTATCGATCCTAATGTGGGAAACTATGGCGACCGTATCTTTACTCGCAGCATTGTGGGCTGGCCGGGAGTGACCCACGTTGAAGGTGAAGACTTCTCTGCTGTGGTAGATAAAGCCTTAGCATTAGAAGGCTTTGCCTATGATGAGATCCCCCATATGATCACCATCGGCTTTGCCCGCAATGCGCTTATGGAAGCTGCGCCTGCCGTAGTGGAAAACGTTAAGAACGGCTCAATCAAGCACTTCTTCTTAGTGGGTGGCTGTGACGGCGACAAGAACGAGCGAAGCTACTTCACTGATATCGCGAAGTCTGCGCCTAAAGACTCGATCATCATGACCTTAGGCTGTGGTAAGTATAAGTTTAACAAACTGGCCTTCGGTGATATCAACGGTATCCCACGCTTACTCGATATTGGTCAATGCAATGATGCTTATAGTGCGATTCAATTGGCTATTGCGTTATCTGAAGTGTTTGAGTGCGAAATTAATGAGCTACCTTTGAGCCTAGTGTTGTCGTGGTTTGAGCAAAAGGCGATTGTTATCTTGCTTACCCTACTGTCGCTTGGGGTGAAAAACATCCGTACTGGGCCCACACCACCGGCTTTCTTAACGCCTAACTTAGTGAAGGCGCTAGAAGATAAATTTGGCTTGAAAACGACCACCACAGTCGAAGCCGATCTCAATGACATTTTGAACGTCGCATAGTGTGTCAGCGCCCACTGTTCTGGTGGGCGTTTTTTTCCAATTTCTATAGGGTCAGGGTTATGAATAGCCAGTTGTTGAATTCCGCCACGTGGCAACATGGTGAGGTGAGGCTTGTTTGTGTTGAGCGTTGGCACGAAACCCACGATGTGGTCAGTTATCGCTTTCAAGCCGAGCAGCCAGTAAAGTTTCAATTTAAGCCTGGGCAATTTATTACGCTGTTGTTGGATATCCAAGGAGAACGTGTCGCCAGAAGCTACACTATCTCGTCATCACCATCGCGACCATACTCAATTGTTGTGACCATCAAGTCCATTGCTGACGGACTCGTATCTAACTACCTTGCAAATAATCTGCAAGTCGGCCACCGAGTGCTGGCCACAGGACCAGACGGTGTATTTAACCTTGTGGATATCGAAACGGATAAGTACCTGTTTTTGAGCGCTGGCAGTGGTATCACCCCCATGTACTCGATGTCTCGTTGGTTAGAGGATACTCAAAAAGGCAGTGATGTCGCGTTTCTGCACAGCGCTAAATCGACAAGAGATTTAGTGTTTCACCGTGATTTGAAGCAGTTTGAACAGCATAATCAAAACTTCCATCTGGCTTATACGTTAGAAGAAGGTGAGCTGCAAGATGGCAGTTCAGTCACCGCGGGTCGCTTTAGTATTGAGTGGTTGACAGAGCAAGTGGCTGATTTTCAATCTCGAACCATATTTGTTTGCGGGCCAGCGCCTTATATGGATGCCGTTAAAGCGCAGCTGCAACAAGCAGGTTTTGATATGAGCCGCTTTTACCAAGAGAGCTTTGGTGGTGCGCCGACTGCAACAGCGAGCAGCCCAAGTGATGATGCAACGCCTTTCATGCTACATATTAGCGACAAGCAGATTGAATTGAGCCTAGATCAGAGCCTACTAGATGGCATTGAAAAGCTAGGCTTGCCCATTATTGCAGCGTGCCGCTCAGGTGTATGTGGGGCATGTAAATGTAAGGTCATAAAAGGCGAGGTTGAATCTTCGAGCCAAATGGCATTAACCAGCGATGAGATTGAGCAAGGTTACGTGCTGGCTTGTTCCACCAAGATCCGCTCAGATGCATTAGTTGAGCTTTAATATTTGCGCATTGCTCAGGTTGGCAGTATTGTTAAAGTAGAGTGTAAAAACTGATTCTTTGATGGAGCGCTGCAATGCTATCAACCTCTTCAGGTAATGCGGTAATAAATGACTTGAGCCTTGGCCACTTGCTATATGGGCTTATGGCGGCGTTTCCGGTATTTTTTTTACCGCCTTTGCTTAGCCTCGTCATCAACTATGGCCAGAAACCCGCCCTGATGGATGAGGTTTTATATACCCATATTCGCTGGCAGCGCTGGTCTATTGTAGCGACCCTAGCCATGCTGGCTGTAAGCTATATTGTGCCGTTAGTCTGGCTGAGTATTGCGATGGCTGCGGTGGCAATGCTTTGGTATTGCCATCGAGTTTTGAAAGGTTGGCTGCTATTGGTTGAAGGCAAGCGCGTTTAAACCCATACCACTAAAAAAGGAGCAATAGGCTCCTTTTTGCGTTTTATGCCCGTGAGGACAAGGGTTGTTACTAACTATACAAGGCCGTTAAGGTTTGCGCGCTCAATGTTAAACTGCTATCGAGTGATTCCGCTTCCTCTGCAAGATTCAATATGACCCCGTCAGCATGTAACTGTTTTGCCGCAACGGCCACCGCGCCAACTTGTGCAGTTGGTGTCGCGTAACAAGGGTTAACCATAACGGGTAAGTGACTCAGCGCTTTAATACTTACTAAGGCTGAAAGATCGAGCGCGGGCATGGCATCATCGTTAAAGGTTCGCACCCCTGACTCACACAAGACCAATTGTTGATTTCCTTGAGAAAGGATTAGGTCCGCCGCATTGAGAAACTCCTCAGTACTGGCCATAGTATTACGCTCCAGAATGACTGGAATGTGTAAAGATCCCACCTGTTTGAGCAGTGACTCATTAACCATAAGTTTGCCAGTGATCATGATGAGGGCTGCGAACTCAGTGGCTAGCTTTAGCTCATTTTCTTGCTCAATGGCAATAATGGCTTCAAGACCAAACTGGTCAAGGGCGCGTTTTAGGCTAGCTAAATTACGGGTGACATCACTTTGGCGACTTAAGCCTTCTACGACAACACCTTGGAAGCCGGCTTCTTTAATTTGCTTGGCTTTTTGGCTATACAGCTCTGGAGATTGTGGCAAAGATAATTGCGCAATAGCACCGAATTGTTGCTCACCAATTTGCAGTTGGCCACTGATGATCTGGGTTGCACTTTGTTTGTAAGCTTTGCTGTATCTGGTTTGAGCGCTGACGCTGCTAGCTGGTTTTACTTGCTGTTCGCGACTTGTATTTGGCTCAATCATTAACTGACTATTGCTCAATTGTGTGGGGTCTACGGTTTCACACGGATAGCAGCCTAGTACCTTGATAAACCGGGTGATTCGCTCAAGTTCTTTTAAGGCAGATTGCATAGCATCATTGGCTAAGTTAGCCTCAAGATCTAAATAGAACATCTCTTCCCATGGGGTACCAGGGATAGGACGAGACTCCAGTTTACTCATATTTAAATCGTGGGCTTTTAGCACTAACAACGCCTCAACTAATGCTCCAGGTTTTTGGCCTGTCGCCATGATTAAGGTGGTTTTAGCCAATAGTTGTTCTGGTACGGCGATAGCTTTGCGGGCTACCACGATAAAGCGGCTTTGATTAATTTTTTGATTGGCTAAATCTTTGGCAACGGCTTCAAGTTGATATAAGGCGCCACCTTCTGCACTACCAATCGCAGCCACGCTTCCATTGTCAGCTTGCATAACCTTGTCCATGGCTTCTGCGCTGCTTGAGCAATACTCTAACTTGAAGTTGGGATACTGAGCTAGAAAGCGCGAGCATTGGCTAATTGGTTGTGGGTGAGCATAAACCGTGGTGATATCAGCGAGTCGTGATCCGGGCTTGGCTAATAAACAGTGGCCTACTTCAATGGTGGTTTCACCAACAATGGCGAGACTGGTGTGTTGCAATACATCATAAACTTCATTGATGGATTCTGACGAGGTGTTTTCTATGGGCAGGAAGCCATAGTCGGCATGGCCCGATTCAACAGCATGTACAATTTCATCAAAACTACTGCAGCCTAAGTCTTGCATATTGATTTGGCGACGGTCGCAATAGCGATTTGCTGCCAAATAGGAATATGAGCCTCGTGCACCGAGGTAGGCGACGCAATATTGCTGCTTTTGCAGATCTGGGTTGGCTCTACCTTGGAGGTAAGCTTGTTGATTGAGAACCGAGTCTTCAATAATGCTTTGGTACAAAGATAAGACGTAGTGAGCATCTAGGCCTTGCTCTCGCCCTTGCTTGACTAAGCGGGCAAGTAGCTCTTTTTCTCGCAATGTATCGCGGATTGGGCGTACGTCAACTTCTTTGCTTTTAGCGACATCAAGACTTAAATCACGACGTTTGGCGAGCAGCGCCAGCAATTCGTTATCAAGCGCGGTGATCTGTTCCCGGGTGTGATTTAGGGGTTGTGCTTTACTCATACTGGCCTCTAATACAAATCTTGTTATGGATCGCTAAATACTAAAAAGCCTCCCGTAGGGGAGGCTTGGAATTTTCACTTTCGTTTTTACACCGAAAATCCGCCTCCCTAATAGGGGGGAATAAAAAAGAAAGTAAAAAAGAACTGATTTAACATTTTCATCCAATCAAAGTAAATTGCTGGCAGCTGAGTGTCAATGAAAAATTATGCATATAGAGAATTATTCCTGTTTCATTATGTAATGTGACAGCAGTACGGAATTTTTAGCGGTAAATATAGAAAAAGCGCACCAAGGTGGTGCGCTTAGAGATGTTGCATTAAGCTATTTTTGCTTTAGAGATCAAATCGGTTTCTATCCCCCTCAAGCTAATGCGGCTGTCACTGCCTGTTGCAGATATTAGCCTCACCAATAAGGGTAGGTGATGGCACTAGTTTACTAGCGAATATCCCTTAAACACTGTGGTTCATGTTGGGCACTGTTGTTCACCTACCGAGTAAACCTAACTATGTAACATGGATAATAAATCGTAAATACCTCGCTAATGCTAGTGCTCGACTGTTATGACTAGGCGACCTAGTGGCAATCGAAGCCAAGTGGCTAGGTGGTGATGTGCTACAAGGTAGCGGTTATCCCTGTTGCGCTAACAAAGCGTCATAATGGGCTTTAATATCACCAAACGATACAAGCTGTTATCCTAAAAAACGCAAAAATGTTGGTTAGCCTCTCTTGGTTATTTTTCTTGAACTCTTACTGTCATCAGGGATTGAGAACGCTCAAACCCATCTACCATATTGTTACGTAAGTTATATTGAGTATAGACCAATTTGCAAAATAGGGTTGTGATACTCGTGCCGCGTGTGCTGATTAAGCAATGCCTGTTGACCCTATCGGTTTAGGACTAGTGCGTCATCTAAGTATCACAACCTAGGTACAAACTGATTAAGCAGCGTACTCCTCATCGTCAAAATCGTCATCAATAACTTCTTGCTGTAGTACGGGTCTTTCATGGCGCTGTGCTTCTGGCTTGTGTACTACGCGGTTTAATTGCTTCTCTAATTTTTGCCCCATGGAATTAATGGCGGCATAGAGGTCTTTGTCTCTGGCCTGGGCAAATAGCTTGTTATTCGGAATACCAACTGAAGCTTCAATCATGAACTGTTGCTTCTCTTGCACAATAATCACATGTGGATTAATGAGCTGGACGTCTCGGCGGCTTAGTTTACGAAGGCGGCTTTCGATACGTTCACGGATAGGTGTGGTGACTTCAAGATCTTTGCTGGTAATCTTTATCATATGTCGAACCTTATGTTGTTTCCTTGAGTTCAGACTACCAATTTCCCGCGTAGAGTTTGTGATCCAGATCATAGTTTAGCTGCGCTTGATAAACTGTGATTATTTATTTGAACCCTTAGACAAATTTGCTAAAACCTTAAGTAAAAACCCTTGATATCGTTTGCCAATAGGCTCATATTTGATTGAATAACTCTGGTTTCACTATCAAAATTGTCCGCCAAAATTTACTTTACATTGTAATTGTACGGCTACCACTGGTGTTTAAAGTGTGATTTGGATTGCACCAAACAAATGCTTGAAATATCATCGGTAGCGTAGCCAATATTCGATGTGAGAAATAGTGTGCAAGCAACTTCTGATTCAACTCAATCCCCCGTTAAAACCAAAGTCTGGGATCTTCCTACCCGTGTATTTCATTGGGGCATGTTAGCCTTATTAGTCGCGCTCTATTGGGCGGCCTCAGAAGGTGAGATGGAGTGGCATCAAATATGTGCCTATGGATTGATGATCCTATTAGCTTTTAGAATTGTCTGGGGTTTCATCGGTAGTGAAACCGCGCAATTTAAGCATTTCGTCCATTCTCCGAAGGCAGTGATTAGCTATGCTCAGCAAGTTAAGAGCAAGCAAGCGCCAATGGCTGTGGGCCATAACCCGCTCGGTGGTTATATGGTGGTGGTGTTAATTAGTGTCGTCGCTATTCAGTTGATATCGGGACTATTTGCCACAGATGATATTTTTACTGAGGGACCACTTTATGCTTATGTGTCCTCAGAGGTAAGCAGTTGGCTGACCTGGCTGCACAAGAAAAATTTTGACTTGATATTAGTGCTAAGTGGTGTGCACGTATTGGCGGTGTTACTGCATCGTCTCAAAGGTGAAAAGTTAGTCCTGGCGATGATAACTGGATATAAGCGTCTCGATAATCATGTCGAGCTGTCGTTTCGTAGTGTCGTGCTGGCGCTAATATTACTTGCCGCCTTGGCACTGCCGATTACGGCCTGGTTGATTATGCCGGTATGGCAGCAGTTGATATAAAAAAAGGGCGTTCATTGCGAACGCCCTTTTTCGTAAAATCGATATTAATCTTTCTTATAAACGTCGTGGCAACCTTTACAGCTTTTACCTGTGTTACCAAAAGCTTGTTTGATAGCTTTCTTGTCGCCAGATTGCGCCACAACAGCTAATTTAGCGGCATTCTCTTGGAAAGTTTTCATTTTTGCGTCAAAGTCGGCTTTATCAGACCAAACTTTACCTAGCGCTTCCGTGTTGCCTTTATCTGAACCGGCGATAAAGCCTTCTGCTGGAATAACACTCAATGCGGCAACATTAGTTGCTCGACTAGCAAAAACATCAGCATCAAAAGGTTTTTTACCTTTTAGCATCGCACCCATATCACCGAAGTTATAAGCAATAAGGCTGAATGCTGATTGACGATAGTCGATAGCGTCTTCAGGCTCTTTGAAATTGTGTGCTTGAACTGCTGCGGCGAATACCGATGCGCCAGCTGCCGCGATAAGGGCTACTTTCATCTGCTTTTTCATCTTGATTACTCTCACGATTTTTATGGTTATGTGACATTGCTCCGCTATTCTATGCGCAAATATCCCATCGACTCCACAGCTTTTTTACGATTTACTTGGTAAATCTTCATCGGTTTCATAGATATATCATTGTAGGTAGGAGCTAAGCCGCATCAGTGCTGGCTTTAACTTGTCATGGGTAAATTGATCAGGGTGAGATTAGTTAGTAACAAATTGCGTCAATAAATGCCTATTTACGCTTTCTGAGTCGAAATCTGTGTGCTTGCTTGTACTCAAGCTTAGCAATCCTTGTTACACTCACTGTCATGGTGTAATAGTACGGAAGTGGTTTTATGCGCGCTGAATGGCAGCAGGTGGTTGATAAAGTTGAGCTGCAACAAACACGAGATTCATTACAAGAGCTCTTTGAATTGTTGCTAACCGAAGATGAACGCAGTGCAGTCGCGGGGCGCTTGAAAGTGTTTCAGCTATTACTGCAAGGTGAGCTGAGTCAACGTCAAATTGCGGCGCAGTATCAAGTCAGCATTGCGACAATTACACGTTGTTCAAATTATTTAAAACATATGAGTGCGCAGCAACGGCAAAGTATTCAGGCACTCATTCTTTAATACTGCTTAGGCTGTTTAAATAATATTATTCTCGGCTGGGATGCGGTGCTGTCGGTAGCTAATACGCCTGATTAAGATATACAGTGAGTAGGTGAGCAGACAGATCCCTAGGATCGGCCCCAACCCTTGTGGATAATACCTAAACAGCAAAAATGCGGTGCACAGGTATAAAAACGGCAATAAATCGTACATCGACTCAGGCAGTCCGCGAGCTTTGCGTTTACGCACAGGGTCGGTGCGGCGGTTTTTTGATCTAAGGCTGTAAACGCGCCCGCCCATAATAAATATCACCAACGATGCAGCGACAGCAAAGCTGTTTTCTAACACTAGCATGCTCGAGCCACCTAGTGTGAGATAGCTATAGGGCAGTACTTCATAGATCGATTTAGCGATCATCCTTGTGCTCCTTAGTTGTATATTCCTTCAACAATGATCTACTAAGTATAAAAGAAAAAAACCGATAAGCTTAGTGAATAGGCCTATCGGTTTAGACTGATATCTTATATCAGTTGGTTAATTTTTATACCGCCGTTAATAACAGCGGTTAGCAGGGTTAGTGCTTGCAGCCGCAGCCACCGTTGCCATCGCAACCTTCTTTAGCGGGTTCATCGCTATTGTCGCTGCAACAACCACCTTGGTGATCGTGGCCTTCACCACCGCAGCATCCGCCTTCATGGCTGTGTTCATGACTACCACAGCTGCTACCTGGTGCATGGATATGGCCATGGGCAATCTCTTCTTCAGTAGCAGCGCGTACTTCAAGTACTTCAACACTGAAGGCTAACGATTGTCCTGCAAGCGGGTGATTACCATCAACAGTGACAGTATCATCATTAACTGCTGTGACTTGAACTGGACGTTGTCCCATTTCTGTTTCCGCAATAAAACGCATGCCCGGTACGATATCTTCGATATCACCAAAAGCGCTGATTGGCACTTCTTGTTTGAGACCATCGTGGTAAGGGCCGTACGCTTGCTCTGAATCAACATTGACATCGAGCTTATCGCCAGCTGACTTGCCTTCTAATGCAGCTTCGAGACCTGGGATCATATTCTCAGCGCCATGGAGATATAGCATAGGCTCTGCTTCAAACGAGCTTTCAATAAGCTCGCCTTTAGCGTTGGTTAAACGATAATGAATGCTAACAGCAGTATGTTGAGTGATTTTCATAATGACTCCAAATCTAAATGTGGCGGCATTCTAGCCTGCTTTTACTGGCTTGGCGATGATTTGGCGCAGCATTTGCGAACAAAATAGCACTATTTCACAGTTTGAATTTAGCCTCGACTTGCATGGTGCAATATGTCGAATACAGTTTTCTGAATATAATTTCATATATTTTGACTTATTACTTAAGTTGTTAATTGAGTGTTATCAAGTTAAAACTGTGCATTATGAAGGTTTTGAAATCAGCAATGACAATTTGCGCCCTAATCTAAGGTTTTCTTGTCTTTATTGCTCGGATGGTATTTTTAGTCATTAATAAACAGTGGCTTAGGGTTTATTTGTTCACTTTACGTAAACGTTACGTTGGTGGTTTATAGGTCAATATAGACTATTGCAAATGAATAGGAGTGGCCTCACTGGCGGTCTATATGAATTTTTGTCATCAAGAGGCTGAAAGGTCATCTTTTTTAAAATAGGGGGTTGACAGTTGTATGCAAAAAAAGCAATTCTGTAGGCATATAAACAACCTTTATTGGATGTCATCGAATTATTTTATGTCTAGCTTAAATATTGTAATTACCACGATTATTACAACCACCACGATTACACACGTGGGGGCGGGCTAGGTATACTCAAAATTATTTTGAATTTAACAGCCCGCTCCCTTCAACAAGGAGCGGGCTTTTTCGTTTCTTAGGGCGTGTGGTACAAGGAGAAAGTATGAAAGTCATGAAATTTGGTGGTACCTCGCTGGCCAACTGGGAGCGTTTTAGCTCTGCAGCAGACATAGTGGCCGCCAGCTCCAAGCAAGAGCGTATAGCCGTGGTGCTATCCGCACCCGCAACGGTAACTAACGGCTTGCTGGAGATGGTTGATACCGCGACCCAAGGAGCAGACTTTCAGACTGTGTTCAGCCAAGTTCAACAGGTATTTGAACGCCTGTTTGCTGATGCTGCACAGCATGTATTGACCGCCGCGCAAAGCGATGTACTGACTCAAGCTTTTGAAGAGCAGGTGAGCTTGTGGGCTGCAAAGCTCCAAGGCATCGCTTTATTGGGCGAGTGCCCTGATTATGTCAGAGCCGAAGTGGTTGTTGGTGGCGAACGTCTATCTGCAGCGTTAATGGTTGAACTGATGCGCGCTAAGTCGCTATCAAGTGATAAATGGGTGCCGCAAGCTTTGTTTGTCGGTCAAGGTGAAGTACTTGAGGCTTCGGTAGATATCGAACAAAGTCGTCAACGTTTCGCACAAGTTGATATTAGTCAACATCAGGTGTGGGTGATGCCTGGTTTTACCGCCGGTGATGCCGAGGGCCGTACAGTCATTTTAGGCCGCAATGGTTCTGATTATTCAGCCGCGGTACTTGCCGCTTGTATTGATGCTGATTGCTGCGAGATTTGGACGGACGTTGATGGCGTTTACAATACTGACCCACGTGTTGTTGCCGATGCGAAACTGCTGTCACAGTTAAGCTACCAAGAAGCAATGGAGCTGTCCTATTTCGGCGCGAAAGTTCTGCATCCAAAAACCATTGCACCTATCGCGCAATATCATATCCCTTGCTATATCCGTAACAGCTTTAACCCCAGTGCAGTGGGGACGCTGGTTTCCAATCAAGATGACAAAACAGGCCTAAATGTAAAAGCTATCTCCAATCTTGATGAGCAAACCATGTTTGATATCGCAGGCCCAGGCATGAAAGGCATGGTCGGTATGGCCAGTCGCACACTGGGCGCGATTTCTCGCGCCGGGGTCTCTGTTAGTTTGATCACTCAAAGCTCTTCTGAATACAGTATCAGTTTTTGTGTTGCGACTGCCGATGCGGCAAAAGTACAAGATGCCCTAGAGGTCGAGTTTGACTTAGAGCTAAAGAATGATGTGTTAGAGCAAATTGAGATGCGCCATAACCTCGCGATTGTTTCCTTGATTGGTGATGGTATGCGCACCCATAAAGGCGTAGCGGGCAAGTTCTTCCAAGCATTGGCACAAGCTAGCGTTAATATTGTCGCGATTGCACAAGGATCTTCTGAGCGTTCTATCTCGGCGGTTATTGAGCTGCGTAAAACTAAACATGCTATCGCTGCTTGCCATCAACAGTTTTTCGATGTGCAACACTATCTTGATGTATTTTTAGTGGGCAGTGGCAATGTTGGCGCTGGCTTATTAGCACAGATTAAACAGCAAGAGCAGATGTTGAAACAGCAGCATATTACGGTGCGTGTGTGTGGTATTGCCAACTCTCGACATATGTTGCTTGATGCACAAGGTGTTGATTTAAGCAATTGGTCTGCACTACTTGCTGATTGTCAAACGCCATGCGACCTGCCCAAAATGCTTGATTGGGCTAAAGAGCAGCAGTTACTCAATCCAGTATTAGTCGATTGTACTTCCAGTGAGTATGTATCGGACCAGTATGTTGAGGTGATGAAAGCCGGCTTACACGTTGTCACACCGAACAAAAAAGCTAACACACGAGACTTGGCTTATTATCAGTCTCTACGTCAAACTGCATTGCAACAACGCCGTCAGTTCCTCTATGAAACAACGGTTGGTGCAGGGCTGCCAGTTATCGACAACTTGAAGAAACTGCTGTTTGCGGGTGATAAATTAATTAAGTTCAACGGTATTCTTTCAGGTTCGCTGTCATATATCTTTGGCATGCTTGATGAAGGGATGACATTGTCAGAGGCGACCGCAATTGCGCGTGAAAAGTGTTTTACTGAGCCGGATCCGCGTGATGATCTCAGCGGTATGGATGTTGCTCGTAAAGTGCTTATTCTCGCTCGCGAAGTGGGCATCAATATTGAGCTTGATGATGTGGTGGTTGAATCGGTTTTACCCGCATCGTTTGATGCTAGTGGCGATGTGGAGCAATTCATGGCGAAGTTACCTGAACTCGACGGTCAAATAGCTGATTGGGTGTCTAGCGCCCGTGAAAAAGGCAAAGTGCTGCGTTATGTTGGTCAGATTGACGAGCAGGGCTGCCGCGTAAAAATTGCCGAAGTAGACAGTAGTGATCCGCTATACAGCGTTAAGGGCGGCGAAAATGCGTTGGCATTCTACAGCCGTTATTATCAGCCCATTCCTTTTGTACTCCGGGGTTACGGCGCCGGTACCGAAGTGACAGCTGCTGGGGCATTTGCTGATATATTGCGTACATTAAATTGGACAAGGGAGATGGGCGCATGAGCGTAACTGTCTATGCACCAGCGTCGATGGGGAATGTGGGTGTTGGTTTTGATTTGCTTGGCGCAGCTTTAGCGCCGCTAGATGGTCAACTACTGGGTGATAAGGTCAGTGTATCGGCAGCAGCGCAAGGGATTAACTTGACAGCATCTGGCCGCTGGGCAGATAAATTACCTTCTGATCCGCAGCAAAACATTGTCTATCAATGCGCCGAGTTTTTTGTCGAAAAACTGAACTCTCAACAGGGATTGAATTTACACCTGCAGAAAAACTTGCCGGTAGGCAGTGGCTTAGGTTCAAGTGCAAGCTCGGTTGTTGCCGCACTTTATGCGCTTAACGAATACTTTGAGCAGCCTTATGATCAACAAGCCTTGCTGAAATTGATGGGAGATTTCGAGGGACAAATCAGTGGCTCAGTGCATTATGACAATGTCGCGCCCTGTTACTTAGGTGGCATGCAACTGATGTTAGATGCGCCGGGGAAAATTTGTGATGCGATTCCTCATTTTAAACAATGGTATTGGGTAGTCGCTTATCCTGGTATTTCGCTGTCTACTGCGAAAATGCGCGCCTTGCTGCCAGAGCAATATGATAAGGCTGTGGCCATTGACTTTGGCCGTTATTTAAGCGCTTTTGTGCATGCTTCATATCAGCAAGATAGCCAGTTGGCGCTGAGTGTATTGAAAGATGTGTTGGCAGAACCCTATCGTGCAGAAGGTATTCCCGGTTATAGCGATGCACGTGCCGCATTGGCTGATTTAGGTATGCTCACTACGGGTATTTCCGGTAGTGGCCCAACGCTATTTTCGGTAACCGATGACCTAGCGACTGCCCAAAAGGCTCAAGCATGGTTAGATGCGCACTACTTAGTCAACGAGCAGGGCTTTTCCCATATTTGTAAATTAGATGAGCAGGGCACGCGCCGCTGTTAAGTCGTAACACTATAAGAATTTAAGGCATTAAGATGGAACTCTATAACCTCAAACACCCTGAACAAGTAGTCAGTTTTTCACAAGCGGTAAGACTGGGCTTAGGTAAAGACCGGGGGCTGTTTTTCCCAACCAGCATTCCTACACTCGATGACGTTGATAGCTTACTGGCACTGCCTTTTGCACAGAGAAGTAAGAAAATACTCGGTGCTTGGTTAGCTGATGAGCTTGGTCAAGATATGGTCGATAGCTTAGTAGATAATGCCTTTAACTTTGATTTGCCACTAGTGCAAGCAGATGACAAGCGCAGCTGCCTAGAGCTTTTTCACGGCCCCACTTTAGCATTTAAAGATTTCGGCGCTCGCTTTATGGCGCAGTGCCTCAACCAGTTGGCGACTGACAGTAAGATTACTATTCTTACTGCTACATCGGGTGATACTGGCGCAGCTGTTGCCGATGCCTTTTATGGGCTCGATAAAGTGCAAGTGGTGGTACTGTATCCTAAAGGCAAGATCAGTCTATTGCAGGAGAAGATGTTTACCACGTTGGGTGATAACATCCACACTGTCGCGGTTGCTTCAGACTTTGATGCATGCCAAGACATGGTAAAACACGCTTTTGAAGATAGCGATGTCAGAGATGGACTGCACTTGAACTCGGCGAATTCAATCAATATTAGTCGTTTATTGGCTCAAGTTTGCTATTACTTTGAAGCGGTTGCCCAGTTCAAGGCACAACATGATCAAGATCCGGTTATATCTGTACCAAGTGGTAACTTCGGCAATTTAACCGCTGGTTTGTTTGCTCAGGCAATGGGGCTGCCAGTTAAGCGTTTTGTTGCTGCAACCAACAGCAATGACACAGTGCCGCGTTATTTAGAGCAAGGTGATTGGTCACCTCATGCAACTGTTGCCACCATGTCAAATGCTATGGATGTGTCAGAGCCAAGCAACTGGCCTCGTGTTGAAGCCATTGTGAAGGCAATGGGATGGTCACTTAGCGATATCAGCGGTGTCGCACTTAATGAGGACGATACCAGTGCTGCATTAAAGCAACTTGACCAATTGGGGTATTTAAGCGAGCCTCACGCAGCGATTGCAGCGCAAGCTTTGTCTTTAGTGATGGACAGTGATGAAAAAGGCATCTTCTTAGGTACGGCACATCCAGCCAAATTTAAGGATGTAGTCGACGTGCAGTTGCAGCGTGATATCCCGCTGCCGCCAGCGCTAGAAGCAGTGAAAGATAAGCCGATTTTGTCGACGGAGCTTGAAGCTGATTTCGCGCAATTAAAGCGCCATCTTTTCGACATACTGTAAGATTTTATCGCTTTTGAAAAGGGGCCATAACGGCTCCTTTTTCGTCTGTGCTTAAGTTGTTAATTTTAGGGTGACGCCTTTGTTTACACTCACTATTTGTTCACTCGTTGTTTTCATTGTGTTGTTTTTGATTGTTTAGATAAAAATTGCGATTTAACTGTTGCTATATGTATCTGCGCTGGTGCATTTGGTGTGATCAAGATCACCTAAATAAAAGCAGAATTTTATTATCTTGCGCAACAGTATTTTTGTTGGGTGGTTATTGTTGTGTTGAGAGTGTTTTGGGTGAGCATGTCGATGATGATGTTATCGGCCTGTAGTAGCGTTGAAGAGCAGCAGTTTTATCATCGTATTAACGATGCTTACGATTTTGAAGTCACCCACTGCGATAGCTTTGCCATGTCATCTGGTGTCGGCAGAGGCGAGCATGCACTGCAAGAAGCGCAAGATAACGCCCGCCGTTATGGTGAAGAGATCGGCGGTACGCATATTGTCTGGCTGCAAACGGATGAGCTTGATGACAGTGTTAAAGTGATTGCTGTTGTTTATAAGTGCTTACAATAAGAAGCTCACACTAACCCTTCGCCAGTGAGCGCAGCCAATTAATTTCTTGCGGCCATATCTCCGGTTCAATTGTCTCTAATATTAATGGAATGCCTCTTACCGCTGGTAACGCCATAATCACTTCAAAAGCTGCTTTACCAATATAGCCTGCACCCAACGAATGGTGCCGGTCAACTCGGCTACCCAGTGGGGTTTTACTGTCGTTCAGATGCATGCCTTTAAGGTATTGATAGCCAACAATGCGATCGAATTCAGCAAAGCTTGCTTGTGTCGCCTCAGTACTCGTTAAATCATAACCTGCGGCAAACATATGGCAGGTATCAATACAGACACCGATACGGGACTTGTCTTCTACTTTCTCGATAATTTGCGCCGGTTGTTCAAAACTATGGCCTAAGTTCGAGCCTTGACCAGCAGTGTTTTCGATCACGGCGCAAACTTGATGGGTTTGATCTAAAGCCATATTAATCGATTCACTAATCTTGCCTAAACACTCATCGACGTCAATCTGTCTGAGGTGACTGCCAGGGTGAAAGTTCAGCAAGGTTAACCCAAGTTGTTCACAGCGCTGCATTTCATCAATAAAGGCCTCACGCGAGCGGCTAAGCTGCTCTTTGGCTGGATGGCCTAGGTTAATCAGGTAACTATCATGGGGTAGGATTGCATCTGCCGTATAGCCCCCTTGCTGACAGTTGAGCTGGAAAGCATCAATTTGCTCGGTGCTTAGGGCCGCAGCTTGCCAACGTCGTTGGTTTTTCGTAAACAGTGCAAATGCACTCGCGCCAATTTTCTTCGCATTCAGTGGCGCGTTAGCGACGCCGCCAGCTGCACTGACATGGGCACCAACCAAAAGTGGTGAATCCATATGATCCCTTATTGTTTATCGATATTGAGGTTGTGATACAGCTTGGGTTAAGCGACATAGGCGCAAATTCTGCCTGAAACCGGTTTTTACATCAACTTGGGAGTGACTTAGTGTGCACGTGCACTAGCGATAGTGTGCATGTTCTCACCTTAAAGTTTTGTTTAAAAAATGTGATAAACCGCTATTTTAATTTGACTTGTTATTGATCTTGGTCAGAAATCGTCGCCAGTCGCTTAATGTAGTATTGGGTAATAATTCAGCAACATCCTATAATTATTCTATAGGCTGCTGTACCAAATGGAGACGCTCATGCTCACTCGATTGAAGAAAGACCATCAGCACATCGCGATATTGCTGCAAATATTGGCAGACAAACATCAGCGGTTACTTGCTGGTGAAATGGTAAATTACAATCTTATCCGTGACATTGTGGAGTATATGCAAAGCTACGCTGAACATAGTCATCACCCTTTAGAAGATGTGATTTATAAGTACCATGCACAGGCCTTTCCCGATGACACTCAGACCGAAGAGTTATTAGCTGAACACGATAAGCTTAATGAGTCTTCTTGTACCATTATGTCGACTTTGAATCTGATCTTAGCGGATGTACCGGTACAAAAAGAGCAGTTGTGTGATGACTTAGCCGCTTATTTTACCCTGCAGGGCGCACACCTTCGTTTTGAAGAAAAACATGTATTTCCAGTATGGAAGCGTAATATGCGGCAAGATGATTGGGATAATATTGAGGCGCAATGTGCAGAAAAGCTAATGGTTGATCCACTGTTTAGTGACGATGACAACCAAGTGTTTGAAGAGCTACGCGAGTATATTGCTAAAGCCAGTGATTAAAAACTAGGCTAAATAAAAATAGCGCCACTTGGGCGCTATTTTTTTGTTCGTTTTTACATCAATAGATTATCAAGTTCACTATTAAAGCTACTGTCAATATCTTGCAATTCCTTTAGCAAGCGGTGCTTTTCTTTCAGAGCCTCAATTTCACGCCATTTGCGCTTCTTATTGGAGCTTCTGGTTCGACTTGGTCTTTCAACGACGGTGTCTTCTAACGCACTACCATAATCTAAGCGATTCATGGCAACCTCCTATTGTTGTATTTTTTGTCATCAATTAAATACCACACTTTTAATTTATGGTGCAAGAAAAATGTTTCAGCAATGTTAAATTGAGGTGAAGTATTTATGATGGGGAAATTGTTCAACAAATAATAACGACAGTCATTGTGCCGTCATGAAGGGTTTCTGTGCTGTAATTAATAAAAAAGCCAGCATAAACTGGCTTTTTTATTGATGACTCTTATCACTATATCTTTTGCTGACGGAATATATTGATTAATGCATTGCTTGATGCATCGAGTTCATGGCTGTCATTATCAGCTTGGAGACGGGCTAATACATCATTGCCCAAGGTTTTCCCAAGCTCAACACCCCATTGGTCGAAAGAGTTAATATCCCATATGGCACCTTGAACAAAGGTCCGGTGCTCATAGAGGGCGATGAGCGAACCTAGTGTGGCTGGTGTCAGCTTATCCATAAGCAAGGTATTGCTTGGCTTGTTGCCTTCCATAACCTTGTGCTTTGCGATTAAAGATTTTTGCTCAGCACTCAAGTTACTATTGGCGAGCTCCGCCATCGCTTCTTCATAGGTGCGCCCTTGCATTAATGCCTGGGTTTGACCAAAGCAGTTAGATGCTAGTTGCACATGGTGTTCACCTAATGGGTTGTGGCTTTGCAGCGGCATAATAAAATCTGCTGGTACGAGCGCTGTTCCTTGGTGCAATAACTGATGATAAGCATGCTGACCGTTGGTACCTTCTCCACCCCAGATGATAGGGCCGGTATTATGATCAACTTGCTCACCGGCTAAGGTGACTGACTTACCGTTACTTTCCATATCTAGCTGCTGAAAATATGCCGGTAGGCCACGTAAGTAGTGATCATAGGTGAGCACAACGTGGGATTGTGCATTGTAGAAGTTACCATAAAGCACTGATAGCAAGCCCATAATGACTGGCATATTATCTTCAAGCTCTGCGGTTTCAAAATGGGTGTCCATGGATTTAGCGCCATCAAGTAAAGCGGCAAAGTTATCCATGCCAACGAGCAAGGCGATGGGCAAGCCAATGGCAGACCACAAAGAATAACGGCCACCAACCCAATCCCACATCGGGAAGATGTTTGCCGCATCCATGCCGAACTCAGTTGCTTTGGCGACATTAGATGTCACGGCAACAAAGTGTTTGGCGATATCGGTTTGACTAGCACCACTTTGCAGGAACCACTCTTTAGCACTTAGCGTATTGGTGAGGGTTTCTTGGGTGCCAAACGATTTAGACGACATAACGAATAACGTGGTTTCTGGGTCGACTAGTTTGAGTTTCTCGCTGATAGAAGTCCCATCAACGTTAGCAACAAAGTGGCAGTTTAAATTTGGATTCCAATAGGGACGTAGGGCTTGGGTGACGATTTTGGGGCCGAGAAATGAACCGCCAATCCCGATGCTAACAATATCGGTGATCGCTTTACCGGTGTAACCACGCCATTCACCGCTGGTGACTGATGCAACAAATTCAGCCATTTTTTGCTGAGTTTGTTGTACTTCAGGCACGATATCAACACCATCAACAAAAATCTGCTGTCCGGCATTGGCACGAAGCGCAGTATGTAGTACCGCGCGCTGTTCTGTGTTGTTAATTATTTTACCTGCAAACATCGCGCTAATTTTGTCACTTAACTGACTTTGCTTAGCTAGTTTGAATAGCAGTGCTAATGTGTTGTTATCAGCTCTGTTTTTTGAGTAATCAAGTAACAGATCGCAAGCACTAATCGACATATTGTCGAAGCGTTGTTGGTCTTCGGCGAACAGTTGGCGCATGTGTGGGAGCTGCTTGGCCTGCTCTGCCAACTCTTGCCAAATATCCATTTCAGTTAGTTGTGTCATGTCCTGCGACTCCTAGCCTTCAAGTTGTGCTTTTAGCATCTCTTCTAGTTTGCCCTGATCAATAGCAAAGTTACGAATACCTTCAGCTAACTTCTCTACTGCCATAGCATCTTGGTTAAATTCCCAACGGAATGCTTGCTCTGTTAGTGGTGCCTCAGCGGCGACCACTTCTGTTGTTGCAGTCAGTTTTTGTACCACTGGCGTGTTTGAGTTCGCCATTTCTTCTAGTAGCGCAGGACCAATGGTTAAACGATCGCAACCTGCTAATTCAATAATCTCACCGGTGTTACGGAAACTTGCTCCCATGACCACAGTATCGAAGCCATGTTGTTTGTAGTAGTTGTAGATACTTGTCACAGAGACGACACCTGGATCTTCAGCAGTAGAGTAGTCTTTGCCAGTATCTTTTTTGTACCAGTCAAGAATACGGCCAACAAATGGTGAAATCAGGTAAACTCCCGCTTCAGCACATGCACGTGCTTGAGCAAAAGAGAATAACAAGGTTAGGTTACAGTTAATGCCTTGCTGTTCTAACTCTTTGGCTGCACAAATACCTTCCCAAGTTGACGCAAGTTTGATCAGAATACGCGATTTATCAACCCCAGCTTCTTGGTATAAGTTGATTAGCTTGTGGGCTTTTTCAATAGAACCTGCTTTATCGAACGATAAACGTGCATCGACTTCGGTCGAGATGCGGCCAGGTACAATTTTTAGGATCTCTAAACCGATATTGACCGCTAACTTGTCACCGGCATCTTCGATTTGCTGGTTGATGTCATTGCTTTGAGATTTAGCCCAAGCAATCGCATTGTCAATTAGATGTGCATATTCGGGAATTTGGGCTGCTTTTAATATTAAAGAGGGGTTAGTGGTTGCGTCTTGTGGCTGATAACGCTTAATGGCTTCTATGTCTCCGGTATCGGCGACGATGGTGGTGAGGGTTTTGAGTTGCTCGAGAGTATTAGCCATGAAAATTACATCCTTCTTAAGAAGCAGCTGAAGTTGTGTTGTTTACTAACGGGTATTAGAAGCGATCTTGCCGATATTTCCAACCATATTTGAAAAAAAATTACAGTAAAGTTGTAAAATATCAGTAAAAGGGCGCTTAATTGCTGAAAACAACCCATGAATCCATCAAATTTGTCCCCAGAGTATAGCGCTCACTTGCCAATGGTAAAGTGAAAAAAACGCTGCACAGGGCAGCGTTTGGTTTTTGCGCAGTTGCACGTTAATCAATAGAGATTATTTGATCAGTGCTTCTTGGCGAACACCGGTTACGTGTGCTTCGATGCGGCGGTTTGCTTTGTTCGCCTCAGCACTGCGACCTTGGATCACCGGTTTAGTGATGCCATAACCTTTGGCGGTCACCCGCTTACTCTCAACACCATAAGTCTCAACCAGAATCGTTGCGACAGCTTTGGCACGACGCTCAGACAGATCCATGTTGTAGTCCGCTTTACCCACATCAGAGGCATGACCGGAAATTAGCACGGTTGAGCGGGGTGCTGTGCCATATAATCGGCTAACTTTTTGATACGCTCATAGGAAACCTGCTTAACGGTATCTGAGTCGTTATCGAATAAAATCGAACCCACATCGCGCTGTTCAGTAACTTCTTTATAAATGGTACAGCCAGCCGCATCGACTTTATGATTTGCAGGGGTATCAGGGCACTTGTCCATGCTATCCTCTACGCCGTCATTATCAGAATCAAGGGGGGCAGCGGCCACAGCGACAACAACAGGAGCTGGACTACCAAAGCGGTAGCTTAGCTCTAAGCCCCAGTAGTTGCTTTGCATCTCTAAAGTGTTGTATTCATTTTCATCAAGATTTTCATAGCGGCGGTATTTCGCCTGCAACTTGATATTATCGGTAATGTTGTAACCAATTCCTGCGCCGATGTATGGCGCTACACCGCTGTCACTGTAATACTCAGTACCCCATTGACGATTGTTAGAAATGGTGTAGTTCATGGCACCTGCTTCGGCAGAGATGCTCCATTTGTTAGCAAATGGCCAAATACCAACAACTCCAAGTGTCATGCCTTTGGCGCCTACATCGTTAAGCTTGTTGCCATAGTCAACCCATTCTGCACGGCCGAGGTCACGATAGCCTAGTTCAACGCCAAAGTTGTCACTAAACAGATAACCACCAAATAGATCCCATGCATAGGGATCATCTGTACCACAACTTTTCATGGTTTTTTGGTCGCAGTTAGGTTCGTAGTTGTTAATACCAACACCGCCACCGACATACCATGGGCTAAGTTCTTGAGTTGCATTGGCTGCAAGTGGGAGCATTGAAGTCAGCAAAATTGCTTTCAATGTGTTGTTCATCATTTTCAAGTCCTTTATTTATTCGTCTTCCCCGAGGCTGTTTTCTCTACGGCAGATAAAAACATGCCAGCACTTTATGGGGGATCCTTTGGTTTTATCGCTAGCTCTAATATTATCTACGTTAAATGTTAAATTTGCCAAACAAAATGATGACATATTGCTGAATTGTTGGGTTTTCATGCAAAAAAAGAGGACGCTTAGGCGCCCTCTTTAGTATCGAGACTCTAAAAATCGCTTAGCGAGTCCAAACCCAGTCTTCAATACTGCTAGGATCGACCCCATGGGCTTTGATGTAGTTTCTATGGTCTACCAAGCGTTGTAACATATCAGTGGTAATTGACACATGCTGAGTTTCGTCAATCACACCTTGTTGGAATAGCTTGTAGGCCATATCAATGACTAAGTGATAGCGTGACGTACCATTACGGACACCCATATCAAAAGGTGTCGTGGTTGAGCCTTCTTCTTCATAACCTTTGATACGGAATCGATGGCTGCCCTTATAATCAAATACCAGCTTCTTAATGGTATTGGGGTAGCCGTGATAGTTGAATACGACGCCCTTGTCTTCAGTAAAGACTTCGTCCATTAACCAAGGTTTAGATTGGAACTTACGGCTACCTAAACCACTACTGTTAAGCTCTGTCACGCTAACAAAGCGCACTCTGACTCTAGGCAGTAACTCACGCAGCAGCACCAATGAAGCCAAACACTCTTGGGTCACGTGGTCGCCACAGCCCGCCAGCACGACATCTGGGTTTTCGTCGGAAGCAAAGTCCCAAACCATGACGCCATCTTTCGCCTGTTTACGGGCTTCATCTAAAGTTAGCCATTGTGGTAGAGACTTCTTACCTGCCACCAGAATGTTTAATTTATCTCTGTCCTCATAAGCGCGTTCGGTATAGACCAAGGTACTGTTACCGTCTGCTGGCAAGTAGGCTGAAATAATTTCAGGGTGTTTCTCTAGCATCGCCCCAAGGAAAGAGGGGTTTTGATGTGAATAACCGTTATGGTCTTGTCGTTCTAGCAGTGAAGATAGCACCACATTACATGCGGGTACGGGTTTGCGGAAGTGTACGCCTTGGCTGGCATAGACATACTTACAATATTGGTCAGCCATAGATGAAACCACTTGCGAGAACGCTTCGTAGGTAGGGAACATCGCATGACGTCCTGTCACGGTATAACCATGAAGCATACCAAATAGTAAGTTTTCCGATAGCAACTCAATCACTCGGCCATCGCGAGACATATCTTCATCCCAGCTTTCAATAGGCCATTGCCAAGCACGGTCGGTTTCTTCAAATACCGCTTGTAGTTGGTTTGAGTAGGTTTCATCTGGACAGAAGATACGTAGGTTGCGTTGATCGCGGTTTAGTTTAAACGCATCACGCATCCACTCGCCCATTTTGTACATAGATAAGCCACGTTGGCCACGAGGTGTTTCAGCACCGTAAGCGAGCTTTTCAAGATCAGGCTTAGCTAAAGCGCGAACGACTTCGCCTCCGTAACTTAAATGCTGACGGCCACAGGTCAGTTCTTTAGGTGGCAGTAATGATTGAATATCGGCGTCAAACTCAAGCTCACCGGCTTCATTGATTTGATATAACTCATCGAACTTGTAGCTCGCGAGCCAATCATTAAGTGCACTGAGATGACCCTTATCGGTAGCACATTTATTGACGATGACCTGGTGAGAGTCACAGTTGCCTTCTAGTTTTTTGCCGTCGTATTCAGCTGTACCAGTCCAGCCTTTTGCTGTGCGCATCAAAATAACGGGCCAGCGTGGTTTGACAATATCCTCACCGGCGCGGGCATGAGTTTGAATGTCATTGATCATCTCATAGGACAGATCCATTGCAGCGGTCATCTGTTCATAGACGTCTTGCTCGTGCTGATCATCAACGATAATTGGGTGGTAGCCTAAGCCGCGGAATTCTAAGTCTAGTTCTTCATGGCTCATACGGCCCATACGGGTTGGACCAGAAATCTTGTAGCCATTGATATGCACAATAGGTAGTACCGCACCATTATTTTTAGGAGAAACAAGGCGGTTTGCATACCAAGATGCGGCAAGCGGTCCAGTTTCAGACTCGCCATCACCAATTAAGCAAGCGGCAATTAAGTCTGGGTTATCAAGCACCGCGCCCCAAGCGACAGACAACGAGTAACCTAGCTCACCGCCTTCAAGAATTTGCCCAGGTGCTTCAGGGTTAGCATGTGATGGGTAACCATACGCCGCTGAAAATTTCTTACAGATATCTTCGATGCCGGTTTCGTTGTACGGAATCGTCTCCGGATAGAAATGACTTAGCGAACCTTCCATAAATAAGTTTGCTTGTACTGCAGGAAAGCCGTGACCTGGGCCGACCAAATACAAGAAAGGACGTTTTGTTTTACTGATAAGGCGATTAACATTAGCGTAGACAAAGTTAATTCCAGGACATGTGCCCCAGTGCCCTAGTAGCCTAGGTTTGATGTCGCTATGTTGAAGTGGACGTTTGTGTAGTACGTTTTGTTTTAAGTAAATTTGTGACGTCGCTAAGAAGTTGCTCGCTCTCACAAATTTCTTCAGTGCGCTGATCTCTTGCTGTTGTGACATAAATAACCCCATTTATAGTAAGCAAAAAGTTAATCAAAGCTCTTGGTAGGTACTATATTTGTAATTTTATTACAAAAGTGTGTGCTACTTCTTACTTTTTAAAAGTAAGAAAATTGGCTAAATGTTAACTTTATGGTGGTAAATGCTAAGTTGCTAGTGTTAATACAGTGATTTACATTTGTGAATCCCTGTATGGGCAGCGTCACGCAAAAGAAGATTTGTGATCGGGATCACGCGAGGTAATTTTAATGCTATGCTATTTTGGATTATCGAATGCGGCACGCTGCGCTCAACTTGAGCAGTGATAAGGACAACTTTTAAAAGATTAAGAGCCGTTATTCTTTAAAGCAATTTGGGAAGGAAAATCAATTAAACAGATCCGGCCATAGGTGATGAACCTGCTTGGCCGGTTTTGTTATGGGAACTGAGAATATTATGTTGGAATCATTTGTTACACTCATAGAGTCTGCTATTAACTTGGTCAATGGCATGCTGTGGGGCAGTGTACTTATTTATGTGTTGGTCGCTGCAGGTGTGCTATTTACCCTGAAGTTAGGCTTTATTCAATTTAGGATGTTTGGTCACGGTGCTAAATTGGTAATACAAGGCCGTGAAAAGATTAATGGCATCTCTTCATTTCAAGTCTTTTGTACTTCAATGGCGGCCCGAGTCGGCACAGGTAACATGGCGGGTGTGGCGGTGGCCATCACAGTGGGTGGTGCCGGCGCGATATTTTGGATGTGGCTAATTGCCCTGCTCGGTATGGCAACCGCCTTTATCGAGTCAACCTTAGCGCAAGTCTATAAAGTTAAAGATGATGAAGGTCAATTCCGAGGTGGCCCTGCATATTATATGGAGCGCGGCCTAGGCAAACGTTGGATGGGAACGGTCTTCTCAATCCTACTTATCATCGCGTTTGGCTTTGCTTTCAATGCAGCCCAAGCCAATACGATGACAGATGCACTGAACAATGCATTTGGACTAGATAAAACGCTAATTGGTCTGGTTATTGTAGGTTTTTCTGCTTACATCATTTGTGGTGGTTTACAGAAAGTCGCTAAAACGTCAGAAATCATTGTACCGGTAATGGCGGTTGCCTATTTGGCGATTGCGTTGGTCGTATTGGTGATGAACATCGACCAAGTGCCAGCGGCACTGAGCCTGATTGTTAAGAGTGCATTTGGCTGGGAAGAAGCAGCTGGCGGCGCAATGGGCGCGATGATGGCCGGTATTGCACGTGGATTGTTCTCTAACGAAGCGGGTATGGGTAGCGCAGCAAACATTGCGGCGTCAGCATCGCCAAACCCAAATCACCCTGCGTCACAAGGTTTTGTACAGATGATCGGTGTATTTGTTGATACCATCGTGATCTGTAGTGCGTCAGCGGCAATTATTTTGTTGTCAGGTGTGTTGGATAATCCTGGCGAGCAACAAGGCATTGGATTGCTACAGTTAGCACTGACCAATGAAATGGGCAGCTGGGCAGCGTACTTTATTGCTTTTGCTATTATTCTATTTTGTTTCTCTTCAATTATTGCTAACTACAGCTATGCAGAAAGCAATGTGATGTTCTTAACCAAGAGCAAAAAGGCACTATATACTTTCCGTGTACTCGTATTAGGCATGGTAATGGCGGGCTCTGTTGCATCGTTACAGCTAGTTTGGAACTTTGCCGATGTATCTATGGGTCTGATGGCATTGGTGAATATTGCGGCGATTGTGATGCTGTCTAAAGTTGCATATGCGGTAATTAAAGATTATGAGAAGCAGATGAAAACCGGTATCAACCCAACATTTGATGCGGCTAAGTTTCCTGAGATTCAAGGCTTAGAAGGCGGTATTTGGAAAGGTAAGCCTGTCGCGACAGACACGCAAGCAAACAACGCAAGTGTGACTGAGGCGCCCAAAGCCTAGTAAGCGACTAATCATTGATAAAATGAATTAGTACCATCTAAAAAACCACGCTGATTTAGCGTGGTTTTTTTGTAGCTTGCAGATTATGATAGTCGCAGTTAAGCAGACTTTGAAGGACTGACAATGCTCATTTTAGTTTCACCAGCGAAAACGCTCGATTATGAAAACCCGGCACCAACGAAAGACTATACCGTGCCAGCGTTGCTTGAGTATAGCAGCGAGCTCATTGAAGTTTGCCGCCAGTTGACGCCTGCTGATATTGCATCGCTAATGAAAGTGAGTGACAAAATTGCCGGGCTAAATGCGGCTCGATTCGAGTCATGGGACGCCGCTTTTACCCCAGAAAATGCCAAGCAAGCTGTGTTTGCGTTTAAAGGCGATGTATACACTGGGCTAGACGCAGAGACCTTGTCAGTAGCAGCACTACACCGTGCACAAAAGCACTTACGCATGCTATCGGGGTTATATGGTTTGTTACGCCCACTCGATTTAATGCAGGCATACCGATTAGAGATGGGCACTAAGCTAGCCAACCCGAAAGGAACCAACCTCTATCAGTTCTGGGGTGAGACAATAACTAACAGTGTTAACCAAGCTTTGGCAGAGCAGGGAGATAATATTGTGGTTAACCTAGCGTCCAATGAATATTTCAAGGCGGTAAAACCTAAGCTGGTTGATGGCACGATTATCACACCAGTCTTTAAAGATAAGAAAGCCGGCCAGTATAAAGTGATCAGTTTTTATGCCAAAAAGGCCCGCGGCATGATGGTGCGCTACATGTTGGACAACAATGTGGATTCGATTGAGCAGTTAACGCAATTTGATATGGCGGGTTATTATTACAGTGAGGCTGACTCTACAGCGTTATCTCCAGTATTTTTGCGAGAAGAGCAATAAGCTGTCGGGCATTGGTATTCACTCGATAATGCACAGCGTTGTCATGGTGGTGTGCTAGTTTAGTGCGCTGCAAGGATGAAAGGCTAGTGAGGTGTCTTGCTAGTATTTGAAGTTGATAAACTACCGTCTAGTGGGGAGAGCACTAAACGGTAGTGATGCTAGCTGTTAAATTTACTTGCTAAGCTTGAGAAAGTAATCAAAGATTTCCGGAACATTTCCGTTACCCATACCAGCATCAAAAGCCGCGTTAAGGTTAGCAGATGACCCTTCTGCTATCTTAGACTGCGTGCCCAAATCCTCGACCATTTTCAAGAAGTAGCCTAAATCTTTATTGGCATTGGCGATAGAGAATCCAAGATCGCTGACACCATCTACCGCATAGTTTTTACAAAATTGCATAAAAGGTGAGTTAGAGGGTCCTGTCGACATAATGTCAAACAGTTGCTGGCGGTCAACACCGGCAAGATCTGCAACGGCAAATGCTTGGGACATTGCGCAAACGGTGGTCATACCCATAAAGTTGTTGATCAACTTAGTGGTATGGCCGGCACCTAATTGACCTAAGTGGAACACGTTCTCGCCTTGTTGCTCAAGCACAGGCTTTACCTTGTTAAAGGTGTCTAAGTCACCCGCAGCCATGATGTTTAACAAACCGTCTTTGGCGTGAGCTGGTGTGCGACCTAGTGGTGCATCAATCATACCGGCACCTTTGGCGGCTAAGTCCTCACCAATTTTGCGGGTAGAAGCAGGAATTGAGGTACCAAAGTCAATCAAAACAGCACCTGGTTTGATGCCTGCAAGAATACCATCATCACCATAAACTAGCTTTTCTACCACCGCTGAAGTTGTAAGACAAAGCATGACGATATCACTGGAAGCTGCTAACGCTTTTGCTGAGCTTGCAGCGGTGGCGCCTCTGGCGATGCAGGCATCAACCGCGTCCTTATTGAGGTCCATTACCTGCAGTTCAAAGCCACGCTTTTGCAGGTTCTCTACCATGTTGCCGCCCATGAGACCAAGTCCGATAAAACCGATGACAGGCTTTGTCATATCTAACTCCTAATATTATGTGAAAACCAAATTTTTTAAGCTGATGGTTGGTGTTACTCGCAATCAGTTTTGCCTTGCTGACCAACTTATTAATCTATTGGTAACCATCTTATTACAGCTTTTTAATTATTGTCAACCAATGATTATTACCAATACTGGTTTTTGGTAATATTTTTGGTTTGGTTTTTGTCTACCGATAGCTTGAGGTACAGTAAACTAACAGTAGGGGGGTTAAGTGTTATGTTAAGGAAAAGCACAGAGCCTATCTGTGGGATAGGCTCTGTTAGTGGGGTTGCTAGAACTTAGCTCGAACGCCTAATGTGTAGCGGCGGTCTGCTTCACTGTACTTCCAGACTGAACCGAGTTCGGTAGTATATTCAATGGGTTCTCCAGTTAGGTTAACCACGTTACCTACCAGAGTGAAATGCTCATTGATATCCCAGCTTGCCGAGAAATCAAACTGACCTCTGGCTTCGCGGTAATTATTACCTACTGTGGCATCAAAGTTATCCGCTGTAGGGTCATTTTGGTTAAATACGTTGTAACCTAATGCACCCACAGTTTGGACTCGCTTCTCTGCTTGTGAATATAAGTAACGGTCACGCCAGTTATAAGCTAAGCGGAATTGCAATTGCTCATTTTCCCAATAAAGCTGACCATTGGCCGTGTTTTTAGAAATATTGAGTAGCGGATTACCATCTGGCTGCTCACTGTCGGCATAGGTATAGTTAGCGTTTACACCAAAGCCTGCCCAGAATCCAGGTAGAGAGGTAAATTGCTGTTGATAAGCAAGCTCTAAACCTTTCACCTCACCACTGCCACCATTAACGTCGGTGTCTACCACAATACCTGTGCGACCTGCTGATTTTTCTGCGTCAACATAGGCTTGGCCCTGATCTGGGCTGGCAAAGTTAACATCGCCTTGGCTTTGTCCTGCAGTATCAAGTAGGCACACATTGCCCCATTCGGTTGTGTTTTGCCCTTGAATGGTACTTGGGTCGGCTAAACAGCTGCTGTCAGTCTGTGTAAAGGAGTTAACGTCCTTGTAGAATAACGCTGCAGAAACGATGCCGCCATTTTCAAAGTAGTGTTCAACAGAAAGGTCATACTGAGTTACACGATAAGGTTCTAGTTGGTAAGAGCCTTGGGTACCGGTTACCAAAGAGTTATCGATAGAAAGTGCAGGACTTAGTTCACTAAAGTCAGCACGACGCATAACCTTAGCCGCTGCAAATCGCATCAATGTTTCTTCAGTTAGGGTGTAAGTCACGTTCAAGCTAGGTAGGAAGTCAGAATAATCGTTCTTACCTGTTTCAAGAATCTTGTTACCGTTAGCATCAACGGATGCGACAACACTCGACTCAAGCTCGGTTTGAATATAACGACCACCGAATACTGCGGTTAAGTCATCAAAGTCCAAATGGAATTGTGCGTATATTGCACCGGTTTTCTCATTGATTTCTTTATAGGCACCGTTGTCTTCAACCATGTTGTCAGCCAGTGAGCCTGTCATTGCATAAGATGTACCTTGCAACATTTGCTGCACAAGAGCATAGGTCGCTTCAGTGTTTTGCAATAGGTCAGCGTCATAGACATTGTATGTCAGCATGTCGTTTTGACCTGCGATGCCAGTTTGGTCAAATGAGTTGTTCATATTGACGGTTTTAAAACTGTCGGTTAGCAGTGGGTTATCGATCCAGATTGGGCTGTATAGGCCATCAGCATTGACTGCTTTCTTGTAAGAATCTTTAAGAGTGGTATTGCCATTAATCGGTTTTAGATCATATCGGTTGGCAGTGAAGTCACGCTCGGTAAAACGTACCCCCGCTTTAACACCTGAAATCCAATCGACGCCCACGTCACTGATTTTAATGTCAAATCGTAACGCTTGCTCTTCGTTATCTGTGTCTAAAGTTTTATGGAAAAACTCACGGAAAACTAAGTTATCTGGATTGGTCAGCATGCCAGGATCAGCATACATATACGCAGGAATGCCGCTACCTGTTGTTGAGCTACCAGTACTGGTATGAGTAACCAAGTCTAACGTTGGGTCAGTACGCTCAATTGGGCGTAGGTTGAATTCGTTAGCGGTTTGCTTTTCTTCTGATTTCGATAATGAATACTCGGCTGATAACTCAATATTATCGGTGATAAACCAATCACCGCCTATGGCATGAGAGGTGGTATCTGATGTGGTGAAGTCACTCCAAGTTTTTGGAATAACCAGCACTCCATCTAAGTCATAGTTATGCAATTGACCATTGCCGTCGTAGTATGAATCACTTCTGGCGACGGAGCTGCCACCAACATCGAGAATAGAATATGCTGATTGACCACCATCAAGCTTAGTTGCATTAAGGTCTAGGTAGATGTTGACCTCTTCACTGACCGGTGCCCATTGTAAAGAGACACCAAAGGCTGTGCGTTCACGTTGCTCTGTTTTCTGCTCTACCGTAGTTTGAGTACGGCGTAGATATTTTCCATTTGGGCCATTTGAATCATCAACAACGCCATCGCCATTAATATCGATGTTATCCACTAAATCGACTTTGTTGAAGTATTCATCGCGACGCAGTTCACGGTCTAAGTACGCGACATTAGCCGATGCACCAAACGTACCGGCTGCGCCTAAGTCCCAGTTATTACCTATACCTAGAGAGAAGTTAGGTGCTGTATTTTCAGTTTTGTCAGAGTACTCGCCATCAAGTGTAATAGCCACTAGCGGTTCGCTAAGTTCTAATGGGCGAATGGTTTCCATGTTTACCGTACCACCAAGCGCCCCTTCAATCATATCTGGGGTAGGTGACTTAATGACCTCAACGGTTTTAAGGAAGCTAGAGGGGAAATCATCTAGGCCAATACCGCCACGACCTGAACCTGCAGTCGAGCGACCATTTAATAGAATAAGGTTTTCGGAGACACCGCGGATAGTTACAGATTCACCGACACCAAAATCAGTGCCAATGGAAACGCCGGTAATGCGTTGTAGCGCTTCAGCGATATTGTTGTCAGGTAACTTACCAATATCTTCTGCAACAATGGCGTCGACAATGCGGTCATCAGCACGCTTGATCAAATTGGCAGCCTTTAAACTACCAAAGATACCTTTTACGGCGATAACTTCAATTTCACTGGTGTCTGATTGTTGTGCATCAGTTGCTGGCTCTGCTGCAACAACTGGCATGCTTAACAGTGCTGTTAGTGCTGTACCAAAAAGAGCTCGGTTGCTGGTTCTACTCTTGGCATGACTAAACATGGCACTTATTTTATTCAGTTTCATTGTCTCCCCCAAAAACGCAATTTTAATTATGTTGTGATGTTGTATTACCAATTGCTGTATTTTTAACTGCTAGTAACATTTA
This sequence comes from Shewanella waksmanii ATCC BAA-643, assembly GCF_000518805.1. GTDB lineage: Bacteria > Pseudomonadota > Gammaproteobacteria > Enterobacterales > Shewanellaceae > Shewanella > Shewanella waksmanii. Next base: position 91,671 of record NZ_JAEH01000017.1, read on the forward strand.
TATAACACCTGACCGGTGAATGCAAATTGTTATTACCAAATAATCGCCCTCTGTCATACATCTGGGTAAGTTGGCTTGGTTTTATGTAAGCGCTTTCATTCAAGGTTTGGTTGAATTGTTACTATTTATCAGCGTCTTAGCGTGTTGGGGTTTAAGGCCAATTATTTTGCTGGTAGCAGAAAATAATTAAGAATTAATCACTGTGAAAGAGGTAAACTCTGCTAATTGGGCTTAATGTTCACAGTTATATCGCTTTCGTTACAGATGAATACTGATGTATTAGATTGAGTTGTGGTTTTTGTAAACTGTTGATTTTAAATTGTTTTTATCTCGCCTTGTAAACTGCTGTTTTTCACAAGTTCCTTTTGGACATAGGTTTAATGATTTATCTCACGGGGATAGCTTAATTAAATAATTGGTAAGGTCTGGCTGGTGATTGGTATTACAATTGATTAACCGAGTGGCTAAATGTTTTAAACCGTGATGGACAACCTTAGTGCCGAGTAGCCGTAGAGGCGGGGGAGCCTTTACTGTGGAGCAAAAGTGCCGTGAGAGATATGGAGCAAGAGTTGTTGAGCGAGAGTTGTTGAGCGAGAGATGTTGAGCGAGAGATGTTGAGCGAGAGATGTTGAGCGAGAGATGTGGGGAGGAGCTTGCTAAAGTCGTCTACGAATGAGGAGTGGGTTCACCTTAATCAGTAAAATGATAAGGTGAACCGTATAGATAGATGAGGCGGGTGGTTAAAATTGTGCTTGCCAAAACGCTTCGAAGCCGCTTTTATCCACTATGGCGCCTTTATGTTGAATAACATAGGCGGCGGATTGTGCTGCCATATTGATAGCCTCGAGGTCATTGATGCCATTGAGCTTAGCGCCTAAATATACCCCATTAAATGAATCTCCGGCCGACGTAGTATCAACCACGTGCTTAACAGGGCTGACCTGTATCTCTTGGGGGTGGCCATCGTTTAGGTTTTGCTTAACCACAATCAGTGATGCTGGGCCGTTTTTGATGATCAGCTCTGTGATGGGGTAAGGATCCAAAAAGTCGATAACCCCTTGTGCTGTGTCGATAGCGAACAATTGCTCAAAGTCGTCGATTCCGGGTAAAACAGTTGATGCTTTTGCGAAGGCCAATTTGAACTGGGTTTGGGCTTCGTCTGCGCTTGACCACATTCTTGGGCGATAGTTTGGGTCAAAGACGATCTGTACACCCGCTTGTATTAATTGGTCAACCATCTGCCAAAAGCCTGCTCGGGCATGCGGTTCAATGACGGCGATAGAAATTCCAGAAAAGAAAAACATATCGCCTTGGCTAAGTTGGGCTATGGCCGCATCATCGATATGCTGCATAACTTGTCGAGCTGCTGAGTTTTCTCGCCAATAGGTAAAACTACGCTCGCCGTTCTCATCGAGATCGATCGCATAAAGCCCTGGCGTTTTGTTTTTAGATTGGAATACCAGATCCGATTGAATATTTTCATCTTTAAAACATGCAATCATGTTCTGACTAAACCTATCAGTGCCAACGGCGGTGACTAAGTGAACATTGGTTTGTGGAAACGTCCGTTTAAGGTACACCGCAGTGTTATAAACATCGCCGGCGAAAGATTGCTTCATGGTATTAACCGAGGTATTCATTAACTCAATCATACATTCGCCAAGTAAATAAATGTTCTTCATTAACGGGTTCCTATCTGCTTAAAACTTTAAATTGAATTGCCAATGTTCACTTAATATTGTTGGTTAGTGCTTGCAAACTGGCGCTATTTTAGGGATCAGTACCCATACAGCAGCAATTGCAATAACGGCTAACGAAGCGCCAATAACAAACGCTGGGGTATAGTTACCATCAGCGGTTAAGTAGGGCACTAGTGCTGTTAACCCCAAGGCGCCTAATTTGGCGGCCATGCCAGATAAGCCTGCTAGTGTACCCACGGCCTTTTTACCATAGAGATCACTGGGTAAAGTCTGCACATTACCAATAGCGGTTTGAAAGCCAAACAAAATCACCGCCATAATCAGTACGGCTGTGGTTGGTGCGCCAGGATCTGCCATTGCAAGCAAGGCGGGTAGCATGATCAGGCAACCTAAGGTAATTGTGAATTTTCGGGTGCGGTTTACAGTCCAACCGGCTTTGAGGCGGTTCTGAGCGAGTAAACCACCACACCAAGCGCCTAGCATTGCGCCGACATAGGGAACCCAACCGTAGATACCAATCGATTTAACATCCATACCATAAACTTCATTAAGGTAGATGGGGATCCAGAAAACAAATAGCCACCAAATAGGGTCGATTGCTGCAGAGGCAATAATGACGCCCCAACTTTGTTTATGGCATAACAGCTCTTTGGTCGTTGGGTTGTATTCTTTAGCATCGGGTTGTTCCTCTGGAGTACACTTTTGTCCCGTGAGGATGTATTCGCGCTCTTCCTCTGTGATCCATGGGTGAGATTGAGGCGGAGCTTTAACTAAAATTATCCATGGGATCAGCCATAACAGACCAATTAAACCGATAAGAATAAACACCATTTGCCAGCTGAAATACACTGTCATATAGGCGATAAGTGGGATAGACACGATGCCGCCGATTGCGGCACCAGAGTTGAAAATCCCCTGTGCTAAGGCGCGTTCTTTAGTTGGAAACCAATCGGCATTACTTTTTGCTGCACCAGGCCAGTTTCCGGCTTCAGCGACACCTAATATCGCTCTGAAAATTGAGAAGCTTAATGCCCCTTGGGCAAATGCGTGGGCTGCGGTTGCCAGCGACCATACACCGATTGATAACACAAAGCCCAACCGGGTGCCGAGCCAGTCAAAAATTTTACCAAAAATGGCTTGGCCAAATGCATAGGATAAAATGAACACAATGGAGATGTTTGCATAAATTTGCTTACGTTCCAGTGTGGTTTTCTCTGGAAAAACCTCTTCGACGATATCTGGCCAAAGCACGCTTAAGGCGGAACGATCAATATAGTTGATCACTGTGGCCAGAGCGATGAGCAAAATGACCCACCATCTTAAATTGGTAATTTTCATGATGAGGCCTCAAGAAAGTCTTCGCGTGCTGGACTAAAGGTATCGATTAGTATTCCACCGGTAGGACATGTTGCGCCATGGTCTGTGTGCGGCGGAATCATACAACTGTCACCGGCTTTTAAAATCTGGGTTACGCCATCAATATTAAAGTGAAACTCACCTTCAACAACGTAAGTGACTTGAGAGTGTCTATGGGCGTGGTTGTACCCAATAGCGCCTTTCTCAAACCATATTTTCACCGCCATAAGCTCATGATTGTACCCAAGCATTTGACGCTTTAGGCCGCCACCGATATCTTCAATTTCAGTTTCATTTCCAAAGGAAAAATGTTTACTTTGCGTCATTTTGACTCCCGCTGAGTAATGTCTAATAACTGGTATCTATCCGCGAAGCGATATGGCTTGTCGTTATAGTAAAAGCTATTCAGGTTTGACGATTTAACGTTATTTTTAGTGTGGTTAGATTGTGCTTTATCTGAGATTGCCAACACGTACTGCTTAATTTCACCGCTGTGTGTTGCCAAAGAGAAGCCGATGACATTGACATCGTCTTGTTTTTGGAATGACAGTGCCTGCACATTGCTGGTGGCGTTTAAGGTGTATTCGGCCGACGGGTTGTATTCACCGTGGGGCTCAATCACACTGACAAAACGCTGATTTTTGGCTTGAGCCACCCGTTGGATGAAGCTATCTTCTGTGCGTAAATTAAAGTTTGGATCATTGGCACCTAGCTGAGTAAACAGCATTTCTACGTTACCGTCAGTAATACTGCTGTGAGTGTAGAAGCGACCGTTGTCGTTGAGCCAAGTGATTTGATTGATAGATGATTGAGCAGTGTCGACATTCGTTGCCGATTTCGCTCGCAACCACAAATGTTGATACCCAGCTTGAGTGCCAAGCGGCTTGAGTTCAGTTGTTGCTGCAATACGCTTAAAGTTGGTGTCAATTAGCTGCCCTTGGTAGTGCACTGGCAGATCATATTGGTGCTCATCATTGCTTTTGACATCAACAATATCAAACACCAAAGGAACAGGGCCTTGCGGTAAGCCGATAGTCGCTAACGCCATGGTTCGGGTGATATCTATGCCCTCATATGCAGTGGCAATACTGGCCGAGGCTAGTGTCACTTTTGCATCACTAAAATAGTAATTAATGCTTGGATGGTTGCTGTTGCCTACTTTGACATCGGCGTCAAAGTGACTGGTTTCATCTGCAACTAGGGTGTTGTGGGCAATCGTTTGCTTCGCCCAAGTTTTGTTTTCTGGTAGGTAGCGGCCGCCAGCTTTGGCTTCGATGTTTAAGAATCGTGCGGCGCCGTAGTCGGAGATAATTTCATTGCCGCCATCATAAAACTGCCAAGTCAGCTTATCGAAGTGGCCATGGCCTAACCCTTGTGCGGTGGCTTTAAACACTACGGCAGGTTGGCTAGGAGTTGAGTGGCGCATCACAACAAGTGCACCCTCATCTGCGTTCTTACCATCGGTAAATAGTCGAGAGCTAAACGGGTAGTGTGTAGCGGTATTTGTCGCGATCGCCTGTGCCAGCTTTAATCCATCACCCGTTAATAGAATGGTATCTTGTTGCTTGGCGATATCGACCAAATTGCGGTCGGCGGTTAACCCATAGGCCATGCTAACGGCAATAACCAACTCCATCGTATCGATGCCTTTACTTTTAATGGCGTCGTTAAGTGGGAAAAATAGACCGTTGTAGCTTAACTCTATGGTGCTATAGATGGCTTTCAACAGAATGCCATCTCGGTATTCAAAGATCTTTCGTTCAGGCTGGTTTTGCTGTAACGCTTTAGCAAAAGTCACGAATGGCAGTAACGCATAACGTTGATAATAAGGGCCTTCGTTATAATAGCCATCAGGTGAGAACAACTCATCTAGCTGACGCAGAAACCCGCCTTTACCCGATTTTTCTAAATCATAAAGGGCGATATCCACTAAGTGAGGTCGATCAAGGACAAAGCCTGTCATGCCCACAGCTGCAGTGGCCCAAGTGCCGTGGTTATGTACCTTATTAAAGGTATGTGGAGATTCAACCGACAGAAAGTTAGCGACTGGCAACAATAGATTTGACTCAATACTATCTACTTGTGCGGGAGACAGTGTCTCTACAATAAAGTCATAGGCTTGTATTGTGTGCACTAGCCAAACAGCCTCATTTAATCCTTGCCAAAACAGTTTGCCCTCATTACTGCTTTTGCGCTTGGGATGGCGAGGTAGTGTTGGATAGAGCACTGCATACTGCAACAGCATGTCACGAACGAAATCAGCATATTTTGACTCTTGAGTGAGTTGATACATCATTCCCGCATCGTACATATGCTGATAGTTTTTCTTGTGTCTTTCGTGGGTGTATCCGCCTCCAGCATCTGTCGGGGTGGGGACATCAGTAGCTTGACCGATAAAAGTGTCGACACTGGCCTTTTTAGCAATAAACGCTTGCTGGAAAAGCCCTGGCTGCTTAATCGCTTCGCGCATTGTGTCGACATCTTGTTGATTGACGACCAATGTTGGGTGGTTTAGCTTTGCAGCCTGAGCGCTTAGGGGCATTAGCAACAAGCCGATTACTGTTATCAGTAGGGCGTTGAATATCTTCAAGCTTGGTATGTATTTATAAGTCATGATGATTATTTACGGTCGTTAGAAAAAGTTGTCGTGTTATTACGAATCACAGCTGTGCTTGTACCAACGGCATAGAGTTCGGCAACTTGCGGTTGCTTAGTATCGATGAACTGGTTGTCAGTCACTTGAGTGATGGGCTCACCCGTGGTGTGTTCAATATTAATACCAGCGCTTTGTGTGAAGTTGTTGCCACTGATACTTGCCACTTGGGTACCGTGTAAGTACAAACTTGCTTTTTGCTTGTTACGCTTGCCATTACCGACACTGATTAGTTGGTTATTGTTGAAAATAAGGTGGGGACCGAAGGTACTTTCATCAGTGCCGCCACGATACAATTTAACCAGTGCGCCTTCGATATCAGTAAATTGGTTATTTTCGATAGTGAGGTATTCGGCGTTGTAAATACCTAAGTCGTCACTCTCTTTATTGAGTCTGAATAGATCGCCGGTGATGTTACTAAATCGGTTATTGGCAATGGTGATATCTCGGGCAAATGCACGTGCCCCAGAATCAAAGAAATGAAAGGAATGGTTGATGTCTAACTGGCTGATATCGCTATCTAACAAGCTAAATCGGTAGTTAGTTAACATGCCCCATTTGCTTGTTCTTACAACAGTATTGCCAGCTGAATCTAAACTGTTTTCTCCAGATATCGTTAACCCAGCCAGTTTTAGACTTCCGCCGTTTTGAATTTCAAATAAGGTTGGCCGGCTAAAAGTCAGTTTTGCTTGTTTGGGCTGCTCAGACACAATACTCAGGGTTTTATTGATTTTGATGATTTTTTCAATTGCATAGTCACCGGCAGTCAAAACAATGGTGTCACCTGCGCTTGCGGCTTTAACCGCTGCCACTAATGCATTGCTATCACTCACGGTATGGGTTTGGCCCGAATCAAATGCAACTTCTGGTTCGCGCTTCGGATACCAATTTACCCCTGTTGCCTCTTTAGCTATCGGGTTGAGCTGCTTGCTAGCACCGAAAGTTTCACTGTGTTCGTTTGCCGGATAAAGCAAGCCATTACTGGCACGTTCAAGTGATACCCTGTCCGCTTTGATGCCTTGTTTAATGAGGTTATTATCCAATTGGTTGGAGAGGTTGTCTGCAAACTGAATACCGCTAATGTCATCAAAGACAGAAAACGGCGCTTGTGAATTGCGGTTAACAAAAAGGTTGTGACTAAACAGAGAATCTAGCGGAATGGCTGAGCGTTCTTTATCACTGCCTGCTGCAAGGTGAATGTGGTCAACGTCGATAAAACTGTTATGGCTTACATTGGCGTTGACGACTTGGTGATAACGGTTGATAGGTGAATTAGGTACGCCATTCATCACAGTAAAACCACTGCCAAAACGGTAGCCCTTTAGCCCTTCTAAATAGTTGTTAGTAATGGTCTGGTCGCGATTAATTACCCGGATACCGCCAGTGTGATCAACGCCATTACCAATAAATACATTATCGCTAATGTTATTGCCGTTGCCGTGGCGCATGGTTAAGGTGCCGCGAGACTCAAAGAAGGTGTTGTTACGTAGAATATTCTTACCAGATTTAACCGAGATAATTTCTACTTCCCCATCGCACCGGTCAAAATAATTGTTTTCTACAACAGTGAATGAGTTGCTCATTGAATAGTGGCTGGTACCAATGCGCAGTGTTTCGCCGCCATTGGAGCCCAATATAGGGCGCGGACCGAAGTAGTTATGATCAATTCTATGGTGATTTTCTTGGCTTGCAGCGGTGTTGAGTCTTACTGCTAGTGTGACGCCTTTATTTCGTTTACCCACTAAATGGTTATGGTCGAATCGATTATGTTTGCCATAAATTGACACCCAAGAATCAGATTCATGGCGATCGGGGTTGTTGTAGTTGTCAATTACCACTTGGCTAACACGGGAATGGTTGGCAAGCTGATTTTTCGAAGTGCGAAAAGCAATGACTTCATTGCTTGGAGTGAATCCGTCTTTAAAAACCAGACCTGAAACATGTAAGTAACTGCCGGACAGCTTCAGATTGGATTGACCGGTTAAGATAACTTGCCCTTGGGTTTGGGCTGACAGTGATATCGGGGCATTTTCACGGCCATTGCCGGTAAACACAACTTCAAAGTCTGGCCAAATGCCGTTAGCAAGAACGACATTATCACCGGCGGTGAGCTTGCTGACTGCTTGATTGAATTCTTGTTGGTTACTGACGGTATAGGTTTCGGCATATAGTGAGGCTGAACTTATACATGCCGCTATAAAGAGGGCGGGCTTAACTAAAACAGAAAGTGAAACCAATTTTTGTGTTAGTAGACTTTCAGCTTGATGATGTAATTGCATGAAGACTCTCTTTATTATTGTTGTCTGAGTAACCAACCTCACTGTGCCATTGGGCTACAGCTCGACCTATTGATAGTTATGCAGTGACTTAGTCGTCGACCATGACTGTCGACTTATTGCTTGTTTATGAGTTGTTAGCGTTTGTGGTTGAATTGCACAAAAACAAACAAGAAATTAACAATGATTAGACACTAACCAATTACACTTACACCTGTCAACCGATTTGTGTTACCAATTTAAAGGTTTTGTGGATACTTGGTTATTACCAATATTGTTTGTATTAGGTGCCGATTTAAGCGCGAAGTCGCAATATTTCTGATAAAAAAAGCAAAATTCGGTTTGCGTTGGTAATGTAAATCGATATTATGGACCGTATAGAAATGTAAATGATTTAACTGTCTAAGGACTAGATATGAAGAGTCGGCGTATGTTTTGGCGCATAGTTGATGAGATTGAAGCATCTATTGTTAACGGTGAATATGCGCCTGGTAGTCGTTTGCCGCCGGAAAGAGAGTTGGCTGAGAAATTTGATGTGAGCCGACCGACAATACGTGAGGCCATTATTGCGTTAGAAGTTCGCGAGAAGATAGAAGTTAAAACAGGTTCTGGCGTATATGTCTTACATTCGGCAGCGACATCGAACCCGATGAGTAAGATAAATGCTTTTGAACTGACCCAAGCTCGTGCGTTGGTTGAGGGTGAAATTGCCGCACTTGCAGCGAAAACGATAACCGCAGAAGAGCTTGTTGAGTTAAAGAAAACACTGACCATGATGGAAAACAGATCATATGTTGAAGAAGCAGATGAAATGTTCCATCAAATTATAGCTGGCGCTACCCGCAACAGTGCCTTGATCAACTCCTTTCAAAACCTGTGGGCACTGAGAACTTCCAGTCAAAAAATTATTGTTGATTACGACAGTGTTTGTAGTAAAGATAATCAAAAGACTTTGGATGAGCATACTGCCATTTATGAAGCTCTGATGGCGGGCGAAGCCTCTTTAGCTAGACAAGCAATGCATAGTCACTTTAATCGACTTATCAATGTGTTATTTGATACTGTTGAAGCGCAAGCATTAGAAGAAGTTAGACGTAAAAATAGTGAAAAGCGCGATTTATATTCGATCAATAACTTAGTCAATCGAGCCGCTGAGTAAATGGCATTACAGTCGATGCAATTGGACGCCTCGAGTACTAATAAAGCGGTTATAAGTCGCACTGCCTTTTGCACGATTGTTTTTGCCTGCCCTGTTCACACTTTCTAAGTGAGCGTTACAAATTGGCAATAGGATACAAAGCTCCCGTTTGTATAGATGCACTTAGTTTGTATCGCTGCTTTAAGTTGGTATCGATGAAAGGCGGTTTAGTCGGTTGTCTAGTCCTAAAATAGGTTGACGGTTTTTATTAAGCCAGTTGGTATTCCCAACTGGCTTTTTCATGCACCTCATTTGGGGTTTTCATTCCTAAACTAAGGTGCGGCCGTAATTGATTATAAATCTCTATCGATTCCTTGATTAAAACGCCAAGCTCTTTCATCGTTCTGCAGCGATTAAGCAAAAACTCTTGCTTCAAAATACCATTCACACGCTCTGCTTGTGCATTTTGGTAGCAGTCATATCCATCTGTCATTGATGGGGTCATTCCATAGGCGGCTAGTGCCGCTTGGTATTCAGATGAGCAGTACT
>NZ_JAEH01000018.1 GCF_000518805.1 Shewanella waksmanii ATCC BAA-643
AGCTTAACCGTAGAATAACTATGCTCTTCACTCGTTGCCTTGCCTCAGAACCGCTAAACTCTCGCTGAGTGACTAAATGTTTATACTGATTGGTATAATTCACGCTAATGAATAGCGTTACAATAACAATAAGCTACGATGTGGCATTGGGAGAATAAATGAAAATTGCAATGATTGCCGCAATGGCGAATAACCGTGTGATAGGCAAAGACAATCAAATGCCATGGCACCTGCCAGAAGATCTAAAGCACTTTAAAGCCATGACCATGGGTAAGCCTATCGTAATGGGCCGTAAAACCTATGAGTCTATTGGCAGGGCTTTGCCAGGACGGCTCAATATCGTGCTGTCCAGGCAAGCAGACCTTAACATTGAAGGCGTGACTTGTGTTACTTCCATTGAAGAGGCTAAGCAAGTGGCCGGTAGCTGCGATGAGCTAATTATCATGGGAGGGGGTCAGCTTTACCAAGCGATGCTTCCCCATGCAGACATACTTTATCTTACCGAGATTAATCTTGATGTTGATGGTGATACTCACTTTCCGGTTTGGGATGATGGTAGTTGGCAAAAAGTTAGCGAAGAAAGTGCAATAAACGACAAAGGCATACAATATAGCTTTATCAACTTAGTAAAAAAGTGTTAAATTATGGTAGTAAATTTGTTCCATCGTAGTAAGTGGGGCGATGATACCTGAGTAGCAAAACTTCACTTGATAAAAACAATAAAGACTAAGGAGTATCAGATGCGTCTGTTACCTACGACGATTGCTGCGATTATTGCGGCCTCTGCAATATCGATGCCTGCGGCGCAAGCCAATGACCAGCTTGCAGCGAATATCTGCAACTACGTACAAGCGGATGACAAAAACCGCTTACGTAAAAAGCTAAAAGAAAGTCGCGTTAAATTACGCAATATCTATACGGGTGTTTCATGTAACGGTGACAGTATCTTGCGCTTAGCCATGAATAGTGGCGCCAATAGCGTAGGCACTTTTGTTGCTAAGCGCCTTTCAGTATCAGATCTTCAAGCTGCTGAGGCCGATGGACAAACCATTTCACAGTGGGCAGAAGCTAACGGTCACGGAGCCAGTGAAATCGCTGCTGCGATTAAAGAGCGTACAGGCGGCTAATTTACGACTTTATGTCTTGATATAAAAATGCCGGGCTTAGCCCGGCATTTTTGTTGGTGCTTGTCTATTAAATCTTGAATTCGCCAACCGAGGCTTGTAGCTCCTCAGCCAACTGTGCCACTTGCTGGCTGGATTGGGCAGTTTGATCGGCACCAGTGGCTGTTTCTTCTGAAATGGCGGCAATATGCTCAAGCTTCTCAGAGACTTGCTGGCTCACCAAGTTTTGTTCTTGGGCTGCATGGGCAATATGAGTGCCAGAATCATGGGCTTGATGCACTGCTTCACTGATGCTCTCAAGTGCCGCATTAGCTTGCTCAGTCTTATCGACACAAGAGCTTGCCTGTTCTCTGCCTAGTTCCATCACAGAAACCGCTTCTTGAGTACCTTGTTGCAGGACTTCAATCATTTGCTGGATTTCTTGGGTCGAGTCTTGGGTACGTGAAGCCAAGCTACGTACTTCATCGGCGACAACCGCAAAGCCGCGTCCTTGTTCACCGGCACGTGCTGCTTCAATTGCAGCGTTTAGTGCCAACAGGTTAGTCTGTTCAGCAATACCACGAATAACATCCAAGATAGAACCAATAGAGGCGCTGTCTGAGTGGACTTTGTTAATTACCGTACCGGCTTTGGCGACTTCATCAGCGAGGGCCAGAATAGTGCGCTTATTCTCGTCTGCTATGGCGCGCATATGCTGGGCTTCATCATCTGCTTGTTTAATTTGATGCAGGGCATCATCTGCGCTACTTGTCACCTGTTCAGCAGAAGAGCTTAGCTCTGTTGTTGCTGTAGCAACTTGGTCTACTTGGCTTTTTTGCTCTTGAATACCGGCTGTCGTTTGCGCAGTAATAGCAGAGGTTTGTTCTGCTGCTGCAGCGAGCTGATTTGAACGGTCAAGAATACCTTGGATCAGTGTGCGTAGACTATCAACCAAACGGTTACAGTTCTTCGATAGCTCGGCAAATTCATCGTGGCCACTGTCATCCAACTTATGGGTTAGATTGCCTGATGCAAGAATATTTAACGCGTTGTTCACTTTACCCAGTGAGCGTGTCAACGGACGAACCACGGCGATACTGACCACAATGGCAACCAAAATAGCGATAATGACTAGGGCAAGAGTATTAAAGCTTGCGCTATCAATATCGGCGATAGCGGCATCGCTAATTTGGGTAGATACACGCTCGATTGAGCGAGTTAACGTCTCCATGTTGCTACTGACACTCGCCACGTCATTGGCGACTTGATTTAGCATGTTAGATGCTGAAGTTTCAAAGTCTAACTGGCGACCTTTCATATTTTGAACTGAGTTGCTGCCAGTTAACATGGCAAGTACGGCGGCGGCTTCAGTGCTGATATCGTCGAGCATGTCACTATCAACCGTGCCTTCTGCGTGACGGCTTAAATAATCAAGTTTGCTTTTAGCTTCACTTAATATGTACTCAAGTTCTTTACTGATGGTTTGGTACTTAGACTTATCTTCGGCATTGACCAAATCAATGGCGCTACTGACTATGCCGCTGAAGCTATTTTCAATATTACTTGCTGTGGCGGCAATTTCTTGTTCTGTGGTGTCTTCACTGAGCTCAAGGTCAATCAGGTCAAGAAGCAAGGAGGCAGTATCGTCAGCCGCCATTTCTAAATCATCGAGTTTATTGATGAGCTTCTCTTGGGTGATTAAGGCATTTTCACGCGTCTGCATCATCTTTAAGCCATTACTATTAAACTGCTGGTAGCTTTGGTTAACCTTATTGATAACACCTGCAATATCACCGCTTTGCCCGCTCACAATGCCTTTTAAGTTGTTAAGCTCAGCACTAAAACGTCCGCCGTGCTGGTTAAAGGTATTTTCAATGGCGGGTAGCTGTGAAGATTTCGTACTGTGAAAGGCGGTGAGCAGTTGTTTTTCTTGTTGTGAGATGCTTGAAATCAGGCTGTTACTGGCTTCTAAAGCAGGAAGGCTGAGCTCTTTGAGGACAATAGTACTATTTTTAATATTATTGTTTGTTAGCATTGAGGCGATACCGAGGGCTATCAGCAACAAGGTCACAACGCTAAATCCACCAATGACTCTAGTGGCGACATTCAATTTCATAGGGCACTCCGGTTGTAATTTTTATATCCCTAACAAAAACGCTTTATATTTCAGGGCTCGAACGGCTAGCTTTTATATCGGCCATATCACTCGGTAGTTTAACTCTTTTTTAACCTTTTTTGGGTAATTTTTTGATCTGCTTCTTTATGCCACAGGGTTAAATGCTCTCCCCAGCAACAGCCAGTATCTAATGCATGTAGGCTTTCGGACGGCACATTACCCATTAGGGCGGCCCAGTGACCAAATACTAAAGTATATTTTGGATGAGTCTCACTGGCATAGGTAAACCAAGGCGAAAGAGCCGGATCATCAACTTGCTCTGGTGGCATTTTACAGGCGAAGTCTAAATGGCCATTAGGGAGCAAATAACGCATACGAGTTAGCGCGTTGATGCAATAGATATGGTGTTCTAATTCGGTCATGTCACCACGATCGTCAGCGACATTATCGGTGTACATTTGTGAGATGAGGTGTTCTATGTAGTCATCTGATTGTAGTACTTCACTGACGGCATCAGCACGTAGTTGCAATTTCTGCAAGTTCCAGTGGGGCGGCACACCTGCGTGAGTCATTATCAGTTTGCTGCTTTCATCAAAGCGGTAGAGTGGTTGCGCCCTTAACCAATCAATAAGCCCGGGAAGATCGTTCGCCTTAAGTAGTGATTGCAGTTTATCTTTTGGGTTTGCGCGTTTAAGGCCTTTTTGTACCGCGAGCAGGTGCAAGTCATGATTACCCAGAACCACTTGGGCTGATTCACCTAAACTACGTAGATAGCGCAGGGTTTCTAATGACCCTTCACCGCGTGCGACGAGGTCACCAACGGCCCATAATTGATCTCGGGACGGGTTAAAATCTACTTTATCGAGCACTGCCATCAGTTCATCAAAGCAGCCTTGTATATCACCTACAAAATATGTTGCCATTGGGCCCTTATTGAGTGTTTTTATCGTTGCGATTAATGCAGTAACCCCGGCATGGCGAGTCTAAATGCTGGAATGGTGGCTTTAAATTCAGTGCCGTCATCTAACTCCATACCGTAATAACCTTGCATGACAGCCAGTGGGGTTTCAGCGACTGTGCCACTGGTGTATTGGTAGGCTGCATCTGGCTCTATGGTTGGCGTTTCACCCACTACACCAGCACCTTGAACTTCACTATGGTGACCATTTGCGTCGGTGATGCTCCAGCAGCGTGTTTTTAAGGTCGCTGGTTTATCGCCTAGGTTAACGATGGTGATGGTATAACTAAATAGGTAACGTTCTTCATCGGGGGCAGACTGCTCTTCGATGTATTGCGTTTTTACCTCGATGCGGATAGAGGATTCAAGTTCAGTCATTGGATTTCCTAACAAGCACCAACGAGGCAAGCCTCGTTGGCTATCAATCTACTTATGATTTGTTTGCGAACAAGTTCGCCATGGCAACATACTCTTCAACGGTAATTTGCTCAGGACGCTTGCCAGAATCAATACCTAATTGCGCAAAGTCATCATCACTTAACATGTGCTTAAGATTGTTGCGTAGGGTCTTGCGGCGCATATTAAAAGCGGTTGTGCACAAATGACGCAGTACATCGACATCGCTGCATGGGAATGGCTTATTCTTGTATGGCACCAGTCTAACGACCGCCGAATCAACCTTAGGTGGTGGGGTAAAGCAGCCGGGCGGGACTTCAAGCACTGGCATCACTTGGCAAAAGTATTGCGCCATAACCGTTAGGCGACCATAGGCTTTAGTGCCAGGCGAAGCAGACAGTCGTAGTACTACCTCTTTTTGCAGCATAAAGTGCATATTCTCAATATGTTCTGCAAACTCAAATAAGTGGAACATTAAGGGCGTTGAAATATTGTAGGGTAGGTTCCCAAATACTTTCAGCTGCTTATCTTCTTTGATGAGTTGACTAAAATCGAACTGCAGTGCATCGCCTTGATGGATTTCAAGCTTATCTTTCAGGGTTGGATGTACTTTAAGGCGCTCGACCAAATCTTTGTCGAGCTCGACTACCGTAAGTTTATCAATGCTTTCAGCAACCGGCTCGGTTAACGCAGCAAGACCAGGGCCAATCTCGACCATCACATGGTCATTGTCAGGCGCGATGGCACCAACAATGCGATTGATGACATTGGTGTCGGTGAGGAAGTTTTGACCAAAGCGTTTTCTCGCAGTATGGCCTAAATGGACTTTATTACTCATTAGTTATCTTGTGACTCATTTGTCTTAGCCAATTCTATGGCTTTATTCAATGCGCAGACAAAACTGCCGATATCAGCATCTCCCGTGCCTGCGAGTTCTAGTGCGGTACCGTGGTCAACTGAGGTGCGAATATACGGCAAGCCTAGGGTAATGTTGACTGAATTACCAAACCCTTGTGATTTCAGCACCGGAAGGCCTTGGTCGTGGTACATAGCAAGTACCACGTCAGCATCTTGTAAATATTTAGGCTGAAATAGGGTGTCTGCTGGCAATGGCCCAACAATTTCCATCCCTAGCTCTCTAAGTTCTTCAAGAGCCGGAATAATGGTATCTATCTCCTCTCTGCCTAAGTGGCCATCTTCGCCAGCGTGAGGATTTAATCCACAGACATAAATCTTAGGTGAGGGGATAGCAAATTTGTTGACCAAATCAGTATGCAAAATCTTAATAATTTGATGCAGACGGTCGCGGGTAATTGCTTTTGACACATAGGCTAAAGGAATATGTGTTGTCACTAAGGCGACTTGCAAACCTGGCGCTGCCAGCATCATCACTACGTCTTGGCAATTGGCTTGATTGGCAAAAAACTCAGTATGACCACTAAAGGGAATACCCGATTGATTGATGATGCCTTTGTGCACAGGGCCTGTGACCACAGCGTCAAACTCACCATTCATGTTTTTCTCGCCAGCGTAGCGCAAGGTTTCGACCACGTAAGCGCTATTTTGCTCATCAAGCTTGCCGCATTCGGCCTCACTTACAAGTGAAAACGGAGCGATGGTCAATGTTCCTGCTTCTTGAGGCTTCGGTGCTTGCCCTGGCTGAAACGGCTGCAATGCTAACGGTAAGCCAAGCTTTTTTGCTCGCGAGCTAAGTAATTGTGGGTCAGCACAAACAACAAGCTCAGCAGGCCAAGACTGCTGAGCAAGTTGGATGACTAAATCGGGGCCTACGCCGGCGGGTTCACCCGGCGTAATAGCTATTCGTTTGGTCGTCAATATGATTAACCTCGATTAAAATTCTCATCGAACACTTCGATGTAAGCTTCTGAGCGCATTTCATCTAACCAGTTTTGTAGCTCTTCGTTAAATTTACGACGGAAGATTAGCTGGTGTGCGCGATTGGTATTCACTTGATCAGTTGCATCAGTTTTCCGGCGCTCCTCTAACTGGACAATATGCCAGCCGTGGCTTGAACGGAAAGGCTCACTGATTTCGTTAATTTCTAACGCATCTAAAGTTTGAGCAAAAGCGGGTACATAGGCAGTAGGCTCGGCCCAGCCTAACTCACCGCCTTTGGTTCCAGAGCCTGGGTCTTCAGAGTATTGGCGAGCTAATGTGGCAAAGTCCGCATCGCCAGCGCGAAGCTGCGTGACAAAGCTATCTAACATGGCTTTGGCTCGCTCTTCTGACAGAATAGGTGAAGGCTTGATTAAGATATGACGAGAACGCACTTCATCTATTTCTTGAGTCTGTAGACCACGTGCATCCATAACTTTAATGATATGGAAGCCTGCACCGCTACGAATAGGTCCGATAATGTCGTTGGTTTTGGCGCCAGACATGACTTCAGCAAACAGTGTTGGCATTTCATTGACATTCATATAATCCCAAACACCACCTTCTAGTGCTTTGGGGCCAGCCGATGATGCAATTGCTGTTTGTTTGAAATCTGCATCATTGTTAAGTCGCTTAAGTACCGCATCAGCACGCTTACTTGAGCTCTCAAGCTGCTCACTGCTTGGGTTGTTAGGTACTTCAATCAGAATATGGCCAATCTGATATTCAACCTGCTGCATACCTTGCTCTTCAATCATTTGAACCAGGTTGTTGATCTCTTGAGAGGAAACCTGAATACGGCGCTGGACTTGAATACGTTGGATTTCACCTAAGGTGATCTCTTCACGCAGCTGCTCTCGGTACTGCCCCCAGCTCATGCCGTCGGCTTCAACCTGCTGCTGCATTTGAGCAACCGTCACTTTTTGTTCTTTGGCGATGTTTTCGATGGTTTGATCTAGCTGTAAATCACCAATATGTAAGCCCATTCTATCTGCGGTTTGCATTTGCAGGCGAGTCATGATTAAGCGCTCTATTACCTGAGTGCGCAGTGCTGCATCAGAGGGCAGCGATTGCCCAGCGGCTTTCGCATTGGCCTTAACCGTTTTCACCATGTTTACAATTTCACTTTCAAGCACGATGCCTTCGTTAATTTGCACAGATACTCGATCTAACGAGTTAGCTGAGGCAACGGTTGTTTGGCTCAGTGCCAGTGCTAAAAAAGCAAAAATCAGTTTTTTACAGGGTCTCATCCACAAAAATCCTTGGCTTTATGGGGCTGGCGTACTTAAGTTACGCCAGCTAGTTCATTCTATTATCAGTGTTGGACTATAAGTCAGCTTCTTGGTTCAGCGCAACTGATGCGATTTAACCATATTTAATTTTTCAGGTATAACGGTTTGCGGTAGTTGAATAGGCCATCGTTAAGCATATCAGCGACCCCGAGCGGTCCTGAGCCGCCAAGTCCCTTAATCACAAAGTTAAGGTACACACCACTTTCGAACAGTTCGCGATTCTCTATAGTATCACTTAGGTCATCATCATAATTGGTTTTAATGCGATAGTGATAACTTAGCCTGACTGCCCAGCAACAAGACTCGTATTGAAAGCCAGTATAGGTCTCTACAGAACGGCTTTCATTAAGGTCATAATACCAGTTGCCGACTAAATACAAGCTATCTGTGAGTGGCCAAGCCGCCCGCATACCGGTCTGGCTAATGTTAACAGACTCATTATTGTTGCTATTAACCAAGTCTGGAACGTATCGATAGCTAAATTGAATGAGTTTATTGGCACCTGGACGGAAATCTAAGGTGACTTCACTTTTTTTGTTTTCACTGAGTTTTGTGTCGTATTGGATTGCGCCACCGATAAACCAATCGTTATATATTTGGGTATTAAGCTCTGCCGCTAACACAGAGTTAGAGGTGGCTTCTTGGGTGTAAGTCGTACCTTGGAAAGTAAAATCACCAATACCGACTTTACTGTCCTGAAAGTAATAAATTTGACCAATACTGAACTTAAATTTTTCACGGTTTTGTTCATCAAATAAACGCGTAGTTAAGCCTAACGTCATTTGGTTTGCATCGGCAATGCGATCTAACCCAGAGAAGCGACGTTCGCGAAACAGGCCATGGTAATCTTCTTGCAATTGGGCAGTATCGTAAATGCCAATATTTGATTGGTCTTTATAGCCAACGTAGAGATATTGGAACTGTGGCTCTAATGTCTGGCGGTAGTTTTGCTCAAACATACTGGTGAAGCGTTCAAAATTAACTTGGCCATGTAATCTCACTTGCGGCAAAGTACGGTTAACACTGCTATCGAGCTCATCGGTTCCTAGGTAACCATTTTGCTGCTGCCAGTAGTTTGTTTGCAGTAACTTAAGCTCACTGGTAAATGAACCGGCAGGACCATGAATAGGCAATGACACACTAGGTTCTAAATGCAACCGAGTAGCAGTAGCATATTGGTTTTCCGTGTGAGCGAAATTGGTGGCTTCACTCGTAAAATCAAAATCTAGCCCATGCCAAAGGCCGGGTGAGCGATAGTTGAAATTAATTTGCGGCATGACTTGATAGGGCTTTTCATCTTCACCCAGCACTTTAATGTCTTGTACACGCGCACTGACATCCCAATTAGATTCAAAATAGGCAATTTCACCGATTCTAGACAGCTGGTTGTCTGTAGCGCGATTAACGTCTGAACTGAGATCGTTGAAGTAGTTGTTATCGGAAACGTCAGTATAGTTAGCCAGTACCCGCCAATTTTTGTTGATGGCACCTTGATGTTCCCAGTGATACAGATAGCGATCTTTTTTGCTGTCTAACATACCATCACTACCAAGATACTCGACATTGAGTCGCCCGGCTTGGTCATCACCTGCTAAATAGCGAAAATCTGTTTTTAAGAACAGGCCCCTGGCTGACATATAATGGGGAGTAAAGGTTAAATCATATTCAGGTGCTATGTTCCAATAATAAGGCGTCGCGAGCTCAACACCATTGGTGGTGCTGGTGCTGATTGTTGGAAATAGGAAACCGGATTTACGCTTCTCTGATACCGGAATTGTCATGTAAGGGATATAAAACACCGGTACATTGCCAATTTTAAGCTTGGCATCCCAAAGCTCACCCCACTCTTCAGTGCTATCGATTTTAATTTTTTCTGCTTCAAGCAACCAAGAAGTATCTCCCGGAGGGCAGGTGGTGAAGTTGGTATTACTCAGATGAAGGTTATTGTCCGGAGTGATCTCTAACTTTTCTGCCTCACCATGGATCTGTTGACCATGCATCCAATATTGCGCCCCACTCAGTGTAGCGCTATTGGTACGCATTTGGGCAACCAAAGACTCAGCGGTTACCGTAAACATACTATCTTGGAAGACTAAGTTACCGTTGGCATCTAAACGCTCTTCGGCTTGGTCGAGCACAGCGGTATCTGCAGCAATATGACGAGTTCCTTGTGAAAATGATACATCACCGTTAAAGCGTGCTTTATCGCCCATTTTTGCTGAGGAACTGTCTGAAATAATCTTGATTTGCTGTAAATTCAGCGGGGTATCGTATTCAGGCGCATGGATATAGCGTTTAACTGGAGGTTCTACGATACACTGGCTGGCAGTATCTAGTTCTGCAGCCTCGTTTGCCAAGACTAATTGGGGAAAAAGGCTGATAGCCAATAAATATCGGATTTGCATCGTTTAAATTATTTTGATTTCTTAGTCTAGACAAGTCATAGGAGAGAAACGTTGCATCCATAAATAACTGCAACTGCAGCAAAAGTCGGTACAATACCTTATATTGCTGTTTCCATTTTGCATTATAATAAAGCAATTTTAGCCTAAGAGCCATGAGGTGCCCTTGTCAGATCCAAGATTTATTGCCCTAGAAAGCTGGTTGGCGACGATATTATGTACAAATCATCATCTTGAGCTGATTTCCGGTGATGCCAGTTTCCGGCGTTATTTTCGCGTTCATACTGAAACTGGCAGTTATATCGCCATGGACTCACCACCAGAATTAACTCCTGTGCAGCCTTTTATCGACTTAGCCGCAGAATATCAACGCCAAGGCCTATTGGCACCACAAGTTATTGAGCAACACTTGCAGCAAGGTTTTTTACTCCTTAGCGATTTGGGTGACACTCAATTGCTCAGTTGTCTTGACCGCACTAGCTGCCAAAAATTTTACGCTCAGGCGATCGATTTGTTGTTACCGATTATGGGGGTTACCTCAAGCAATCAAATGGCGCTGCCGCTATATGATGAGCAGTTTGTCGCACGAGAACTGACTATTTTTACTGAGTGGCTGTTAGCAGAGCATCTAAACTTGGCGTTGTCAGCATCCGAGCAGCAGATGTTAGACACCACCTTTGCCTTGCTCACAGCCAATGCGCTTGAGCAGCCAACAGCGGGTATGCACCGAGACTACCATAGTCGTAATTTGATGGTGCAATCGCAGCAGCTGGCAGTTATCGATTTCCAAGATGCGGTAATAGGCCCAGTAACTTATGATGCCGTATCATTGTTGCGGGACTGCTATACACGCTGCCCTGATGAGGTGCGTGAGCAGATGATGTTAAGGCACTACCAATTGCTCGTTGATAACCAATACCTCTCAATAGATACGTCATTTGCTCAATATCAACGCTGGTTTGATTTAATGGGGATGCAGCGGCACATCAAAGCGGCTGGTATTTTTTGTCGGCTTAACTATCGCGATCATAAGCCGGCATACATGGCTGATATACCAATGACCCTTAGCTATATTATTGAAGTGGCAGCAAAGTATTCAGAGCTCAGTGCGTTTGGAGAATGGGTTGAGCAAAAAGTATTGGTGAATTTTGAGGCCCAGCAATGAAAGCGATGATATTAGCCGCGGGGCGAGGGGAGCGATTAAGACCGCTGACCGATAAAGTACCCAAGCCGTTAGTGCCGGTGCATGGCAAACCGCTCATTGTCTATCATATTGAAAAGTTAGCTACCCTGGGCATTACTGATATTGTCATCAATTATGCTTGGCTGGGGGATAAAATCACCCAATACCTCGGTGATGGTTCTCGCTTTGGAGTTAATATTAAATATAGCCCTGAAACCACCGCGTTAGAGACGGCTGGCGGCATTAAGCAGGCGTTGCCATTGTTAGGACCTGAGCCATTCTTAGTCTTAAATGGCGACATTTTCATTGATGATTTACCCATTAGCCGCCTGCAAATACAACAGGGCGCGGAGCGCCTGCTTAACGGTAAGCAAGCTTGCCTCTGGTTAGTTGATAATCCTGAACATCATCCTGAGGGAGATTTTGCTCTAAGCGATAGTTTATTGATGCTTGATGGCAGCAACAAGCTGACATTTTCTGGTATGGCAATTTATCAGCCTAGACTGTTTGATGACTTACCAAGTGGGGCAAGCCCTTTAGGGCCATTGTTGAAAACTAAGATTGCCGCCAAAGAGGTTACAGGTATTCATTATCAACAATACTGGTGTGATGTTGGCACATTGGCGCGCTTAGCGCTTGTTGAACGTCATGTGGCGCTCAACTAGATCATTATGAACACAAGCAAAATATAAAATTAGATAAACTTAATTAAGGTTGTAAGATGCGAATTTGGGGCAAGTTTTTTGGCGCCGCTATTGGTTTTATGTTTGGCAAAATCATCGGTGCGTTGATCGGTTTATGGTTGGGGCACCTGTACGATAAAAAGCGCGCTGAACTTGAAGGGATCGTCGGTAAAGGGTCTGATCGCCAATCACTGTTTTTTAATACCACATTTGCAGTGATGGGACATGTGGCTAAAGCATCTGGCCGTGTCACTGAAAATGATATTCGCATGGCGAGTATGTTAATGGATCAAATGCAGCTTAGTGGTGATGCGCGCAGAGAAGCGCAAAAAGCATTTAGTGAGGGTAAGCAAGCGGATTTTGATATCAAAGCGTGCTTAAAAACCTTTCGATTATTGTCGATGGGGCGCAAAGAGCTATTGCAGATGTTTCTGGAGATTCAAATTCAAACCGCCTTGTCTGATGCGCAACTTGATGCCAAAGAGCACAGTGTATTAACTTTAATCGCCAAAGAGCTGGGGTTTACTGCGGGGCAACTAGACTCGTTACTTAAACGCTGGCAGGCTGAGTTTAGCTTCCATCAGCAAGGTGGTAAGCAGACCTCAATTGAAGATGCCTATAATGTACTTGGCGTTGATGATACCAGTTCAGATCAACAAATTAAGCGCGCCTATCGTAAATTGATGAATGAGCATCATCCAGATAAGTTAGTTGCCAAAGGCCTGCCGGCAGAAATGATGGAACTGGCAAAAACAAAAGCACAAGACATTCAAGCTGCCTATGATAGAGTAAAGCTTGAACGGGGAATGCGTTAGTTGTTATGCACTTAGTACAATAAGGGACTACATATGAAACAATGTTATTTGATGGTAGCCGTTGTCGCTGCAGGTATGAGTCAAGCTCAAGCCACTGAACTGTTTGTGGCTCCTTTTGGTGGTTATAGTTTCGCCGCTAGTGAGCTTGATGTAGTAGAGACTGAAACTGAAGACAGTGGTACTTTAAAAGTTGCTGAGTCGGCTAACTACGGTGTCATGTTAGGTTTTAATACTAAAGACCCAGGCAATATTTATTTTTTATATAGCCGCCAAGATTCAGACTTACGCACTGGTGGTAATTTTAGCGACCAAGTGGTTACCGATATCACAGTGGACTATTTTCATGTCGGTGGTACGTTGTTTTTCCCCAATGGTGACTTTAAACCCTACGTCACCGCGAGCTTAGGTTTAACCCACATGAGCCCCGCCGGACAGTATAGCAATGAATCACGCTTCTCTATTGGTTTTGGTGGCGGAGTTGAATATGTCGTTGCACCGTCAGTGTCGCTGTTTGCTGATGTTCGTGGCTATGGCACTTTTATGAGCAGCGACAGTAGTCTGTTTTGTAGTGACGGCTTTTGTAAGTGGACGATTGATGCTGAAACCATGTGGCAAGGTCAAGCGAATGCTGGGATAAAGTTCACCTTCTAACTATAGAGTTACCCGATGAATTTAGTTGTGTTGGATGGATACACCCTTAATTCTGGTGATATCAGCTGGCAAGGCTTTGCTGATTTAGCAGATATTACAGTGTATGAGCGTAGTGCTGAACAGCAACGATTGCCTAGAGCCATTGATGCTGAAATTATTTTAACCAACAAGACCGTACTTGATGCAAAGTTGCTGCAGCAGTTACCCAAATTACGCTACATTGGGGTGCTGGCTACCGGTGTTGATGTGGTTGATGTTAAGGCTGCAGCCAAGCTGGGTATTATAGTAACTAATGTACCTGCGTACGCGCCAGATGCGGTTGCACAGATGGTATTTGCTCACATCTTAGCCCATACTCAACAAGTCGCTATCCACCACCAAGCGGTGAGTTGCGGTCAGTGGCAAACTTGTGAGGATTTTTGTTTTACCCTATCGCAACTTACATCATTAAAAGGTAAAACACTTGGGTTACTGGGCTACGGTGCCATTGCCCAGCAAGTGGCTCGCATTGCGGTGGCATTTCACATGTCCGTGTTAATTCATACACCAAATGAAAAGCATGATCTGCCTGATGGTGTGCGTTGGTGCGAGCAAGTCGAACTTTTCAAAGACAGTGATATTTTATCACTGCATTGCCCATTAACCCCTGAAACCCAGGAGATAATTAACAGTACAAACTTGGCACAGATGAAGTCATCGGCAATGCTGATCAATACTGCGCGCGGTGGGCTGGTTGATGAGCAAGCGTTAGCTAATGCGCTCAATCGAGGTCAAATTGCTGCGGCAGGGTTGGATGTTTTGTCGACCGAGCCACCAAGCAGTAATAATCCATTGTTAACTGCGAAGCATGCCAATATTACCCCTCACAACGCCTGGGCAACCCGAGAAGCGCGGCAAAGCTTAATGGCGATAGCGGTAGCCAATTTGCAAGCATTTTTGGCCGGCACGCCTGAAAATCAGGTCAATTGATGAAATAGGACTATCGGCTGATAGCCCTATTTTTTTGAGTACAGGTACTAACTGTTAAAGAATAACCTTAATTTCGCTGGCTGCGCTAACCGCTTTGGTCACCGCGCTATCGATATCGTTATCCCGTGCCAGTGCAACACCTAAACGGCGGCGTCCGTCAATATCGGGTTTCGCAAACAAACGCACTTGGGTATTAATTTGCGTAAGTGCTTGCTCGACACCTTCAAAGCGAATATTGCTTGAGGTGCCTTCAGCGAGTACCACTGCAGATGCTGAAGGGCCATGCTGGGCAATATTAGCAATAGGCAGGCCTAAAATTGCACGAACATGCAGGGCAAACTCTGACAAATCTTGGCTGATGAGCGTGACCAAACCGGTATCATGTGGGCGCGGAGACACTTCAGAGAAATACACTTCATCGCCTTTAATAAACAGCTCGACACCGAAAAGACCATAGCCGCCTAGTGCTTCAACGACTTTTTTACCGATTGCTTGAGACTTGTCTAGTACGGTGGCAGACATCGCTTGTGGCTGCCATGACTCGCGGTAATCGCCATCTTCCTGGCGATGGCCAATGGCATCACAAAAATGAATACCGTTTACAGCGCTGACTGTGAGTAGGGTGATTTCATAGTCAAACTCAATAAAGCCTTCTACTATCACTCGGCCTTGGCCGGCACGACCACCTTCTTGCGCGTATTGCCACGCGCTGTCAATGTCACTTGCTTGGCGAATAACACTTTGGCCTTTACCTGAAGAACTCATTACCGGCTTAACGACGCAAGGTAAGCCAATGTCAGCCACCGCTTGCTCAAATTCTTCTGCAGTATCACAAAAGAAATAGGGTGAGGTTGGAATCGATAAAGTCTCCGCAGCTAGGCGACGGATCCCCTCTCTATCCATTGTGAGTTGCGTGGCTTTGGCTGTGGGAACAATATTGACGCCTTCAGCTTCCATTTCGACTAATGTTTGGGTGGCAATCGCCTCGATTTCAGGAATCACGTAATGAGGTTTTTCGGCTTCGATCACCGCTCTTAATGCGCTAGCGTCAAGCATGTTGACGACGTGGCTACGATGAGCCACTTGCATTGCGGGGGCATTTGGATAGCGGTCTACACCGATGACCTCAACGCCCATGCGTTGCAGCTCAATTGCGACTTCTTTACCAAGTTCGCCACAGCCTAGCAGCATAGCGCGAGTGGCATTTGTAGAGTTTGGGGTGCCTATCATTGTGGGTACCTTGTCGGTTACTTGTTATAAAAATGATTATCAGCAAAGCAGTTTGCAGTTGCGCAATATCATAGCGTGAAGCAATGACAAACGCTTTTTGTACAATAGAAGCTGTGTGTTAGATCACCAAACTAAGACCAGATGCTGATAAAAATTGCTGGATTTGCTAGGCAAATGTTGGGAAGATGTTGAATAAGGTGTTTATCCTTTATTTACAAAAAACTAAAGCCACTAAATGTCGCAGGATTGCGATATCGACTTTTAAGGAGCGAATAGTGTTCTTAGATTACTTTGCGTTAGGTGTGTTATTTTTTGTGGCTATTTTTATTTTCTACGGAATTATTGTGATTCATGATATTCCCTATGAAATAGCCAAAAAGCGCAACCATCCTCAGCAAGATGCTTTACATGTCGCTGGTTGGATCAGCTTATTTACGCTTCATGCCATTTGGCCATTTTTATGGATATGGGCCACATTGTATCGAGAAGACCGAGGTTGGGGCTTTGATGATGTGGCTAAACGCGAGATAGAGCTTGAAGATGATGTCAAAAAGCTCAATCAAACGGTAGTTGAGCTGCAGCAACAAGTCGCCGCATTAAGCGCGGGTACACAAGCTAGCGATGCAGATAAGTCGGGAGAGAAATAACCATGGATTTACTACTGATTCTTACCTATGCCGCTATCTGTATCGCCGTATTTAAAGTATTTAAGATCCCGTTAAATAAGTGGACCGTTCCTACCGCTATTTTAGGTGGGGTATTCATTGTTGGTGCGTTAGTGCTGTTAATGAACTACAACCATCCTTACACGCCTTTTGCTAAAGAAATTTTCGTTACGGTGCCTATTAACCCTGCAGTTAGAGGGATTGTCACAGAGGTTGAAGTTGAGCCTAATGTGCCGCTGAAAAAAGGTGATGTGTTATTCCGAATCGACCCGCGTCCTTTTGAAGCGATTGTGCAGCAAAAGAAAGCCGCGTTAGTCGCAGCAGAACTCGAAGTGCCACAGCTCGAAGCGCAGTGGAAAACCTCATTGGCAAGCGTTGAACGTGCGGTAGCAGACAGAGACCGGACCAAATCGGCCTATGAACGTTATGAGAAAGGGCGTAAACGTGGCGGTGCTAACTCTCCGTTTACTGAGTTAGAACTCGATAACAAACGCCAACTTTATCTGGGTTCTGAAGCGTCGCTTTCTGCAGCTCAAGCGCAGGAATTACGTGCTCGCTTGGCTTTTGAGTCTAACGTTGATGGCGTGAATACTAAAGTGGCTGGCATTAAGGCTGAGCTGGATAAAGCCCTGTTCGATCTTGAGCAAACTGTGGTACGTGCGCCGGCTGATGGTATGGTGACCCAAATGCTATTGCGCCCCGGTATTATAGCCGTGCCTATGCCGCTACGATCGTTAGTGAGTTTTATTCCAGATGAAGAGCGTTACTTCGCTGGCGCATTTTGGCAGAACTCGCTGCTAAGGCTCAAAGAGGGCGATGAAGCAGAGATTATTCTTGATGCAGCCCCAGGTGAAGTCTTTAAGGGCAAGGTTGCAACAATTCTTCCTGCAATGGCAGAAGGTGAAATGCAATCACGGGGGTTATTGGTTTCAGGTGTGGCGTTGATGCCTCGCGGCCGCTCAATCGTGCTGATTGATTTAGAAGCCGATGACATGAATACCCGTTTCCCTGCAGGTGTGGCGGGTCAAGCAGCTATCTATACTGAGCACTTTGCCCACGTTGCTGTGATGCGCCGGGTCATTCTGCGGATGCAAGGCTGGTTAAACTATCTGTTTCATTAACCTAGCGCTACAACGATAAAAAAAGAGGCGCTTGCGCCTCTTTTTTTAGGATAAATGGCTTTAGTTGCCTTTGTTTGGTGGGAATTGGGCTAAGATTTTCGCCACGGTTTTACGGGTATCGGCGGCTTTTTGTTCTCCACCGGCATCAAAGTTAAACTTATCGGTACCGCGCCAAACCAGTCGATTGGTCTCAGTATCAATAACGTCTATTTGAATGGTTTGCACCTTAACATTGTCACTACCAAGTGGTACGCCAACTGAGGTACCAACACTGACTCCGCCGCCACTGCCCCATGTACCGGTGCCTACCCCAATCGACATGCTAGAGTCTTTTGGTTTGTCTTCAACTTTAAAGCCATATGTCACATGAAACTGTGGATTGTTGGTATCGAGCACGAAACCTTTTGCTAATACTTCTTCTAGTATGGCTTGCTCGATTCTACCGGCGCTTAACCTATCATTACTTTCACTTGCGGCTAATTGGTCAAAACGCTGTAGTTGGGTGAAATCATAATTGGTGTCGTAGTCTTGCTGTGACTTAGTCGCACAACCACTTATAAATAATAGGGTAAAAAGACAAACCAGAAGTTGTTTCATATCGTTTATTATCCTCAAGGTGTTTGTTTCAATGTGGCGCTAACGCGCTCAGTATGCAAGGTTTTTTGCTCAATAGCGGATAATTTTTAGCCAAGGCTTAATAAATCAGTTATGGTTAAAGTATAGATTATTATGGTCGCGGAGCCTGTCAGTTATCATTATGGAGCAACTCGAGTTTTTTGATATCCCCAGCCCATGTATTGGTATCTGTCAAACAGATGCTAAGGGTTACTGTAAGGGATGTTTAAGAAATCGAGATGAGCGCTTTAATTGGTTACATTTCTCTGATGCAAAAAAATATGATGTGATTCGACTGTGTAAACAGCGTAAGCGCCGACGCCAGCTGGCGTTAATGAAGGCGAAAAAGCAACAAATTATTGCCGCCAGACAGTCTGCGACTCCCACGTTTGATTTTGAAGAACCAGAGCCAGACTGATAGCGAAAAATCAGCCGTTATTCGCTATGTTGGGGGCTTTTTCGTAAATCAACATGAGGCCAAATAAGGGTAAATGCCGTTTTTCCCGGTTGGCTAGATAACTTCACCTCACCTTGATGACGCTCCATGATGCGTTTAATAATCGCTAAACCTAAGCCGTGGCCTTTGTTGCCATTTTGCACCACTTTACTGCGATAAAAAGGCTCGAAAATCATCTCTTGATCTTGTTCCGCAATGCCTGGGCCATCATCGGTTACGGTTAAGCAGATCCGATTGCCTTGGTTAATCAGGCTGATGTCAATATTATGTTCACTAAAGCGTTGAGCATTGGTGACTAAGTTTTGAAGTGCGCGCTCAATAAGTGATGGATCGCCCATCACTTCCATGGTTCTATCGGTATTGATACTAATATTTTGCGGCCCTAAGCCACGTAAGCGCTCGATAGTTTGTTGGGTTAAGCGGGTTAAATTACAACGTTCAAAATCTAACCCTTGGCGGTTGGACTCTAAACTGGCGTAGGTCAGCAGTTCCTGCAGTAGGTTCTCCATCTCTTTGACATCTTGCTGCATGTCATCTAAAAAAGCTTGACGCCTTTCTGGGTCAGACTCTGGAGTACAGTATTGCGGTGCTAAGGCAAGGGCAAACTTAAGCCTAGCGAGCGGCGTTCTAATTTCATGGGAAACTGCATTTGATAAGTGCTTTTGATTTTCAATCAGTGCACTGATGTGTTTGGCCATCTCGTTAAAAGTATCGGCCAGAGAGTGTACCTGCGAGCTAGGAGATAATTGTATTTGGGTATCCCAATTAGTTTGGCCAAACTTACGAGTGGCATGGCGCAAGGTTTTTAAATCTTTCGATAGGGGCCAAACCCAAATCAAGGCGACAAAAGCGAGCGACAGATAAAAGAACAAGGTAAACAAGCCACGTAAGCGCCCACGGGGATCGATCTCGACCGGGCCAGCGACCAGCACTTGACTGTCGACTGCGATAAATTGCAGTTCGTGATTATCATCGTGACGCGTGACTAGAATACTGTCAGAGGATAGGCCTTGGCTTTTACCAAATGCAACTTGGGATTGATTGAGTAATCGTAGCGGGTAGCTAGGATTGTGATTGATTTTTTGTAGATACTCATCGCGCTCATATTCTGGCAAGCTTGATAGTAACTGTGCGAGGGCAATCAGCGGCGCATCCATGTCGCCACTGTCTTCAATATTGTTTTGCCATATGCTATCTAACGTCCAGCCAATACCTAAAAAACTTAAGCTCAGTAGCAGGTAAAGGCTGATAAAAAGTCGTTTCAAGCGAAATCCAATATTGGTTAATTAGTTGTTCCAAGCTTCCGGCGCAAATAAGTAGCCTTGGCCCCATACCGTTTTAATTCTGAACGGCGTTTCAATATTATCGCCTAATTTCTTACGCAAGCGAGAAATTCTTACATCTATTTTGCGATCTTTACCGTCAAAATCAATATTTAGCAGGTATTGGTAGATGTACTGGCGACTTAGTACTTGTCCGGCTTGCGAAGCAAGTAACCACAATAGCTCGAATTCGTGACTCGTCAGATCAACTTCGGTTTCACCTAGTCGAATTGCTTGAGTATGAGGGTCAATGCTCAATTTACCAAAGCTTAAGCAGTGCGATTCCACTTGAGGTGGTTTTGCTGTGCGGCGCAATAGGTTATTGATTCGGGCAATGAGTAACGCTGGGTCGACAGGTTTAACTACGTAGTCGTCAGCCCCAAGTTCTAAGCCTTTAATTTGGTCTTCATTAGAGCCTAAAGCGCTCATTAATAATATTGGGCCAGCAAAGTAGTCTGGTAGTTTCTCACACAGGGTCAAGCCATCCATGCCAGGTAACATGATATCAAGTAGAATAATATCAGGCTTGTAGTTAATTAAACGCGTAAGAACGGTATCCCCGCGGCGTTCGACTTCTACGTGCATTCCATGCGACTTTAAGTAATCCACAATCAGATTGGCAAGACGAATATCATCTTCTACCAACAGGACTCGATGGGTCGATTGAGGTTCGGTCATTAGAATAAACTCCATGGGTTTCGGTAGCGACGTCGCACCTGCTTTTCAGTGGCGGGCGTGACCTTGAGTTTTACACCAGCTAATGTTTGATTGCTGGCTTTATCAGTCATGATAAATTGCACGTCCTTGCTAGCTTCTATTGAAAACTTATATGAGTGAATATCAGCTGATTGAGCGCACCATTTAGGCAGCGCCTCGTGATCAGATAATATGCACACTGTTTGTGTCACACTGTCATCCCACTCGAGTGTGATATCTAGTTCACAGATATTATCGTCTATTGACGTGATACAAAACTGAGGTGAGAGATTTAAACTGGGCCCTAGATCAAATTTATCATCATTGGCCTGCGCAAAATCACTGCCAAATAAAGACAGTAACAATAAACACCAAGTTATCAATAAAGGATGAAACAAACGCACTACACTTAAAACCTATAAGCCGTGCCGACAAAAAAAGTGCTCGAGTAGCGTTCATTGAGCAGTGGGCTGTCAGCTATTTCATCAGCAATATCAGTGTAGCGAGCTAAAAACACTAGCTCCCAATGTTCGGTCATTACGAACTGACTGGTAAATTCCATACCAAGATTAATCGCTGATTTAGCATCAAAGTGTTCACTCCAGTAGATATTTTCACTGGGTCTCACTCCGTAGTAGTAGTCCACTATCTCTTCGCTTTTCCAGTTCAGTATTGCGGCTAATTCGAACTTCCATTGTTCAATGGCGACGTTATATAACCATTTCACGTTGGCCTCTGTGCCTTGATGCACATTGAACATGTCATGTGCAAGGCTGAGATTGATAATACCAGCTCGAGTGTAAATAAATGCTTCGGCTCCGCCAAGAAGTGTAAAGTGTCGAGTTTCTAGTTCGTTAAAAACCGTTTTTGACGCAGAATGCTTGTCTTTGCCACTCGAGTCAGCAAGCATTGGCATCGCGCTCACTTGTTGTTTGAACGAGTTTGTTCCAGCAATAAAGATATTAGATGGATCCCAGCGGTAGAAAAACGCGCTATCGGCACTAAAGCTGGTGACTAGGTTGACGGTATATTTTTCTTGTTCTGCTAAGGTATAGCCAAAATTACCATTGTCAAAAAACCAACTGTCGCCGTAATAGGCAATGGTCGGTGCCAGGTAGATGGGAATATCATCGTAGTCTTTTAATGGGTTAGATCTTTCACCGTAGCCAGCAGCAATACCGATATCCCAACGATCAATGGCAATACACTCACTATACTCACCACAAGAGTTTTGCTCGCTGGCAAACAGTGGTGTGCACAATAAAGTTGCACTGAGCAAAATCAGGTTAAGCTTTTTCATAGCAGCTACTCAAAACCCCATCACAGAATTAACATATCCGGCAACAGAGTATCATCTCGCTCACTCTTAGGCAGTTTTTTAATGGTTTCTGATGCAAACTGATACACAAACTAGGTGATTGTTTGTCAGTAACGACTATTATGTTGCCACTTTGTGTGTTAATGCTGCTATTTGGTTTTGTGTTGTTGGCAGATTTGTTGCAGGAATTGTTGTGCTGAAGTGAGCTGCCTTTCTCTGGGGAGTGCCAATCCTACAGTGCGTTTTAATTCGATATCCTGCAAAGTCTTAAATACAATATTTTTCTGCTCAGTAATGGCTGGAATATCGGGAACAAGCGCGATGCCGACTCCGGCACTGACCAAACCAACTGCATACTCTATGGTTTGAATACGCGCGCGAATTTGCAGCTGTATCCCCTCTAAATCCATTAACTGCTGCATTTCTGCTAAGGCTTCACAAGGGGCGCGATAAATAAAAGGCTGCTGGTTAAGATTCTGTAACTGTATTTTGCTTTGTAAACTGAGACTAAAACTGGCAGGAATCGCCAGTAGGTAGTTATCGTGCCAGATTGCTTCAAAATGCTCAGTGGAGACCAAATCTGTCGTAGTAATAATTCTAGCGTCAGCAGGCTCGTTTGGCTCAACTAAACTGAGCTCAATATCACTTGCCGTGTGGGTAAATTCTTTTAGTAGTTGACTCATCCGCTGTACGCCCAATGAGCGGATTAGTCCCAGCTTGAATGTTGCCCGTTGCAGAGGTGAACTAAACAAAGATTCAATGGCTTTTGCTTCGCTGAGTAGTTGTTGCGCCAAAGGGTAAAGCCGTAAACCCGCTTCAGTGGCGCGCACGCCTTTGCCATGACGGATGAATAACTGATTATTGAGCTGTTTTTCTAGCTGTACAATGGCTGTTGAAATCGAAGGCTGAGCAATATAACAGTGCTTCGCTGCGGCACTAATACTGCCTTTTTCTAATACCGCGACAAAATATTTTAGCGCTCGCAGGTTCATCGCTGCCCCCAAAATCACTCAACGTTTGATTTTATTTACCTTTACGTAAGGTATAGCTAAAAACTATAAATGACAAAGAAAAACAATATTTTTTATTGACCGAGAATCCCCTTATTGTAGCTATTGCTGATTATTGATTACTGGCATAACGGACGGATTAAACACTCGCTGCTAGGGCGTGGCGTTACTCGCTAACATCGGTAATCACTTGCTGGGTTATTAAATCGACATCAACAAAGGAATTATCATGGCACGTGCACATTTTGACTGGGCTGATCCACTGCAATTAAATCAACTCTTAACTGAAGAAGAGCGGATGATCCGCGATAGTGTGCACGAATATGCGCAAGATAAATTGATGAGCCGGGTGCTAATGGCTAATCGCCAAGAGCATTTTGACAGGCAAATTATGAATGAGCTGGGTGAATTAGGCTTGTTAGGCGCGACACTGCCAGAGCGATACGGGTGTTCGAATGTAAATTATGTCAGTTACGGACTGGTGGCGCGAGAGATAGAGCGGGTAGATAGTGGCTATCGTTCGGCGATGAGTGTGCAATCTTCATTGGTCATGCACCCGATCCATGAATACGGCAGCGAAGAGCAACGACAGAAGTATCTACCTAAATTGGCAACAGGCGAGTGGGTCGGTTGCTTTGGTCTAACAGAGCCTGATGTTGGCTCTGACCCCGGCGGCATGAAAACGCGCGCGGAAGCGATTGAGGGGGGCTATCGGTTAAACGGAGCCAAAATGTGGATCACTAATTCGCCGATTGCTGACGTATTCGTGGTATGGGCTAAGTTGGACGGTGAAATTCGGGGCTTTATTTTAGAAAAAGGCATGCCTGGATTAAGTGCACCGAAAATCGAAGGCAAATTCTCTCTGCGAGCTTCGATAACCGGTGAAATTGTCATGGACAATGTCGAGGTGAGCGAATCAGCCCTGCTTCCAAATGTCAGCGGTCTTAAGGGGCCATTTGGGTGTCTTAACAAAGCCCGATATGGGATTGCATGGGGCGCACTGGGTGCCGCAGAGTTTTGCTGGCATGCGGCAAGGCAATACAGTTTAGATAGAGTTCAGTTTAATCGACCATTGGCGGCGACACAGTTGATTCAAAAGAAACTCGCAGACATGCAAACAGAGATAGCCACAGGCTTACTGAGCTGTGTGCAGGCTGGGCGGTTAATGGATGCTGGCCAGTTACCGGTTGAGGCTATCTCGCTGATAAAACGTAACTCCTGTGGTAAAGCATTGGACATTGCGCGAGTTGCAAGAGATATGCATGGTGGCAATGGTATTTCAGATGAATTTCATGTTATTCGCCATGTTATGAACCTTGAGGCTGTTAATACCTATGAGGGCACTCACGACATTCACGCACTCATTTTAGGACGGGCACAAACCGGCATTCAAGCCTTCGGGTGATCGATAACAAGGGAGCTTTGCTCCCTTGCTCCTCTTTATTAGCAAGGTAATGGATTCGTATGGAAGACAGAGCTATCGCTATCGATCGCAGTTTTATCGATCGCATTAATCAACAGCAATTTAGTGATATTGCCCATGGGCATGACTATCGCAAGCTAGGTTTGAGTCAACATGACTTTATTGGCTTATTTGAATCTCAGTTGAAAAGCCGCTTATTAGATTTAGAATCTCGGCAAATGCGCAGTCGTAATCAAGGCTTCTACACCATTGGCAGTGCGGGCCATGAAGGCAACGCGGCTTATGGACTGGCTTTTCGGGTCGATGATATGGCCTTTTTGCACTATCGCAGTGCCGCATTTATGTTAGAGCGTGGTCGTCATTTAGACGGTGAGAGTCAACTATACGACATGCTGTTATCTTTTGCCGCCGCCAGTGATGATCCTATCTCCGGCGGTCGTCATAAAGTGCTTGGCAGTAAAGCCCTTAATATCCCGCCGCAGACATCAACGATTGCCTCGCACTTACCTAAAGCCGTAGGCGCAGCGCTGAGTATTCCGCTCACCGAAAGAGTGGCTGTGGCGGCTCACATGGCTGCCGATAGCGTGGTGCTGTGTAACTTTGGCGATGCATCGGCAAATCATGCAAGCGCACAAACTGCAATCAATGCGGCTTGTTGGGCGGCATATCAACATGTGCCAATGCCATTAGTGTTTATCTGTGAAGATAATGGCATAGGTATTTCTACACCGACGCCACAAGGCTGGATTGCTGCAAACTTTGCCAATCGGCCCGCATTAAAGTACATCCGTTGTGATGGCCGTGACATATTGGATTGCTATCAGGCTAGCCGAGCGGCCGCAGATTATGCCCGTACCCATCGTACTCCGGTATTTTTACATGTTCGTACCGTGAGACTGATGGGGCACGCGGGTAGTGATGCCGAAATTGCTTATATGAGCAAACAGCAAATATTGGACAACGAAGCGCAAGATCCATTGTTGGTTACTGCCCAGCAGCTCATTGACAGCCGGCTGATGACGGCGACGCAGATTGTTGAGCGGTATCAGCAATTAAAAACGCAAATCCATGCTGTTGCTAACGCTGCGGTTAGTCGGCCTAAACTAACGAGTGCCGCCGACGTGATGGCCTCAATCATTCCGCCAAAGCGTGATCGGCTATCACCGCCAAACCTAGATGAGCAGCAACTTAGCTTGTTGCTACAAGCTGACAAAGCATCACTGGGTAAGCCCATCCATATGGGGAAGTTGCTTAACTTAACACTCACTGAATTGATGGCGAAGCACAAAAATATCGTGGTATGCGGTGAAGATGTCGGTCGTAAAGGTGGGGTTTACCACGTTACTGCCAGATTGGTTGAGCGTTTTGGTCCTAACCGAGTCATTAATACTTTGTTAGATGAAACCTCCATTTTGGGTTTGGGGATCGGCATGGCCCACAATGGTATTTTGCCGATTGTTGAAATCCAATTTCTTGCATATGTGCATAATGCTGAAGATCAAATTAGAGGCGAGGCCGCTACGTTGCCATTTTTCTCAAATGGTCAATTTACTAACCCTATGGTGATCCGCATTGCTGGTCTTGCCTATCAAAAAGGCTTCGGTGGTCATTTCCACAATGATAACTCGTTTGCGGTATTTAGAGATATTCCCGGCGTCATCATTGCCTGTCCATCAAATGGTTTTGATGCCATGGCTATGTTGCGTGAATGCGTGCGGTTAGCGCTAGAAGAGCAGCGAGTGGTGATTTTTCTGGAGCCTATCGCACGTTATATGACTCGAGATTTGCTGCAAGAAGGCGATGGCCTCTGGAGTCATAGTTACCAAAGCGAAGCTGCCAGTGTGCCGATGAGATGCGGGGATTTTCATGTTGAGGGTGAGGGCAAAGCATTGGTCATGATCAGCTACGGTAATGGCTACTTTCTTTGCCGCCAAGCACAACAAGCACTATTGCAACAGGGCTTGCAGGTTTCCGTTATTGATCTGCGCTGGTTAGCACCATTAAATAGCCAGGGGTTAGCGGCTGAAATTAGTGGGGCGACTAATGTATTGGTTGTTGATGAGTGTCGCCGTACCGGGTCTATCAGTGAGCAAATATGTACGGAACTGCGTGAGCATTTGGGGGGGGATACGCCAAGGCTTGCACGTATCACCGCACAAGACAGCTTTATTCCTCTGGCTGATGCGGCCACCTTACCACTGCCAAGTCGCAACGACATCATGACTAAAGCGCTTGCTATGTTAACCGATTCTAACTCGAACGAGGCCAATTGATGAGCTTTAATCCCCATAGTGACCAGAGCAAACATGGTAGCGCTGAGCGTGAGCGAGTGGTCGTAGTCGCACCTGGACGCGGTTGCTACAACAAGACTGAACTGGGCTACCTCGTTAAGTACCATGCTGATAAAAAACAGCTTGTTGAAAGCATTGACCACTTTAGAGCTAAGCAACAACAGGCAGCTATCAGCGAATTAGATCAGGCCAAGAAATACAGTTTCAAGTTGCATACGCCTGGGGAGAATGCTTCTGCATTGATTTATGCCTGTGCTTTAGCTGATTTTATGGATATCGATCAAAGCCGTTATGAAGTGGTGGCCGTGACCGGTAATTCGATGGGCTGGTATATTGCGATGGCCTGCGCGGACGCGTTGTCACAGCCTAATGCGATTGAAGTGATTAACACCATGGGCTCTATGATGGCAGATGGTTTGATTGGTGGGCAGATTATTTACCCAGTAATGGATGCGCACTGGCAAGTTAATTCACAGGCGAAAAAGGCAGTTGAGCAGGTGATCCACCAAGTCAGCCAAATTGACGGCTGCGAGTTATATTTGTCA
The DNA here is from genome assembly GCF_000518805.1 of Shewanella waksmanii ATCC BAA-643. Lineage (GTDB taxonomy): Bacteria > Pseudomonadota > Gammaproteobacteria > Enterobacterales > Shewanellaceae > Shewanella > Shewanella waksmanii. The sequence goes on from NZ_JAEH01000018.1 coordinate 27,158, forward strand.
ATAAATCTAGGTGGTTATCAAGTTATCGCTGGTAACGAAGCGGGTTTGAGCCAAGCGGTTGAGTTGTTGCCCAGTATTGACGATAAGTATCCGCTGCGCCTTTATAATCATGGCGCATTTCACACGCCGCTGATGCAAGATATTTCGCAGCGAGGTCAAGAGTTGTTACCTGTGCACTTGTTTCAAGCACCCACTATTCCGATGGTCGATGGTCGCGGTCACTTGTGGTATCCGCTCAGCACCGATATACGCCAGTTGCATCAATATACTCTGCGCAATCAGGTGGTCGAGCCCTATGACTTTACTCGCGCGATTCAGGTAGCGGTGAAGGAGTTTGCACCCGATAAAGTGATTGTACTCGGGCCGGGTAACACCTTAGGCGGCGCGACTGCGCAGTCATTGATAGATATCAATTGGTTTGCTTGGGCAGATAAAGCCAGCTTTAGCACGGCGCAAGTTAAGCAGCCACAACTGATCTCTATGGGTGATGAAGCGCATCGTCATCTTATTACGCAGCGGCACTTTGTTACGTAGAGGCACTTTGTCACTGCCAATACACCCGATTAGTTAATGGTGGTGTTTACCGCGGCAATAATCTCTTGTTTGGTTGAGGGTTTCAGAATATAGCCTTTGAGCCCTAATTGTGCCCAACGTTTAATTAAGTCGCGGTTATTATTGCTTGTGAGCGCGATGGCCGGGATATCTTGCCCGTTATTAACCACGCGGATTTGTTTGGTGGTGTTAATGCCATCCAAATTCGGCATGAACAGATCCATCAGGATAAGTGAGTAGTCATTCGCCTTAATCTTTTTCAATGCGGTGATGCCGTCACTGGCTTCATCGGTATCAAATTTATCTTGTTGCAGGGCTTTAACGATCATTTCTCGGTACAGGTGATTGTCTTCAACGACGAGAATTTTGTGGCGCTTGGCTTTGGTTATGGGCGCTGGGGCAAGCAAGTCATTCAGGGTGTTGCTACTGGTTTTCTCCCTTGGTTGCTGACGTCGATTACTCTGTTTTAACGCTAACTGCTTGGTTAGCATTTGATCTAGCATGGCATCGAGACCGGACTTTATCTGGTCTTCTAAATCAGCCAGCAGTGGATCGATATGTTGGCTTTTTAGTGCCGCAATGATCTGTTCCGGGTCATTATTAATGCCGTGGTTGGTTGCTGGTGCGGCAGCAAGTGCTGATTTACACTCTGCCACTGAATCAAGTAGGTGCTGCCTACAATCACTGCCGCTATCGATGAGGGTTTTTAAGCTGGCATCAATATCATCGAGCTGGTCGTCTGAAAGGCCCTGGTATTGACTGTGGGATTGGGTAATCGATAAGCCGTTATGGACTATCGCCTTGAGACGAAATTTTTCGTATAAAGGTTGGTAAACAAAGTAATTGTCGAACACATTCTTGATGCAACAACGAAAGGCGATACCTGATTCTTTGTTTTTACACATCAAGACACTGTAATGAATAAAATCAATGACCTTAGCGTCGATAAGCTTAGTGTAAAGCTCGATACTGTCGGTAATGGTACTCATCGCAAATAAAATGACACTGGGCTTAAACTCCTGCAACCTATCTTTAATGTGCCTATCTGCCGGGAGGGTGCGGTAGTCTAGTACTTGTTCCGAAATAATACTCGCTGCACCGACAATGTCTTCTTCGTGATCATAAATCATAATCACCTTAGGATGACGGCTGGCAATATTGGATTTTTTCATCATTGTTGAATCGCTCCAATTAAGCTTTGCAGCGCGTGTTTAAGTGACAAGATGAGGCTTTTAGTGGTCGCTTTATCGTGAGCGATGGCGGCATGTTCTATCGATTGTAGAATATCGCTTACTTGCAGTGCGCCAATGGCTTTAGCCGATGTTTTTAAGAAGTGAGCTTCTTGTTTTACCCCATTAAAGTCGGCTTGATTGAAATCCATTGCTAATTTTTTAAGGCTCTGTTGTGCCTGAGCGATAAATTGATGCTGAAAATCGGCAATTTCTTGCGGGTCATCGCCAATGAGACTGATTAGGATATTGCGATCCAAAATGACGCTTTCAATAGGAGTCATGGCTATACCACCTTTGCATCACTTTTTCTAAATCGCGCAACTGGATTGGCTTACTGACAAAATCATTCATGCCAGATTGATAGCAATAGTCTAATTCAGTGCTCATCGCTGCACCGGTAATGGCCACAATAGGGATGGCATCCTTATTACTTAATGACTCAAGATTTCTAATCTTCTTAGACATGTCGTAACCATCTAAATTAGGCATATGACAATCGGTCAAAATAAGCTTGTATTGATCGTTTTGCCATAGTGCAATGCCATCGACACCATCTTCAGCTAAGTCACATTGATAACCTAATGTCTTGAGTTGTTTTACGATGAGCTTTTGATTGAGTGGGTTATCTTCTACCACCAAAATGTCGGCATGTTGACGAGCAGTTTCTGTGGTCTGTTGCGGCTGGCTAAGGTCAGTAAAACTCAAGTCTAGGTTATCTAAGTCTATGGTATCTCGCTGATTAATCGAGTCGCTTAATGCTTGAATTAGCTGTGCCTGACACAACGGAAAAGGATTTAAGCTAACGGCAAGTGGTATTAGGCTTTGCAGCTTGTTTTTATCGCCATTGGGGATCAGTAGCAATAGATTATCTGCTTGTTCATTTTGTCCAAAAAGTTGCACCAACTCCTGCTGGCTTTCAGTGTAGTTGCCGCTGAGCACTAGCACAGCGTCGAAGTGCTGCTCGGCATCAAAAAGCTCATCGAGTGAAACCTTGGTGACGTTTGCACCGGCATTGATTAAGTACTGGGTGATTCGGTGAGCATCGAGCGGATTATGCTGTAACGTCACTACTGCTATTTGATGATGCAGTAACGCCGGGGCGGGGGCACTTGATTTTGCTGGCCAGAAAGGCAGCTCAACACTGAAACTGGAACCCTTGCCTTGCTCGCTCTCCAAGCTAATTTCTCCTGCAAGTAGATTGGTCAACTTGCCGCAAATTGCTAAGCCCAGCCCAGTACCACCGTACTCTCGGGTAGTTGATTTTTGAGCTTGGGTAAATGGAGTAAACAACTGTTTTTGAGTGTCTTTGTCTATACCAATGCCGGTATCTGTGACCGTGAATCGAACCTTAGTTACCACACTATTTTGTTCGCTAATGGATACTTTGAGGCCAACTTTGCCTCTTACATCTGAAGTTGAATGGGTAAACTTCATCGCATTGCTTAGCAGGTTAAATAATATTTGCCTGACTTTGACACTGTCACCTTCAAGCAAGGCTGGAATGTCAGGGTCTTCATTAATCACAAAATCTAGATTTTGACGATGGGCTGTCGGGGCAAATAGCTGTTGCAGGTTTTGCACGACCTCTGAGATGCAAAAATCAGCTTGTTCGACATCCATCTTTCCAGACTCAATTTTATTGATATCGAGAATATCGTTGAGTATGTATATAAGGTTGTTTGCCGAAGTGGAGGCCGTATTGATCAGTTCATCCGCCTCTTTAGAATCGTCAGTAAACTCTAGCAGCTCAAGTGCACCGATTACCGCATTCATCGGGGTGCGTAATTCGTGACTGATCATCGACAGGAACTCACTTTTTGCCTGACTGGCACGTTCGGCAAGTTCTTTGGCCTTTTGTAATTCCGTTGTACGCTGCGCTACTCGCGACTCTAAGGTGTTATTGCTTTCTTGAAGTGCCTTTTGTGCTTCTACAATCGGGGTTTGGTCGATACAAACCCCATCGATTCGGCTATTTTGATTGAGATCGTTTTTACCCACTTGGCCCTTACCGACAACGTAGACGATATCGCCATTGTCATGGGTAGCACGATACTCTTGGTGAAAGGCTTCACCCGTTTCAAGGGAATGCTCTATTGCTGAAAACACCCGATCACAATCTTCTGGATGTAGACGTTCCACCCAAGCTTTAATATCTCCGCGCCGATGCTCAGCAATACCGCACATCTCATTGGCACGTTTGTCCCAGCTCCACATCCACTGACCTTGACGGTCTATTTCGGCGTGCCAATTACCGATGTTGCCCGCATCGAGTGCTAAGTCTCGCGCTTCGTGCAGTTTCTTCAAATCCTGCAGCATGTCATTAGATTCAGTTCTATCAAATACTAAGCCGATGAGCTCTGACGATGATTGATAGCTAAAGTGCTTGCAGCGCAGTTCGAAAAGACTGCTAGGATTGTTTTCCATACTAAATTGAAAGCAGTTGCTGCTATTGGCGGATGCTAGGTCGGCTAGGCTGGCAAATTTGTGTCGGTCATTAGGACAAATCTGTTCGACAAACTCTTGCCATTGATAGCGACAGTTAAGCTCGAGGCCAAGGAGTGATAGCATTTTTTGCGAGCAGCTAAATTGCCCTGTTTTAATGTCAAATCGCCACAAACCAATACTGGCACTGTCGATCAATTGATTTAGTTGTAGTGGACAAGCTTTATCAGAAGACTGCGGCGTAAATAGAAGTAAGTAGTGGTGCTGGTGATGATCATATTGCGCTGATATTCGTACTCGTGTGCATCCGTTGGCATGCTTGAACATAAACAAGCCATCTTTTTGCAGGACCAAATCACTAAATTGTTTACTAGCTTGGCTAGCAAAGGCTGCACCCAGCGGTACAAGCTGCGACGTAACACTTGTTTTTATCGCTGAATCAAACTGATAGTTAAACTGGGACTTGAACGCCTGATTGCACTCAATAATGTCACCATTAACGCTGGACAGCATCATGGCAAAGGGAAAGTCATCATCCATGAACTTTTGATACATAAGCCATATACATCCATATATAGGGGTGTGGCTTTAAGTGTAGCAGTTCAAAATTTTACTGCGTTGTGAATAAGCACCTTTTTTATGCTGTTATGTCGACTATATCTAGCCAAAGGTAATTCAATGATAAGAAATACCTTCGGCAATAGTTAAGTGTTACGCAGGTTTTGTCTCGGCGACTTTTTGATGAATAAATGCAATTGCCGACTCATCAAGCACCTGATTTGATAAGTAGGTTTGGCCCTTTTCCAGTTGTAGCAACAGGCCCTTGCTGGTGGTGATAACTTGATTGACCTGCTGCCATGCTATGGTGTGGGTAATGACGGCCGATTGGCTAGTGATCCCCTCATCATCGATGGTTAGATCCACACTGTGGCCAGACGCTTTGCTCATGAGTTGTCGCCATAACCACCATGTACGCTTGAAACGGACACTGAGCCCCTCAATAAATCCCAAGCCAATAATAAACCAAGAAGCATAGGCATTGGTGTCCGTAAGTAACAATGCGGTACCCACAAAAATAAATCCGATTGCTTTAGTGTAGGGTTTATAGCCTTCAACGGTCGGTACTGATTGATCAAAGCATTCTAGGTAGTAGTGTTTATCTAGGGTGTATTGGTGCTGATAGCGATATGCTGATGTCATGACACAAAATGAGTAAAAGTGTTTGTTGTAGTTTAACTGCAATGCTTGTCCTTGCAAAATACTGTGTTTCATTCGCCGCAAAAGACCTTTGACTATCGTTGCCAACTTCATCATTTAGTAAATAAACGCAAATGTCCCTCGCCCCATTGTTAATTAAGTTTAATGATTTGTTGTTATTTGGTTAACCTTGGTGTGGTTATGCTAGCTTTTGCAATGAAGCAGAAGAGGTAAAACATGGATAATTTCGTTTCTACACCTAAGCAATCTCACCGTTTTCAAGCCAATATCGAGCGTCGAAACAAAAGTCATGCTGGTGGCTGGGGTCGTGACTTACTCGAAGCTGATACCCTGTTCGCGCTAGTTAAATCGATGTGCCAATCTAAGACGTTGACCATGATGGTGTTATTTGGTTTGTGCTTCTTTGGTGGATTTTTTCTGCTGCTCAAGTATATGGCTGGCTAACGTGGTAATTAAAGATAGAGGTAACGCTCAGTTTACTTATTTTCGGTGCATTTTAGTTTGAATGTTCCATTTGGCTTAATTGCGCAGTAACACAATATCATTTCAAGGAGGACTCATGGTGGCGCAGTTTGCGGCAGAACTGATTTTTTGGGTTGTATGGGAGTTAGTTTTGTCCGTGTTGTTTTATACAACAGGGGCGGTTTTATTGGCGATATTTTCCTTTGGGAAAATACAAAAGCCATTATATCTACCTGCTATTTTTAGCCGAGAAAAGCGAATTAAAAGTAAAGATTTTAATGCTGTTTGTGCTTTAGGTATTGTATTTTATGTTGTCCTGTTTGCTGCCTTAATATATTTCTACTAGCATTTTATGTTTTAGTTTGAACTGAAAAACCGCCAACAGACGTCGTTAGCGGTACTTGTTCCCTATGCGCACACGCCGCGCTCTACCAGTACTTTATTACTGGTTCTAACACCGGTAAGGACCGCTTTACGGTTAAAGCACGGGATATAAACTCGGCCGACTTCAACACCATTGTCATCGACATATGAGTAGATGGAAAACTCCCAATAAGCAGCTTGTACTGCGGTAGAGATTGCGATGGCAGTGACGGCTAACGCGAGTGTTTTTTTGATATTCATTTACTAATTCCTTGTAGTGGTTGTTATTTCTGATTGTTATTTTTGAGTGTTACTCAACTCCATCATTACTTAATTAATGACGATTTTATATAATGCTTTTCAGCGAAATTTCCGACTGTAATCTCAATATTTAGTTGTAATTTTTTTTGGCGTCATATAATCCTTAATGGTTTACATTTACTTATATAAGCATTAGGTTCTAGAGTCATTGTTCAGTTTGGGATGGATATGCGTAAAAGGATACTAATAACAGGCGCAAGTTCGGGGCTTGGTAAGCAGATGGCCATTGAGTTCGCAGCACATGGTCGTGATTTAGTGTTATGTGCCAGACGGCTAGATAACTTGCAGCAGTTGCAGCACCAATTGAAGCAGATCAATCCCAGTATAAAGGTGTTGATTCAGCAGCTTGATGTTGATGATCACCAAGCGGTTTTCAGCGTATTTGAGCAAGCAGCCGAGCAATTTGGCGGGCTGGACCGGATCATTATTAACGCCGGCATTGGCAAAGGTGCCAGCATAGGTACTGGGCAATTTGAAGCCAATAAGGCAACGGCAATGACTAACTTTGTTGCCGCTTTAGCGCAAACTGAAGCAGCAATGCAAATTTTTAGAAGGCAAAACTCCGGCCATTTGGTGACTATCTCTTCAGTTAGCGCCGCTAGGGGGTTTAGGCGAGCTCTGACAGTTTATGGCGCAACAAAAGCCGCATTAACTTCAATGACAGAAGGTCTCGCGGTTGAGATGTTAGGCACTCCTATTAAGGTGTCGTGCATACACCCAGGCTTTATTCGTACTGAGATCAACGCCAAAGTGGAAAAAGTACCTTTTATTGTCGACCTTGAAACCGGTGGCAAAGCCCTATTCACTGCGATAGAGCAGGAGCGACGTCATAGTTATGTGCCCAGTTGGCCTTGGTCAGTAGTCTATCGTTTGTTGAAGTTTGTGCCGTTGTCTGTACTACGCAAATTCAGTTAACGGCACCTATGGCTTTTAGGCTGAGTTAAATTAGCACTCATCGTAGCGGTTACGCAGCGCAGGAATATCGCTTAGGTACTGTACAAACTCAATCTCATAGCCATCTGAGTCAATAAAGTAGACATTGCGGCGATAGGGATCTTCGGCACCGTCTTTGTCGATGTTAAAACCGGCAGCTGCTAGTCTTTCGATGATGGCATCTAAGTTATCGGTAACAAAAGCAAAGTGGGCTAGCCCGACTTGATGGCCACTTAAATCGCGGTTATCACTGTCGCCATCGTCATTAAACGCAATGTACTGATAATCATCGCCAAAATGTACCCATTGACGTGCCACCCCATACCAGCTACCCGTTCCCCCACCCCGCACAGACCAATGTGGGAAGGCGGCTTGGTAAAACCTCAGTGCTGTTGGTATGTCTCTGACTACTAAATTAATGTGCTCTAAATGAATCATAGTCTTATCCTTGTTTGATTGGTATTACATGCCGTAAATGTATTCTTGTTGTTTCGGGTAGGGCTTGTGCTGATGGTTGTGACGAATAACCGCTAACGCTTGGGCGTACTGATAAAGCATATGCTGACTGTAGCTAATACGCTGCCTAAGTTGCTGATCGCGGCTATTATCCTTGCTATCTGCTTCTAACATTTGGGTGACATCGCGAATGATCAGGTGATCGGGTAAGGCAATCATCTTATTATTTTTAAGTGCGTTCATTCGTAGCTCTGCAATTGGGTAGGCGCCGCTTATGCCGCTAGACACTGACACTAACAACGCCGGTTTATGGGCGGTGGTTTGGTTGTCACACATCAATAAAAAATTCTTCAAAATGGGGGATGCCATTCCTCCCCATTCAGGCGTTATGAGTATCATGGCATCAGCGGCTGCAACGAGATCATTTAGCGCACTCCAATCACTACCTAATGCCGCTTTACTTTCTTGACTGCCATCCCAGAATGGAATTTGGTAACGACATAATTCCACATAGTTAATTTGTTCAAATTGCGTCTCTGACTCGCTTAAGTATCGACCTACCTTGTCGCTTTGTGAGGCTGCTCTTTGGCTGCTACTGATGATGAGTAAGTTCATTATGTAATCCTTTTTATTTACTTAATATTATATAAGGTAAATGCTTTACTTAATAAAGTAAAGTATAAAGTAAATAAAAAAGTTTACTTAAGTGGTGAATAGGTAATAATAGACCTATAGCGATAGGCTGAAACAGGTACGCATGTGAAGAAAACCAGTGAACGTATTATTGAGTATATTAAGCAGCATGGTCCTACGACGGCTAAAGTGCTCGCGAGCGAGTTTGCTTTGACGACTATGGGAGTGCGTCAGCACCTGCAGTCATTGGAAGACGACGGCATGCTAGTTTTTGAAGATAAAAAAGCCGCCCGTGGTCGACCGACACGTTATTGGGCTTTAACAGCAAGTACCAATAAGTTCTTTCCCGATCGACATGATGATCTTACCAGTCAATTGATTGAGTCTGTGGTCACTGTTTTTGGCGACGGTGGCTTAGAACAGCTTATTGCTCACCGTGAGCAGCAAAGCTATAAGCAGTATTCACAACGCCTGCAATCGCACCCGGACTTGGCAGGAAAACTCAATGAGTTAGCACAAATTCGTACTGAAGAGGGCTATGTGGCCAATGTTGAGTTTGATGGCCAGTGCTACTGGCTATTGGAAAATCATTGCCCTATTTGTGCTGCGGCCAGTGGTTGTCTAAATTTCTGTCGTTCCGAATTAGCACTATTTCAGAGCTTACTGGGTGACTTAGCGAGTGTTAGCCGTGAAGAGCATATCATCGAAGGTGCTAGACGATGCGCCTACAAATTAACCCCCTTGACCGCTTAAACCATGAGATCAAATAGAAGTCGCTTGGATCGATTCATTAGCCAACACCAACAGTTGCCGCGCAAACAGATACGCCTGCTTGTGGCGCAAGGTGCAGTGACCGTCGATGGAGTTGTAGCTCGCGATGTCGCCATGCAAATCAATCAGTTTAGTCATATCTGTCTGCACGATGAGGTGCTGCAAGCGCAACAGCCCGTTTACCTTATGCAGCATAAGCCGGTGGGGGTGGTGAGCGCTACGGTTGATGATAAACACCAAACCGTTTTAGACCTTATTGACCATCAAGACAAGCAGCAACTGCATATCGTAGGCCGATTAGATCTCAATACCTCTGGATTAATGTTATTGACCAATGATGGACAATGGTCAAAACGTTTAATGGCGCCCGAGCACAAGGTGGCTAAACGATATCGCGTTACACTACAAAATCCATTAAATGATGATTATGTAGAGGCTTTCGCACAGGGGATGTATTTTGAGTATGAAGACATTGTTACTCAACCGGCGCAATTGGAAATCATTGATACGACAAGCGCTATAGTGACCTTGACCGAAGGGCGTTATCATCAGATCAAGCGCATGTTTGGCCGATTTAGAAACCCAGTCATTGGTTTACATCGGTTTGCAGTGGGCAACCTTGTCCTCGATGACAGCTTGCAGGTTGGCCAAAGCAGAATGTTGAGCGCCGACGAGGTCAGCCAAATTTAGCGTCGTTGTCGTGCCATCGAGGTCAATATTACTGATTTTTAGGCCGACCAATATTCTGCACTGTTTATATTGAGTTATTTGTCTATTTTGCTGTTTTTAGACTAACTTAAAGTGTTAGCCACAAACACTTTAGGACAGCATGCCGGGCACACAAAAGGTTGCAGAACGTCGATTCTTAATAGCGATTCGCGAATCCTTTATCGCTCTGTTGCCATTTCTTTTTGTAAACTCGCTAATGGCGTTAATTCTTGCGTTAGTCGATGTGTGGCAGCCGCAATGGCAGCAGTATGCCTTTTATACGTGGCTGCGAGAGTTCGGCATTGTGTTGTCCTCATTTTTTCCGTTAATGGCGATGTTGTCATTGTCATTTCATTTTGCCAAATATCTCAATATTTCTGCCGTCGTCGTGGCATCGTTATCCATTAGCGCATTAATTGCCTTACATATTCATGTTCACGGCGTGTCTATCGACAGCGAGAGCTTTAGCCAGTTTTTCGGTGATCCCAGAGCCGTGATAATTCCCATTGTTATGGCCTATAGCCTGCAATTTGTGATGTCGATTGAGCGCCTACAGATACTGACAAGTACCTCGTTAAGTGGTTACCTTAAACAGCATTTGAATATGCTGCTGCCGTTGATAATCTGTTTTATTGTGGTGACCAGCAGTGTGTGGATGGTGAGTGAGCTAGCGCAAAATATACTTGAGCCCTTTGTACAACAGTTGGCTGGGGCAGGCCTATTTAGCCAAGTGTTTTTTAGAGTGCTCGTCACCCATATCCTTTGGTGTTTTGGGGTACATGGTGATAATGCGTACCTGCTGGTTGTTGGCGTCGACAATGGATTGCAGCAGGTGTTTCCGGCGCTCACTATCGCGCAGTTTATGGATCTGTTTGTCCTCTTTGGCGGCAGTGGGGCAACCCTGTCTTTGCTTATTGCTATTTTTATTGCAGCGGAAGATCGTAATGCGATTAACGTTGCACGTATTTCATTACCGTTTTCGTTGTTCAATATTAACGAAATACTGATCTATGGTCTGCCGATCATCTTTAACCCTAGGCTAGTATTGCCTTTTGTACTGGTGCCTTGTTTGAATATGTTGATCGGCTATTTTGCTGTAGAACATGGCTTTATCGCCTTTACCGGCCAAGGGTTTCCCTGGGTAACCCCGACTATTCTTAATGGTCTTATTGCGGGCCAAGGCTTGAGTGTGGTGATCCTGCAGCTGATATTAATCGCCTTAGGTGTAGTGATATACCTGCCTTTTGTAAAGCGCTCTAATCTGATTTCAAGCGTCAATAGCATTGATGCAACCATGATTAAACGGGTACAACTTCAACACGATATCGACAAAATTGCCGAGCAAAATTACTCACAAAAACAGCAGCAATCCATTGAGCACAATCGCAATTTAGAGAAGACAATGAAAGAGGTGTTGAATGGTGAGTTGCTACTCTATTATCAGCCTAAGGTTGATGTTGAACATAATGTGGCCGTGGGCTTTGAAGCATTATTACGACTAAAAAATAGCGAAGGCAATGTGGTCGGTCCCTATTTCATTGAGGAGTTTGACCAAGCTGGGTATTCCAATTTGATTGATACCTTTGTGATAAACCGTTTGGCTGAAGATATGCTCAAATGGCACGGCAGTAATTTCTTCCCCAAGGTTAGCCTCAACCTTAATCCCAATAATATTATTGATGAAGCCATTCAAACCTTGCTGTTTGAAAAGCTCGGTCAATATGCCCAATCGATTGAGATAGAGCTGCTAGAGTCGGCATTCATGATTGATTTTGAACGTATTGAAAGCTGCATCAAACGCCTAAGAGACGCTGGCTTTGTTATTTTGCTTGATGATTTCGGTACCGGTTTTTCAAGTATTAGTTTACTTAGCAAGGTTAAAATTGATGGCATTAAGCTAGATAGAACCCTGTTAGAAAACATTGTTAACCCTAAAGGGCGAACGCTTTATTCGCACACTTGTATGTTGTGCCAAAGCCTTGGGTTTAGCCTGATTGCCGAAGGTGTGGAAACGACCGAGGAAGCCAAATTTGTTAAGCTTGCGGGTGTCGATTATGTACAAGGATGGCTTTATGCCAAAGCGTTGCCGCGAGAAGAGGCCAAGCGCTACATGATTTTATCGCAGCAACTTGGCACTTCGTCTGCTGTGGTTAAGCAATAAAAAAGCAGCCATTGGCTGCTTTTTTAATCCGGTGGTTAAGCTCGTTGCAGTTTGAGTAACCACTTGCCGTAGAGGTAGATACCAACGGCGGAGATAGTGCCAATGGCGCCAATGATATACCAAGCCATGCCAATGTCATGGGTGTTGTATAGTAAGGTTGTCAGTGCTTGTGCAGATTCGCCGGTATAACTCACCAACGTAGTAAACGCCTCACCTTGAGGAATCGCCTCGATCTCTTGGGCACTCATACCTCGCTCTGCCAGTAACTGCAGCGAGAAAATTTCTTTAGACGCGTACATCTCGTATAGCTTAGGGCCAAAGTAGCCCTCTAAGGTCCAGCCGATACCCTGAGGTAGCATTACAAAGCCTAAGTACATGGCTTTTTTACCTTCAGGGGCAATGTTACCCATAAATTCATTCTTTTTAGGGCTGATCATCATTTCACCAAATGAGAACATCGCGATGGCCAATACCATCATCCACGCTGCGTTGGTTGCGCCAATCAGGAAAAATGCGATGATGCTCATTAAACAGCCACCGAGCATGGCCGTGGTGATACGATACTTGGCGGTTAGTGCTGCAACCAAGAAGCAGGAGGTCATGATCATACCTGCATTGAGGTTGAGCATACCTTCAGGCATAACCTTGGTACCGGTGTTATCCAAACCTAGCCAGAATTGGATCACCCCGTTTGAGGTGCCTTCTGGACCAAACAATGAGGTCACAATGATACTGGTATCTACCCACTCAGCAATATGAATAGGTAACACATCAAACAGTGAGTTAAATAGGAACCAGAAGCCAGAAAACACCAACATATAGTAGATAACGACAGGTTTTTTCAACTCATGCCACGCATCTTTCCAAAGCGCTTGTTGCTGTATCTCACCCGCTTGAATCTTACGCTTACGCTCTAAGCGCTCCTCTTTACCCGGCTCTTTATATGCGAGCAAAAATAGGAAGTTAAGAGAGATTATCGCTGCGCAGGCGTAGAACACATTGTCCCAAGATAGCTGGCGCATATGTACCGCAACTAGCGGGCCAAGGAAACCACCAATATTAACGACTTGGTAGAAGATACCCCAAGCCATCGAGGTGTTTTGCCTTCCTGTTGATAATACTAAGGTGCCTTGAATCCCGGGTTTGAATATGCCGGTACCACCCGCGAGCAAAATCGCCCCAAATAAGAATCCCCAAAAGCTTGGGAAAAATGCCATGACTAAATAGCCTGCAATCTTAATGATTGTTGAGGCGAAAATCGTTTCTTTATAACCTACACGGTCAGAAATGCCGCCGGTAAAAACTGGAATAAAGGTCTGCATAAATGCCCAAATTGCGATGATGACACCGTAATCATTTAGGCTGATACCCAGGCCACCTTCCGATACTGGGGCTTTAGCATAGAGACCGGCACTGGCTTTAACGCCGTAGTATGCGATACGTTCGACCAGCTCCATACCGCCAACAATCCAAAATACATAGCTCAAACTGGCAATGGAGGCCCACATACCGAGCTGTTTTACCTCACGCAGATCATTATCCGCATAAGGGTTCTTAGGGTCGCTCATAGTTATCCTTTACAATTTGTTGTTTATTGTTGTTATTTGCGACTAGCAAGTTTGCCAGAACGCTAAGCGCTTGTGAGTGCTTGCCACACTTTACCTAATTTGCTGCAAAAGAACAGCGCCAAATCCATACTTGTACGCTTGTTGTGATACTTAATGAGCAAATCTCATGTTGTCGGCATCTTTAAGGGCAAAGTTAATTAAGTCGTCGTAGTAAGTCGTAGGTGGGCTATGATACAGAGTGTTAATTTAAAGGCTTAACGAAGATTATTTAACCGACGCGCTGTTTTTTCATTGCACATTTGCACAAGCCTCCGCACAGGGCTGGGCATTTTTTACATGGTGAAGCTTTATAAGGGACTTGGCCAACTAGGACTTGAGCAGCAGATGGTAGCAATTGAGTGACAGTTGCTATTTTCGCAGGTTTAGTTTTAGCAATAGGCGGGGGTGTTAACCGCTGCTCATTGCTATCCGGCACCGAAGGGCTTGCAATCTGTGGCATTGAAGTTTGGCTGGTTGTAGATTGAGTGGCATGTTGCGACATCTGTTTGAGTTCGTCGCGTAATTCGAGGTTAGCAACCTCTAACTCGATGATCCGTTTCTGTAACGCATCAAGTTGCTTAATGGTTTTTTCGTTGGCTTTTTTGCCACTTTTTTTGAGCTTTTTTAGTGCTTTTTTAGCATTCACAATATCACCTCAGCCAACCCAATTGCGAAGAGCAATATAACAATATTCTGCTTGGCTTTAAAGCTAAATGATAATTAATCGCATTAATGTGTGATCGCTAATATAGTGCGCAGGCAGAAATGAGCTTGATGAATTGTAGAGTAAAGCGCCGCTATTGCCGTGCCGATTAAAAATACCAGCGACTGGCTAGCTGCCATTGCTGTTCTATCAAGTCATAGGGCAAACCTTGTTCGACTCTAGCGGCGCGACTGGAGTCAACGCGGTTGTATTCAGCCTGTAGAAACCAGCCTTTACTTAGGCGGTATTGATACGATGCCGTCATGGCATAACCGTCTTCATTATTGTCATCATCGGGTGTCAGGTCGTTATCTGTTACATCGAACTTTTCGAAACGCAAGGTCAGTCTATGTTGCTGCCAGCGGCGGCTAAGTAGTAGGTAAGCAGACTGATACTGGTTGTTTACCACGTCAATGCCTTGGGGAGACTGCATCAAAGTATCGCCCCGCATATATTGAGCAAGTAGCAGTATTTTATAGGGGAGGTGCCATTTATTGTCGATATGAAAGAAACGGGTGCGCCAAGCATATTGGCCGTTTTCAAACACTAAGGTATCGGCGTTATTGTCGTAGTAGCCGGCAGACAGTTCGCCTTTGCCTTTGTAGCGCCAGCTGCCTTTCACGTGGTAACCAAAACGACTATCGAGTTCTAAAAAAGGGTCTGATCCCGCTGCTTGATCTTTGAGTGTACCGCCAGATAAGCTTGGCATATTACTCAGCGGCAGAGTTTCTTGAATCAAGGTTTGTCTCGAACTCATTGTCCAACCATGCCAAGCCAACATCGCCCCCGCGGTATCATTGTGCTGAAAGGTCGCTGCTGACAGGGCAAAATCATGCTGGCTGTTAGTGAACTTCCCTAAATGTTCTAGGGTGACTTCAGCACCGATATGACGAAATTCTTCTCCAAGCCAACTATTGATGGTTGAATAACTGAGGGTATAGGGGGAAGACCAAGCGGTGGCGACATTTTCAAGTGAAATACTGGGATACATTAACCCTAATTTAGCTTGCACTCTAAAACCGTTTTGCGAGGGTAGACCACGATACTTAACGAAGGCTTCAGTGATCCCTAGACTATCTCGTACGCCGTCTAAATAGCCATTAGCAGTCACGTGCGCCGCTAAGCCATTGTCTAGGGCCAATTGATAGGTTAATCCCGCTTGCGCTATGGAAAATTGGCTACCATCATCATATCGCAGCTTGCCTAGGCCACCATCAACATAGGAATCAATTCCGTCGGTATAACTGGCTCTTACATCGAGTACTCCGCTGAACTTATGTTCTGCAGCTGTGATATCTGCAGTTAAAAAACATAGCATCCATAGCCAGTATCTCATCCGTGCCCCTTGTTAATTGAGTTCTACGACAGTGTTGTGACGTTTACGCTGATAGCCAGACTTTGCCAACCATAAGGTCAATGCCTGCGCATCTATGGGTTTAGATAGATAAAACCCTTGGCCCATTTCACAGCCACGTTCGGTTAGCCAACTGAGTGTGGCTTGGTTTTCAATGCCTTCGGCGACAACGCCTAGGCCTAAGTTGTGGGCCAATTGCAATGTGGAAGCGACGATGATTTGGTCATCATTATTGATCATCAGATTCTGTACAAATGACTTATCAATCTTAAGCTCGTCTACGGGCAACTGTTTTAATTGGGCTAGTGAAGAGTAGCCGGTGCCATAATCATCAATGGACAGCTTCAAACCGTGCTGTTTTAGCACTGATAATTGCTTAATGGCATTTTCAGGATCGGCAACCACAGCATCTTCAGTGATCTCAAGGGTGAGTGCCTCAATGGGCACCTTTTTGTTGGCAATAGTTGTTAGCACATAGTCACAGAAATCCGGATCTTTAAGGTTCTCTGCAGAGATATTCACCGCAATTGCTAAGTCCACACCTTGTGCCTGCCAATCTAAGTATTGGGTTAATGCAGAATTAATGACCCAGCGGGTTAGGGCATTCATTTGTCCCATCTGCTCAGCAATCGGGATAAACGTATCCGGTGGGATCATGCCACGATCGGGATGTTGCCAGCGCACTAAGGCTTCGACATGAGTGACTTTGTTCAGTGATAGGTTCAGCTTAGGTTGGTAGTAAAGCACTAATTCATCATTGGCTATAGCGGGTTTTAGCTCGTTGATCAGCTGCAAACGGTCGACACTATTTACATCTATTTGCTGGTGGTAAATCTGTACATCTAAGCGATGCTTTTTGGCGTGCTGCAGTGCGGTATCGGCTTGGCGCAATAAGGTTTCTAAATCACTTGGGTAATGGACAAAGCTAACCCCGATAGTCAGCTGTAAATGCAAAGAGATATCTTGGTAGCAGTACTCAGCTTCAATCGATTGCTGGATTTGCGCTATCAAGCTCCTGATCGCTTTGGCTTCGGTTTGCTTGATTGCCACGACAAATTCGTCGCCGTTAAGACGGCACACTAAGTCAATATTGTTGAAGTTATTGAGTCGGCGGCTCACCTCTTCAATGACTTTATCCCCGACTTCATGGCCTAAGGTGCCGTTAACTTCAGTCATGCGGCGAATGTTGATCTGACATAACGCCAGTGGCATTTTTTGCTCAAACCAAGCTTGGGTGACCCTTGCAAGCTCATTCTTATTGCCTAAATTGGTGAGCGGATCGTGGAAGGCTTGAAATGCAATCTTGTTTTCGCGGCTTAAAATCGCTTGCTGCATCTCGGTGAACTCTTGTGCTAGCGCTTGCATTTCAGTGCTAGAACCCACCTCTACTTTAGTGTGGTAATTACCTTTAGCAATAAATCGGGCTTGGGTGATTAATTGGGTAATCGGTTTAGTGACGCCGCGGGCGATGATGTAGGCAACCATTAACGACAACGGCAACATCAGCAGAATCAACATCAGTTGCTGCAGCCATTGCGCTTGCGATGATTCAAGTGCATCGGTGCGGCTTAAGTACATAAAAGCGTGTAACTTTCTGCCCTTAATTTCACCTAAGAAAGCCTGCCATAACTGATATTCTTCGCTACGCACACCTTGCTGAATAAAGTCATTGAGGACTTGGCTGTCGCTTGTAGACAGCTCGCCAGCAGATAAACTAATGATTTGCTGAGCCTGATTATCGCCACTTAGCATAAAGCCTGTATTGAGGCCGGTTTGTTGCGATAGCGAGTGGGTCAGCTCATCTCCAATAATGTAGCCAAAGCCGATCCAGCCAATGATATTAGCCGCGCCACTAGTAATGGGGGCGAACTTTAACTGATAGACATGTTCGCCTAAGGGGTAAAGTGGGCTGTTGTTGTCAAATTCAGAGCCTAAGGGATAACGAAACAAGTTACCCTGCTCTGGGCCAACTTTGACTTTACCTTGATCGACGCCTGCGGGCGTTAACAGCAATTCACCAATCACTTTACCTTGTTTATCGACTGCTATGGCAAGATCGGCATTGATGCGCTTACGGTGGTTATTAAGGGCAACTAAGAAGCTACGGCGGTCGTTATCAATAAAGACTTCCTTAAGACCGAAGTCTTTTGCAGCGGTTTCGGCAAACGCTGACAGGTAGTAATTACGATTGTCGTATTCAGATTTAAAGACTAATTCAGCAATAGACAGTTGATTGCCCAGTTGCTGTTGCTCAAGGCGTTTGTTGGCGTAAAAAGTGATAGCAAACGAGATCGCTTGCACAGCGATCAATAAGATCACGAAAAACGCAAAAATCCTTGTCTGAATTCGATTAAACATATCGAACGTTAATATCCTTCCAAAAATTCAAAATCATCCAAACTTTGTTGGGTCGGAATATCTGCCATGGGAGCGGCGACACTGATAGTCATGGCTTGGCTCAATGGCCACTGGCCAACAGATGTGGCGATGTTATCTTGGCTGAGTAATTGTGGATGCCAAATAACGACTTGATAGTGTCCGTCTGCTACTTGTTCTAAGTTAACAGTACCTTGCTCATCTGTCACACCAAAGTGGGGGGTATCAACCACCAACACATGACCACTCATCCAATCGTGGATATTACAGCCCATAGAAATATGCCCAGTTTCATCAAATAGCATCTGTTTTTGGGCATTGTCTTTTTTCAACTTGAATGAAAAACGTTTTGGTCCAGATGCGGAATAGATGTGGTGGGTAATATCATCGTCATTGATAAATTGCAGTTGGTAGCCTTTTTGAATCACGGTGATATAGGGGGTGAATTGCTTGTTGTACTGATGGATCTCAATCGGTTCTCGGATTGTGTCAACCTTGGTCGCCTGGTTGGTGGCATCAGCTTGTAAATACACCACCATGCCTGACATTGGCTCACCGTCAGCGTTATGTACAACGATTTCAGTCGCTGATGCTGGTAACCCTATGGCTGCGATCATCGCGCCAACGAGGGGGATAAATTTTTTGATACCTTTGCTGCCCACAACAACCTCTTATTATGCCGTTATACCAATCCTCATCAGGTCAGTTATCCAGCTTGGATGTGACTCACCTGTACCGCTTGAGATAATAGAACGGGGAATCATGATAATTATTTCAAGCTGTTATAAGCGTAGCAAAATATGATCAATTGTTACTACCTATGGGTCTACGCATTTATACCTTCAAAACGCTGACTGGTTTGGTGGCAAAGCTATACCTGCTGCCCACTGTGGCTTTGGATAGCAGCTTGTTGACCGCGTTTACGCAGCAGCAGAAAGCCTGTCAGTGTTGAGTAGTCAGTGTGGAGCCGTCAGCGATAAGTTGGCCTATGTGGAATCGTCTATGTGGCTGCAATGTCGGCGGTATGGATTTGTTAAATGCTAGACATAAAAAAAGCAAAACTGATGTTTTGCTTTTTTAGTGAATGTTTAGCGATTTAGCGTGAGCAAATTAGCTCTCTAGCTTAGCGAGCTCCGCTTTTTGCTCAATGAGCTTATCCATGTCTCGTTGATATTCAGCTTGCTTAGCACGTTCTTTTTCAATCACGGCTGCCGGCGCTTTAGCTACAAAACCTTGGTTAGATAGCTTGCCTTCAATACGCTTAAACTCGCCAGTTACTTTCTCAAGCTGCTTATCGATACGTGCCAGCTCTTTGGCCACATCAATTAAGCCTGCCATAGGGATAAGCAGTTCCATCTCTCCCACCAGTTGCGTGGTCGACATTGGCGCTTCTTCACCGTCAGCAAGAATGGTCATTGACTCAAGCTTAGCTAAGGTTGCAAAGAAGGTTTGGTTGGCTTCAACACGTGCTTTATCTTGCGCGCTCACACCTTTTAGTAGGGCGTTAAGCGGTTTAGATGGGGCGATGTTAAGCTCGGCGCGAATATTACGCACAGCAGTAATGACTTGCTTAACCCACTCAAGATCTTCCATATCTTGGCTGTTAACTTGCTCCGCTTGATATTGCGGGAACTGCGCTAACATTAGGGTATCACCTTCAACGCCAGCTAGCGGCTTAACACGCTGCCAAATGGTCTCGGTGATATAGGGCATCATTGGGTGCAATAAGCGTTGCATAGCTTCTAGGATGGTCACCAATGTATGGCGCGTACCACGTTGCTCTGCTTCAGTACCATTTTGCAGTACTGGTTTAGTCAGCTCTAGGTACCAATCACAGAACTGGTTCCAAGTGAACTCATAAAGGGTATTGGCTGCCAAATCAAAACGGTAGCTGGCCATATGCTCATCAAAGCTCTTCACTGTCTGATTAAACAAACCGGTGATCCAGCGGTCAGCCAATGACAGTTGCATCTCGCCGCCAGCTTGACCACAATCTTGCTCTTCAGTGTTCATCAACACGTAGCGTGAGGCGTTCCAAATCTTGTTACAGAAGCTGCGGTAACCGTCTAGACGCTTCATGTCCCAGTTGATGTCACGTCCTGTCGATGCCATTGCTGCTAATGTAAAGCGCAATGCATCGGTACCGTGGGCTTCAATCCCTTCACTGAACTCTTTGCGGGTACTTTTCTCAATTTTAGCCGCCAGTTTAGGCTGCATCATGTTGCCGGTACGCTTCTCAACCAAGCTTTCAAGGTCGATACCGTCAATCATGTCGAGAGGATCAAGCACGTTACCCTTAGACTTCGACATCTTGTTACCGGCTTCATCGCGGATGAGACCTGTTACATACACGGTTTTAAAAGGCACCTGAGGTTTACCGTTTTCATCTTTGATGAAGTGCATGGTCATCATGATCATGCGGGCTACCCAGAAGAAAATAATGTCAAAACCTGTAACCAACACGTCGGTTGGGTGGAAGGTTTTCAGTGCTTCGGTGTCTTCTGGCCAACCTAAGGTTGAGAAGGTCCATAATGCGGAACTAAACCAAGTATCTAAAACATCGGCGTCTTGGCGCAGTACAACATCGTTGCCTAAGTTATGCTTGGCACGTACTTCAGCTTCATCGCGGCCAACATAGACTTTACCCGCTTCGTCATACCAAGCTGGAATTCTGTGACCCCACCAAAGCTGACGTGAAATACACCAGTCTTGAATGTCACGCATCCAAGAGTTGTACATGTTTTCATACTGCTGCGGTACAAACTTAATGTCGCCGTTATCCACCGCTTCCATGGCCGTTTTAGCCATTGGCGCAACCGACACATACCATTGGTCTGTGAGTAGTGGCTCGATGACCACACCACTGCGATCGCCGTAAGGGACTTTTAGTCCGTGGGGATCGATTTTGCCAAGTAGTCCTAATGTTTCAAACTCAGCAACAATGGCCTTACGCGCTTCAAAACGATCTAATCCGGCGTATCGCTCAGGTAGACTGTTATCGAGCTCATTGTTGGCGGTGCCATCGGTGTTAACCACTTCAGCGCTACTACGAATTGCGGCATCAATGGTCAAGATGTTGAACATGGGCAGTGCGTGGCGTTTACCGACTTCATAATCGTTAAAGTCATGTGCAGGGGTGATTTTCACGCAGCCTGTACCAAACTCCATATCAACATAGTCGTCAGCGACAACCGGAATGCGACGATTGACTATCGGCAGTAGAATGAACTTGCCGATAAGTGACTGATAGCGCTCATCGTCTGGGTG
Source organism: Shewanella waksmanii ATCC BAA-643 (assembly GCF_000518805.1). Taxonomy (GTDB): domain Bacteria; phylum Pseudomonadota; class Gammaproteobacteria; order Enterobacterales; family Shewanellaceae; genus Shewanella; species Shewanella waksmanii. The sequence continues at coordinate 48,717 of NZ_JAEH01000018.1, forward strand.
CACGGCAACGGCACTGTCACCTAACATTGTTTCTGGACGGGTGGTCGCAACTTCTAGGTAATCTTTACCATCAGCTGTTAACGCGCCATCGGCTAGCGGGTAGCGGAAGTGCCACATGCTGCCTTGCTTTTCTTTGTTTTCGACTTCTAGATCTGAAATCGCGGTGTGTAGCTTAGGATCCCAGTTAACTAGACGCTTACCACGGTAAATAAGGTCATCTTCATACAAGCGTACAAACACTTCTTGTACGGCCTCAGACATACCTTCATCCATGGTGAAACGTTCACGATCCCAATCAACTGAGGCGCCAAGGCGACGTAGCTGCTTAGTGATGGTGCCACCTGAGTGGTTTTTCCAATCCCAAATGCGTTCAATAAAGTTTTCGCGACCTAAATCGTGACGATTAAGCCCTTCTTCCGCCGCCACTTTGCGCTCAACTAGCATTTGAGTCGCAATACCCGCATGGTCGGTACCCACTTGCCAAAGGGTATTTTTCCCTTTCATGCGTTGGTAACGGGTGAGCGTATCCATGATAGTGTCTTGGAAAGCATGACCCATGTGCAAACTACCAGTGACATTTGGTGGCGGAATCATGATGCAATAGTTGCCCTTTGACGTATCGCCATGAGGCTTAAAGTAACCTTTCTCTTCCCATTGTTGGTATAGAGATTGTTCAATGGATTGCGGGTTGTATGTCTTTTCCATAGGAGCGTGTGCTTCTCAAACTAATTAAATGGTTGTGCTACTGATGATTTTCGGTCGACAACTGAATACCTAAATCGCGGTATTGTCGATAACGATCACGGGCGATCGCTTTTTGGGCATCATCACTAGCAACGAAATCGATAATCTGGGCAAAGTTTACCGCAAACTGCGGTGCTTGGTCTGCAAGATTAATCAGAACATGACGATTTTTATTGGCGCCTAGCTTGTCAAAGCCAATTTCAACTGGCGCCCCGCCTGTAGGGCCTTCGCCCTTTAAGTTATGTGGTACAAAAGCACTGGGCTCAAATTGCCACAATAATTCGTCAATATCATAGGCCTGCTGTTGATCTTGGCAGTGAATATACACCCATTGTTGCTGACTATATGCTTGTTGCGATAGCTGGCAAGCTAATCGATATACGGCTTGTTTGGCTGCTGAAGAATCGGCTGTTGGATTCTGAGCTAGCGCTGGCAGTACATGAAACAAGGCGTTAGGCATAGTGTAGTGTCAATCGCATCAGTTGGGTTAAGTGGCATTTTGCCACTGACGAAAGAGGGGATTTTACACTAAAACGCGGGCTAAGTTCAGCATCTTTTTGATGGGTGATGGCTAAAATGTGCCACCAAGTCATCGATAAAACAGCGGATCCGCAACGGTGTATGACTGCTGCGTAGATAAAGCGCATGTACCGGCATGGCTAAACCTTGATAGTCGCTAAAAATTTGCTGAAGTGCTCCTTGTGCAATCGCGTGCTCAACCATCCAATAGGGCAGCATGGCAACCCCTTGTCCTGCCATAGCCAACTGCATGATCATATTGGCGTTATCACACTTAATTGCTGGTCTTATGCTGACCTGAGTTGTGGTATTAGATTGGGTGAAGGGCCAGCTACTTAACCTAGGTGACAATGAATAGCCAATGCAGCGATGGCTAGATAGTTCCTGGGGGTGCTTAGGGATACCATGTTGGGCGAAATACTTTGCTGAGCCAACGTATACCGCTTGATTGTTAAATAGCTTGCGCGCTTTTAGATTTGAATCATCTAGCTCACCAGCGCGAATAACCACATCAAAATCTTCACTAATCAAATCCACATAGTGATCGCTCAAAGAGATTGCCAATTCAATATCCGGATAGCTAGCGGCGAACTGAGCGAGCATTTCAACCAGTAGCGACTCGGCGAGTGATACCGGAATGGATACCTTTAACCGCCCCTTTGGGGTGACATTGCCTTGTTGAAGCTCAGCTTCAATATCAGCCAGTTTAGTGAGTATTTGCTGGCATTGCTTCAAGTACATTTCGCCGGCCGCGGTGAGGCTTAATTGGCGACTAGTACGGTTTAGGAGCTGCACGCCGAGATGCTGCTCAAGTGCCGCGACCTTTTTACTGACGCTGCTTTGTGATACTTGGCGCTCAGCCGCCACAGCTGAAAAGCTACCAAGGGCGACTACTCGTGAAAAATCCACCATAGCATCCAATTTGTTCATGACAATTTACCCACTTTCTTACATTGATATCTATTCTATTTTGGAATAGATACTAGTCTATCAATCCTATATTTGCGACAAAAACTCTTGATTATAATGAGTTCAAATTCATCAGTAGTGGGAGTTATCCAATGACAACGGTCGCATTAGTGCTTAGCAGTTTATTAAGTGTTTTCTTCGTATTTGCCGGTTCGGTTAAAGTGTTTGGCTGGCAAAAGTTGATATTTGAAACCCAGTTAGCATTTTTCAAAAGTTATGGCTTTAATAGACAGTTCATGGGGTTAGTGGGGGTAATTGAAATGCTTGCGGCACTGGGTTTGTGGTGGCCGCAAACAATCATTGCCGCTATAAGCGCGATGGTGATAGCGACAGTCTCAGTTGGGGCGATAGCGTGTCATTTGCGCTATGACAGTGCCAAGAATGCCATTGCAGCAATAGTGACCTTAAGCCTGTCTGTCACACTACTCGCGCTCAATGAATCACTGTCGCTGTTTTAAGCGCGCTGCATATTTGCGTGAGCAGGGAGAGAATGATTGACGAGCTGCTTAAACTCGTCAATTCTACACGGCTTGTGATACAGAAAGCCTTGATAGCATTCACAGCCAATTTTTTTCAGCACAGCTTGTTGCTGTTCTAGCTCAACGCCTTCTGCAATCACGTTAAGCCCTAAACTCTTAGCCAAGGTTACAATGGTTGCAGCGATTGCCACATCGTTGTCATCGTGCAAGATATCCGTGACAAAAGATTTATCTATTTTTAGTTGCGACAATGGCAAGCTTTTTAAATAGCTTAGACTAGAGAAACCCGTACCGAAGTCGTCCAGTGAAAAGGTGACGCCAATCTCGGCCAACTCCGCCATGATGGCAATGGTTGCTTGGATATTTTCAATGAATATTCCTTCGGTGATCTCCAGCTTAAGTTTGTCTGCGGGGGCATGGTATAGGGCAAGCAGTCGTTTTACATCTCGGCAGAATTGATCATCAAGTAACTGCACCGCGCTCACGTTGACAGACAAGGTGAGATTTTTAAATTTGTCATCTTTTGCCCAGTCTCCGAGTTGCAGACAGGCTTGTTCGAGTATCCACTTTCCTGTTGGGATAATTAATCCGGACTCTTCGAGTAAAGGAACGAACTGGTCTGGTGAAATCATCCCTTTTGATTTGTGGTGCCAGCGCAGCAGTGTTTCAGCGCCAATTAACCCGTGTTGCTGCGAAAACTGCCCTTGATAGTGCAGTTCAAATTGATGATGCCGACAAGCATATTCCAGATCACTCATCATCTGTTTCTTTTCCAGCATGCAATCTAACATGGTCTCGGCGAAAAAACTGACACTATTGCGGCCACTTTTTTTGGCTTGATACAAGGCTAAATCTGCTTGCTGTAGCAGTTCGTCAGTGTTGGAGCGTGCTTCGTTAAATAAAGTGACGCCAATACTCAAGGTCAGCTTAAAGCGCCCCTGATTTGTCAGTAGTGACTGCCTAAAACTGTGCTGAATGTTGTCTGCAAAGACTTGTGAATATTGCTTGGTGGTGTTGATACTATCGGAGATGTGCGGCACAAAAATCACAAATTCGTCGGCGCTAAAGCGGCAAATATAGTCTTCGCTGCCAATGTTAGCTTTTAAGCGCTTTGCGACACTGATGAGCACCTGATCACCAACAGGATGACCATGAATATCATTCACCTCTTTAAAATGGTCTATATCAATCAGTAGTAGAGCGGCAAAAAAACCGGGTTTATCTAGGCTAGTAAAGCCGTGGAGTAATTTTTGCTCCAATGATTGTCGATTCGGTAACTTCGTCAGTGGGTCATAGTGGGACAGCTGCTCAATTGTGTGATTTGAAGCGACTCTATCGGTGATATCGATATTGGAGCCAATAATGCGGGTTGATTTACCTTGGTTATCTTTAATCACTTTGGCCGAGGCTTCTATATGGCGGATTTCACCGTCACCGCGAATGATCCTAAATTGGCTATTAAAGTTCTCACCGGTGGTGATTGCCCGTTGGAAATCTTGTATCGCTTGTGGCAGATCCTCTGGGTGAACGCCATTTTCCCAGGTCTCATACACTGCTTGGGTGGTAGAAGAATCGATACCATATATTCGATACAGCCATTCATCCCAAATCAATAGGTCATGTTTTAAATCGTAATCCCAAATACCAATCTGCGCCGCATCAGCGGCAATAGCCAACCTTTGTTGGCTATTGATTAACTCGTCTCGGTTTTCCTTTTGTTGGTGACTGACAATCAAGTAGTCATGACATTCACACTGAAAACGCTTAGTGACCATTTCGTAAAAGTGGCCACAGCCATTGTTTTTACAGGTATAACTGTATTTAGTCATATCCACTTTTTGTTCAATGACTTGATCCAACTGCAGGTGAGCATCTTGGGGGAGAATAGCGGCGTTTTTGTCTTGCTGTTTTAATAGGTTTAAGTAATTAGCGCCTACCCACTGTGAAACTTGTAAGCCTTTAAGGCAGGCAAATTGTTGCCATTTTTGATTGGTCATCACAATCACGCCATAGAGATCTAAAATTGCAGCCGGGTAGGGGAACAACTCTAAAATGCCGCTAAATTCGGTGATTGGGGGCTGGGTAGGTCTGATTATTCTCATTGTCACTAATCCTTTAGCTGCAAAACTTTAAGGTACTCACACAAGTCCAGTGGCGTCCGTGCTGAAATGACATCAAACAGTATTATTGAGTTTAGTTTATGGTTGCGCTTTTCGCTTTACTTAGTGGAAAATATTGTTTGCAACTTCATGTTTAGCGGTAGCTGCTGCTTTGGGGCGGAAGCTTCAAAGTGTGACTGAATATACATAGTTTACATAAAGGCTTAGTGCAGTTTCTAATTTGACTAGCCATTGGCTAAGTATGCTGCTAAATTCGCCAACTTAAGCTAAATGATATTTACTGATATAAGTAATTAAGGAGATTTGATGATTGTTGTTAGCCTTAACTGGGCAACAAACGCACGTTAATTGACACGGTTTTGTCCTGTCGACAAAGTCGTTAACTGCTGCATATTGCCCGGTCATTGAGATAACTAATACCGGGGAACTTACCTAATTTAAGTATCCCAGAATGTAATATTCAGGCGCTTTGCGCTGGGGTCACCATGACAAAATTCGATCGTTTCGCGTCAATTCGCGCGAACAAAACAACAACCGTAACGAAAACCACAACAACATCAGCATCTGCAAGTAGTGCCGCTTTGACATTGCAGCAATTGGGCTGGAATAGCGCGTTGCAAACTCAGCTTGCCGAGATAGAGCTAAACAACAGCATTGATACTCAGACCGGTATTTTGGCCAGAGTGACTAGTCATCATCGCCAACACTACCAGCTGTTATCTCCCCAAGGCGACCACAAGCTAAACATGCATCCTCAACTGCCTGCAATGACGGTTGGTGACTGGGTGATGCTTGATTCTGAACAGCAGTTCTTACAGCTGTTTGAGCGACAATCATTGTTTAGCCGTAAGGCCGCAGGCAGTAAAATTGCGCAGCAATTGATTGCCGCCAATGTTGACTGGGTGTTTATTGTCTCGTCACTCAACCAAGACTTTAATCTTAACCGTATTGAGCGCTATTTGGCACTGGTCAATGAGGCGGGCGTTACCCCTGTGATAGTGCTGACAAAACAAGACTTATGTGCCGACACGCAAGCCTACATCACTCAGTTAAGGCAGCTCGATAGTCAATTGCTTATTGAAACGGTTAATGGTCTTGATAGTGCAAGCGTTGCTGTACTTGCCAGTTATGCAAGCCGGGGTAAAACGGTTGCGTTAATTGGCTCTTCGGGTGTGGGTAAGTCGACCTTAGTTAACAGTTTGCTTGTGAAACCATCGCAACAAACCTCAGGGATTCGAGAAGATGACGCGAAAGGCCGCCATACCACCACCGGTAGATCGCTACACTTTACCGCAGGGGGCGGGTTACTTATCGACACCCCAGGGATGCGCGAGTTGCAGCTGGCAGACTGTGAACAGGGCGTGAACCATACTTTTGCAGATATCACGGCGTTAGCTCAGCAGTGCCGCTTTGCTGATTGCAGCCACCACAACGAGCCAGGTTGCGCCGTGCAGCAGGCTATAGTACAAGGGCAAATAGATGAGCGCCGTTTGGTGAGTTATCAAAAGCTCTTGCGAGAGCAAGCGCTTAACGGTGCCACAATCGCGCAAAAACGTGCCCATGGTAAGAGCTTAAGTAAGATGTACCGCCGTGTTCAAGATGATGCGCGCAGTCATAAGCGCGGTTAACGCCGCTTAGCGGGTTCAAATTATCGTCAACTTTATAGCCCCACAAGTTTAAACTTGTGGGGCTAATTTTCTCTTGGACTGTCATTTACCTGTCTCATTGAACAGTTAGATTTATTGTCAAAGTGGCGATAAAGTCTTGAGAATAATGGCTAAGTTTTCGTTTGAACATGCATTTGAGATCGATACGCTAAAACGTTTAGTGGCTAAGCATCAAAACCACTTCAGGCATCAGTCTTTATTGGATCTGCATTACCGTGGTACGCCTTTGTCTTTAACGGCCATAGAGCTGGGCAATCAACATCATTGCCCTACAGTGCTGTTTGTCGGTGGGGTGCATGGCGTTGAGCGAATCGGCGCACAAGTGGTGTTGGCTTTTCTCAATAATTTACTTAATAGACTGCCTTGGGATACACATCTACAACAGCTATTACGCCATGTCAGAATTGCTTTTCTACCTGTGGTTAATCCGGTCGGTTTTTTGCGTGGCAGCCGTGGTAATGGCAATAATGTCGACTTAATGCGTAACGCCCCCATAGACTCTGAACAACCTGTGACTTTCATGGTTGGTGGGCAGACATTTTCCCCCAAATTGCCTTGGTACCGCGGTACTAAAGTAGAGGCGGAAACCCAAGCGGTTATCGATTATGTGCAAACCCTACAACAGAGCAGCAGTAGCTTAGTGTGTTTAGATGTGCATTCAGGCTTTGGTATGGTTGATCACATCTGGTTTCCCTATGCGCATTCAAAGCAACCCTTTGAGAATGCCGGTTATATCTACCATCTAAAGCAGCTGTTTGACAAAGGTTACCCGCACCACGGCTACTATCGTTTTGCGCCACAAAATCACTTTTATCAAACCCATGGTGACATATGGGACTACCTGAGTGTTGCTAACAGCAGCGATAGCTTGTTTATTCCGTTAACTTTAGAGATGGGCTCGTGGGCGTGGGTGCGCAAAAATCCACGGCAAATTTTCAATTTCCCTGGCTATTTCAATCCACAAAAGCCCCATCGTCATGACCGTATTTTACGTCGGCACTTGATTTTGATGCAGTTCTTGATGGAATCTGCATATGCTAACGTATTGGAAAAGCTACCTGCGCAATCAGTTATGGCACTTAATCATGATGCGCAGCGGGTGTGGTACCGTTAATTCACTCAGTGCTTAGGAGCTACAATGATGCAAGTAGTGTTGCTGCGTGGCCTAATGCGAGACCAACGTCATTGGCATGGTTTTGAGCAGCGGCTTATTGATGCCGGTTGTCAGGTTTTGAGTGTCGACGTGCTGGGTAACGGCCACTATTACCAGCAGCGCAGCCCCTTGAGTATTGATGAATACGCCGAGCAAGTTGCCCGGCAAATACAGGCGCACTTTCAAGGTCAAAGTGTGCCTCAGCTGACCATAGTGGGTCTATCAATGGGAGGGATGATTGCACTGCGTTTAGCCAAGCAGCAGCCACAGATGATAAAGCAGGTTGTGCTGCTTAATAGCAGCGCCGCTAATCTCTCTGGCTGGTATCAACGCTTTCGGCTGGATCGGCTAATCGCTATTGGCGCAGCCCAGTGTTGGCGGCATGTAATGCAACAGCTTAACGCTAGAGGGAGTGCAAAAAAGGTCAGCCCAGTAGAGCGATTAGTGTTGGCACTGACCAGTCTAAAAGCGGCGAATCAAATAGATTATATTCAGCAATGGTCACAGTGGCGGACCGAGCGACATTGCCACTTTTTTAATGGTGTCAGGCAGATAATCGCCTGCGCTAAATTTAATGCCCCCAACGCACTTTCTTGCCCAATCTATGTGATGGTGGCTAACCAAGATGCCTTAGTGATGCCCAGTTGCAGCGCTGCCTTAGCCCAATTTTACCAAACCGAGCTAGTAAAGATTGACTGCTGTGGCCATGACATCAGTTTAGATCAGCCGCAATTACTGCTACAAAAAATCCTGCAGTACCAATAATCCTGCCGATGTACTGTTTATTTTTGCTAAAAAGTCTAGATATACAGATTGCTAAGGCTGATAAATATGGTGCTAGTTTAAGTGCGATACAGCACCTTGACCACATGCCAGCCAAATTTGGTCTTTACTAGGTGTGGAGTAATTAGCTCACCGGTAAAACAAACTTTATCAAACGCCGGTACCATTTGGCCTTTTTTAAACTCACCTAGGCTACCGCCCTTTTTGCCCGACGGGCAGCTAGAGTGCTTTTTGGCAAGCACATCAAACTTAGCGCCTTTATTGAGTTTTTGAATGATCTCTTCTGCGAGTTCTTTGTGTTTAACCAATATATGCAATGCTGCAGCGGTTCTTGCCATAATAGTGAAAGCCGTATTGAGCGATAGTGAGTGATCCGCTAATTATATCAGTAAAAAGCTGACCACTGCGATGTAGGTGGGGATTTTCTCACACTGTGAGACACATGCTTGGTATGAAGGATACTGTGCTGCAGTGTGCTCTAGGCTGCCTATTTAGCAGCTCGCAAAGTGGTTTTACGGTAATCAAACTGACGGTTAACGTAATTGACATCACCTAGGGTGGCTCTTTCAGCTTGTAACTGGCCCTCGTCAGACACCGCAAATTTAGCGACAGTTGCATTAACAAAATCCACCACTAGTAGCGTATCATTATTGCTTACATGCTGACTGGCAGCCTGTTGTATTTGTGGTCCAGTGCAATCGTTGCACTCTACTGTAGCGGGCATTGCCATACTCGATGAACAAGCCAGCAAGCTGGTTGCTGTAATCAAGCGTGCCATATTCAATGATTTCATAGGGACTCCTTGTTATTGGTACATCTGTTTGGTCAGACTGATTATTTAGTGTGATCTGTGTCACGTTTTTAATGTATTGAATAAAAACTCGACTGTCTAGTTTTTCACCTTAATCCATTGTTTGCTAATGTAAAGTCGACCTGAGAAATGGAAGTTGGTCGCCAATAATCAGCATTTAGCAACTGTCAATTAGCAGTCACTAAACTCTGCATAAATGGCTAATATTGATTAAACTGCAAAAATAATTACCTAGTTTGCATCTTTTTGGCGAGTGGATCGTCATTAGCACTAACTATGGCTAATGCCTGCAATTACCGGGCGTATGAAGAAGCCCACGTGTATTTACCCAAGAGGTTATGCTATGCAGCAAGTCGCATCGACGGCGTTTAAACAGTATCAGCAAGAATTGCTCGCTTACATCATTAAAAAAATTGGCCACCGAGATGATGCACAAGATATTCTCAGTGGTGTTTTCGTTAAGCTGCTACAACAGCAGACTCCGCCCAACTCGCCCATTGCTTGGCTATACCAAGTGACTAAAAACGCGATTATTGACTATTACCGCACGCGCAAGCCCAACGAGGCCTTGCCCGAAGATCTACTGCAAGAGGTCGACAAAAGTGATGCTTTTCGCGATATGAGTGAGTGCATGCGACCGATGATCATGACCTTAGATGATAAGTATCAACACGTGCTATTGCTAAGTGAGTTGGAAGGGTTCAAACATCAAGCTGTGGCGGATCAGCTTAATCTCAGTTTACCGGCAGTCAAATCTCGAGTACGTCGTGGACGCCAATTGCTGGCAAGCAGTATTCAAGGTTGCTGCGCCCCAGTAGTTAACAAAAGTGGCCGCATTGATGACTTTGATACTGAGCAGGCAAATTGCAAGGGGTGTTAAATTAGCGGCAATTATTTGCATCTTTTTTGGTTGTGCTTCGTCTATCTAAGTAAGACTCACCATGCTATTGAGCTAACTTAATTAAGAGAGACCTATGCAACCAACCAACGCCAAAAACCACACAGACAAAGCAGCTTGCTGCGCAGCTACCACAGATAAACAGCCAAGTAGCAACAGTTGCTGCACGTCTAACTGTTGTGACACAGATAATTGTTGTCAGGCAGATTGTTGCACGGACCAACAGTGCTGCACACCCGAATGCTGTCAGTCTGATTGTTGTGATCAACAGTGCTGTGCTAATGATGATTGCTGCACCGATGGCTGTTGTCCCGAACAGGCCAAGTGCTGTGCATAACCATAATCGATAATTCCCCATTTACTGCTCATTGAGCGGTCATACGGCAACCCACAATGGCTTAACGCTATTGTGGGTTGTTTTGTTTAACAATTAATTCTATTATTATCGAAATATTGCTAATACAGTTGAGTTATAACAATGGATATTGAAGTTGTTGCCAAGGCCCTCAAAGAGTTAGGTCATCCCACCCGCTTAGGGATTTATAAGCGCGTTGTTCGTGCTGGATATCAAGGTGTGGCAGTTGGTGATATACAGCAGCAACTGTCTATTCCTGCTTCGACACTCTCTCACCATATCGCCAGTTTAATGTCGGCTGGATTATTATCGCAGCGTCGAGAGGGACGAACCTTATATTGTGTTGGTGAGTTCGACAACCTAGAGCAAGTGATCGGCTTCTTACAGGATGAGTGTTGTTTTGATGAGCAAAACTGCAACTAACCCTTTGTTAAAGTTGAACTATGCTAACTTGTTTGGTGTGATATACGGGCACCAAACATCACTTCGTTACACTTCTTTTCGCAGTAAAAACAAAATAATATAACCATATCAAAGCATTAGGTTGTTCTTTTATCGCCGCCATCAATGCATATTAGATTTTTTTAATAAACATTTCCATAATTCTGGAATTATGGGTTGACTTGATATTTTTCAGGAGTATTATTTCGACAAATATCGAAATAAGTCGATAAACCGTACTAAGTCAGATCAAGGTGGGAAAAGTAATGAGTCCTGAAACATTAGCCATGGCCTACGAGGCCGCAGATATGTTTGTGTTTTTAGCGGTAGAGCTAACACTGCTATTTTTAGCGATTAGCTATTTAGTGGGCGTACTACAGATGTACATTACGCCTGAGAAAATTCAAACCATTTTAAGTTCAAAAAATGGCAAGGGGTATGTGATTGCGGCTTTATTAGGTTCAATTACACCGTTTTGTTCTTGCTCAACAATCCCTTTCTTAAAAGGATTACTGCGAGCCAAAGCTGGGTTTGGTCCTATGATGGTGTTCTTGTTCTCAAGCCCACTACTTAATCCCATTATTATTGGCTTGTTTGTCGTGACGTTTGGCTGGCAGGTAGCACTATTTTATTTTGCTGTAGCCTTGGTTGTGTCAATTATTGCTGGTTGGGCACTGGAAAAACTGGGTTTTGAACGTTATGTCAAACCAGAAGCGTATGAAGCAGCGGGTGTGAGTGGTTGTAGAGCTAGTACTGGCTGTGGCGAACCTAAGGCAAAAGCTGTCGCTTCCACTGTGTGTTGTGGTGAACCACAGCCAAAGGTAAGCAGTTGTGGTGATTCGGCCAAGGCTCCGCTGTCGGCAACGGTTGCAGAAAGCAGCTGTGGTGATTCAGCTAAATCGACACCTACGGCGACGAGTTGCGCCGCTGAAGAGGCTAAGCCGCAGGCCGCACAATCATGTTATGGCAGTGAAGATGCACCAAAGGCTACACCGAATAAGTGGCTGGCGTTATGGCATTCAACCTGGAAAGACTTTAAACAGGTGCTGCCGTACTTATTGCTTGGTATTACGTTAGGCTCATTTATTTATGGCTTTATGCCAACTGAGTTAATCGTAAAATATGCGGGTGATGGCCTATGGTATGCGATTCCTGTTGCAGCCGTTATCGGTATTCCTCTGTATATTCGTGCAGAAGCAGTGATTCCATTGAGTGCTGCTTTAGTGAAAAAGGGCATGGCGCTGGGTTCAGTTATGGCATTGATTATTGGCAGTGCAGGGGCAAGTTTGACTGAAGTGATTCTATTGAAATCGATTTTCAAGAATCAAATGATCATTGCCTTTGTTAGCGTCATATTAACTATGGCCATTGGCGCCGGGTTTATGTATCAATGGTTGTTTAGCTAACTAGCCGCTTAGTTAGCGTAAACTTAAAGCGTCTGTGGCAACACAGGCGCTTTTTACATTTTTAGCATTGGCTTGTAGCACTGCTTAGCCGTTTCCTACCAGCACTTCATTCCAGTGCTTCATCTTAGTCGTTCATCTCAACACTCAATCTCAGCACTTCATCTTAGTGCTTCATCTTAGTGCTTCATGTTATCACTTCATGTTATCAGTTAGCCTGTAAGTAAAACTAATAGGTGTTAATTGTACCTCACATAGTCAATTCGGCAATAATTCAACCAAGCTAACGAGGCAAACAATCACATTGAGGACAACACTATGAAAAAGACACTACTTGCTATCGCACTTGCTACTACCGCTACTGTTGGCATCGCCAATGCTTGTACCACCGCAGTTTACAACAATGGAGAAGCGCAGCTAACCATGCGCACAATGGATTGGTTTGGTCATGACCAAGCGGTTGTTGTCGGCACAGGTGCTGGTATCGACACCCAATACAGCGCCACTGACGGCGTAGCGACTCGCAGTAAGTTTGCTGCGCTTAAAATCGAATCTTTCAACCCTGGCATCGTCGCTGAAGCCATGAACGAGCAAGGCCTAGAAGCACGCATTTTGTATCTTGGCACTGGCGCAGGTACTGAGTTTGCGCAAGACCGAGCTGACACTAAAAATGTTGACGCAGGCATGGTGCCTACTTGGGCAGTTGATAACTTCAGCTCAGTGACTGAAGTCGTTAGCGCCCTGCAAAGTGTAGATGTGCTACCCACAGCGGTATGTGACTTACCAAATCATGAAGGTGAATGCATTTATCCACCCGTACACTACCAGTTTGCCGATGCGCAAGGTAACACTGCGGTTGTTGAGTTCATCAAAGGTGAAATGAAGATCTACACGGGTTCAGGTTCAGCTTACATGAGCAATGATCCAGCATTTGATGAGCACTTAGCGTTGGACGAGCAACAAGTTGAGGCGGGGTCGACTATCTTGCCATCAGACCGTCGCCTACGTGCCAAATCAGTGATTGCTGACATGTATGAGCGCAATGTGACTGATGCGACTAAAGCACAAAATTCAATGAAAGCCGTAGGTGCGACCGTATTTGCAGGCTACGACCAAATTGATAAATCGGTTAACGATGTCTTCCCAACATTGTGGACCAACTACACCGACCGTGATGCAAAAACTTGGACATTCGATCGCTACGACACATGGGCTGTCGAGCACTATAGCTTCGATATGTTCAACAACGACGAAGCCAAGCGAGTTGTACTGGGTGCTCACCCTGCTAACAAGTAGGCAGCCATAGTCAGTAAAGCACCGCCTAAGGCGGTGCTTTTTATTCCTCAATCATGGGAGAGTGCAACATGAAAAAACTAATGATCTTAGGCTTATTGTTAGCCAGTACTTATGCCAGCGCGGTTGATCATCAGCAGACCTATCAAACCTATGTCGATACGCAGGGCAACATTAGCCTACCTAGCGATTATTTAATGCAGGACTTTATCCACGTTGGCAGTAACACCGTTGCCGACCCGCAAACGCAAACCTTGCTTAATATCAATGCCACCTATGTACAAAAATCGGCGTTGCAGGAATATAGGCAAACTGGGCAATGGCCCGATGGCACCATGATTGTTAAATCAATCAAGTTTGTATCAGACAAAAAGTCCCTGTTGTCAGGCGATGTGCAGCATCAAACAGATCGTGATATTGAGTTTGTGATGATTAAAGACCGTGTTGGCCGCTTTCAAAATACTGCCAATAAAGCCGTATGGGGTGAAGGGTGGGGCTGGGCGCAGTTTACAGACCCCAAAGATCTAAGCCGCAACACCAATGACGATAGAAATTATTGCCAAGGTTGCCATATGCCACGCAAAAATACTGACTGGTTGTACACAGATATTTATCCGTTAATGCAGCGCTAAGTAAGGCGGGTGGTTAGGTTTACTCGGTTAACTCATCGACCAGGCAATTACCTGCCACCCCTAAAGATTGGGTCCAGCAGATCTCAACGGGCCATTCGAGTGCCCCCTCGACAAAATCGACTTGCAGTTCAACTAAACGTTGGCGCAATTCGCGGTGTAGCAGTTTTTGTGGATATAACGCGAACCCCATTCCTGAGCAGGCTAGCTCAGTGATTTGATACAGGCGATCGCAACTGACCACTTTGGGGCTGTAACGCAGCGATTCTATTAACTCAGGTGTGGCAATATTGCCTTCACTGGGTAGCAATTGTTGGTATTGGCTCAAATCGGCGCTTGAAAGCTCGCCGCGACGTTTTGCCAATGGATGGGTTGGGGCGGCCACAAAGCACCAATTGATCTTGTCGATAATTTTTGATTCCACGCCCCGTTTAGGCTCAAGGTTAGCCGGGGCGATGGTAATGTCAGCTAACTTCTGTTCGGGATTGGGCTGCAGGCTTGCCACTTCACTGTCCACCAGGTTTATCTGTAGCTCAGGGTAAGCTTCACTAAGTTGATGCAGTACTTGCTGAAATCGCGGAAAGAAGGTCAAGCCGTGCAAGGCAATGGTTAGGCTAGGTTCAACGCCTTGTTTTAATGATTGTGCTTTAAGTTCAATAGCATTGAGACGAGGCAGCAGCTCTTGTGCTTGAAAGTAGATAGCTTTGCCCGCAGCGGTCAGTATCGGCGCTTTGCCTGCAACCCGATCAAACAGGCTCAGATCTAAATCAATTTCCATATTGTTGATCATCTGATTGACCGCAGAGGCACTGACACCTAGATTGCGTCCTGCTGCGGAAAATGAGCCACTATTGGCGACTTCAACTAGGTAGCGTAATCGCTCGGTCGTCATTAACATTTTGCTGCTCTCTTTGGTTGCAATGACTCAATTAAGCCACCTAAGCAATAATTTAATATGAATCGCTGTAAATGCAACAAACTATTTAAATTGTGAATAGTAGCTGCCTTAGTAATAGCGTGACTTGCATAGATAATACTCGCAGACGTTCCATCATTGGTAATGACCAAACTGCGAGGTTTATGATGCAAAAGTTAATCCTATTGGCACTCGTTGCCACCGTTTTGGCGATGACTAGCGGTTGCGCCCAACGAAGTGACACCGGCTCTAGCGTGACTCATCGGGTACACAATCAACACTTAGGTTGTGACTTTGCTTGTCAGCGTATGAAAGATGAGCTTATTCGGCGTGACATTGAAGATAGAATCATCCTAGAAGATGCACTTGACCCACACGATGGCGCAGAGCTGTACTAAATTCGGCTTAGATATTGAATTTCATTGATTAATGGGCAAGTATTTTTGCACAGAAGCTGCTTTTCGCGTTAGCTTATTAGTCTATAGTACGTCAGCAGTGCAATATTGATTGGCAATGCAGGATTGAGGAAACACCACATGGATCCGCAAGCGTTTAAAGCTTATCGGCGTTTTATCGTTAAGTTGGGCAAGATGCTGCACAAATACGGTAGCCCATCATTTCGATTAGAGTCTTATCTGATTGAGGTTGCTAATCATTTTGGGCTCAATTCGTCGTTTATCTCAACACCCACGTCAATCATTTTCATGTTGCGTACTAGCGATCAAGAAGATGAATATCATCATGCGGTACGGATGCAGCCGGGCGAGATCGATATGGCAGCATTGTCGCTGACCGATGAAGTTGCAGCGGCATTATTGGCGGGCGAAATCAGCTTGGCGGCCGCCGATCAACGCCTTGATGAAATCGACATGATGCAGCCGCCTTACGGCAAAGTACTCACCTTATTGGCGTATTGTTTGGCATCGGGCGCGTTTGCCATGTTAATGGGCGCCAGTGTGTCAGAGATTGTCTGGTCCAGTTTGTTAGGCGCACTCACTTACATCGGTATTTTGGGGTCGCTGCAATCTGATCGATATTTAGCGATGTTAGAACCGGTCACGGCATTTGTGTCGGGTTTAATTGCCTGTGCTATCGGCTATTATCTCGACCCCGGTATTAATATCCCCATTATTGTGCTGTCATCAATCATTATTTTGATCCCCGGTTTATCGCTTACCATTGGCTTGTCTGAGCTGTCATCGCGCAATTTAGTGTCGGGCACAGCTAGGGTGATGGACTCGATTATGCAGCTATTTAAGTTGTTCTTTGGCGCATTTTTAGGCATCAGCTTGGGCTTTGCGTTATTTGGCGAGAACGTCTATCAAGCCGGTGAGTCACTACCCTATTGGGGGCGCTGGCTTGGGGTTCTGTTTTTAAGCTTAGCCTTAGTGCCCATATTCCGGATTCGGATCAAACATATCCCGTGGGCGGTTGTAGGGGCGTTTATTGCTTTTGGCGTCACGGTTTGGAGCTCGCAATATGTCACCCAAGGCGTGGGATCATTTTTGGGCGCATTCGCGCTTGGGGCGTTTGCCAATATCTTCAGCCGTATTGCCAATCAGCCGTCCAGCATTGTGGCCATGCATGCGTTAATTTTGCTGGTGCCCGGGTCGAAAACCTACATGGGGTTAGATTCGTTTATTTCCGGTAAAGATCTGGTCAACACACAAAACATGGGCCCAGAGGTGTTTATTATCTTTATGTCGCTGGTGGCGGGATTGATTTTTGCTAACGTGATAGTCCCCACACGTAAGGCGTTATAAATTCGACACAAACTAATAGGCATAAAAAAACGGCCAAGGTGCACCCACCTTGGCCGTTGTTATTTACTGGCGGTAATTATTTCACTTTCCAGTGAACCTCTTCGCCCGCAAAGAACGGCACAATTGGGTTACCGTTTGGCAAAATAATCTCGCTGGGTACTGTCCAGGTTTCTTTCACTAGGGTCACGGTTGAGGTGTTACGTGGTAATCCATAAAAATCTGGGCCATGGGTACTCGCAAAACCTTCTAGCTTATCGAGCGCGCCTAGGTCATCAAAGACTTGTGCGTATAGCTCTAGTGCACTCCAGGCACTGTAACAACCTGCACAGCCACAGGCAGATTCTTTGCGATGTTTTTCGTGTGGCGCCGAATCGGTACCCAAGAAAAACTTAGATGAACCGGTTGCCACCGCTTCGCGAAGTGCTTGCTGGTGGATGTTGCGTTTTAGCACAGGCAGACAGAAGTTATGCGGGCGCACTCCGCCAACTAATAAATCATTACGGTTAAGCAATAAGTGCTGCGGGGTAATGGTGGCCGCCACATTGTCTGAGGCGCTTGCCACAAACTCAGCTGCATCTTTAGTAGTAATGTGCTCAAACACCACTTTAAGCTGCGGGAAAGCCGCAACGATGCGAGTGAGGTTGCGCTCAATGAAAATGGCTTCGCGATCAAAAATATCGATGTGCGATTCAGTCACTTCACCGTGAACCAATAGCAACATGCCTTCTTCAGCCATCACTTCAAAAATTGGGAACAGCGCATCTAAGGCTTTAACCGCGGCATCAGAGTTAGTGGTCGCGCCAGCAGGATACAGCTTGGCGGCAACAACGCCCGCCGCTTTGGCATCAATAATATCTTGCTTAGTGGTGTCGTTGGTTAAGAAGATTGTCATCAAAGGTTCAAAAGTTGAGCCTTGTGGACGCGCCGCTAAAATACGCTCACGGTACTGATTGACCATTGCCGCATTGGTCACTGGCGGCAGGAGGTTAGGCATAACGATTGCGCGTTGAAACAGGCGGGCAGTCGCCGGCACTGTTTCTTGTAACATATCGCCATCGCGAAAATGTAGGTGCCAATCGTCAGGGGTAAGTAGGGTGATCTGCGTCATTAGAGTTCCTAAGCGGTTATTAGCGGGCCAAATTATGGCGCATATTGTGCCTGAAAACGCTTTAGCAGCATAGGCCAACTTGCTTAGTTATGACAGTTAATCGTATCGAACGAAATTGAGGGTGCGATTGTCAGTGGGGATCTGCTAATCAATATTACCATTTTGAGTCATGATATCGGTTCGAGCGCCTATGCAAAGGCGCTAGCTGCAGTGCATCTTGTCACTACCGACAGCAGCTAATTTTGCCGAGTTATTTGCCGTGCTAGTGCGGTGAGCAAAAATCAACAAAATGTTTGTCGGCTGCCTTACCCAGCTTATACATCACCAACAAACCTAAGCTCATTGCAACAAACATGGTGGCTAACATTGGCCAAAAGACAGTACCTGAAACTGCAACCACTACAGTACTCATTACTAAAATAACTAACCATAAAGTTGATAATTTCATTGTGCTATCTCCTGCTGTTTTCTGAATGCGGGGCTAGAATAACAAGCACTAGCTGAATGATTGTTGAACACCTTTTGCTAAACTTTTATCACGTGATTGCGACGACTTCCGTTACAATAGTCAGGTCCAATTACCGACAATTGAATCACTCAGTGGTAGAGCAAAAGCCGTGTTAAAACAAAAACAGTACCAACGCCAAGGGCCAGACTACCGTTTCGGCGAACAAGTGTCGTTTGTGGATGTGAAGCACACCTTTAACTTAAACCAAATCCGCATTGGCAGTTGGGTGGAAGAGCAAGAGAAACACAAAGCCGCCAATCTCATTTTTGATGCGCTTGCCGATTTAGCTTACATGCTCAAATTGCCACCCAAAGCGATCGGCTTACGGCAAACACTTAACCTAGCATTTGGTACTGGTGGACAGCAGGGGGTGCAGGCGCACTATATGCCTGCCCATCGTGAGTTGGCATTAGCTAAAAATGCAGGCGCGGGGGCATTGGCCCATGAATTTTGGCATGCGTTTGATCATTATATTGCTGCAAAGGCTTTTAGGGTTAAACCCGGTGCGATCTCCTTTGCCAGTAATGCCTGGCTAGCCGATGTGCCATTGATAGACCATCAGCTCAACCAGCGTTTATCTAGGCTGTTTGCGGTGACCTTATTAACCGACGACGGTAACGATGGCCACAACTATGTAGCGCGGGCGGTGGCGCTCGATAAGCAATATGCGCGGCAATATTTCTCTAAACCCACAGAATTGATGGCACGGGCATTTGAAGCGTGTATTGAATCTTGCAGCGATATCCGTAACCCCTACTTAGTCAACGAAACCCTTAAATCTGATCTAGCGGCAGCGGGCGGTTACCCAGACGCGCAGCATAGGCAGCAAATTTTTGCAGCACTATTGGCTTATTTTGAACCCTTAGGGGATGCCCTTGGGCGAGAAGGTTAACCGCGCCAATCAATTAGCGCGGCAGTGCTAGCCTTGTGGTGCTAGCCTTGTGGTGTCGGGCGGGGCAGAGACTTAATCAACCCAGCCTAATACATTACGGATCACCGACCAACGAGGTTGCTCTTTGCTGGCACCTTTACCTAGCATCCAGTACTCATAAAAGCGGTCCTGATGGCCATCAACTTTACGTAGCTTCTGCCAGTTATTGACGTAGTTGAGTAGCGACTGATTACTCTGTGCAACGGCGTAAGCCACCGGATAACGATTCTTGTTGGTGGGAATGGCAATTCCATAGCCGGGGAAGAACAGGGTCCACGCTGACCCCGCCTGTGCACTGATAATTAGCGCGTCATACTTGTGTTTTTTCTGGCGGAAAAAGTCTTTGTAACCATCAATTTTGACAAATTCAATGTGCGGGTACTTCTGCTTGGCATCGCTGACAATATCGCTATGCTCCACATAGGCCACCTTAATGTCTTGTAATGCCTGAATCGATTCTGCGTTTTTAAACTGACTCACCATATGATCGCGCGTGGCAATGGCTAAGGTAAGCTCCAATACTGGGTCGGCATAACTCAGCTTATCCATTTGCTCAATATCCATCGCTAGACCTGACATGGCAATATCAAAAAAGCCTGCTTCTAATGAGGCGGCTAACTGCGATTTTCTAAACGGGATAAACTCAATCTCTACCCCTAAATCTTCGGCTAGTTTAGTGGCCATGGCGCTGTCAAAGCCCACCAGTTGCGCGCCGTTGTTGTAGTAGCTAAATGGCACATTGCTGGGGATATAGCCTACTCGTAATACGCCGCGCTCGCGTATTTGCCTAACATTAGCAATTGGCTCCTGGGGCGTTTCACCTACCACTGGGAACTGGCGCTTCACTTTGGTCGGCACCTTGTCTGCCACCTGCATGTTAGCAATCACACCGCTGGTGACCTCAGGGCTGTGAATAAACATGCCCATGCCGACTCGGCAAACCAGCAAGGTTGCCACAACACTAATGGCAATACCCACTGTCATCTTAACGATTTGTGGCGGCTTAATGCGTAAACAACCTTCAAATAAACACACCGTAAGCAGTGTCAGTACAAACAGGTTCATCACCGCGGCAATCGAATTAAACTTGCCGGTAATAAAGCCAGACATCACAAACAGCTGGAACAGATCTGAGGGTAAATGTACTAAATCCAACATGAATGGAATAGCCACATACACACTGCCAAACAGTGATAATAAGCCACTTATCGACAGCGATGGAATTGCGCTCATTTCAACCGGCGTACCGTTAAACCAGCCAGCAAATAGCACAAACAAAATCACCGTTAACTTGCCGATATTGGGGAAGGTGAAGGCAATGGGGATTAGAATTTCAATCAGCGTTTCGCCGTTATCACTCAGCTTGTCATGCTCGCGCATGATCTGCTTACACTCTTCAATAATCACCGGAATAACAATAAAGATATTACCGGTGGCAAACGCCGTCACTAAGGTCGAGCGGGTAATGCTCACCGCTTGCTTGTAGGTGATGGGCGTGAGCGATGCCACAATCCAAGGCAACACCCAGAACGTCAGCAGTAAACACAACACAAAATAGGTAATGAGGTAGACCTGCATGCTGGCAAACTCTTCTACCCCCATGGTGCCAGCCGCTGCGGCTGACATGGCAAAAATACCAATAGGTAGAATCTTCACTAGCCCTTGGGTGATGCGAGAAAATATTTCTGAAGTGGTATGCATAAACGACAAAATTTGCAGTTTAGGCTCACCTTCCATGCCGATTAATGCCAGCCCCATGGCAATACTAAACACCACAATGGCAGGGACATAACCTGCGGCCATTGATTCGAACGGATTAGAGGGAATATACAGTTTAAAGTAGTTAATTGCTTCAACGGCTTCAATGCTGCTGGTACTAAAAAACGAAGCGGATTCAACAAACGGAAACGACAGCGGTACTAAAGCAATTAACACCAATGCCAGTAACCACAGCAGCGCCATAATTAAACCAGCACGGCTAAATATCATAATCGCGGTAGATTTTTGTAACTTACCAATACCGCCAACCAGTGACACCACAATATAGGGCAAAACGGTCATCTGCATCAGCAAAATGACACTGGTCCCTATGGTGCTAAGCCAGCCCACCATCTCACCAAAAAAAATCCCCACCGCAAAACCGACAAATATGGCGACAATCATCAAGCTAGAGCTTGGCATTTTTAGAATTCTTTTTATCACTTCATTACTTCCATATTGAAGTCACGCGTTCACTGCACGTGGTTAGACATCATGGCAAGCGTCCAAATCAGCAGAGCGCCACTTTGCTACTGATTGTAGCGTAAATCAGCTGAAAATTTGATAGTAAAATGTTATCGGTACGAAGATTTTTTAACGCTAGCTCAATGACATTGACGAGGTATTAACCCTCCAAGCGCGCCACGGCTAAATCAATAAAGGCGCGCACTTTGGGCGACAGATGTTTACGGCTAGGGTAGACGGCGTACACTTCTACCTGTGCTGTGGGCAAGTTGTCAAACAGCACGACCAGTTCATCATTTTTAAGCACTTCATCGAGGTAAAAGCCCGGTAAGCGGCAAATGCCGTGGTGGTTGCGCACTAGGCTAAGTTCAAAGTCGCCGCTGTCACACAAAATGCGACCGCGCACATCAACGCTAAAAGGCTCGCCCTTGGCATCGAGATACTGCCATCGGTTAGGCATTTTCAAGTTGCTATAGCTAATACAGTCGTGGTGAGCAAGCTCCATAGGGTGATGGGGCAGGCCACGTTTTTCTATATAGGTTTTTGATGCCACGGTAAGTGCGTCGCACTGATAGATCTTGCGGCCAATCAGGCTCGACTCTTCCAGCTGCGCCGAGGCTCTTATGGCTAAATCGTAGCCATCGCCAATCACATCAATGCGTTTATCATTTAAATCCATTTCTAGAGAGACATTGGGATATAAATGCAGGTATTCGGAAATAATCGGTTGTAAGTGGCTACGGCCAAAGCCCACCGGCGAGCTGATCTTTAACCGCCCCTTAGGGGTGGCATTATGGGGGGTGAGAAGTTGCTCGGCTTGTTCGGCGTCGCTCACTAAGGCGAGGCAGCGATCATAGTAGGCTTGGCCTTCTGCGGTGAGGCCAATTGAGCGGGTCGTGCGGTTAAGTAAGCGCACTCCAAGGCGGGCTTCAAGTTTACTTACCGACTTACTGACAAACGAGGTCGAATGGCCGAGGGCCTGCGCTGCGGCACTAAAACCACCTTGGTTGACCACTTCGGTAAATATCACTACCCCTTCAAATAGATTATTGTTAGTCATATGGAAACAGTGATTGTCTTTTGAGGTGATTAATTACGGTTAACTATTAATATACACTGATTTGCATTGAAAGACATTACAGCGCCAGTTACTGGCTCGCATCACTAAATTTGAGGGAATGATTATGAAACTATTAGCCTTTGCCGCCAGCAACAGCAGCCAATCAATCAACAAGCAACTTGCCACTTATGCCGCCTCGCTCGTCGCAGCAGGTCAAGAGGGAGTGGAAGTTGAAGTGCTTGATATCAACGATTACGAAACGCCGATTTTTAGCCAAGACCGTGAAGCCGAGCTAGGCCAGCCAGAACAAGCCCAGCGCTTCTTTGCCAAAATCGCTGAGGCTGACGCCATTATTATCTCGTTTGCTGAGCATAACGGCTCATACACCGCAGCCTATAAGAACCTGTTTGATTGGACCTCACGTATCGACATGAAGGTGTTTCAAAATACACCTATGGTCATGCTAGCTACATCACCAGGCCCAGGTGGTGCCAATACTGTACTGACCGCGGCAACCACAAGCGCACCGTATTTTGGCGCCGATGTGAAAGCGAGTCTTTCTATCCCTAGCTTTTTTGATAATTTCGACATGCAAAGCCAGCAGTTAAGCAATCCTGAATTGCTGGATAAACTGCAATCAGCAGTGGCAACGATTGCTTAAGGGAACATTGCAGCGTGGCTAATAGTTATGGCGGCTAATAGTTATAGCCGCTGAATGCATGATGAAGTCGCGGTGCGCTGGATTAAGCCGCGCCGCTTTGCACAATGGCGCAGCTAGCTAAGCATTTGCTTATAAAATCACAGCAGTTTATAAGCGCGCCGAGCTAAGTGCATCTAAGCTGAGCTGTTCACCCTTGGGGCTATACACGCTAATGCGGTTACGACCGTCATCTTTAGACTGATACATGGCGCTGTCGGCATCGGTGGTGAGCTGCTCTAAACTGTAGCCCGATAACTGGGTATCGGTGACCCCTAAACTGGCGCTAATGGTAAAGTCGTGCCCTGAAGGTGCGGTATCAATTTGATTAATCGCCACACGGCAACTCTCCGCTAGCTTTAAGGCAGTATGCAGATCGCAGCTTGGTAAAATCATGCAAAACTCTTCGCCGCCTAAGCGGGCAAAAATATCATTTTTGCGCCCTTGAGCTTGGCACACTTTAGCCACCTGTTTTAGCACCCAGTCACCGCAGCCGTGGCCATAGTTATCGTTAATTTGTTTAAACTTATCTAAGTCAAACAAGATGCAGCTAAGCTGGATATTGGCACTGCCACAGTATTTAAGCGCATCTTCAGCTAAGTGGGTAAAGTGGCCACGATTGTACACTTTGGTGAGCGCATCGTACTCGGCCAGCTGTTTTAGGCGTTGCTGGGTTTTCCACGACTTATAGGCCCAAAATCCCAGTAAGGTAATAATTGATATCAGCAGTGAGATAAACAAGCGGTTGTTTTCTGCTTCAGTGGTGGCCAGTTTTTGCTCCACCCGCAAGAGGTTGTTTTGCTTGTCTAACAGATCAATTTGGTTGCGCTGCTCGGTGGCTTGGTGTTGGGCGAGCTGGAACGCCAAATGCTTGGTTTTAACATCATCTAAAAAGGCTTTATCGGCAGCAGCGTACTTTTTATGGTAATCCAGCGCCAATTGATGTTCACCACGGGATTCGGCGATTTGGAACAGGATGTGATTGGCGAATGTAATCGGTCTACTGTTGCCTAGGTTTTTCGAATGCTCAAGAGTTTTAAATGCAAACTGTTCGGCACTTTCTGCTTGGCTCGACTGTAAATACGCTCTTGCAAGTAGCGAATAGTATCGGCCTAATGCTGGTGCATACTGGGTCTGCTCAATTGCTGGTAACTGAGCTTCTAACACTGCCAAGGCTTGCTGTGGCTGCTGGTTGTCGAGATACAGTTCGGCAAGGTAGCTATAAATTGCGCTTTCCATCACCACTTCATTGACGTCTTGGCAGGCGGCTAACCCCGCAGTAATTCGAGGATCATTTTCGGCAAGTTGGCCGAGTTCGAATTGGGATTCGAGCTTGAGATTATGGGCGATACAGTGATTTCTGCCGCTAGACACTAAATCAGCAAGTCGATTAGCATAATTAAAGCCCAATTCATATTGGCCAATTTGGTTATAGAATATTGATGCGACTACTAGCCCTAATTCATGTACATCTCTGCTTTTTACTGAATTTAGGTGCTGAACAAGATATGACAGATGGCTTAAACCTTGTGACCAGTTTTTTGAAATGGCATGTGAGTTAACGATTGACAAGTTGGCTCGAAATTTTAAGTCACTGTTTACATCTGCATTTAGAATGCTTGTGTAGATTTCAACAGCTCTTGCAAACTGGCCTTTAAATGATAAGCTATATGCCTGTAAATATTGAAAATATGCCCTTTGGTCGTTATCCATTTCATGTTCATGTTTACTCAATTTTTCCAGTGAATCATTGAAGTTAACAGGATCACTGCTTCTCGCTTGGTCAGCTTGCTCGAGAATTCTGTCGATAGTTTCAGTTGCATAAACTCTTTCTGGCGCAACAAAACCTATTAGTAGCAAGTTTGCCACTAATAGGAGTCTAGCAATATTAATACTCATCTTATTGGTTTAAATTACTAATTATCAACTGACTAACCTTCTTTTTCAGTGTCGTCTTTTTTATCTTCTTCTTTTGCACCATCTTTTTTTTCATCTTCAGCTGGTGCAAAAATACACTTCACATCCGGCACCACATCCAGCTCACGTTTAAGGCTGATATCATCACGATTCAGTAGCGAGGTTTTTAAGTTGTCAGACAGATCTGATTGCTCAATCGCTTGCTCAAAGCCAGTTTGGTTTTGTAACGCAGCGTTTTGACCCATTTGCTCAAGTAGTTCAATGACTGATGACATAGTATTTCCTTATTGGTTGCTATGAAAAAAGTTAGTTATTTATTGTTGCTGTTGTCTGGTACTGTGTTAAATCTTTTGCCTCAAGGGCTGGCTATAGCTTTTGCCTTAAGAGCTTGCGCCTCAAGGAAAGAGTTATAGCACTGCATGCCGCCTAAGCTGCTTTCTCAATCACCTGAGTGTTATCGTTGTTACTATCACGGCTATCACCCGCATCGTCTTCCTCTTCATGAGCTACGAGTAGGCAATAAACATCGGGGCAGACATCTAGCTGGTTTTTAACGGCCAAGCTATCGGCTTGGATGAGCGCTTGTTTAAGCTCATTGCTGATATCGGCTGAGGCAATTGCTGCCTGACGCTGTGCGGCGTCAATTTGTAAGCTGGCATCCTGTCCGAGTTGCTCAAGTAATTGGCTAATGGTTGACAAAGATTTGTTGGTTGACATAGTTTTGTTCCCTCAAGGTTATGTTGTAATGATTGCGTGGCAGGGTAACTGCCACTGTGTTGTTATTTTTCTATCGTTATTAAGCTATTTTTTTGACCACTGCAACGCTGGTTTCTGACTACTGCAACGCTGGTTTTTGGCCATGGTTTTGGCTGCCAATAGGCAAAAACATTCATGGCTATTTTACCAAGGCCAGTGTGGCTGCCGTTGGCGCAGCTGATGCTGGTTCAGCATGTGTTAATTGCTGCTCTATTTGCGCCAGCCTGTCTAATACCGCTTGATTGGGGCGCATCTTTTCACTAGGCGGAATCACTAACGTGGTATGCATATGGATATCGGCATCGGCCAGTTCGTTGATAGTGAGCCACTGTTTGCGCACGCTGTCGATGGGCAGCACCGCAGCTTCATACAAGATGACTTGATGATCGAGCGGGTATTTATCGGCGAGTAACTCTATTAAGACTTGGCGATGAGCCCTACCAGTGGCAAATTTAGTCAGGCTTTTGTCACCTGCTAGGCCAATTTGCCACAGCACTAAATAGCATGAAGGGTCGTATTGGCGTTGATAAAACATAAACTGGCTGGCTTCAAATTGCTGACAGCCGACTCGGCCAGGATCAATGCCCAAATCGGCAATTAAGCAATCTTCGGCGCTAATGCCGGGCACCATCACCGCGGGGTAGCCTTCGTTTTGGGCTATTTCAATGGATTTGTGCGGCGCGTGGGCAAATACGCCCGGGTGACCATAAAACGCGCCAACCACTTTTTTGCCAGCACGCACTTCGCTTAACATGGCCTCGACCATTTCGCGGTAGGTGATATGGCGTGATTTGCCCTCGGCATAATAAACCTGAAGTGAGCGCACATCGCTGTGCATCTCTTGCAACCACAGCTCAACCACACTATCGGATACGCCAGAGAACACCACGTCGGCTTGCTCAATGTGACTGCGCGCCAGTGGGCAGATGTGCGCCCCTAGCGTCATACCTATCCCTACGCAGGCTAAACTTCCAGACATGTTAAAACCTTAGGCAATCAATTTATTAGAATAATTTAGCAACAAAACCAAGCTGATATACATGGCAAGATACCAGTTAATGCCAAAATTTGAAACGCTATCGTGATACTAATGTTGTATAAATGTGTCTTTGTATTGGGCTTGCAGCATATAACAACTTGCTTGTCCTGTATTGGGCTGTAAATTCTGCATATCTATTTGGTAATTTAGTCTTTGGGCGATTTTTAAAATGGCCGTATTGGAAGGCTGAAAATAGGAGTACATTTTTTGCAGTTTAAGAGTATGAAGCCCGTATTCGGTTAATGCGCCAATTGACTCAAAAGCGATATGCTTACCATAGCTCTTGGGGGTTAGCATGATCCCAAACTCAGCTTGGGTGCTATCTTGTTTATTGATAGCAATATTTTGCATTCCCAGTGCTTCACCAGTGTGCTTATCTGAAATTAGCCAGACATAATGGCGCTGTGGCGTCGCGTTTAATAGCTTTAAGGCGATGGCAAAAGATTTTTCCGTTTTTTCATAGGCTAGTGTTTTGCCAATTTTTTCCATGACAACGGGGTCAGTATACAACGAGCAATACAGTGCCTTATCGCGTTCATCCAGCAGGCGCATATGCAGGCGTTGAGTCGTAAATTGATGCATGATGATTTCTCGGTTAGTTGGCCACGGTGTGCGGCTGTGGCGCGGCACTGCTAGCATTAACTTGCTGTTTGGCAAAGCGTATAACCCCATTTTGGTGGGCGCTGCGGTCAAACACCACGTAATAGCGGCTCATTAGTGGTAGCCCCAAAATGGATTGATTGGGCCAATTGGGAAATTGCGACAGCATTTTAAAGCAAGCTTTGCCTGCCGCTGGGGTATTGAGTTGCCAATAATCTTGCGGGGCAACCTCAATATAGACCGCTTGTGGTGTGTCATCTTGGCCAAAGCCAACAAAACGAAAGGTCAGTGTTGGCCAGTCATTTAATTTAAGCTCATCCATGTCGATTCCCACAAACTGTTGAGATACCGCTTTAAATGGCGCAATTTGCTGGCCAAATAGGGGGTTGATGGCATTAAGCTGCTCAACCATGGCATCAAACAGATAGCGGGTGAGCACAATGGCCGATGCACCGGTGTCGATAATGGCATTGCTGCGACCTCGCGCCGCGGGGCTAAAACTCACCCCATGGGTGTGGCTGTGAGAGTGGCTGTGGCTTTCAGTGTCGCCTGCGGCTTGCTGTTCTGCATCTGCTTGCGCTTGTTCTAGCTCTTGTTCTAGTTCGTTAGTGAGCTGCGAGTCTATCTCTTCATTGTCAGCAACCTGCAGGGCGATTAGGTTGACGTTATAGTATTTATCTTCCACCACCGAAATAGTGGCAAAGTCGCCTTGGTACAATTCAGTATGTTCTTCGCCTCCGCCCAAAATTAGCCAACCTTGGTTAAGTGGGTCTTGGCCTAACTGTTCGTAGTGATTCAGTTGTCGAGTACCATCGGCACTGGTGGCACTAGCAAGTTGTTGATTGACATGAATACTGGAACGGCGACAGTAAAAAGCAAATTTGTTAGCCGTTAAACCGTGCTGGGTGAGCTCGGTAAAATAGGGCACCACATCTTGGCTAGGTTGCTGATTTAAAAACTGCTTAAATTTACGTAAATCGTGGCTAGTAAACGGCTCTGTAGCATCTTTGGGTTTGCTGTCCGCTTGGGCTTTACCTTGATTGTCAGCGTCTGTTTGAGTGGCGCCGCCGGGCACGCAATCACACTGACCGTCAGCGCTGTTTTCAGTATCGGCATCGGGGTTGAGTATGGGGGTGAAATCTTTTGGGTCTAAAGCAATTTCATCATCGAAGGGCCAAGGGTGGGTTAACGCTGGGTTGATATCATAGTGCTCAAAATAGGGCTTGAGGTTATAGCTTTTGTTAAGCGCATGATAGGCCAGCCCCAAAATGCCATCGGCTTCGGCAAAGGTGGTTTCTTGGGCATTGCAATACACCACGGCAACCGGGCAGCTGCTCAGAACCACCGGCTGATGGGCATGTTCGTGATAGTCGTCAGTGAGATCATAATCGATGGCATTTTCACAAATCCCCACACGGGTATGCACCACAGGTCCATCCCAGCCGCCCATGCCGTATAGCACTTCTTGGGCAAAACTGGTGGGATTGAGGGCTTTGTCCTGTTGCTCGTTATAGTCGCTGCCACTAATTACCAAAGTGCTGCTGCCAGTATCTAGGATAAGGTTAACCGTATCTTGATTGGCGCCAATTGTTAACTGGGCGCTATAACCCCCGCGGGCGTAAACATTGGTGAGCGGGATTTTTAACGTGCGTGGCTTTACGGCCGCAGGTTTGGCAGGTGATGACATGTTGGCTTTCCTTGCGATTGGTATAATAACCTGCTTAACAGCTGCAAATTTAAGCAGTTAGCTTTATTCAACACTATGTTTTATTACGTATTTTTACCTAGTTTTACTGCCGCCTTCAACTGCTTTTAACCCTTTTGTTACAATTTATGACTTGGAAAGCGACCAGAGCTGCTTGTATGTTATTAGCGCTAATCAATGGCTAAACAACTGAACTTGCAAGTTACGATGCTATGGTTAGCCCATTGAAATAACAATAATAAACGATAACAACAAGGTGGAAGATACGTGGCGAAAAGCCGCTAACCTACCCCTGAGGGAAAGACATGAAGCAGCAAATCCAGCCATCAAAAACCAACAATCGCCAGTCGCTGGCCGCCATGAGCGCGGCGTTAATGCTGAGCGCCGCAGCCAGCACTGCCACCATTGCCGCGCCTGTTACCGTGATTCACGCCGGAGAGCTACTAGCGGTACCCGGTAAGTCCAGCGCTAAAGAGCAAACTGTGGTGATTAATAACGGCGTGATTGAGCAGGTTAAATCCGGTTATGTCGATGCCGCTAGTTTTGGTGATGATGTGACCTATATCGATCTGAAAAACCGCTTTGTTATGCCCGGTCTAATGGATATGCATGTGCATTTACAAGGCGAGCTAGGGCCGAAAAACGACAGCGAGAAACTGCGTATGTCTGATGCCGATGTTGCCATGCAAAGTGTACATTTTGCCAATAAAACCTTAATGGCCGGCTATACTACCGTGCGTGATTTAGGTGCCAAACCTGAGCAAATTTATGCGCTGCGCGATGGGGTTAATAAAGGCTGGATTGCAGGGCCACGTATCATTGCTTCGGGCGGGGTTTCTGTTACTGGTGGTCACGGTGATGTGGATGGCATGAGCCCAGATTTGCTGGAAAAGTACACCCAAAAAACCATTTGTGACGGCCCTTATGATTGCCGTAGCGCCACCCGCCGTGCGATTAAGTTTGGTGCCGATGTGATTAAAGTGACCTCAACTGGCGGGGTGTTGTCAGACACCAATACCGGTACTGGGCAGCAGATGGCCGATGATGAGCTAACCGAAATTGTGGCGACCGCCCATGGCTTAGGGCGTAAAGTGGCGAGTCATGCCCACGCCACCGCCGGTATTAATGCTGCACTGCGCGCCGGTGTTGATAGCATTGAGCACGGCAGCTATGCCGATAAAGAGAGTATTAAGCTGTTTAAGAAAAACGGCGCTTACTTAGTACCAACGCTGCTGGCTGGGGATACCGTGGTGCAAATGGCGCACCACTCAGACTTTATGTCAGAGGCGATTAAAGCCAAGGCTAAGCGCGTTGGCGCTGACATGACCGCTAACTTTAAAGCCATGTATAAGGCCGGGGTAAAAATTGCCTATGGCACCGATAGCGGCGTATCGCAGCACGGTAACAATGCCCAAGAAGCGGTATTGATGCATCAAGCAGGCATGACCAACAGCGATATTTTAGTCTCTGCCACCATTAACGCCGCAGATCTTGGCGGCAAGTCGGCCAAACTAGGTACCCTAGAAGCAGGTAAATACGCCGACATTATTGCCACCGACATAAGCCCGCTTGATGACATTAAAGCCTTACTTGATGTCGACTTTGTTATGAAAGGCGGCGTGGTTTACAAACAAAAATAGCTTGGTGATAAATCAAAGTTGGTTGGTGACACACCAATAATCGAGTGGTTTTATCTTCTTTGAGTAAAGGGTTGGCATTAATTGCTAACCCTTTTTTGTATCTGATTTGCAATTGTTGCCCAATGGGGCAAGGTTGGCCAACGGCACAGTGTGCCTAACAACATTGAGCGTTGTCCCGGCGGGGTATGTATTTAAAGTTAGGCTATTGCCATACACTGAAAGTGTAGTGATGCCTGCGGCAGGCGAATGTACAAGCACTTCAGTGACACGCTGTGGATATATCCCTATACGCTTGGCCATGACATCCCTGTCATGGACAGTCACAGCCGCGCTTGTACTGGATATAATTTCTCTTCGAATTTATCGTTTATTGCTCCATGAAGATGTAATAGATGGATAAGCTATTTAGATTCAACTACGGCCAGAAGCGACAAGGGCTTTCCCGTCGCGAGATATCGCCTTTCCGGCGGGGTATGTGTTTATGGTTAGGCTATTGCCATACACTGAAAGTGTAGTGATGCCTGCGGCAGGCGAATGTACAAGCACTTCTGTGACACGCTGTGGATATATCCCTATACGCTTGGCCATGACATCCCTGTCATGGACAGTCACAGTCGCGCTTGTACTGGATATAATTTCTCTTCGAATTTGCAGCATGGTGTGGCATTAAGGTTCGATAAGTGTTTTACCTATTTAGATTCAACTAAGGCCAGACGCTACAAAGATTTTCCCGTCGCGAAATTTCGCTGTTTGAAATGTTCGCCGGGCGTTATGGTGGTTGCAAGGAGGATGAGGACGAGCAGTCCTCCTTGCCCGGTGCAGGATGGAATCCTGCGATCTATTGCCAAACGTAGTTTGGCGGATGTTACCGCTCAACGTTGGATGGGCGTCCAACTATCTCCGCGAGTATGCAAATAGCAATCTGGGTATACCCATCCCCTAATTTCATACTAAACCGGCCAATTTAAATGCAACTTTTGATGCATAGGGTTTTAAACGGGTGATTGGTACCATTTGCACCACACAAGGACTGGTTTCATCGGATAAACATCAATAGAGAAGGATTTTCTATGTCGGCCAATCAAGCATTTTGCTTTAGCAACAAACCATACAGTGAATACCCTGTAGATATGAATGATGCTGCAGCGGTAAAGCAGTTTCGAAAAGATAATCCACATATCATTGGACCGCGAATTCCCAAAGGTATGCCGATGGTGGTGCGCAGTGGTAACAGTAATGATATATCAGCGCTTAGACCAGATTTGACCTGTGCTCTTAATCAAGCCAATAGCTTACCTGCGCAATCACGACGCAATATTACCGATATGGTAGAAACCTTTGGTGGTGATGTCATTGTGGCCATGTCAGAATTTTATGCGGTTGAAGTCCAGCCGATACTAGAAAAGTACTCAATTGGCGCTGCGGGCGCGGCGGCCACTGCAGTCGATGAGCGTGTCTCTCAATTTGGTAAATCGATTATTAAATATCAAGATGCGTTACTGAAGGTGAGGGAGGGGGCCAAAGCCAAGCTACCGAAACATCAAATGGTGATGTTAGAACAGATAGCAAAGCGTTCTTACCAAGAGTTTAATGGCCGTTTCCAAACTGAGTTTGGTAAGTTTTTAGGTAGGGTTAAATCAGGCAAACGTGGTAACGTTTGGACTAATCCAAATCGCGGCATTGCTATTGCGAGAACTGCTCGTAATCCAGCTAAGTTGAACCTGACTTCGACAAATTCGTTTAACTACATTCGCCGATTTGAAGCGGGTGCAAAAATGTTCGGCGGGAGCATGATAGTCCTCGATGCCGGCATGCGTGCAAGAAGTGTGCGAGAAGACTTTTATGCAGGCAGAGATTGGCATCGTAGTGCTGTAGTTGAAACAACAGGGTTTGGTTTTGGGACTGCAGCAGGTTTATTAGCTGGCTCAAGTGTTATTAAAGCTGGTATTGCAGTTGGCCTAGTAGCGACCCCAATAGGTTGGGCATTTATTGTCGGCTCCTCCATTGTTGTAGGCTATATTGCAGCATCTAATATAGATGCTTTTGGAAAGTCTGCGGCAGGAACTGTGTACGATGCAAGTTCAAATTACTCATGGTTTTAACTCAATGGATACTTTAAATTTTGAAACTTTGATATCACTTTTTCCTGCATTACTGCTGATAAGTTGGAGTGTAAGTTTTCTAGCATTCACGATATTTTCTGGTCGTTATTTAGAAAAAATGATGGCTAAGGAGCAGCAATCGATTCCTTCATGGGATAGCGGTGTAGGTATGCGGTATGGCATGTACGCGATGGTATTAGTGTGTAACAAGGCGGCAGCGCGATCACCAATAGATGACGCAGCAGTGCTCAAGTATGCCCGTCCAATTGATCGCTTTTTAGCTATTTGGATGATGAGTTCATTTGTCATTTTAATGCTCATAGCATTGTTCTATTAAGCGTGCTTAGTAAATGCTTCATTTAGGTTTTTGATTGTAGTTAACGGGACTTAGCATATTGATATGACTAGGGCATTTCGAGTTAAGAATAGGGCGAGATAGTGGATATGTCGCTAATTGAAATTGTTTTTCTCATTAGTTCAGTATTCATATTTCTTGCTTGGGGAGTTGGTGTATTGGTTTTCGCGCAAGTTACTGTGAAACATCTTGAGCGAGAAATGAGTAAAGAAGGTATTGAGCCGCCTCAGTGGGATAGGGGAGTCGGGACACGTCTAGCCATGTATTCGGCGATTATATTACGGCCTAATTACCCGGACACTAATCCTTTTGTTAATGTGGCAGCCATAAAACGACATACTCGAAAAATTGATTGGTTTTTGTCTATGTGGCTGCGGGTGTCTTTTGGGCTGCTTTGTTTAGGTTGCCTTATTCATGCAATTTATTTTGACTAAAAATAAGTTGGCAATTTATGGAAATGACCAATCTAGACATCACTTTTCTATCAATTTTTGTACTTCTGATATTTTCATGGTGCATTAGTACTGTTGTATTTCATCGGCTATCCATTAAACGCATTGAGCGAGAAATGGCCATTGAGGGCATTGAATTACCTGGTTGGGATTCAGGCATTGGCATGCGATTCTCTATGTATGCAATTGTCCTTATTCGCAATAAAGCTGACAATCAAGCTTTTGTTAATGATAAGGCTATTTTGAAGTTTAGTCGGCCTATTGATCGTGTCTTTGCTGGTTGGATGCTGCTGTCCTTGGTATTGCTACTAGTTATTGGTGCAATTCATTTCATACTGTATGGCCAGCATTTATGAGTCGAGTAAGTTAGGATTGCTAGAATCGACAAAGGTTTTCCCGTCGCGAGATATCGCCTTTCCGGCGGGGTATGTGTTTAAAGTTAGGCTATTGCCATATCCGAAAGTGTGGTGATGCCTGCGGCAGGCGAATGCAGAAGCACTTTTGTGACACGCTGTGGATATTTCCCTATACGCTTGGCCATGACATCCCTGTCATGGACAGTCACAACTGCGCTTGTACTGGATATAATTTCTCTTCGAATTTACCGTTTATTGTTCCATGAAGGTGTAATAGATGGATAAGCTATTTAGATTCAACTAAGGCCAGACGCTACAAAGATTTTCCCGTCGCGAGATATCGCCTTTCCGGCGGGGTATGTGTTTATAGTTAGGCTATTGCCATACACTGAAAGTGTGGTGATGCCCGCGGCAGGCGAATGCACAAGCACTTTTGTGACACGCTGTGGATATATCCCTATACGCTTGGCCATGACATCCCTGTCATGGACAGTCACAACTGCGCTTGTACTGGATATAATTTCTCTTCGAATTTACCGTTTATTGTTCCATGAAGGTGTAATAGATGGATAAGCTATTTAGATTCAACTAAGGCCAGACGCTACAAGGATTTTCCCGTCGCGAAATTTCGCTTTTTGAAATGTTCGCCGGGCGTTATGGTGGTTGCAAGGAGGATGAGGACGAGCAGTCCTCCTTGCCCGGTGCAGGATGGAATCCTGCGATCTATTGCCAAACGTAGTTTGGCGGATGTTACCGCTCAACGTTGAATGAGCGTCCAACTATTACCCGCTGGGAGGCGAAACCCTTCGCTAAATCATCAGGGGGGATGATTACTCACATCCCCTGCTGGGAAGCGAACTAAGCCTTAGTTTGAAGGTTTATACCCCTCGCCAATTACGCAGCTGGTTGGCTTCTTTTGATAACACCACCACTTCAGAGCGGGTCATCATATCTTGTAGGGCTAGTTTGTCACCGTTAATTAAAATCCATAGGTTGCCGATGCCCAGTAGTGACCAGACAAGGCGGGCGGTGGCGGTGACTGCACTGAGGCTTTGGCCGTTGGGGTGCTGAATCTTAAGTCGCCATGCGCGCATGCCAAGTGTTTGGCCGCCGCGGCTCCAAAAGGCCACATAAAAAGCGCCCACACATAAGGTGATCCACAATTGGTAAATACCTTTGTAAAGTGGCGTGCCGTTGAGCAAGTCTGAGACATGTTCGTAATCTTGCATGGCAATCATGCCGCTTGAGGTCAGGGCGGTAAACACGCCAAAGCCAATGGCGCCAGCAATCATGTAAACCGCTACGGCTAATAACAGATCGTAAACAATGGCGCCGATGCGACGAAAAAAGCCAGCGCGGGGAAAGTTAGCATGTTCAAAATTGGACATGGGAGATCCTATCGGTTGTGAAACAGGGCTGCTGTTTAGGCTTATTCTTGTTCTTCTTCACGAATGAAATGGATATTGTTAAAGCCAAAGCGTTCAAACTCTTTAATGCGAAAATCTTTTACCGCTTTGGAGCCTTTAGAGGTCATGGCGACTTGGGCTTCCATGGCAAGAAAGCGCGTAAGGTCAATCCCTTCGGCATCGGCCACGGCTTCGTACATGTCGTGGTACCTATCGTAGACAAAGTTAATCTCTTTATACTGCTTTTTAAAGGTGTAGCCGACTTTACGTGCCATGTGATTCTCTATGCTGTGCAGCCCGTGAGGGCAGAATTTTCGCGCCGATTTTAGCGTAATTTGTGCTGTGTGCCTACTATAACTGACGCACCATATAGCAGGCGTCAGTGGTGTAGCTGCTTAAATCTTTGTCGATAGGGCAGATTTCACAACCCATGGTCGACCAGTAGCTGCTGGCGCCCGCGATAGCCACCAAGCTGATACTGCCAAGCTGCAGTTGTTGGCACTGTTGCAGTAGCTGGTGAAAAAATGCCTGACCTAACCCTTGTCCACGCGCTAAAGGCGCAAGCGCCATATCGTGCAAATACAAAGTGTCGGGTTGCGAGCAAGGACTGAGCTGCTGCGCCAATGCCGGTGGTGTGCCAAACAACCACGGATGCGCTAAACAGTAGCCGATGATTTTGCCATGATGCTCGGCGACAAAGCTGGTTTGAGGGCCAAGTTCGGCTTTGTTTTGCATCACGGTTAACGATTCAGGTTCAATACTGGGATAACTCGCTGCTTGAATATCCATAATCGCTGGCCAGTCTGCATTTTCAATGAAACGAATAATCATAGATAACGCTGCTGTAAGTGCTGCTTAAAATGATCGGGGTTGAGCGACTCCCCGGTGGCGTGTTTGACCAGCTCATCAGTGGTCAATAATGCGCCTTTAGACCAAATGTTCTGTTGTAGCCAAGCGCAGATATCATTGAGCTTACCCGCACTGACTAGGCTGTCGATATCACCTAGTTGCGCCTCAATACTGTGCTTGAACTGCGCGGCATACATGGCGCCTAAGCTGTAGCTTGGGAAGTAACCCAGTTCACCCACTGGCCAGTGAATATCTTGCATACAGCCCATTTTATCATTGCCTTTGGTGCTTAACCCCAGCAATTGCTGCATGTGTTGATCCCAAAAATCAGGTAGGTCATCGACCGTAAGTTCGCCGTTAACCATGGCTTGCTCCGCTTCAAAGCGCAGCATGATATGGCATGGGTAGGTGACTTCATCGGCATCAACGCGGATAAAGCCAGGCTCCACTCGCGAATAAATTTGCTGCAGTTGCGCTAGTGAAAGCTCACTGCCTAAGTGTTGTTTCAGCAGCGGCGCTAACAGACTTAGAAAGCCACTGCCACGGGCCATTTGCATCTCGAAGAACAGGCTTTGGCTTTCGTGAATCGCCATTGACCGATACTGCCCTGCGGGCTGGCCGCGCCATTCAATGGGCAGGCCTTGTTCATAACGTGCATGACCAGTCTCATGAATGATCCCCATCAAACCGCTGGTAAAATCGCTTTCGTCAAAGCGGGTAGTGAGGCGAATATCGCTACTGCTGCCGCCACAAAATGGGTGACTGCTGATATCGAGTCGACCATGATTAAAGTCAAAACCGAGCAAGCTCATGACTGCACGACCAAGCTTTGCTTGGTTGTCGGCGCTGTATGGCGGGATGACAATGCTAGCTTGGCTTTGTTGTTTGGCTCGTATTTGGCTAATCAGTTGTGGTAACCAGCTTTTAACTTGGTTGAAAATATCACTGATGCGTTGGCTGTCCATTCCCGGCTCAAACTTTTGCAGCAAGGCATCATACGGGGGTAGCTGTTGCTGCTCGCCCCGAATTTGCGCTTCCTCACGCACTAAGCTGATCACCTTTTTGAGGTTAGGTGCAAAACCTTGCCAGTCGTTATTGGCGCGTTGCTCACGCCAAGCATGTTCACAGGCGTAGGCCTGTTTAGTTTTGGCTTCTACTAAGTCGCTGGGCACAACGGTTGCTTGGCCGTAGTGATACTGCATCTCCCTTAAGTTGGCTTGCTCAGTTGATGTTAAGGTTTCATCTTGGGCGTACTCTAGCCATTCACCGACTTGCGGATCGCTTTTAAGCTGGTGGATGTGTTTAGCCAGCTCTGCCATTGCACCTGCCCGAGCTTCACTGCCGCCAGGCGGCATCATGGTGGCCTGATCCCAATCGCCGAGCGCATTGAGATGTTCAAATTGGGCTATTTGATTAAATCGAGCGCTAAGTCGCTGATAGGCTGTGTTGTCTTGGCTCATACTGGCTCCTTGTTTTTACCACAAACAGGCGGTGACTAGTTGACTAACAAGCCTAACGCTGGCTGCTGATTATTAGGCTGCAACACGTAGGTTTTATGGTGTTTGACTAGACTGGTTTTCTTATTACCTTGGCTGAGCAGTAAACCGTGCTTAGCCGCGGCCGCGGCAAGTTGCTGTTCATCGGCGCGCACAAAAATATTAATGGCCTTAACCACTTCACCTTGGTCGATATGTTGCTCAAATTGACTGACATCAATCACTAAGCTGGCGCTACCATCGCTGTCGAGTTTCAGCTTGGTATCAACATCGCAATCAACAATCACCACCCAGTCTTGTTCGCCAAGTTCAGCTAGCATTGCTTGCAGCTTGTCACCTAACTGTTTGCTGTCTGCTAAGGCTAGATATTGTTTGTCGATACGCTGCATTAAAGCGGGCAGTTGTGCGCCTGCGCCCATGCTGCGGCCGTTGCGGATCCAGGTATTTATGTCGTCGGCAACCAATTTAGAGAAGCGACGCTCTTTTAATGCTTGTACCAAAAAGCTACATAAAAAGTGGCTTTCTGCGGCGGGTGTCTGAATCGCTTTGGTACTTTGTTTGCGCTCGGCTAGGGCGCTAAGACCGGCTTGGGCAAGTTCAACAATGGCTTGGTTATAGGTTTGGGCGGACATGGGATCTCCACAAAAAAAGGCGCCTAAATTTATCGCCAAGATTATAGCTTAATGCTGCGCGGTTGCGGTAAACAAAGTTGTGATGCTAGCCCTGATAAGGCCAAAAAAAAGGCCGCAATTGCGGCCAACATGGAGTTAACGAAATAGGAGTGATGCGGCGATAATAGCCGCACGGTTTGCTTAGTCGGCAATCAAGCTCGCGGCGGTGATGATCAACTTAGGATCGGCGCGGACACGGAAGTTAGGGTTGACGTATTGAAAGTGAACTAAGCCATCTTCATCAACAATGTAAATGGCTGGCACAGGCAGCACTAAACGCTCATCTCCAGCTGGGGTGGTCCATAGTTTATTGCCGAGCTGCATTTTTTTACGGTAGCGTTCGGTGGTCTTTTCGCTGGTGTAGTAAGCTAAACCAAAGGCACGCATTACATGTAACTCGCTGTCAGACACTAAGGTGTAATCGAGTTTTTGGTCGGTAAGTGAGTCTTGCAGCATTTTAGGTGAGTCAGGGGATATGCCAATCAGCTGAAAGCCCATTTTTAGCAGATCTTGCTCAATGGCTTTTAGTTGTCCCATTTGGGCATTACAAAATGGACACCAACCACCACGGTAGAAAAATATCACGCTTGGCTTTCCATCAATGAGTTTGGCGATATCAGTTTGGCTACCGTCTAAGGTACTGACTTGTGCTGATGGTACGGTTTGCCCGTTCATTAATGGGGCGACACTCAGGTCATCTTCTGCGATAGGTTTAGCTGCGCTGGGTAAGGCAAAAAAGATTAACAGTAGGCTAAGACGGGCAATAAACGGCATTTTCTCTCCGGTAAAATTTGGCTGATTGTTTGCGTTACCAAACAAGACCCTGCTAGTGCAGAAAATATTTCACCGTGATTGAAAATAATACCAATCAGTATAAACATTTAGTCACTCAGCGAGAGTTTAGCGGTTCTGAGGCAAGGCAACGAGTGAAGAGCATAGTTGTTCTACGGTTAAGCTCGTTAACACAGCATCAGGACTGCTAGAACTCGCCATTCTGGCGCGTTTTTGGCTACCTACTTCTGCGTTGAATAACCTCACAAGGGAGCAACCATTGTCTCAGTACTCACTTTGAATTAGCCGGCCTTGAATTAGTTTGCCAAAAGCGCGCTGAGTTGATCAAATTCTTATACTGATTGGTATAAATCATATTGATCAAAAAAGGCACCTTTTGGTGCCTTAATCGTGTAACAAGAAATCTTATGACCGTACGTCGATTATTTTGTCTTCTTTGTTTTGGCGTTGGCAGAGTTTTTCAATTTTACTCGGCGCGAACCCATGTTCTTCTCAGCGACCACTTGCGCGCCGACATTATCACTGCGCTGTTGACGTTTAGCAAAGCTACGACGCTTCTGCAGCTGTTTGATAAGTAGCTCACGGCTACCCACTTCATAACCTGGAATGGTGATTCGGCGGATTTTATTGCCAATCAATTTTTCAATATCGGCTAAGGTGCGCTCTTCTTCACGGCTGACTAATGAGATAGCAACGCCACTGCGACCAGCACGACCAGTACGGCCAATACGGTGCACGTAATCTTCGGCCAGAAACGGTAAGTCGTAGTTCACTACGTATTCAAGTTCTGGAATATCCAGACCACGAGCCGCCACTTCTGTTGCCACTAACGCGCGCACTTTGCCTTCTTTAAATTCACGTAACGCACGGCGACGATTCCCTTGGGCTTTTTCGCTGTGAACCACGGCTGATGGAATACCATCGAGATTGAGTTCTTTTACTAAAGTATCTGCTGCTTCACGGGTAGCGGTAAATACCAATACCTGTTGCCAGTTCTTTTTACCAATGAGTTCTGACAGCAGTTCGCGTTTGCGGCGTTGCTCTACCGGATATACAACTTGGCTGACGGTAACCGCGGTAGTGTTTTGCTTGTCGACACTAATCAGCTTAGGTTTAACCAACATCTCATTGGCTAGTTGTTTAACTGCACTAGAGAAGGTGGCAGAAAACAGTAGATTTTGACGATTGTTGTTTACCGCTTGAAGGATCTTTTGAATATCGCTAATAAAGCCCATGTCGAGCATGCGATCGGCTTCATCTAACACCATAAAGTCAACGTGTGACAAGCTGAGGTTACAGGCTTGCAAATGCTCTAGCAGGCGTCCGGGGGTGGCCACAATAATATCAGCGCCGCGCTTTAGCTTATTGGCTTGGGTATCCATTTTTACCCCGCCATAAATCGTCAGCACTGAAATAGGCAGGTAACGGCTGTACTCTTTTATGTTGTCAGCCACTTGCGCCGCAAGCTCGCGGGTTGGGGCTAAAATAAGAGCCCGGGTGTTAGAACGCTGGGTATCGCTTGGGTTATCGAGCATTTTTTGCAAAATAGGCAAAGCAAATGCTGCCGTTTTACCGGTACCAGTTTGCGCGCTCGCGAGTACATCTTGGCCACGGCGAATCGCGGGAATGGCTTGCTGTTGGATCGGGGTCATTTTCTGATATCCACAATCAGCGACAGCGCGCAAAATCTCAGGGGCAAAACTAAAAGATTCAAATTTCATGGGGATATCCTATTAATTACCGAACTTGAGCATAGGCCAAATCGAGCACTGAACTAATATTAAGCGATTTAGCGGCCGCGGAGTATAGCAAATCTTTTAGGT
Organism: Shewanella waksmanii ATCC BAA-643; assembly: GCF_000518805.1. Lineage (GTDB taxonomy): Bacteria > Pseudomonadota > Gammaproteobacteria > Enterobacterales > Shewanellaceae > Shewanella > Shewanella waksmanii. The sequence goes on from NZ_JAEH01000018.1 coordinate 90,146, forward strand.
TTGCACCTGATCTTTATTATTTATCTGTTGGATAGTGCCTGCTTAGCTGGGGGGGGGGTTATTGCTTTCCTGGCGGGGGATGGGTTATCGCCTTCCCGGTGGGGTATGTGCTTAAAGTTAGGCTATCCCTATATCCGAAAGTGTAGCGATGCCTGCGGCAGGCGAATGTACAAGCACTTCTGTGACACGCTGTGGATATATCCCTATACGCTTGGCCATGACATCCCTGTCATGGACAGTCACTGCCGCGCTTGTACTGGGTTTTATCTCTCTTCGAATTTACCGTTACCTGTGGCATTAAGGTTCGATAAATATTTAACCTATTTAAATCCTTGTAGCGTCTATTTTTATTGGTAATGAAGTCAGTAAAATAGGCAGCAAGCCTTGATGACAACGAACATATGAGAAGACTTTATGATTGTGGCCAATTTTTATTGACCACTACAACCCAAGGCTTTGTTAACAGACAATAAAATAGTTGGTTAAAATAAGCGACGAAGGAGCAAAAAACAACTGTTTTTTGTCCTTTTAAACGACTTGTTAGGTAGTCAGTCTTTATACCAGTACTCTGGCAAATTTTTGAAGTTAATAAGCCTGTCGAAAGTTTGTTTTACTGTCCACCGATTTAATAATCCAGTAACCAAAGCTGTAGCTAAGTATGAAATAAAAAATGTAAAAAAAAGCACAACTAAAACTAGGTAGTCATATTTGTTAAGTTCACCTCTTGGTTCACCTGACGCGTACTCATCGACTCCATACACTTGCAAAAAAGAGTACAAACTTTCCCAGAGTAAATAGAAAACACCAAACGAGACAATAAACAGAATACTCAAATATAGGTTGTACTTAGCCTTTAATCTCAACTGTCTTTTACTATCCACCTTGACTACCTAACGCCTCGTTAAGAGGCAAAAAATAGTTGGCTAAAATTAGCGACGAAGGAGCAAAAGCCAACTGTTTTTTGTGATCTTCACCCGATAAAATAGACACCGTCCATTTTCAAAATAATGTCTGCTCAAATTCAGCAGGTGTTTTGTATCCTAAGCTCGAATGTAGGCGCTGTCTATTATAGAAATAGTTTAAATAACCTTTGAGCTTAGAATGTAATTTAGTGCTCGTTTCAAACGTGTTCCCTCTGATGATATCCGCTTTCAATGAATGAAAAAATGACTCAACCTCGGCATTGTCTGTACAGCAACCAGGCCTATTCATGCTGGCTTTAATGTTGTGACACGCTAAATACTGTTGAACCACATGGGCCCTATACTCTGCCCCTCTATC
>NZ_KI912498.1:0-4379 GCF_000518805.1 Shewanella waksmanii ATCC BAA-643
ATGAAAACCCCAAATGAGGTGCATGAAAAAGCCAGTTGGGAATACCAACTGGCTTAATAAAAACCGTCAACCTATTTTAGGACTAGACATGTTTAAGCTTGACAATGATTGATAGAGATTTAACCTAATCCCTTGGTGGCACTTTTCATTTGAATTAGTTCAATTTTATAGCCGTCAGGATCTTCTACAAAAGCGATTTCAGTACTACCGCCAGCAACAGGGCCAGGCTCACGAGTTACTTTACCTCCTGCTGCAGCAATCGCTTCACAGCGCTGATAAATATCTTGCTCACCGATTGCTAGATGACCGAATGCATCGCCAAGATCGTACTTGTCAGTATCCCAGTTGTGGGTGAGTTCAACCACGGCAGCGCCGGAAGACTCTTCAGCATACCCCACAAATGCTAAGGTGTAGCGATATTGCTCATTTTCAGACTTTCTTAATAACTTCATGCCTAAAACTTGGGTATAAAACTCAATACTTCGTTCAAGGTCGGTAACGCGTAACATGGTGTGCAGCAATTGCGACATGGTATTTTCACTCTTGTGGTGGAAAGTGTCGCTAGTTTACTGCGGTAAGTTTCTGTTTGTCCACGTTGTTTTTATCAATACAAATCTTGTAAATCATTTAAACTGACGCTAAGAAGGGCATTTTAAAATGTACAATAGCTTACACATTTAGCAATAAGTGTTCATTGCTGATCTAGCTCACACATTAGCGGCTAAAATTGGTGTAGTAGGCAAAGGCTTGTGATAATGAGCCATACAAACAACAGGAGTACCTTATGTCTTCAGAATTAAAAATGGCCCTAGGCCTGAGTGTCATTATTGCGGCATTTTTGAGTATGTTTTTCGTATTCATGTTCTAAATGATAAAACTGATACTAAAAAAGCCGCATTAAGCGGCTTTTTTGTTGTTTAAAGCTAATAGGCTTATTCGTCCGGATAAGCTTTATCTTTAAACTCGCAAAGGTGTTCTATCAAACAACTACCACATCTTGGTTTGCGGGCGATACAGGTATAGCGGCCATGAAGAATAAACCAATGATGAACGTCCACCTTAAACTCTTTGGGTACAACTTTAAGCATTTTGGCTTCAACTAAATCTACGTTCTTTCCCATCGCAAACTTAGTGCGATTCGCCACCCGAAAGATATGGGTATCAATGGCAATAGTTGGCCAACCAAATGCGGTATTTAGTACCACATTAGCGGTTTTACGTCCTACACCGGGCAGGGCTTCTAAGGCTTCGCGATTTTCAGGCACCTCACCTTGATGTTCATCGATGAGGATCTTGCAGGCTTTAATAACGTTAATAGCTTTATTGTTATATAAACCAATGGTTTTGATGTATTGCTTAAGCCCATCTACACCTAAATCGTAAATAGCCTGTGCAGTATTGGCTACCGGAAATAGCTTATCGGTGGCTTTATTGACGCTGACATCGGTAGCCTGTGCTGAAAGTGTTACCGCCACCAATAGCTCGAAGGGGCTGGAGAAATTCAGTTCGGTTTCTGGATGCGGGTTATTGTCCCTAAATATTTCTAAAATTTGACGACGCTTCTCGGTATTCATAGTTAATTAACTTTTGTTATTCTGGCTCGAGTAATCGTGGTTTCTACTTCGGTTTTTGGCTGACGGCGTTCTATAACATGGTCGATATAGTTTTTCGCAGCGATTAAGAAGCCCATAGCGATAAATGCTCCGGGCGGCAGCATAGCAAGTAAAAATTGCGTATCCATATGCCATACTTGTATGGTTAAGCTCTTAGCCCAATCGCCAAGCAGCAGATCAGCACCATCAAAAAGTGTGCCTTGGCCCAACAGCTCTCGGCTTGCACCTAGGGCAACTAAGACTAGCGTAAAGCCGACGCCCATCATTAATCCATCAAAGGCTGAACTGGCGAGATTATTACGCGAGGCGAAGGCTTCTGCGCGGCCAATGATGACGCAGTTAGTTACGATCAGCGGTAGGAATATCCCTAATGACAAATACAAACCATAAGCGTATGCGTTGATCAGTAATTGTACGGTTGTGACGAGTGCTGCGATGATCATGACAAAGACCGGAATGCGGATCTCTTTAGGGACATAATTTTTAACCAGCGACACTAAGATATTTGAGCCAACTAACACGATAAGCGTCGCAAGACCTAAACCCAAAGCGTTAGTGACAGTTGCGGTAACGGCAAGTAGCGGACATAAGCCTAGTAATTGCACTAATCCAGGGTTATTTTTCCATAGCCCTTGCCAAGCAATTTCACGGTAGTTAGTCATAATCCACCTCACAGTTTGCTGGGCGACTTAACAAGTTTTGCTGCTCAGCCTTAAAAAAAGATATCGCTTTATGTACCGCATTGACGTAGGCCCTCGGGGTAATGGTTGCACCAGTAAACTGGTCAAAATCGCCGCCATCTTTCTTTACTGCCCAGGGTTTGCCATTGTCTGCTTGCAGCGATAAGCCATTAAAGCTTGTCACCCAATCAGATTTTCTTAACTCTATTTTATCACCAAGGCCGGGTGTTTCATTGTGACTGAGTGTTCTAACCCCGAGCACTTGGTTTTCGGTATCTATTGCAATAATAATTTTTATATCACCGTTATAGCCGTCAGGGGCAACGGCTTCTAAAGCGATAGCTACGGGAGTTCCAGCCATTGAAGCGATATAAGCAGGTAAGGGCTCGTCGGTGCCTAAAGCCTCTTGATTATGGATTAGAATACAGTGTTCAATCAGGTTGTTGTCGTGAATATTGTCCGGCACAATTTGATGCAGCACCCGCAGTAATTCCTGTGCCTCTTGCTGTTTGATTTTATCATAGGTGAATTGATTGACCCCCGCCACCAACGCGGTACACAGCATGGCGAACAACGCGAGTAACAACCCATTTTTTAGCATAGATTTTTTAAGCATGCTTGCGTTCCTTAGCGGCTTGTTCTGTGGCCATAGGTGCGTGGCTTGACGTAGTGATCGATAAAAGGTGCACAAAGATTGCCAAGCAAAACTGCAAATGCAAATGCATCTGGGTAACCACCATAGGTACGAATCACGTAGACCAGTACACCAATCAAAGCACCAAAAATTAGCCTGCCTTGATTGCTGGTTGCGGCACTAACAGGATCGGTAGCGATAAAAAATGCGGCTAACATAGTTGCACCTGAAAATAGGTGCAATAGTGGACCTAAGTGGGTATCGGGGCTCAATAGATAACCAATACTGGCACAGACAAACAATGAACCAATGATGGCGCCGCTAATATGCCAGCGTATTAGCTTGAGCTTTATCATGACTAGGCCGCCTAGCAGATAGGCACAGTTGATCCATAGCCAGCCAATACCGAAGCCGTCGCTGAAACTGTTTGCCTGCAGTGCTTCGTTTATCGTTAATCCTGTTGAAAAAGCGGTTTTTACACTATCTAGTGGGGTCGCCATGGCGATCCCGTCGGCGCCCATTTGATACAGACTAATATCGGCAGCGGTACTGCCAAAGAAGATAATCCGTGAGGTTTCTAGCAAACCAAATGCATGGTGCTCAAAACCAACTGGTGCGCTCCAGGTTGTCATTTGTAGCGGGAAGGCAATTAACAACATGACATAAGCTGCCATTGCGGGGTTAAATATATTGTTGCCTAGGCCACCATACAGTTGCTTAACCACAATGATGGCAAAAGCGACACCTAACAGCGTTATCCACCAAGGCGCAAAAGCTGGCACCGCAAGCCCAAGTAAAAAGCCAGTTAATAGCGCACTATTGTCTTGTAAAGTGGCTTTTATTGGACGTTGACGCATAGCTAAAATAGCGGCTTCACATAGCGCTGCGGTCGCCATGGCAAATAATACTTGCACTAACGTACCCCAGCCAAAGAAGTAGCTTTGGACTAAAAGACCGGGAAGGGCGCATAGCATAACCCGCTGCATTAAGCTGCTGGTCTGCAATTTGTCGCGTAAATAAGGGGACGACGCCATTTTTAATGCCACTGTATTATTCCTCTTTCGTTGACACTTGTTGTGCTAATGCCTTTTTCGCTTTCGCTTTGGCTTTAGCAACGGCAGCGGCAATTCGCGCTTTTTTGATGTCAGCAGCACTATCAGTATCACTAATAACAGGCTGGCTACTGTTAGTTGAGCTGTCACTATCCTCTAAACTGTGTGTTTGAGAGGAGGCTGCATCACCTGATTGCTCGCTCATAGCCTCTGATGGCACCTGTTGAGCTGCGCGGTCTATCTCTGGTGTGGCTTGTTCAGCACTAGCGGCTTTTTTGGCTTTAGCCTTGGCGACAGCCGCGGCAATTTTGGCTTTTTTATCGTCGGTGCCAGACTCAGCAGTTGCATCGCTTGGTGTTTCAGATGCCTGAGCTGATTTCTTGGCTTTAGCCTTGGCGAC
>NZ_KI912498.1:4514-9787 GCF_000518805.1 Shewanella waksmanii ATCC BAA-643
CTCAGCAGTTGCATCGCTTGGTGTTTCAGATGCCTGAGCTGATTTCTTGGCTTTAGCCTTGGCGACTGCTGCGGCGATCTTTGCCTGCCTATTATCAGCTTCAGTGTCTAGTGTTTGCTCACTGCTTAGCGATGTGGTTTGTTGTGCAGCCTTTTTCGCTTTAGCTCTAGCAATGGCGGCCGCTACTTGGGCTTTTTTATCTTCAGCGGGTGTTACCTCAGACGGTGCGGTTTCAGCTGCGGCTGCTTTTTTTGCCTTGGCTCGTGCGACGGCGGCAGCAACCTGGCTGGCTTTATCATCTTTAGACCCTTGGGCTGCTTTTTTCGCTTTGGCCCGTGCTATTGCCGCAGATACATCAGCTTTTTTATCATTGTCTGGTGCGCTTGATTGAGCTTTTTTAGCCTTTATCCGCGCCATGGCTTCAGCTACTGCGTCTTTATCGCCACTACTCATGTTGGCTTTACGGCGCTCTGCTGCTTGTTTCGCCTTGGCTTCACGGGCGGCTTTTTCTTCCTCAAGACGTAAAGTACGAGAGTCGAAACGTTGTTTGGCCAATTCAGCCTGTTTCTTCTCTTCAACTTCGGTGCGAATGGCCGACTTGGCGACACGATAATATTCAACTAAGGGAATATCGCTGGGGCAGACATAACTACAACAACCGCACTCGATACAATCTTGCAGGTTATAACTCGCCGCTTTGTCATATTCTTTGGCTTTTGAATGCCAGAATAATTGTTGTGGCAATAGCTGTGCTGGACACGCTTGGGCACATTCACCGCAGCGCACACAAGGCATTTCTGGGCGCTGCGTACCAAGCTCTTGAGGTTCGGGTACCAATACGCAGTTGCTACCCTTTAAGATGGGCGCATCGGCATTGGGGAGGGTATAGCCCATCATTGGACCACCAATAATCACCTGCTCAACTTTGTCGGCGTCGAAATCACAAGATTTTAGAATATGCTTGATTGGGGTGCCTATCGGCACCCAATAATTGCCGGGCTGGTAAACCCCTTTTCCCGTAACCGTGACCACGCGTTCGATTAAAGGTTGGTGATCGTACACGGCTTGTTTTATTGCGAAGGCAGTCGCCACGTTTTGCACGACGATACCAAGCTGCGCTGGAATAGCTCCTGAAGGGACTTCCTGACCTGTTAGAATTTGGATTAGCTGTTTTTCACCGCCCGATGGGTACAGGGTTGGTACGACAGTGATGCGGATTTTATCACTGCTGATTGCGCTGCGATTTAGCGCATGTTCCATCGCTTCAATGGCTTCAGGCTTGTTATCTTCTATGGCAATAATGACCCGATTAGGCGCCACCAATTTATTGATAAGCTCTATGCCTAGCAAAATATCGTCGCTAAATTCCCGCATTAGGCGGTCATCGGCGGTGATATAAGGCTCACACTCAATCCCATTGATGATCAGCAATTCTATTTCTGATACTGGATTGAGCTTAATATGGGTAGGAAAAGCAGCGCCACCGAGGCCGGCGATACCCGCTTGCTCTATCAGTTGCAACAGCTCTGTATTGTCTAAACCAATCGCTGCGCTATGGTCACGAGCCTTTGGTGTTTCAATAGCAATGTCTTGGCCATCAGGCTGTAAAATGGCACTCAGAGCGGGTAAACCAGAGGCGTGATTGCTCACGCGCTTTTCAATGGCGGTGATATGTCCAGAGGTGGGAGCGTGTACAGGTAAATAGCCAAAGCCTGCAGATACGGTGAGCGTCTGCCCCTTTTTAACATACTCGCCCTGTGCGATACCTAGTTTAGCATTGTCGCCTACTTGCGCTAATGGCAACACGTATTCTTGTGCGCTAGCGAGCTTGCTAATGCATCCACCATTACTGAGTGATTTATTTTCTGGTGGGTGTATTCCGCCTATGGCGCGCCACAGTGTCCCTTTATCAATCTGCTCTAATAAGGTTAACACTTCATATCCTCTTGTAGCACAGTGACAGGAATCGCATTGAGTTTCCAATCCCAATTCTTAGTGGTCTGTTTAACAGGCAACATATCGATGCAATCTACAGGGCAAGGTTCGACACAAAGATCGCAGCCAGTGCAATAATCAGTAATAACGGTATGCATCTGTTTACCCGTGCCTAGAATGGCATCGACAGGGCAAGCTTGGATACATTTGGTGCAGCCAATACACTCATCTTCACGAATGTAAGCTACTTTTTTCTCTTGGACTTCTTCGCTAACTGTTAACGGCTCGGGATCTTGGCCAGTGAGTTCAGCGAGTTTTTCCATGGTTGCCGTGCCGCCAGGGGGGCACTTGTTGATTTTTTCGCCGTTAGCGATAGCTTCCGCATAAGGGCGACAACCCGGGTAACCACATTGGCCACATTGAGTTTGCGGTAGAAGGGCTTCAGCTTGGTCGGCGAGCGGGTCACCTTCGACTTTAAATTTCTCTGCTGCTAGGCCCAAGAGGGCACCGAAAACAAGCGCTAAAAGGGTTAACAGGATGATTGCAATAACAAATTCTAGCATGTTTATTTTACCAGCCCTGTGAAACCCATGAAGGCTAATGACATTAAACCTGCGGTGATCATTGCAATGGCACCGCCCTTAAAAGGTAATGGCACATCAGCAGCTGCTAGCCGCTCACGCATCGCCGAAAACAAGATAAGTACCAAAGAGAAGCCTGCAGCAGCGCCAAATCCGTAGAACGCGGACTCGATAAAATTATGATCTTCGTTAATGTTTAACAAAGCGACACCTAAGACCGCGCAGTTGGTGGTAATCAACGGCAGGTATATGCCCAGTGCCCGATGGAGCGATGCACTGGTTTTTTGAACCACCATTTCGGTAAATTGCACTACTACAGCGATAACCAAAATGAAGGCCATGGTGCGTAGGTAGCCCATATCAAAGGGCAGCAGCAAGTATTGGTTGACGAGGTAACTAATAATAGATGCAAGCGTTAACACAAAAGTCGTCGCCATTGACATGCCAATGGCGGATTCAAGCTTGCTGGAAACACCCATAAAAGGGCACAATCCAAGAAATTTAACTAATACGAAATTGTTGACTAGCACAGTGCTAACCAGCAATAGGAGATATTCACTCATCTCTACTAATTATCTTATTTAATTTATGCGCATATTATCGACTTTTCTAAGCGTATAAACAACACATAGAATGCAGGGATTAACCAATAAGCGCGCTAATTGGACGCGGTTTCGCCACCTTTGTTTCTAAATGCCTGCGGCTGAGCAATATAGTAGCCTTGCAGGCCATCGACGAGTAATCGCTCTAGTGCCAGTTTCTCTTCTTGTCTTTCAACGCCACAAGCGATAACCCGAATAGCCAAACGTCTGGCGATATCAATCATCATTTTGACGAAAAATCGGTTGTTAGTGTCTACATCAATCGACTCTGCGTAGCTGCGATCGAGCTTAACAAAGTCCGGGCGTACTTGTTTAAAAAACTTAAATGAAGTCAGTCCCATACCAAAGTGTTCGACACTGACTCTTGACCCTACACTGTGGATCTCATGGACTAGCGAATGTGCTGCTTTAAAGTTAGTTTGTAATCCTGCTTCATTAACTTCAAAGACTAATCGTGCTGCGATGTGGCGTTGACGGCCCAATATATCTTTTAGCCAGGCGACGAAAGAGGGCTGCATGGCCGATGCACTGCTAATGTTAATGCCAAAAGCACCTTCAATACTTGGGTCCTCAAGTAACATTTTAATGGTGCTGAGAATGACAAGTTTATCGAGCTCAATACTTTTACCGTGTCTTTCTGCCATAGCGATAACGGTGGCAGTGGGTAAAAATTTCCCTTCGCTGTTATAAAAGCGCGCCAATAATTCTTTGTATACCTGCACTTCGCTGCGACAAGGCGAGATAGGTTGCACGTAAAACTTAAGTGCACGGCGTTGTATCAAATCTTCTATGGCTTCTTGCCAGCGGGTATCGCCGTATAGCTCATCTCCATTGAGTTTTTCTTGTATATGAAAACTATTTGGCCCCAGGGTTTGAGCGATACTGACCGCGGCATCAGCCAAGGTTAATAATGGTACGGCTTCGGTGCCTTGTTGATAGGGTACCAAGCCGGTATGACCAATGGAGTCAGCGTTAATGGTTTGTTGGTACTCATTAAAATGGGTTTTTATTGCTGCCAAAAACTGTTGACTATCTTTGAGGGTAATATCGGAGATTATCACCCCGAAATCGCCGGTTGAGATCCGATAACACTGGGCATGTTCATATTTTACCGCACAGTCGGAAATGATTTCTGCGATTTTAGCCAAGTAGTTATCACCGGCTGCACGGCCTTGTGATTGGTTGATGCTGCCAAGCTCAGTGGCCTTTATTATTGCTAGAATGCCAATTCGGCTGTTTTTACCATTAGTGATGGTGTCTAAATGCTCGGTAAATTTTTGCCGAGTACCTAGGCCTGTGATCGGATCCTGATAGGCTTCCTTATTGAGGGCAACAAGTTCTTTCTCGTAATTCGCAGTCGTTTGCGCAAACTGTGCACGGCTATTGTCGAGCGCTTGGGCGAGTGGTTTAAACTGACCGCCCAGTTTTGATTGCTCAAGTGCGGTGTATTTATGTTCACTGAGGTTTTGAATGTAGCTGGCGGCATAACCAATACTGACCGCTTGCTTGCGCATCATTAAGCTAAAAATGATGGCTAATATTACGTACGCAGCGATTAAGGCCAGTAACCATGAAATAAAGTCATTTAGTGCGGCATCGATAAGTTGACTGGTATCTAAACGCACTTGCAAGCGTCCGCCAGGGTAGGTACGGGTATCGTCTAAATCAATATTCAACCATGATGTAATGACATTACCTTGTTTATCTAAACTGCCATGGGTGTAACTTAACTCGTTATCGTCTGTGTGGATGTATTGAAAAAATTGCAGGTCATACTCAGCTGCCAGTTGGCGATAAAATGCCTTACCGTTGGCAGCATCCATGGTTTTTAGTTGACTGGATTGTTGATACTGCGCGAGCTGTTGCTCACCAAATTGGTGTAACTGTTTTTTCTCGACAAAAAGTCCCGCGGTTGCGATTAGCGCAAACACAGTAAGTAAAACTAGATGAAAAGATTTTGAGACACTCATAAAGAATCCGTTCCACTAACTTGATATGACTAATAAAGAATATCGAATAAGTGTAACTGATTAATGCTTAAAGCGAAATTGATAAAGGGAATTTTGTAGGAGGGTGTAGTGGCTCCCCAGACTGGACTCGAACCAGTGACATACGGATTAACAGTCCGCCGTTCTACCAACTGAACTACAGGGGA
>NZ_KI912498.1:10032-80115 GCF_000518805.1 Shewanella waksmanii ATCC BAA-643
TGGCTCCCCAGACTGGACTCGAACCAGTGACATACGGATTAACAGTCCGCCGTTCTACCAACTGAACTACAGGGGAATCGTTAAAGCAACTCGTCGTTGAAGACGGAGCGCATATTAAAGCGCTCTTGAATTCGAGTCAACTCAGCAGCCAAAAAAAAGTGTAATTATGCTGTTAAGTGCTCATCTAATGCGCATCCTGACGTCTTAACAGGCAATTTGGTCATCAAGTATACTTTTCTTTAGTGGTTAGAGATAGATAGTTTGATTCATTTGTATGGATCAACTTCAGTAGCGTGTGGTTGTTTTAGTCAGCTTTAATCGCGCAGGCACTCAACTAGGAAAGCGCTTTCACTGTAAGCAAAGTTTCAAATGTAATTAAATTACACCATAGCAATAACCAAGTTCAATAAACGCTAATGGTCGTTAAAGTCCCGTGATAACTGGCCTTGTGGCACTTATCCACTAAATCTGTGGATAAACCTGTGAGTTATGTTTAAAAATGTGTTTCAAACCCTAGTAACAAGGGCATTGGACTTAAATTGCACACTTTTACTGGTTATTTTTTAATCCTTTTAAAAACAGGCGATTAGAAAAATCAATAACAATTTAATTTCCCGCTGTAAGCTGTTGCCAATATGTAACAGTTTCTCGGTCACTTCTGTGTATTAATTCGCTTGTTTTATTGGGTTTGTGGCTGTTTTTTGAGCTTTTGAGTGCTTATTTCGTGTTGTGTAAAACTTTCATTTTTCTATCATCAAAATGTCATCTCTCAAGGGTAGTAAAGGTTTGGCTTTCGTCGATGGTGTCGATTAAACTAATGCACTTGATTTTAAAGGAGTGGTGGTACGTGAGCGATTCTCAGTTTCAGTTAGCATCTCATTATACGCCTGCTGGCGATCAACCAACGGCGATTAAAAAATTAGTCGAAGGGTTGGAAGATGGCATTGCGCGGCAAACGCTGCTCGGGGTAACAGGCTCAGGCAAAACTTTCACTATTGCCAATGTGATCCAGCAGATGGCTCGGCCCACTATTATTATGGCGCCTAACAAAACGCTGGCTGCGCAGCTGTATGGGGAGATGAAAGAGTTTTTCCCAAATAACGCGGTAGAGTATTTTGTTTCTTACTATGATTATTACCAGCCTGAAGCCTACGTGCCTTCTACTAATACCTTTATTGAAAAAGATGCATCGGTAAATGCCCACATTGAACAAATGCGCCTATCTGCGACTAAGGCACTATTAGAAAGAAAAGATGTTGTGTTAATCGCTTCGGTGTCGGCAATTTACGGTTTGGGCGATCCTGACTCCTATATGAAGATGCTGCTGCATCTACGTCAGGGCGATTACATGGGACAGCGAGATATCTTAACTCGCTTGAGTGAGCTGCAGTACACCCGCAATGATATCGAACTGCAACGTGGTACGTTTAGGGTACGTGGTGAAGTGATTGATATTTTTCCAGCCGAATCGGACCGCGATGCGATTAGAGTCGAGTTGTTTGATGATGAAATTGAACGCTTAAGTTTATTTGACCCGTTAACAGGTCATATCAACCAACGCATTGCGCGAACGACTGTGTATCCTAAGAGCCATTATGTTACGCCGCGTGAAAAAGTGCTGGCCGCCACCGAAGAGATAAAAGAGGAGTTGCGGTTACGTCGCCAGGAGCTACTTGACAACAATAAGCTTATCGAAGCGCAGCGAGTCTCTGAACGGGTGCAATACGATATAGAGATGATGACCGAGTTAGGCTATTGCAGCGGCATTGAGAACTACTCTCGCTATCTCTCTGGCCGTCGGCCGGGGGAAGGTCCACCGACCTTGCTTGATTATCTCCCAGCGGACGGGTTACTGATCATTGATGAAAGTCATGTTACCGTGCCGCAGATCGGTGCCATGTATAAAGGTGACCGCTCTCGAAAAACCAACTTAGTCGAGTATGGATTCCGCTTGCCGTCTGCATTAGATAATAGACCGCTTAAATTTGAAGAGTTCGAAACCTTAATGCCGCAAACCATTTTTGTTTCGGCCACACCCAGTGCTTATGAAATTGATAAGAGTGAAGGTGAAATTGCTGAGCAAGTGGTGCGCCCGACCGGATTGTTAGATCCGGAAATAGAAGTTAGGCCAGTTGCGATACAGGTTGATGACTTGCTTAGCGAAGTTGCCAAGCGGGTGGCGGTTAATGAGCGCGTATTAGTGACCACGTTAACTAAACGCATGTCAGAAGATCTCACCGAATATCTTGATGAACATGGCGTTAAAGTGCGCTATTTGCATTCCGATATTGATACGGTAGAACGGGTAGAAATTATTCGTGATCTACGTCTGGGTAAATTCGATGTACTCGTCGGGATTAACTTGCTACGTGAAGGCTTAGATATGCCAGAAGTATCGCTTGTGTGTATTTTAGATGCCGATAAAGAAGGCTTCTTGCGCTCAGAGCGTTCACTAATTCAGACGATTGGCCGCGCGGCACGTAATGTAAACGGTAAAGTGATTCTGTACGCTGATCGCATTACCGATTCGATGAAAAAAGCGATGGGAGAAACAGAGCGGCGCCGTATTAAGCAGCATCAACACAATCTTGATAACGGCATAACTCCAAAGGGCGTGGTCAAGAAAATTACTGACGTCATGGATGTGGGGGATAGTGGTGAGCAGCAAGATGCAACCGCTCGCACCCAGGCATCTAAAGTCGCTAGCCCGCAAGGCCACTATCAAGTGGATGATGCCGCTTCACTCAGTCATCGTATTGATGCGTTGGAGAAGCAAATGCATGAACATGCTAAGAACCTTGAATTTGAACAAGCAGCGGCGCTCAGGGATCAAGTCAAACAACTGCGTGAAGCACTTATTAGTGCATAAACAAGCCTGAGCACGGCTATCAATAGTCGTGCTCAAAGTTTTCTTGTTTGGAGTAAGCGAGCTTTCTAGGAACGCCTTTAAAAGCTAGCTTTTAGCGGTGGGGTTAGGCCAGCGTGTTATGGCCAGGTAACCGATGAAAACTAACACGCCTGCTAGCACACCAATGAGATGGGACTCGGTTGCAACTCTTGCGTTGATTAAATTTGATACCTGTTCGGTGGCACCATTGACCTGCTCATAGGTGACTTTTGCAATCACTCCTAGTAACAGTAGGTAGCCAGCTTTCATTTTGTGTTGAATTTCTTTCAAGGCACCAAACGTAAAGTAGCCATGTAAAATGCCGCTTAAGCCCACGTAGCCAATTAGACTTGGGTAAAACAGGTGCAAGCCTAAGCCTTCTAACAGTGATAGTGAGGCGAATAGAATAAGTAGCCCTTTGCCATTATAAAAATGATAGTGCAGGGCGGTAATCACCCACATACCAGCTAAGTTCATTATTAGATGCCAATGGTTGGTGTGCAGATAGTTACCACTAATCAGGCGCCACCATTGGCCGCTATCGATTTGTACTCGCTGGTAATTAAGCAAGTCACTTACCGGCATAAAATACATCAATACACTGAACAACGTAATAATGACAACGCTAAGCACACTGGCTGGTATCGATTTCAACTGTTAGCCTTTTTGCTCAAGCTGTTGCATGACTTGCGCTTGATTATTGAGGTAATCATCTAAGCCTTTTTGGCGTAACAAACAAGCTGGGCAGGTACCACAACCACTGCCAATAATCCCGTTGTAACAGGTGAGAGTTTGATCTCGTACTAATGACAGTTGTTGATATTTGTCAGCTAATGCCCAAGTTTCTGCTTTATTTAACCACATTAACGGAGTGACGAGTGCCAGCTTTCGGTCCATGCCTTGTTCTAGCGCTGATTGCATGGCTTTAATAAATGAGTCACGACAATCGGGATAACCAGAAAAGTCGGTTTCACAAACACCGGTGATCACAGCTTGCGCGCCAATTTGATAGGCATATATGCCCGCTAGGGTAAGAAGCAGGATATTACGGCCAGGAACGAAGGTATTTGGTAAGCCATTATCCATCAACTCATTGGATACTGGGATATCATCTCGGGTCAGTGCTGAAATCGCCAATTCGTTGAGCATGGTAACATCAAGCACTTTATGGCTTTTTAATCCCAACTGTTGGCCGAGTGTTTTGGCAACTTCAATTTCTTGACGATGGCGTTGACCATAATCAAAGGTAATAGCGTGTACTTCATCATATTGGGTTAATGCTTGTACTAGACAGGTTGTGGAGTCTTGACCTCCACTAAATACCACGACAACTTTCGACATACAGACTCACGGGTAGAAATTTTGCCTATAGTGTAACTGACCGCTATGGCCTTGTAACTATCCTTGTTTGCTTAGCGCGGGTACTAAATAGCCGAGTGATCTAGGCTAAAGACTTGCTTGTTGCCTTAAAATCTTCTATAAAAGCCGCCCCAGTGTTTGAGGTAACTATGAATTATCCTGTTAACGAAGTATTTGAAACCATTCAGGGCGAAGGTATGTTTACCGGCGTCCCCGCCATTTTTGTTCGCTTGCAGGGTTGCCCTGTAGGTTGCGCTTGGTGCGATACGCAGCATACCTGGGAAAAGCTTGCCCAAAACCAAGTGTCGCCAGAGCAGGTAATTCAGGTTGATGGCAGCATAGGTCGTTGGTCAGAAATGACAGCGCAAGCGCTCATCGGCCATTTCACTAGAATGGGATTTAGCGCCAGACATGTAGTGATCACCGGTGGTGAGCCTTGTATGTATGATTTGCAAGATTTAACTACAGCGCTCGAGCAGGCAGGTTACCGCTGCCAGATTGAAACCAGTGGGACTTTTGAGGTTAACTGCAGCGCAGATACTTGGGTGACAGTATCGCCTAAGATCAATATGAAAGCGGGTATGATTGTGCGCCAAGATGCGTTGCAGCGTGCCAACGAGATTAAACACCCTGTTGGGTTGATGCGTCATGTTGAAGAGTTGGATGCTTTAGTAGCAGACATTGATACCACCGATAAGGTCATGTGCTTGCAGCCTATTAGCCAGAAGGCAAGAGCCACTGAGCTGGCTATGCAGGTCTGTATTGATCGCAATTGGCGTTTATCAATTCAGACCCACAAATACCTTAATATTGATTAGTCTTCGTTAAAAAATGGGCTAAGCAGCGCTTCGTATTCACTAGTATCACCAATATTGTTAGCTACCCATTCGTCGTTATAGTAGGTATCGAGATAACGCTCTCCGGCATCGCAGAGCAAGGTTACAATGGAACCCTGTTGTTGATTTTGCTGCATCTGTTTCGCCAACATTAATACGCCGTATAAATTGGTACCAGTTGAAGGGCCGGTTTTGCGGCCAATGGATTTTTCCAACAATCTTATACAGGCGATAGAAGCGGCATCGTCAACTTTGATCATATGATCGACCACCCCAGGAATAAAAGACGGCTCAGCTCTAGGGCGGCCGATACCTTCTATTCGACTACCATTATCACACGTCAGTGTGGTATCCCCAGTTTTAAAGTAATCAAAAAACACCGAGTTTTCGGGGTCGACTACACATAGCTGAGTGGTCTCTTGCTGGTAGCGAATATAGCGACCAATGGTCGCCGAAGTGCCGCCAGTACCGGGACTCATGACAATCCACGTTGGCGTTGGGTGGGGCTCTTTTTGCATTTGATCAAAGATGGCGTTGGCAATGTTATTGTTACCACGCCAATCAGTTGCACGTTCAGCATAGGTAAACTGGTCCATATAGTGACCATTGAGCTCCTTGGCTAACCGTTGTGATTCAGCATAGATTTCGCTTGAATGGTCAACAAAATGGCATTGGCCGCCATAGAATTCTATCTGTTGTACTTTCTTTTTGGCTGTGCTTTTTGGCATAACGGCAATGAAAGGCAGGCCTAGTAATCTTGCAAAGTAGGCTTCTGAGACTGCCGTACTACCTGAGGATGATTCTATGATGGTGGTTTGCTCTTGGATCCACCCATTACACAGTCCATAAAGGAAGAGTGAGCGGGCAAGGCGGTGTTTCAAACTGCCTGTTGGGTGGGTACTTTCATCTTTTAGATAAATATCGATGCCAGAAAGTGCAGGTAGAGTTAGCTTAATTAAATGTGTATCAGCACTACGTTGAAAGTCCGCTTCTATTTTGCCTATCGCTTGATTGACCCACTGATTTGCCATCTACTACCTCTTATTCAAAAATTGACACTTAAATATAGCTCTAAGCTATATGTAATAACCTATGGGAATGAGTATAAGCACTCCATAGTCTAATTACGACCTAAGAAAGCTAGAAAAGTTTGCATTTTTGTTGGCAGATTGAGATTAAGGCGCAGAGGCTAATGCAACGCACCAGGAAGTGATTAATGTGAAAGGGGTGGCAATAGCGATATCTCGAGCGTGAACTTCTATTAACTGCTAAAGGCTTTTTACTGGGCTCATGGCTTTTTACAGCGCTAATGGCTTTATACAGGAGTAATGGCTTTTATACGTAGCGAATGGTTTATAGCGGGCTAATGGCTTTATAGACGTCAAACAGCAAGATAAGATTATGCAGCGATGACTAACTGTGAACAATGGTATGTTTTGCAATGTAGCGAGCGTGGAAAATGAAGCAGAAAATTGTTGCGTAAGAGATTTACTTAAAGGTAAGGGAGCCAAGCAAGAGAAAAATGGTGGAGGGAGAAGGATTCGAACCTTCGAAGGCTGAGCCGTCAGATTTACAGTCTGATCCCTTTGGCCACTCGGGAACCCCTCCACAGATTTTCTATTCAATTGTAGTAAAGATGGTGGAGGGAGAAGGATTCGAACCTTCGAAGGCTGAGCCGTCAGATTTACAGTCTGATCCCTTTGGCCACTCGGGAACCCCTCCTCAATTGCGGCGGCAATAGTAGTCAGAAACGTCGCTGCTGTAAAGACCCAATTTAAACTTTTTACTAAAGTTCGCTATCAAGTGGTCGATAAAATACCAAAGAGTTGTTTTGTTGATGTTTTTTTATGCGAACTAATGAGTTATTAATCAATGAGTCACATTTAGGTACGCGCTTAAATGGGGCAGTATCCGGTGCTCGTCGCGGTGAGTTTGCGCTGCTGTTGGCTTTAATGTCGAGTGATGCGCGCGATATGGCGCAATTTTTGGCCCGGAGCAATGACGACGCCGATACCAACAAGCTAAGGGCACAGTTTGAATTGGGGCCAGAGCAACCAATAGTGACCCATTTTGAACAAGCGCAAGTGATAGATAATAGCGGCGAGTATCAACGGGCTGGTTTAGCGGCCTTTCGTTTAAAGCAAAGCCTGCGACCAGAAGCTTTGGTTAACCGTGGTGAGGTAGAATCTGCAATGGTAGAAGTGTTGGCTAATACCGACCCTAGTGCGCGAATGGGTTATCTCAACCCCAATCAAGCTAAAAGTGAAATATATTCTCAAGTCCCCCATTTTTCAGAACAACTAATTGCTCAACGTCAGTTTGCAGAATTAATAGTGTGATTTCGTGAGCTTGAATTAGATAGAGTGGCAAATAGTCGATATACTTGGTCAGGTCAATATCTCGGAGAGTACGATGAAAAATATTCAGCAACGCCAATCTGACTTAGTTAATGATACTTGCAATGACTGTGGTAGTTATGCCGATATTGGTGCAGTAATAGACGAACATGATACGGTGTTAATATTACAGTACAGCCTTGAACAGCAGCAAACTGTTGATGAATTAGTCACTAAGGCTCAGTCTCGTTTTGACGACGTCAGGGCAGATATCACCCAAGATGACGCTATGTTGACATTAAAGTTACAATTTCAATTTAGTGCCGAAAAAATGATTTTTCAGTTAGAAAATCATATTTAGTGCATATTGATACCGCCTAGAGTTGCCATTATGTAAATAAATCGTGTAGGCTGGTTCACTTATCAATAAATAATATAATTATTAAACACTTTACCGTCATTGAATAAGGATAAAGTGACTGACGAGCGTATTTTGACTTGTCATTTTTTAGGGATACATGTGAAGACGCGAGATTATCAACACTTGTTGGAGTTGATCGTTAACTCCACTGCGAAGCAAGAAGGTGATTTTACCCGAACGGCCGAATTAGCGACGGAGTTGTTGTGTCAGCAACTCGCCGTTAAGCATGTCGGCGTGTCAGCAATCTGCAGTGATACCGATGCAACCACAGAAATTGCGACCTACGGACCACAGTTTAAACACCAAGTGGTTCGCCCTCAGCCAAGCTTATGTGCAAACTATCTGCTTGAGTTAAAATCTAAGCGCCATATTGCCTCCGATGATACTAAATCAGATCCACGACTGAGTGAATTTGCCGAAGCCTATTTTAAGCCTCGTGGTATCAATGCTAGCCTTGAAGTCGCTATTCGCATTAATGGCCGTTTAGAGGGCGTCTTGTATCTTGAGCGCAAGGATTTCTTGGCTTGGACTGAAAGCGAAATACACATCGCGTCACAAGTGGCGGACCAATTAGCGCTGACATTAGCCACCCATAATGCTTATGAGAAAGATGAGCGACTCACTTTACTTTCAAGCGCCATGGAACAATCAGAGCAAATTAGCATGCTAGTTAATTTGCGCACCGATATTATCGAGTATGTCAATCAAGCCCATGAAGTGATATCCGGCACGCCGCTGAGTAAAGTCAAAGGTAAATCGGTTTTACGCTTAGACTTTTTTAGACAACACCCTGAAATGGCTAATGCCGCACTGAGCCGAGTAAAAGAGGGCATAGTTGCCAAAGGGGAGACGGAGATCACCCGCTCTAATGGCGAGCGCTATTGGCTAAGGTTCAGTGCAAAACAGTTTATTACTCAACGCGGTAATCATTATGCATTGATCTGCGCTGAAGATTGTTCTGAGGAGATGAGTTATAAAACGGATTTGGAGCGTTTAGCCTGGCGCTGCTCGCTAACCGGTTTGTACAATCGCTCATTTTTTAATAAAGAACTGGATAAATGCACTGAAGGGCATCTATTTCTTGTCGATCTACGTGGCTTTAAGCGATTTAACGATACTTATGGCCATGAGAAGGGGGACGAGTTACTCATAGAAATAGCGCGGCGCTTGCGCCATTTTGCTCGCGTAAATAAAACTGAGCTGCTGGCCCGTGTAGGAAGTGACGAATTTGCACTCATCGTCAAGTCGCCAGCTCAAGCAGGTGACTTAGACTACTTATTAAAACGTCTCTACCACCAGCTATCGCAGTCGGTGCTAATTGGCCGAGATAATGTCGATCCTAAACCTGCCATCGCGATAGTGGATATTGCATCAGTTGAGCAACTGTTCGCACCGTTAACCTGCGCTGATATCGCGCTGCAGTATGCTAAAAAGAAGCAGTCAGATGCGATTCAAGTATTTAACAATGCGTTACTTAATGCCTTTAAAGAAGATGCGCAGATAGAGCGCGACTTACAAACTGCACTGCGCAGTCGAGAATTTGAACTCTATTATCAACCGTTAAAAGATTTACGCAGTCAGAGCTACATTGGTGCTGAGGCGCTGATTCGTTGGCATCACCCCAAAAAAGGCGTGTTGTATCCAGGTGCATTTATCGATATTGCTGAGCAAACAGGCATGATCACCGCCATTGGGGAATGGGTGCTAGAAGCCGCTTGTCGCCAGCTTAATTTGTGGCAACATCATGATGTCACCATTTCTATGCATGTGAATGTGTCTGCGCGGCAGTTCTTTAGCGGCAATTTGTATGATCAAGTGTGGGAAATGCTAACGCGTTATCGTATTAAGCCTGGCACCTTAATACTGGAGATCACTGAAACTGAGTTAATGGAAGATATCGTCTACGCGACTAATTTGTGTAAGGAGCTCTCGGATCTAGGAGTAGGGCTCGCTATTGATGATTTTGGTACCGGTTACAGTTCAATGCGCTACCTAAAGCAGTTCCCCATTAGCAAACTTAAGATTGATCGCTCTTTTATTTCTGATTTAAGCGTCAGCCATGAAAGCCGCGAAATTGTCAGTGCTATTATCGCAATGGCATCTGCGTTGAATATTTCCTTAACGGCCGAAGGGGTGGAAACCCAAGAGCAAGAAGCCTTCTTGGCCGATCACCTTTGTCATCAGGCTCAAGGGTTTTTGTATAGCCCAGCGTTAAGAGAAGCTGATTTTAGTGCCTTTCTTAGCCAGGAGCAGGGGATGTTAGTTCATTAACACCTAGGTAGTGAACGGCAGGCTTATTAGCCTTTATTCATACAGCATTGTTTAAACTTTTTGCCGCTGTGACAGACACAAGGCATATTGCGTTTTGGCGGCACCGCCTTGAACTGTTTACCACTTGTATACCACCAGCGCTGCTGCTCAAATACAAAATCTGATTGCTCATGAATGGCATCCAATCCATGTTCTGCAAGGTACCAAGCCTGAAAGGTCACACTGCCTTTTGTCTGCTGGTTAGCAGAACTTATCACCTGTAAACCAATCCATTGAGTTGCTTCTTGCTCATCTAATACCTGTTTGGTTAACCCACCTAAATAGTCTCCATGGTGAGTATCGATTAGATATTGATGTTGCTGCAACACAAAAGCACTATAGCGGCTGCGCATTAACGTTTCTGGGTTGTTGGCTAATGAATGACCTAAATGGTAGGGCTCACAACAGTGGGTGTAGGGTGTTCGTTGCCCTTGTTGCTGTTGACCGCAAGGGCATAAAAGAGGCTTTTGATTCACTTTGATTGGGCACTTTCCAAAGAGGGTAACGCACTGAATTGGCGACCGTAATAAAGGTTAGGTGTTGGCTTTGCATTGAAATAAAATGACGGGTCAGAGCGGTTACTTGTATCAACGGTGAGGACCCATTGACCATTTTGTTTTTTCTTCGATACATTGACAAATTTACCAGAGAACTCGCTTACTGGCTCACCCGCATCGACTGGCGGATGGAAGCGAATAAGGTAGTAGCCAATATCGGTGGCATTTTTCGATTCCATTTGTCGTTCAATGACTCTGAAATCCACTTCAATTCGCGCATTTTTGTGTTTAATCTTACCGAAGAACTTATTGTACAGGTCGAGAATGTTCTCTTTCCCCATGGTAATTTCTTTGCCTTGGCTTTCTGGTATATAGCAGGCATTGTCATCGTAAACACTGGCTAGCTTATCAGTATCTAAATGCTCAAATGCCTCGGTAAACTGCACATAAAAATGATTAAGCGCTTTATGCTCATCATTGCCAGCTTGTAGAGCAGAGCTGAATAGTGTTGCGAGGACAAATAGGCTTAACAAGGGTTTAAAAGCGGTCATTAAGTTTTCAAAGTTGCCAATACTATTGATACTATAATGGATGGTGCAATTGATCTAAAGTTATAGATCTTAACAAAGTGTGTATTTAAGGCAGTTAACCTTACATTAATGCCCTTGCCGTTTAATTTAGCGTATATTGTCCTAGCTCCGTTGTATTAAGAGGCCGATTATGAAAGATGATGCTGCGCTATTTCTAGCTGAAATGGCTGATGTAAAGCCATTAACACAAGATGGCTCTGTCTTGCCACAGACTAAGGTCGATAACAGCGCTCAACAATTAAAATTACAGCGTTCACGGCTGGCGTTGCAGTTACAAAAGCTAACCATAGAACCTGGTTCGATCGCCCCAACCAAGCCCGATGACATTTTGAGTTTTAAAAACCAAGGTGTGCAAAAAGCAGTATTTAAACAGTTCAGGTTAGGACACTACCCGGTTCAGGCGAGTATCGATATTCATCAATTCAGCGTTATTAAGGCCCGCAGTGAGTTGCTAGAATTTTTAACCCATGCAAAGCAGATGGAATGGCGCAATGTGCTGGTGATTCACGGTAAAGGTGAAAAAAGTCGACCTTTTCCAGGTTTGATGAAATCTTTTGTCAATGACTGGCTGATGAATATCGAGGGAGTCATGGCGTTTCACAGTGCCCCACAACTGATGGGGGCAACGGGTGCATTATTAGTGATGTTGGAAAAATCAGCGAATCAAAAAATGATCGCCCGTGAGACTAATTACAAAGGTGCTGGAGTAAGATAGCCTGCTAATCAGCAGGCTATCGTTTTAAACTACCATCCACATTGGCGGTTTGCGTTTTGGTTTTGTTCATCTAACCAAGTTTGTAGAGGCGCAAAGTAATCAAGTACAGCCGACGCATCCATTTCTTCTTTACCGGTGACGACGGCTAGCGCTTGAGGCCAAGGCTGGCTTTGTCCCATTTCTAACATGGTATTAAGCTTCGCGCCTGCCTGCTCATTGCCGTAGATACTGCAGCGGTGCACAGGGCCTTCATTGCCGGCAATATCACATAGCGCTTTGTGAAATTGGAACTGCAAAATATGGGCTAGGAAGTAACGAGTGTAGGGCACATTACCCGGTACATGATATTTAGCGCCGGGATCAAAGTCAGTTTCATTACGCTCAGTCGGCGCCATCACACCTTGGTATTTTTGTCGTAATTCCCACCAAGCCTTGTTGTAGTCTTGGGGTTGGATTTCACCACTGAACACTTTCCAGCGCCATTGATCAATCATCAAACCAAATGGCATAAATGCGACTTTATCGAGTGCTTGTTTTAATAGTAAGCCAATATCTTTTGAGGCGTCGGGCACATCATCAAGCAGGCCAATTTGTTTTAAATAACTAGGGGTAATACTTAGGGCAATGGTGTCGCCGATCGCTTCGTGGAAGCCGTCATTAGCGCTGTTTTTAAAAATAAAGGGCTGAGATTTGTAGGCGCGTTGATAGTAATTATGACCCAGTTCGTGGTGTATCACGGTAAAGTCTTCAGCTGTTTTTTGAATGCACATTTTAATACGGATATCGTCTAGATTATCCAGGTCCCAAGCTGACGCGTGACAGACGACATCTCTGTCTTGAGGTTGCACAAACAGCGAACGTTGCCAGAAAGTTTCAGGTAATGGCTCAAAACCAAGCGATGAGAAAAACTGTTCGGCTTGTTGTACCATTTTAATTTCATCATAGCCATGTTGAGCTAATAGCTCAGTGACATCATACCCGGGATCGGCATTATCTGGCGCGACAGTATTATAAACATTGCCCCATTGCTGGGCCCACATATTACCTAACAGGTGAGCGGGAATCGGGCCTTGCTCAGCCACAACGTCATCACCATATTTTTGGTTTAACTCTCCGCGAACATAACAGTGTAACGACTCATATAAAGGCTGCACTTGGCCCCAAAGACGATCAAGCTCGGCTGAGAATTCATCGGGTTGCATGTCGTATTGACTACGCCAAAGTTCTGAGAGGTTAGCGTAACCGAGATCTTTTGCCCCTTCATTGGCGAGCTCGACTTCGCGTTCAAACAAAGATCGCATCGGTTTGGCGATTTCACGCCAACCTTGCCACACCTCTAACAAAAGTGCCGGATCGGCGGATTCACCCATAATGGCAGAAAGCTCGGGCTGGGTTAAACAACGACCATCCTCAAAGCAATATTTACCTTTGCCGTATAAGCCATTCAGCTCTGAACTGATCTTTGCCAGCTCGGCATTCTTGGCAGGGTCTAATGGAGCGGGCAGCACTAAAGAACTACGTAAAATATTGAGTTTACGTTTATTAACCTCATCTAGAGGCAGTTCGGCATATTGTGCAGCTTGAGTAGCAAACTGAACGGAGGTAGCAATCTGCTTCTCAGCGACTTTAGCTGACAACGCTGCCGTATCATCGGTAATAAAATTGCTGTATATCCACTCGGCGCGGTTTTGTTCAATGGAGATTGCGGCCAGTTCCGCCTCAGCGCTGTTAATAAAGGCTTTAGCCTCGGCAATTGTCGGTTTTTCACTATGGTTTTCAATTTGGCCTTGATCGCTATTTTCTTTATTGTTTGAGCAAGCTGTTGAGACTAAGCTAAGCGCAATTGCAGCGCTGACTAAGGTCAGTTTTGATGGGAGCATCATGTTTATTTCATCCTTGTTATTCTTTTCACAAATAGTTTACCTATTTTTAGACTGGATAATAGCTTTTGCCGAGTCTGTACAACAAAAAACGTATTTACCTAGCTAAAGCACCCGCTAAGCAGCAATTAAGTTTGACAATAAGTGAACTAGTGTTTAATTTAAACGCACGTTTTAAATAACATCTACAAGGTCACGGAATGGCTAATCGATCCGACACAAAAACAAGAATATTGGATGCTGCTGAAAAGCTATTTGCTGAGCGTGGTTTTTCTGAAACATCTTTACGATTAATCACCAGTAAAGCGGAAGTTAACTTAGCGTCTGTCAATTATCATTTTG
Organism: Shewanella waksmanii ATCC BAA-643; assembly: GCF_000518805.1. Lineage (GTDB taxonomy): Bacteria > Pseudomonadota > Gammaproteobacteria > Enterobacterales > Shewanellaceae > Shewanella > Shewanella waksmanii. The sequence continues at coordinate 24,206 of NZ_KI912498.1, forward strand.
GTTCCAAAAAAGAGCTTATTCGTGCGGTGCTTGCTCGCTATTTAGATAGGTTTATGCCTGCGGCTGCGGCAGAGATTATCAAGTTGCAGCAGGACAACACCGCCAGCTTGGACGATATATTTTCCTGCTTGGTGCAGCCATTGTTAGATCTTAATGATTTTAAGACAGAAGGGACTCGTACCTTCTTACAACTGCTAGGCCGTGGCTATATTGAAAGCCAAGGTCACTTACGTTGGTTCATTACCACCCACTATGGCGAGTACTTATCAGAGTTTGTTAAAGCCGTCGCGGATAGTGCACCACATATTCCCCCAGCAGAGATGTTTTGGCGACTACACTTTACCTTAGGTACTGTTGTATTCACTATGGCATCGGCTGATGCGTTAACAGAGATCGCTGAAGCTGATTTTGGTGAACATAATGATATCGAAGATGTGATCCGCAAGGTTATTCCCTATCTATCTGCGGGTGTTGCTGTTCCTATAGCAACAAAAACGGCTTAGGAGTGCTTGTATGACCCTGTTTATTTTAGTGCTATTGATTATTATTGTGCTGTTTACGGTAAAGAATATCCGTATGCAGTTCATCACGCGTCCGGTGTTTAGTTTTTTTAAAAAAGTGCTACCACCGTTATCGGCTACTGAGAAAGAGGCGATGGAAGCGGGTGATGTATGGTGGGAAGGTGAGCTGTTTAGAGGTAAGCCTAACTGGGATACATTACACAGTTATGGTAAGCCTCAACTGAGTGCTGAGGAAAAAGCGTTCATCGACAATCAAGTCATGACCGCACTGACGATGATCGATGATTTTGATATTGTTCAAAATCGTAAAGATTTACCACCGGAACTTTGGGAATATTTTAAGAAAGAGGGCTTTTTTGCGCTGATTATTCCTAAGCAGTATGGCGGACGCGCTTTTTCAGCTTATGCTAATTCTACGATTGTCAGTAAGCTGGCAAGCCGCAGTGTCAGTGCTGCTGTATCTGTTATGGTACCCAACTCACTGGGGCCAGGAGAACTGCTGACTCATTATGGCACCCAAGAGCAGCGCGATCATTGGTTGCCATTATTAGCAACAGGTGAAGCCGTTCCTTGTTTCGCGTTAACTGGTCCTGAAGCGGGGAGCGACGCCGGTGCCATTCCAGATGAAGGTATTGTTTGTCGCAAAGAGGTAAATGGTGAGTCGGTATTAGGCTTGTCACTGACTTGGGATAAACGTTATATCACGCTAGCGCCAGTGGCGACTGTATTAGGGTTAGCGTTTCAAATGCGCGACCCTGAAGGCTTACTGGGTGGCGATGAAGATTTAGGCATTACTTGCGCTTTAATTCCTACCGATCATGACGGCGTTGAAATTGGCCGTCGCCATAACCCGCTAAATATGGGCTTTATGAATGGCACAACAAAGGGTGAAGATGTCTTTATTCCATTGGATTGGATTATTGGCGGCCCACAATATGCCGGACGTGGTTGGCGCATGCTGGTTGAATGTTTGTCAGCAGGACGGGGGATCTCTTTACCTGCATTAGCCACAGCATCGGGTCATACGGCGACTAAAACAACGACTGCTTATAGTTATGTTCGGCACCAGTTTGGCCTTGCAATTGGTCAGTTTGAAGGCGTACAAGAAGCGCTTGCTCGTATCATTGCTAATACCTACCAGCTTGAGGCGGCTCGACGCTTGACCACTACTGGTATTGACTTGAAAGTTAAACCATCAGTTGTGACTGCGATTGCCAAATATCATATGACAGAGTTAGGCCGTGATGTGATTAATGACGCGATGGATATTCAGTCAGGTAAGGGCATTCAGTTAGGGCCAAAAAATTATCTTGGTCACGGACATATGGCTACGCCGATTTCAATTACCGTTGAAGGCGCCAATATTCTTACCCGCAGCTTGATGATTTTTGGCCAAGGTGCGACACGTTGTCATCCTTATGTACTTGCAGAAATGGAAACCGCTGCGATGGACAATGAGGCTGATGCGTTAGAGCGTTTTGACTCGTTGCTGTTAGGTCATATGGGTTATGCGTCACGTAATGGCGTGCGTGCCTTTATCAGTGCATTAACTGGTAGCCGCTTTAATACTGCACCAGTCTCTGGTGTGACTAAACAGTATTATAAAGATATGACTCGGGTTTCATCAGCGCTAGCGCTAATGACCGATCTATCAATGTTAATGTTGGGTGGAGATTTAAAACGCAAAGAGATGCTATCTGCAAGAATGGGCGATGTACTCAGTGAACTCTACTTAGCCTCAGCAACGTTAAAGCTGTTTGAAGATAACGGCCGTCAGCACGACGATTTACCGGTAGTACATTATGTGATGCAACTGCGTCTAAAGAATGCGGCAAGTGCACTGCAAGGGGCGATACGTAATTTCCCTAACCCTGTTGTTGCTTGGGTAATGCGGATTGTTATGTTCCCACTTGGTAATCATTTTAATGGTCCAAGCGATGCATTAGCGACTGAGCTTTGCCAATCTATGTTGCAACCTGGGCCTGCGCGTGATCGGCTTACCTTTCTTTGTCCCGACTTTGAAGGTGATAAGGGCGGAATTGCCGAAGTTGAAGCGGCATTTATCGCACAGCATCAATGTAAGAGCATTTATGCCAAATTGAAGCAAGGCCAAAAAGCAGGTTCGCTGCCTAGAAAGCTCACTAACTTAGCGCTATTTGAAGCCGCAAAAGCGCAAAATATCATTAGTGAGGATGAGCACAAGCAATTGCTAATCGCTAACGAGTTACGTCTCGATGCTATTCATGTTGATGACTTTGAATCACTTTAAGTAAAACAATAATAAAAAAGGAACGCAATGCGTTCCTTTTTTTATGGCTTAATGTCAGTCAAACTTAAATCAAAGCGCTAGCTTGATTAAGCGACGATAAGCACCTTACAGGTATTGGTGCCGCCAATGGTTTCCATTGCATCACCTTTGGTCATCAATACCATATCGCCACTTTGCAGATCACCGCTAGAGGCTAGGGCATCAAGCGCTTTTTGCGCCAGTTCATCAGCCCCATATTGGGTTGAATCAAAATGCACTGGCTTAACACCGCGATAAAGTGCCATTTTAGCCAAGGTAACGTCATGACGCGATAAGGCATAAATAGGCAATGCTGAGCTAATACGAGACATGAGTTGTGGCGTTGCGCCAGATTCAGTTAGCGCAACAATCGCTTTGACACCTTCTAAATGGTTAGCTGCATACATAGTCGATAACGCAATGGTTTCTTCAACCGAACTGAATTTCTCATCCAGTCTGTGTTTCGACACTTGTACACTTGGGTGCGCTTCAGCACCAAGACAAACATTTGCCATCGCTTGAACGGTTTCTTCTGGGAAGTCACCTGCTGCTGTTTCTGCGCTGAGCATTACGGCATCTGTGCCATCAAGTACCGCGTTAGCTACATCCATGACTTCTGCACGAGTTGGCATCGGGCTGGTGATCATTGACTCCATCATTTGAGTGGCAGTAATGACGCTTTTATTCAGTTGGCGAGAGCGGCTGATTAGTTTTTTCTGCACAGCAACAAGTGCAGGATCTCCAATTTCAACACCAAGGTCACCACGAGCAACCATTACCGCGTCAGATGCAAGAATGACATCATCCATCGCTTCGTCGCTGACAACGGCTTCTGCACGTTCAACTTTAGAGACGATAAGTGCTTGGCTGCCGGCTTGTTGTGCCAGCTCGCGAGCATAATTAAGATCGGCACCACTACGTGGGAATGATACTGCTAGGTAATCCACCTTAATTTGCGCCGCAGTCACGATGTCACGTTTGTCTTTTTCAGTCAGTGCAGCTGCTGAAAGTCCGCCGCCTTTCTTATTAACGCCCTTATTGTTAGATAGGGGACCGGTAACGGTAACTGAGGTATGGACCTTTTTACCTTCTACGCGTTCAACTTTAAGTTGTACACGGCCGTCATCTAACATCAGGATATCGCCAATGGCTACATCATCTGGTAGTGCTTTGTAGTCGATACCAACTTGGTTTTCATCACCTAAGCCTTTATCTAGCTCTGCATCTAAGACAAAAGCTTGGCCTAATTCAAGTTGAACTTTCTTGTTATCTTTAAAGGTAGATACGCGGATCTTTGGACCTTGTAGATCGCCAAGAATAGCAACATGAACACCGAGCTCTTTGGCGATGTTGCGAACATCTGTCGCGCGTTTTAAATGATCTTCTGGTGAGCCGTGAGAGAAGTTTAAGCGAACAACATTAGCGCCGGCTTTGATGATACGTCTAAGGTTATCATCTCTGTCGGTTGCGGGACCCAAAGTCGTAACAATTTTGGTTCTGCGGAACATGACATACTCCGTTAAGTTTTAATTAATCTAACCCTATCTTAACAGACAATATTAAGTTTTGTAGGAAAATTACGAACAAATTGATCTATTTCAATATTATAGTTTTGTGACGTGATTCATTCATTTGGGTAAAAAAAAGCGCAAGGGAAGCCCCTTGCGCCTTATTTTTGTTACTAAACTGACTTAAATTATCGGATCTTTATCGATACGAGATTCTTTTAGCACCTCTTTAACGCGCTTGAGACTCTCTCTGAAGCGAGGTCCACGTCTTAGGGTGAAACCGGTCGCGAGTACATCAATAATCACTAATTGAGCCAATCTAGACGCCATAGGCAGGTACATGTCGGTATCTTCTGGTACTTCCATGGTCACTGGCAGTGTACATTCGGTTGAGAGCGGAGAGTTACGTGCAGTAATTGCAATGACCGCAGCGCCGTTTTCACGTGCTAACCTTGCTATGTCTATCAATGACTTAGTTCTACCTGTGTGGGAAATCAACACCACAACATCACCTTCTGCACTGTTAATACAGCTCATACGCTGCATCAATACGTCATCAAAACAGATCACAGGTACGTTAAAGCGGAAGAACTTATTCTGTGCATCATGGGCGACAGAAGCAGACGCGCCCAAGCCAAAGAATGAGATTTTCTTAGCCTGAGTAAGAATATCAACCGCTTTATTTATGGCTGCGGTATCCATACTTTGGCGGGCTGTATCTAGCGATGCCATGGAAGATTCGAATATCTTAGTGGTATAAGAATCCGGGCTATCGTCCTCTTCTACATGGCGGCTGACATAGGGCGTACCGTTGGCCAAGCTTTGCGCTAGATGCAGCTTAAAGTCAGGGAAGCCCTTAGTATCCAGGCGGCGGCAGAATCGATTCACAGTGGGCTCGCTGACATCAGCCATTTTGGCTAAGGTGGCGATACTTGAGTGAATGGCTGTTTGCGGTGAAGCCAAAATAACCTCGGCCACTTTGCGTTCAGACTTACTAAAATGGGTTAGGCTCTTTTGAACCTTTTCTAGGGTATTCATATGCGTACATCCACTCGATAGTAATGTAATTATATTTATTCTTTTATGTCATTAACGAACCAAACAAGAAAGTGCTAAAGTTTGGCTTGTATGGCGAATTATGATTTAACTACTTGTCAAAGTTTCTACTAGATATAGTAATTTAATCACAAAAAGCATATCAGATTTTGACCGCTTGTTGCTAGTTTACAAAACAGCGTTTTTTTATAAAATTTAGATGCAATTAACAGTTTCTGTTGTTATATTACAACAAACATGTGAAAACCTCATTGAAATGTGGACACAGCGAAATAGGAGATTTAGCAGCTATGGGCATAACAACACCAGAAGCCAAAGCTTGTGATTTTGTGCTATTCGGTACTAAGGGTGATTTGGCTAGACGTAAGTTGCTGCCTTCGCTTTACCAGTTGGATAAAGCGGGTTTGTTAAGCGAAGAAACAAAAATATTGGGTGTCGCTAAAGACGCATTTACCCAAGAAGAGTATCAAGAGTTAGTCAGTAAAGCGTTAAACAGTTTTGTTAAAGAGCCATTATGTGACGACACGCTACCACGCTTTATGAAACGTTGTGTTTATATAGGCACTAACTTTACCGACGCCGATGGCTACGCTGCTTTCCATGACGTATTAGAACCAGAAAAGCGGGTTATGGTGAATTACTTTGCCGCACCACCTGCAATTTTCGGCGATATCTGTCGCTGCCTTCACGAACAAAACCTTATCCTTCCTGATACACGTGTTGTCCTCGAAAAGCCAATTGGCTCAGATCTCGCCTCGTCTAAAGTGATTAATGATCAGGTCTCGGCTTACTTCAATGAAAATCAGGTTTACCGTATTGACCATTACTTAGGTAAGGAAACGGTACAAAACCTTATTGCGCTGCGTTTCGCTAACTCATTGTTTGCATCCAAATGGGATAACCGCACCATAGATCATGTACAGATCACGGTTGCAGAAGAAGTCGGTATTGAAGGGCGTTGGGGCTACTTTGATAAAGCGGGCCAGATGCGCGACATGATCCAGAACCACTTATTACAAGTGCTAACCTTGGTAGCGATGGATCCCCCAGTCAATCTAGATGCAGACAGTATTCGTGATGAAAAAGTCAAAGTGCTTAAATCATTACGTGAAATCAATTCTGACAACATTTATGAAAATACCGTGCGCGGTCAATACTCCTCGGGTTTCTTAAAAGGTGCACCAGTGCCTGGTTACCTTGAAGAAGAGGGCGCGAATACCCAATCTAATGCGGAAACTTTTGTTGCTTTACGCGTAGATATCGATAACTGGCGTTGGGCTGGTGTACCGTTTTACCTACGCAGTGGCAAACGTATGCCAACCAAGAGTTCTGAGATTGTGGTGTATTTTAAAAATCCGCCGCATAACTTATACCGCTCTAGTTACCGCAACCTGCCACCAAATAAGCTGACTATTCGTTTGCAGCCCCATGAAGGCGTTGAAATTCAAATGATGAATAAGGTGCCGGGTCTTGAGCAAAAGCAACGCTTACAAACCACCAAATTAGATTTAAGTTTCTCGGATACTTTTAAAAATGATCGTATCGCTGATGCGTACGAGCGTCTATTGCTAGAAGCCATGTTAGGTAATCAGGCATTGTTTGTTAGACGCGATGAAGTCGAGCAAGCTTGGAGTTGGGTCGATGGCATTATCCAGTCTTGGGAACAAAGTAATGAAAAACCTAAGCCCTATCCAGCCGGCAGTTGGGGTCCTGTGGCTTCAGTAGCTTTGATAGCCAAAGACGGCCGTTCGTGGGACGAATAAGGAAAACCAAGCATGATTAAAGAATCTGTATTCAAATCATTTGATGACAAAGCAGCGTTAGAAGCACAGTTGGCTAAACGCATTGCAGGTCAGCTACAAGATGCGATTGATAGTCGTGGTAAGGCCAGCCTTATTGTGTCAGGCGGCTCTACGCCGCTGCAGCTATTTAAGCTTCTAAGCAAGCAGGCGATTGAGTGGAAAGATGTCTGTATTACTTTAGCTGATGAGCGCTGGGTTGAGGCTGATGCCGCTGACTCTAACGAGCGTTTAGTTAGAGAACATCTGCTGCAGAACTATGCCAGTAGTGCCAAGTTTACCAGTTTGAAAAATATGTTTGCTACACCAGAAGAAGGCTGCTCGATGACTATTGAGCAGCTCGGTCACTTTCCAAAACCGTTTGATGTCGTTGTGCTTGGTATGGGCAATGATGGTCACACGTGTTCTTGGTTCCCGTGTTCTAAAGAAATTGATGATGCGCTTTCTACATCATCACTTTGTGTGGCAGTCAATCCCGGCGCAGCGCCTCATGCTCGCATTTCGCTGTCGAAAACCGCGATTTTAGCCAGCAGACAGATCTATTTACATATAGTGGGTGAGCAGAAGCTGACTGTTTACCGCCAAGCGTTAGAAAATGAAGACGCCAAGTCGATGCCAATACGTGCCGTGTTGGCTCAGCACAAAACCCCCGTCGACGTTTACTGGAGCGCTTAAGGAGATATCATGCACGCAGTAGTACAAGCTGTCACAGACAGAATTATTGAAAGAAGTAAGGAATCGCGCGCGAAGTACCTTGCAGCCATGAAAGAAGCCCGCCTTAAAGGTGTGCACCGTAGTAGTTTGAGCTGCGGTAACTTAGCCCATGGTTTTGCTGCGTGTAGCCCCAGTGAAAAAGATGCCATTCGTGGTTTAACTAAAGCTAATATCGGTATCGTGACTGCATTTAATGACATGTTGTCTGCGCACCAACCTTATGGTGAATATCCAGATTTACTTAAAGCGGCGTGTGCCGAAGTCGGCAGTGTGGCGCAAGTTGCTGGCGGTGTGCCAGCGATGTGCGATGGTGTGACCCAAGGCCAGCCGGGTATGGAGCTGAGCTTACTGAGCCGAGAAGTGATTGCGATGTCGACTGCTGTGGGTTTATCTCACAACATGTTTGACGGTGCATTATTGCTTGGTATCTGCGATAAAATCGTCCCAGGACTATTAATTGGTGCACTTAGCTTTGGTCACCTACCTATGTTGTTTGTACCCGCTGGACCAATGAAGTCTGGTATTCCAAACAAAGAAAAAGCACGAATTCGTCAAAAATTTGCTCAAGGGCAAGTTGACCGTGAGGCGCTGCTGGAGGCTGAATCAAAGTCTTACCACAGTGCAGGCACCTGTACGTTCTACGGTACGGCCAATAGTAACCAGTTGATGCTAGAAGTCATGGGCCTACAGTTGCCAGGCTCATCGTTTGTGAATCCTGATGATCCACTGCGTGAAGCGCTAAATAAAACTGCCGCTAAGCAAGCTTGTCGCCTAACAGAGCTCGGTACCCAGTATACGCCTATCGGTGAAGTGGTAAGCGAGAAGTCTGTCGTTAATGGCATTGTCGCGTTACTGGCTACTGGTGGTTCGACTAACTTAACCATGCACATTGTCGCTGCAGCTCGCGCGGCCGGTATTATCGTTAATTGGGACGATTTCTCCGAGCTTTCAGATTCTGTGCCTTTGCTGGCAAGAGTTTACCCGAACGGTCATGCAGACATTAACCACTTCCACGCTGCAGGTGGTATGGCATTGCTGGTTAAAGAGCTACTAGATGCTGGCTTACTACATGAAGATGTGAGTACGGTAGCGGGATCAGGTTTACGCCGTTACACCCAAGAGCCTCTTCTTATTGATGGTGAGCTGGTGTGGGTTGATGGTCCTACCGCAAGTTTAGACAGCGAAGCATTAACCACTGTTGATAAACCTTTCCAAGCCAATGGTGGCCTTAAACTGCTAAAAGGTAATCTAGGCCGAGCGGTGATCAAAGTTTCAGCGGTACAAGAGCAGCACCGCATTGTTGAAGCACCAGCAATTGTGATTGACGATCAAAACAAACTGGATGCGATGTTTAAAGCAGGCGATCTTGATAAAGATTGTGTGGTTGTAGTGAAAGGCCAAGGACCCAAAGCGGTAGGGATGCCAGAGCTACATAAACTCACGCCAATCTTGGGTACATTGCAGGATAAAGGCTTTAAAGTTGCGTTGTTAACTGACGGTCGTATGTCTGGTGCATCAGGTAAAGTACCTGCGGCTATCCACCTAACGCCCGAAGCGTTAGATGGCGGATTGATAGCCAAAGTCCAAAATGGTGACTTAGTGCGAGTGAATGCATTGACTGGAGAGTTGACGCTGTTGGTTGATGAGCAAGTACTAGCCGCTCGTGAAGCAGATAAAGTCGATTTGCGCAGCACAAGTTATGGTATGGGCCGAGAATTATTTAGCGCCTTACGTTCAAATTTAAGTAGCCCCGAAACCGGTGCTCGCTGCACATCTGCAGCTGACGAAATTTATTAATTTTAGAGGAAGAATAACGTAATGGTTGAGAATAACTGGTCAATACAGCCACAGGATATTTTTAAACGCAGTCCAATTGTTCCTGTAATGGTGATTAATAAAATTGAAGACGCGGTACCGCTAGCTAGAGCACTTGTTGCCGGCGGGATCAGTGTGTTAGAAGTCACGCTGCGCACGCCTTGCGCATTAGAGGCTATTACTAAGATAGCGAAAGAAGTGCCAGAGGCAGTGGTGGGTGCAGGTACCATTTTGAACGAGGAACAGCTGGATCAAGCCGTTGCAGCAGGCGCGCAATTCATTATCACTCCTGGTGCGACAGTGGGTTTGTTGAAAGCAGCCATGAAAGGTACCGTGCCGCTCATACCTGGTGTGGCCAGTATTTCTGAAGTAATGGAAGGCATGAGTTTAGGTTATAGCAACTTTAAATTCTTCCCAGCTGAAGCGTCAGGTGGTGTAAATGCACTTAAGGCGTTTTCTGGTCCGCTAGCAAACGTACGTTTCTGCCCGACAGGCGGTATTACCCCAAATAGCTATAAAGAGTATTTAGCACTTAAAAATGTCGATTGTATTGGCGGAAGCTGGATCGCGCCAACAGATGCGATGGAGCAAGGGGATTGGCAGCGTATTACCGATTTGTGTAAAGAAGCGATTGCTGGTATCTAAGTTGTAAATTGTTGACAAAAACTGAGGCTACCCTAAGGGTAGCCTTTTTTGTATCGCCCTTTAAGCAGCCTGATTGCAGCCTACTTTCACGCAATTGCGGCCACTTTCTTTCGCTAGGTACAAAGCTTTATCTGCTTGTATCAACAGGTCACGTAACTCAGCGTCTTCTGACTGGTTATCGGCTATGCCAAAACTTGCGGTACAAGCTAGAGACTCGCTGTCACTGATGGGAATTTGCTGTAATGCAATTTCTCTTCGCATTCTCTCTGCCGCATTTCGAGCATCAGATAACGATGTATTGGGCATAGCAATCACAAACTCCTCACCTCCAATTCTAGCGCATAGATCTTGCTCTCGACATAATGAACGCAACGTATCAGTGACACCAATTAAGCATTTGTCGCCGATAAGGTGGCCGTATTCATCATTGATGTTTTTGAAAAAATCTAAATCGAGTAGCACCAAAGAAAACGGCTGGCTGTTTTGCCGCGATTGAGAAAACAATGCTTTGCCTTCATCAAAAAAGCAGTGGCGGTTGGCAAGTTTGGTTAAAGAGTCCGTGCTTGCTTGTTTGATAAGACGTTGTTCATGGTGGTCAACTTGCTTGGCAAATAGATACAAGACAACGATCACTTCCAACATAGTAAACAGCACTACCGATTGGTAAAGCAGCCGGTTCATTTCATCGGTTAGGTGAATCAAGGGGGCATTATTGGGCGTATTTTCACAAACAAAAAATAGGATGATCGCTAAGCCACTTAAGATTAATTGCTCTCTGCGCTCTTTTAACTCGAACAACAAAAACGAACCGGTTGGTACCAGGAAGTAATACAAGTGAAAGCCACTTTCATTGGTCACATAAATGTTAGTACAGACCCAAAGGTGGACCATTAATATGCTAAAAAACCAAATTCGTGCGGCTTTTGGCCGATTGAACCTGTTTAGGACATTGGTGATGATATAAGCAAAGGTAAAAATGAGGTTGATAAAACCGACGGCATAGTTACCAATGATCAGTAAATAGTTTGTAGAGTACAGCAGCGAAATCAACACCGTGATTAGACCGATAATATTAGTCATTCTAATCCGGTTGGCCGATGAAAATGGCTGCTGTTGGGTACCCCAGTTTATTATTGTAGTTAGGTTCATCAGTGTGAAATATTGGTTACAGACCTGTAAATTGTATCAGAAATGGGGGGGCAAAAGGGCATCGGTTAGGTAAAAACCAGCTTGGTAGAAAAACGTTTTTAAGGTGAATAGCTTACGGTCTCGCCCCGGCTTAAATCGACCCGGGCGAGGTATACTGAATTAATTGCTATATTGATGTTGGTTATTAGACTGCCAAACTTTATAGCGTAACTGCGCACTTTCTGGGATGTAAAACACTTTAGGAAGACGGCTATCGTAATCAAGTGTTAATGAGTTCATCAAAGTAACAAACTCTCGAGTAGTCGCAGCGTCAGGACAAGCCATTAATGTGCTAGGTCCGGCGCTAATGCGATCAACTTGATAGTAGCTATAACCCCAACCTTGTACCGTTTGTTGCTGGATTTCTCCGCCTAAACGCTGCTTATTACAATCTTGTTGTTGCCACTGGCCAATCTCTATTTCCAGTTTATAGTCTTGCTCATCTACATGTTTAGGTAAAGTGATAACCACTTGTTTCATTCCCGAGTCGGGCGCAGGATACATCTTAGTTTGTTCGGTATTTTCATAACTATCGGGGTGAAAAGTATCTAAGCTTATCATTTGCTCTACCTGTGGTTTTTTAGGAGAGGTCGCTGCTGCGCCAAAAGTCACAACGCTTGATGCCAGGGTGACGGTCATTAATGTTGCTATTGCCAATTTAGTCATGGTGGTGTTACCTGTGTGATGTGTTTTCATTGTTGCTTGTTCCTATTAAAGTCAAATTAAGCTGCTTTTACTGATATAAACGGGTGAGATCCTAAAAAGGTTTTTTTTATTTCGATTTTTTATCTAGCGGCTAAAATACGTCAGTTCTGTGGTGAATTGTCAGTGGTTTAGTTGTTGGGTTAGGTGCTTGGGTTATCTTTTAGCACATTATTATTGTCCTATGGCTTGATAACAATGTTTTGCTCCGGTTTGCTGAAATATTAATCAAAAGTGCTGGCAAGCAACTTTTTGTTATGCTTATATAAACTCTATACCTTTGGGTGATCATAACGCAGCTTTATGATCGTCAGTTATCACTTCTTGAGCATGGCGACCCTATATGAATTTGGCTAAGCACATATCTGATACAGAACTATCCGCAAAAATATTACGACATGCCGTTCCACAAATGTCGGAGCTGAATATTCCGGTGACACCTGATAATTATTCTGTCTGGTATGAGTATTATCGAGGCGTCAATTTAGATCTAAAACGCGCGATCGATGGGTTGTTAGCCAATGGGGTGACATTCACACCCGAAGTCAATGCTGGATTACATAGTAACTTTGTACAAGAGAAGTCCCCTGAAGTAATAGAAAATGTACAAATTGAAACCCAATTATTGATTAATAATCTAATCACTAAAATTGCCAAAATGAGTCACGGTACAGAAACCCTGAGTGCATCGCTATCGGGTGTTCAGCAGGAATTAGCACAATCGCCCGACGAAGAAACACTCATGCGGCTTATTGACGGCTTAGCCGAAGAAGTCACAGGGGTAATTAATAATAATGCCGAATTAGCGCAAAGCTTAAAAGCGATGGACGAAGAGGTTAACTCGCTTAAATCGGAAATGGAAAATCTCAATTTGGCCGCGATGACCGACCAATTAACTTCGTTGCACAACCGGCGAGCATTTGAAGAGCAAATTCTATCGCATATACAAGACTTTAGGAAAAAAGGTGTCGATAGCAGTTTATTGGTTGTCGATATAGATCATTTTAAAGCCTTTAATGACACCCATGGCCATGTGGTCGGCGATAAAGTGTTAGCGTATGTGGCACTGGCCCTTAAACACGGTGTACGTGGTGAAGATTTTGTCGCGCGCTATGGCGGTGAAGAATTTGTTTTGCTATTACCAGACACCAATCATTCAGGAGCGCTAGTGGTTGCGGAGCAGCTACGACAACGCATCGCAGACAAAAAGCTCACCATAGGTAAAGATAAGAAGCTGTCACTGGGCAATATTACCGTATCTGTGGGTGTGGCCAGCTTAAAAGCGGAAGATGACAAAGATAGCTATTTTGTTAGGGCCGATGAAGCGCTTTATCGCGCTAAGTCATCAGGGCGAAATTGCGTGATGGGTTAAGGGGCAGGGATTTAATCTTGCTGTATAGACAGGGCGTCTTGTCTATACAGCAATACGCTCAATGCAAGCTAGGTTACTGCTTTAAGTCCATGTCCATTCGAATAAGTTGCTCTTCCATGTCAAACGTGACGGTAAAGCCTAATCGTTTTGCCAAGCTGGCCATGGAGCGATTTTCAAACATCGTAAAACCACTCAACCTTTCGGTATCATTTTGTTTGTAATAAGCAATCAGTTTCTCCAGCAATAGCCGGCCTAAACCTTGTCCTTGATGATCGCTACGTACAGCCATAGCGAATTCCGCTTCCGTATTGTCCGGGTCAATGGAAGCCCGTATTGCGCCTAAGGTGATCTCATCACCATCGTCCTGTTTGGCGGTAGCAATAAAGGCCATTTCTCTGGCGTAATCAATCTGGGTGAGTACTGCCATCTCTTCATGGGTCATCTTTGAGCGCACACCGAAATAGCGCTTATAACGGTCTTCATCGCTTAAACTGTTGTCAAAAGCGAGATGTTTTGGCTCATCTTCAGGCAGAATTGGCCGCAGCATGATTGGGTCACCATTCTTCAATACTGCGTGTTGTTCAAGTTCTTTTGGGTAGGGCTGAATAGCCAAGCGGTTGTTATTTTCTTCGAGGCAATCATGCAGTTGAATATTGACATCAAGTAAGGTGACATCGACGCCTGCACACAGTACAGGGTTTAAATCTAGGCTGGCAATTTCGGGGCAATCAATCACTAAGTGACTAAGTTGAGTGAGCATCACGCACAGCGAATGCATGTCTAAGCCTAAGGGCAGATGTCTATCCTTAAGTTTGTTGGTTTTTAGCGCTTGGATCACCATATAACGAGCCAAGGTCATGTTTAGCGGGGGCAGGGCAACCGCCGCATCTTTCGTGGGCTCCCATTCTGATCCGCCTTCGCCTAATAAGATTGCTGGGCCAAAAACTGGATCGTTGATCACTGCCACCCGAATCTCTTGCGCACCGGCAGTTAATGCCATTTTCTGCACAATGACTCCCTCGATACGTGCATGCTCATTAAGGCCTTTGACGCGATCGATAATTCTATCTGTGGCACTGGCGACCTCTTCGGCATTGGCTAAGTTCAGCATGACCCCGTGGACATCAGATTTATGGTGAATATCCGGCGATTGCACCTTGATTGCCACAGGGTAACCAATTCGATTAGCGATGGCGACGGCGGCTTCCGTGTTGTCGGCAAAGTGCGTATCAATGGTTTTGAGGCCGTAAGCATGCAAAATTTGACTGGCTTCATGGGTCTCTAGAATACGTTTTCCTGCGCCATGGGCCTTTTGTAGTAACCCTCGTGCTCGTTGACTATCAGTGGGAATATCGACCGGGATTGACTGCGGCACCTCTTGCAGTAGCTTTTGGTTTCGGCGGTATTCAACCATATGCATGAACGCCCCTACAGCACCTTCGGGTGTGCGATAGGTGGGGATACCGGCTTGGTTAAAGTGTTTTCGGGCTAAATAGGATGAATCTTCTCCACTCCAGTTAGTAAGAATATTAACCCGATTTCGATTGGGGTGAGTTGATATCATGGCTGACATAGCCTTAGCGATGTCGACACTGTCGCCAATTGCAGAGGGTGAGTGCAGTACCAATATGGCGTCAGCGATATCACTGTCCATCAATATTTTAAGTGCGGCGGTATAGCGGTTGGCATCGGCATCGCCGCCAATATCAATTGGATTTTGCCCAGACCAAGTAGATGGCAATAGGGCATTGAGTTTGTCATAGGTTTGAGTATCTAACTCACTACTTTTACCGCCGCCGAGCATGAGCTCATCCAACGCTAGTACCGCAGGCCCACCACCATTAGTCATAATGGCTAGACGCTCACCTTGCAAAGCAGATGAATGGGCGAGTGTTTCAACTGCCGCAAACAGCTCAATTAAATCGTTGACTCTTAGCATACCGGCTCGTCGAAATGCCGCTTCATACACGGCATCATTGCCCACGACGCCGCCTGTGTGTAATTTTGCGGCTGTGGTGCCCTCAACACTGCGGCCCGATTTGATCACCAAAATAGGTTTATTGCGCGCAGCTGCTCGAGCAGCTGACAGAAAGTGGCGTTTCTCATTGATGGAGTCGATATACAGCATGATTGCACTGGTTTTGCTGTCTCGGCCTAAATAATCAAGTAGCTCATCAAAGTCGATATCTGTGGCATCGCCTAGGGAGATAAAAGATGAAAAGCCGATGCCCTTATTGTTGGCCCAATCCAATACTGTGGTGCAAATGGCAGCTGATTGGGACACAAAGGCAATTTTACCGCTCAGGGCACTGGTATGGGCTAAGCTCGCATTCAGACCAAGGGTTGGTAAAATCATCCCCAAGCTGTTAGGCCCTAATAAACGCATGCCATATTTTTTGGCGTACTGTTTGGCTTGGGTTAAACAGTCTATACCTGAGCTATCGATTTCTTGAGCCATACCAGAGGCGTTGATAATAGCCACTTTACAACCAAATTGCGCAAGAGTTTCAACGATGGCGGGAACGCGATGTGCTGCAGTACAAATGACGGCAAGATCAGGTATCAGGGGTAGGGCTTCAATGTTTTGATAGGCAAGGACCCCTTGAACAGCCTGGTATTTTGGGGTGACGGGCATAATGGGCCCAGAAAAACCGCCTGCGAGTAGATTTTTCATGATCACATTGCCGGCCTTCCTATCAGCATTAGAGGCGCCAATGATGGCAATGGACTTAGGGTTAAACAGGCTGTTTAATGTTCGCTGGCTCATCAAGTACTCCGATCAAATACAGGGCTAAGTCAGTGTACATTAAAGGAAAACAAAATGGTGCTTTAAAGCGCCGATATGCGACCAATAGATAACAAGAGGAGGGAATAGCAGGCATAAAAAAACCAGCGTGAGCTGGCCTGAAAATTTCATGGTACAACCGAGTGGATTCGAACCACCGACCCCCACCATGTCAAGGTGGTGCTCTAACCAACTGAGCAAAACTACGGATAACAATAAAGCATGGTACAACCGAGTGGATTCGAACCACCGACCCCCACCATGTCAAGGTGGTGCTCTAACCAACTGAGCGACAGCAACCATAACAATAAAGCATGGTACAACCGAGTGGATTCGAACCACCGACCCCCACCATGTCAAGGTGGTGCTCTAACCAACTGAGCTACGGTTGTATTGTCTTTATCTTGTTTTCTAACATCTGTGCTAGAGAACGAGCGCTATATTACGGGATACAGCGCCCGTTGCAAGTAAAAATATTAATTTTGTAACCAAATGGCTATTTGATGTTCAACTTGATTTCTAATCAGCCGAATTGGTTTGCCGATGTCCATATCAGCGGCCCGAATTTTATTCTGGCTAGTCTTCGATAAGTCGAGTGCCAAGCTTTTCAGACTTTTGGATATAGCGTAACCGAATGGCAAACATAATGGCGGCGCTGGTTAAGCCTGCGATTAAGCCGATCCAAAATCCATGCGCTCCCATGGCGGGAACTAAAATATCTGTCATTGCCAGCATGTAGCCTAATGTCATACCAATCAACCAATAAGACACTAAGGTGATATACAACGCGCTGCGCGTATCTTTATAGCCACGTAATGCACCCGCGGCAACCACCTGAATTGAGTCAGACAATTGATATAGCGCAGCTAAGAACATTAAGCTACCCGCGAGGGTAATGACCTCTGGGTGATCATTGTATAATAGTGCGATTTCTGTTTTGAATATCACGGTGATAATCGCTGTAATCGCGGCCAAGCCAAACGCTAGCAATAATCCAACCTTAGTGACTAGATTAGCAATCACCAGTTTATCCTGACCCAAGTAATAGCCAACTCGTATTGAAACCGCAATACCTATAGATAGTGGCAACATAAACACGATGGAGGAGAAGTTAAGCGCAATTTGATGACCAGCAACGACATTCGCCCCAAGGGGGGCTAATAATAGCGCGATGATGGCGAACAAGCTGACTTCAAAAAACAGCGCCATAGCGATAGGAAAGCCGTGTTTTGTCATCGTCCACATTGTGTCCCATTTAGGTTTATGGAACGCACTAAATGGGGCGAGTTCAGCAAATTTCTTATGCCATTGCATATAGATAACCATGGCGATAAACATTGCCCAGAAAACTAAAGCTGTTGCAATACCGCACCCAGCCCCGCCCATTGCGGGGGCGCCTAAATGTCCATTGATAAATATATAGTTGGCCGGAATGTTGACGGCTAAGCCAACAAACCCGATGACCATAGTCGGCAAAGTATAAGAGATACCTTCGGCACATCCCCTTAATACTTGATAAAGCACAAAAGCAGGTACTCCCCACATGAAGCCATTAAGGTATTGTTCGCTAAGATTGGCCAAATCTTCATCTAAAGCCATCAGCCGGAAAATATCGCCAGAAAATGTGAGAAATGCGAGCACACCTAAGCTACCAATTATGGCAATATAGGCAGCTTGAAATGCCAAAGGTTGAATCGCTTTTTGATTGTCTGCACCGTGCTCATGGGCAAAAACAGGCGTAAATGCAATAAGTAGCCCCTGGACAAAAAGTAATGCTGGCAGCCATAAACTGGTGCCAATGGCCACTGCAGCCATATCGACCGCACTGACCCGACCAGCCATAACGGTATCGATAAAACCCATCATGGTTTGGGTGACTTGGGCAATAAGTACAGGTAGTGCTAGCTGTACCAATTTTTTGGCTTGAAAGCCGAATTGATTCATGAATGTAACGCCTTTATATAGCGAGTTAATAAATTATGTTTACAGGTATTGTGCAAGCCACATGTCAAGTGGCAGCGATTACACAGAAAAACGGTCTAAACACCATTGAGGTTTCCTTGCCAGCTGAATTAAGAGAGGGATTAAAAACAGGGGCGAGCGTGGCTAATAACGGTGTTTGTTTAACAGTCACAGCAATCGCAGATGATAGGGTGTTTTTCGATGTAATGGAAGAGACTCTGAGTGTGACCAATCTCTCAAAATTGACAATTGGTAGTCCCGTAAACATTGAGCGCTCATTGAGCTTTGGTAGCGAGATTGGTGGCCACATTTTATCGGGACACATTCATACCCAAGCACAGATAGTAAAAGTGAGTGCAACCGAGCAACATTACAATCTTTATCTTGAAGTAGCACCTAAATGGATGGCCTATATACTCTATAAAGGTTTTGTTGGCGTTAATGGTTGTAGCTTAACAGTAGGAGAGGTGACAGATAACGGGTTTTGGCTACATTTAATACCCGAGACCTTATTGCTAACCAATTTAGATGAAGCGCGAGTTGGCGATCAACTTAACATCGAAATTGATAGTCAAACCCAAGCGATTGTCGACACCGTTGAGCGGGTATTGGCTAAACGTAACTTGATTTAACACATGCTTGGTATTGCTGTTTAGTCACGAGCATAAAGTTGGCCGTATTTTACTGGACAAGACGAATACGGCCCACTTTTACAGAGCTGTTAGATGGTTTTATATTGACTAGCCATCAATAGTATTGCTCATCATCGCTATCCACAAATACGGTCAGTTTTTGATGGACTCTGTCTAATTGAGTACGAAAATGGATAGGGTTACAGCATATTTTACAATCTTGGTAATATTCTTGATCGTTCCCGCTTGTGTCTATCTCTATATGTTGATTGTGGCCGCAGTGGGGGCAACTGATCGATTTATTGATGAGTTTCATTCAACCGCTCCTTGATACCCCACAGCACTTCTGCCGCCATCAACGGCTATGATTTGACCGGTAATATATGATGCATTAACTAAAAACATAACGGCGTCCGCTATATCTTCTGCACGGCCCGGGTGACGTAAAGGGATATCTTCAATGACTTTATCTATCTGAGACTGTTGGCCCTCTGTTGGCCAGAGTATGGCACCAGGTGAAACACCATTAACCCTTACATTAGGCGCTAATTCCTGCGCCAGAGATAAGGTGGCCATTTTCAGTCCCGCCTTAGAAATTGAGTATAGTCCATGACCAGATAAAGGTTTGTCGGCATGAATATCGATTAAATTAACAATACAGCCGCTATTGGACGCCAATACTTGCTTCAGTCCGGTGGCTAAGCGATAAGGTGCAACGAGGTTGACGGCTAACATACTGTCAATGTCGTCTGTTGTACTTTGAACAATAGCGGTTGGATAGAATACCGAGGCATTGTTTACCAGAAGCGATAAAGCCGGGTAGCGACTTGCCACATTATCAATAAGCGTTGTTAAATCTGCAGCGACAGATAAGTCAGCCTGCTCAACCACCGCTGAGTAAGCACGCAGCCCATTAAGTTGTTGGGCTAATACCTGAGCGGCTTGGCTGTTATTGTTGCAATGTATAATAACGTTATAGCCACTTTGGTGGGCGTGGGTGGCAATTTGTTTGCCAATACGCCGCGCCGCGCCGGTAATGAGTGCCCAAGCTTGCATAGTGTAATATCCGAATAGGTAGATTAGGTGGATATTAGCATAGCTAGCGGGCTTAATAAGTAGCAACTGCCTACGATTGCACAGCCGTGTTATTGGCTTTGATGAATATTAGACGGGTTTCAATCCATTATCACTAATACTTCAGCCGCTTCTTTGGTGGGCAGCGGATAGAGGTTATCAACAAGAGAGTTCAACTGCTGATCAACAGACGCTTCAATATCCAACATTACACTGCTAGGTGCAGTTTCAATTTTTTGTGTTTCAGTTAGATTTGTTTCTACCAAAGCTGAGTCGTCAATCGTTTGCTGGTCCATGACTGCATTATGACTCGGTAACCCTTGGATCAGTGCTCCTGTCAGTATCATTGCATTGACCATTTACAGTGCTCCTAATAAAAGTAACTTGCTAGTTGTGCCTTAGGGTATAACGCCAAAATGACGCTGATGTGACAAAAGCATTTCAGTACAAGTTGTCGCGGGCAATGTTGTTAAGCAATTCAGATACTCACAATACCGTGTTCAACTAGCTTAAGCCTTGCGCATTGTGATGATGACCCTTAGAATGTTGCCTTCGCTCCTAGGATTATCAAAACTCCAGTATGTTTTGCTCCTAGGAAGGCGACACACTTAACTACATAACCAAGTGGCCCTACGTAGGGGTCACCACTGGATAAAGGAATTTTCATGCCTGTAATTACACTTCCTGACGGCAGTAAGCGCGAATTCGCTGATGCTGTTTCTACTTATGATGTTGCTGCTGATATTGGTCCGGGTCTTGCGAAAGCTTGTATTGCCGGTCGTGTTAATGGCGAACTTAAAGATGCCTGCGATCTCATTGAGACTGATGCTGAACTGGCTATCATTACAGCCAAAGATGAAGAAGGGGGAGAAATCCTTCGTCACTCTTGTGCGCATCTATTAGGCCACGCTATTAAGCAGTTATGGCCAGAGACTAAGATGGCGATTGGACCTGTTATCGACAATGGTTTCTATTACGATATCGATTTAGATCATAAACTTACTGATGAAGATATTGTTGCGCTAGAAAAGCGTATGTTGGCTTTAGCTAAAACCAATTACGCAGTAGACAAAAAGGTAGTGAGCTGGCAAGAAGCGCGCGACACATTTGAAGCGCGCGGTGAAACATACAAGATGGCTATCTTGGATGAAAACATCAGCCAAGATGACAAGCCGGCTTTATATCATCATGAAGAATATGTTGATATGTGCCGTGGTCCCCACGTACCTAACATGAAATTCTGTCACCACTTTAAGTTGATGAGCGTTGCAGGTGCATATTGGCGCGGTAATTCTGACAACAAGATGTTGCAGCGTGTGTACGGTACCGCTTGGGCTGATAAGAAAGCACTTAAGGTTCACCTTAATCGTTTAGAAGAAGCCGCTAAGCGCGATCACCGTAAAATTGGTAAGCAGCTCGATCTTTACCATATGCAAGAAGAAGCACCTGGCATGGTGTTTTGGCATAATGACGGTTGGAGTCTATTCCTAGGGCTTGAGAAGTTTATTCGCCAGAAGCTTAGCCAGTACACTTATCAAGAAGTGAAAGGCCCATTAATGATGGACCGTGTACTTTGGGAGCGTTCTGGGCATTGGGATAAATATTCAGAAGCGATGTTTACCACCAATTCAGAAAACCGTGAATACGCGGTTAAGCCGATGAACTGTCCAGGTCATGTGCAGATCTTTAACCAAGGCCTCAAATCATATCGTGATTTGCCATTACGTATGGCTGAGTTCGGTTGTTGTCACCGTAATGAGCCATCAGGTTCATTGCATGGTCTAATGCGCGTACGTGGATTCACCCAAGATGATGCCCATGTATTCTGTACCGAAGATCAGGTTCAGCAAGAGGTGAGTGCGTGTATCCAGATGGTATATGACACTTATGAAACCTTTGGCTTTAAAGATATCGTTGTCAAACTGTCGACACGCCCAGAAAAGCGTATTGGTGATGATGCGATGTGGGATCGAGCAGAAGAAGCATTGATGCAGGCACTTAAAGCCAACGACATCGAATATGAAATCTTGCCAGGTGAAGGGGCGTTCTATGGCCCTAAGATTGAATTTACTTTGCATGATTGTCTCGATAGAGCGTGGCAGTGTGGTACAGTGCAGCTTGATTATGCATTACCAGGCCGTCTTGGTGCGACTTATGTTGCTGAAGACAATAGTCGTCAGACACCTGTGATGATTCACCGTGCGATTCTCGGTTCATTAGAGCGTTTCCTCGGAATTCTAATTGAAGAGTACGCGGGTAAATTCCCAACTTGGCTTGCCCCAATGCAAGCAGTTGTGATGAATATCACGGATAAACAGTCTGATTATGTAGACGAAGTGGTCAATTTATTCAAAGATCAGGGAATTCGTGCGTCGAAAGACTTGAGGAATGAGAAGATTGGCTTTAAAATACGCGAGCACACGTTAAGGCGTGTCCCCTATTTATTGGTCGTAGGTGATCAAGAGATGGAAAATAGGGAAGTTGCGGTGCGAACTCGTGACGGTGTTGACTTAGGCAAGATGGGAATCGATGATTTCGCTGCTAAGGTCAAACAACAAATTTCGCTCCGTAGTCTCAATTTGTTGGAGGATTAGGTCATAAAGATCAAAAAAACAGCAGGACGCCAGGCGGCTGCAAATAGAATTAACGAACTTATTACCGGCGTATCAGAAGTACGTTTGAACGGTTTAGACGGTGAAGCTATTGGTATTTTAAGCATTAGGGAAGCACAAGATCTAGCTGATGAAGCTGGTGTTGATCTTGTTGAGATTAGCCCAAATGCTGAGCCACCTGTATGTCGCATAATGGACTACGGAAAGTTCCTTTTTGATAAGGCTAAAGCCCAAAAGGAACAAAAGAAGAAGCAGAAACAGATACAGGTGAAGGAAGTTAAATTCCGTCCCGGTACTGATGAAAACGACTATCAGGTAAAACTACGCAACCTGAAGCGTTTTCTTGATGACGGCGACAAAGCGAAAGTAACGCTGCGTTTCCGTGGTCGTGAGATGGCTCACCAGAGTCTTGGTATGAATCTTTTGAATCGTATTAAAGATGATTTGGTTGAGTTAGCAGTCGTGGAGTCTTTCCCTAAAATGGAAGGTCGCCAAGCTGTTATGGTTCTTGCGCCGAAAAAGAAATAGTAGGGCAACCAGAAAAGTAGCAGGGGTCTGTTAAGGTCTCTGCTCGCCTTGCGTTTTATTAATTGTCCCAATGCGGAGTTTTAGCAATGCCTAAAATGAAAACAGACAAGGGTGTACAAAAGCGTTTTAAGAAAACCGCTAATGGTTTCAAGCGCAAACAAGCCCATTTACGTCATATTTTGACCAAGAAGAGCACTAAGCGTAAACGTCACTTACGTGCTAAATGTTTAGTTGCAAAGTCTGATGTGCCAGCAATCGCACGTCAACTACCATACGCTTAATTAGAGGAGTAAAGAACAATGCCTAGAGTTAAGCGTGGTGTAACCGCTCGTGCTCGTCACAAGAAAGTACTTAAATTAGCCAAAGGTTATTACGGAGCTCGTAGCCGTACTTACCGCGTTGCAGTTCAAGCTGTAACTAAAGCTGGTCAATATGCTTACCGTGACCGTCGTCAGAAGAAACGTCAATTCCGTCAACTTTGGATTGCACGTATCAATGCGGCTTCTCGTCAAAATGGTCTGTCTTACAGCCGTTTCATTAACGGTCTGAAAAAGGCGTCTATCGAAATCGATCGTAAGATTTTGGCAGATATCGCTGTATTCGACAAAGTTGTATTTGCAACTTTAGTTGAAAAAGCAAAAGAAGCACTAGCTAAGTAATTAGTTAATGTGACTGATTTAAAAAAGGGACCTCAGGGTCCCTTTTTTTGTGCCAGATACCTGTAATACCAATCAGTATAAGAATTTGATCTACTCAGCGCGCTTTTGGCAAACTAATTCAAGGCGAATAACTGAAACAATGGTTGCTCCCTTGTGAGGTTATTCAACGCAGAAGTAGGCAGCCTAAAACGCGCCAGAATGGCGAGTTTTAGCGATTCTGATGCTGTGTTAACGAGCTTAACCGTAGAATAACTATGCTCTTCACTCGTTGCCTTGCCTCAGAACCGCTAAACTCTCGCTGAGTGACTAAATGTTTATACTGATTGGTATAAATAGCGTTAATAAATGCAGGGTAAAAAAAAGCAGGCCTTAAGCCTGCTTTTTTATTTTGGCAATAGTTATTGCGCGTCTAAGAAGCGTTCTGCATCAAGCGCTGCCATACAACCGGTACCAGCAGAGGTAATTGCTTGACGATAATGTTGATCCATTACATCGCCTGCTGCAAATACACCTTCAATGCTTGTTTGGGTTGCGTTACCGTCTAAACCACTTTGTACTTTAATGTAGCCATGGTTCATCTCTAACTGGCCTTCAAACATTTGTGTATTAGGTTTATGACCAATAGCAACAAAGACACCCATTACATCAATTTCTTTGATGCTGTCATCTTTAGTGCTCTTCATCTTAAGCCCTGTAACGCCCATGTCATCACCAACAACTTCATCTAAGGTATTGTCTAGGTGAAGGATGATATTGCCATTAGCCACTTTATCCATCAGGCGTTTAGTGAGGATTTTTTCACTACGGAAAGTATCACGACGGTGAATAAGGTGAACTTCTGAAGCGATATTGCTTAAATAAAGTGCTTCTTCTACCGCGGTATTACCACCACCAATAACAGCCACTTTTTGGTTGCGATAAAAGAAACCGTCGCAAGTAGCACAGGCAGACACACCTTTACCTTTAAACGCTTCTTCTGAGTCTAGGCCAAGATACATCGCAGACGCGCCAGTTGAAATGATTAGCGCATCGCAAGTGTACTCGCCACTATCGCCTTTCAATTGAAAAGGGCGCTGTTGAAGATTAACTTCATTGATGTGGTCAAATAAGATCTCAGTTTCAAATTTTTCGGCATGCTTTTGCATACGCTCCATCAGCGCTGGACCGGTAAGATCTTCTGCATCGCCTGGCCAGTTTTCTACTTCAGTGGTGGTAGTTAATTGACCACCTTGCTGAATACCTGTGATTAAAACAGGCTTTAAATTGGCTCGTGCAGCATAGACCGCAGCAGTATAACCTGCTGGGCCAGAGCCCAAAATTAGTAAATTACAATGTCTTGCTTGGCTCATTATTTTCTCCGTGCCTTTAGCGAATTGCAGCGATTGTAGGAAATTTAGCTGGAACGGTAAAGACTTGGCTTTAGATTCTTTTAGATTAAGCTAATCGAAAAAAGGGAGCATGATGCTCCCTTTAAATCTGAATTATTATTGCATTAGTTTAGCAAGACTGTTGGCTCAACAAATTCAAAGTCTAGTGCTTCAGCAACTTCTTTACAGGTTACTTTACCGTGCATGACGTTCAAGCCATTTAGCAGGTGCTTGTCAGCCAATAGTGCTTTACGGTAACCAAGATCCGCTAACTTAATGATATAAGGTAGGGTGGCATTGTTTAGTGCAAATGTTGAGGTACGTGCTACTGCACCTGGCATGTTAGCAACACAATAGTGAACAACATCATCAACAATATAAGTTGGGTCTTGGTGAGTCGTTGCATGTGAGGTTTCAATACAACCACCTTGATCGATTGCCACATCGACAATCGCAGAGCCTGGCTTCATGCTAGCAATATGCTGTTTGGTTACCAGTTTAGGCGCTGCTGCACCTGGAACTAATACACCGCCAATGACCAAGTCAGCTTCAAGTACATGTTTCTCAATAGCATCAGCAGTTGAATAAATCGCTTTTACTTTGTTGTCGAACTGGGCGTTCAAACGACGTAACGCGTCAATGCTGCGATCTAGGATAACAACATCAGCGCCAAGGCCTACTGCCATTTGTGCGGCGTTTGTGCCCACCATACCGCCACCAATGATGACAACTTTTGCAGGTTCAACACCCGGTACGCCACCTAGTAGCATGCCGCGTCCGCCAACAGACTTTTCTAGTGCCATGGCACCAGCTTGAATAGACATGCGGCCGGCAACTTCAGACATAGGTGCAAGTAGGGGAAGGGCACCACGGTCGTCTGTTACTGTTTCATAAGCGATACACACTGCACCGCTTTTAATCAAATCTTCTGTTTGAGGTAGATCAGGCGCTAAATGAAGGTAGGTAAATAACAGTTGGTCTTCACGCAACATAGCACGTTCAACTGCTTGAGGTTCTTTTACCTTTACGATCATTTCTGATTTAGCGAATACTTCAGCGGCCGTATCTAAAATCACTGCACCGACATTGATATAATCTTGGTCACTAAATCCGATGCCTGAAC
Source organism: Shewanella waksmanii ATCC BAA-643 (assembly GCF_000518805.1). Lineage (GTDB taxonomy): Bacteria > Pseudomonadota > Gammaproteobacteria > Enterobacterales > Shewanellaceae > Shewanella > Shewanella waksmanii. Next base: position 50,555 of record NZ_KI912498.1, read on the forward strand.
CTGCACTGGTTTCTACAAACACGTCATGACCCTTGGCGGTCAGTTCACGTACGCTTGATGGAACCATGCCAACACGATATTCGTGGTTTTTGATTTCTTTAGGTACACCAATTATCATCTTCAAGCCTCAAATTGCATAAAAACCCATGATTTGTGGGTCAAATTGTTATTTTGTCGTGTCCTGAACGTGATTGTTTCAGGGAAATCTAGTATAGTATCAGTTCAGCAGTTAATGCTGCTGAAGTTTTGACATACGTAGCAATAAATATTGTTTTAGTGATAAAACAAGGTTAATAATATGGTTAATAATAAAAAGAGTCCTATAAAAGACTTAGATCGTATAGATCGTAACATACTTAATGAATTGCAAATTGATGGTCGCATTTCAAATGTTGAACTTTCAAAGCGTGTAGGTCTTAGTCCTACACCTTGTTTGGAAAGGGTTAAAAGACTTGAAAAACAAGGGTATATCAACGGTTATACTGCACTAGTGAATCCGCATTTTCTTGGCGCTTCACTGTTAGTATTTGTTGAAATTACGCTTAATCGTGATACATCAGAAGTGTTTGATAAGTTCAATCGCGCAGTTCAGTTACTTGATGACATTCAAGAGTGTCATCTTGTATCAGGCGACTTCGACTACTTGTTGAAGACTCGAGTATCTGACATGTCAGCATACCGTCGCCTTTTGGGTGAAACGTTACTAAAATTACCTTCTGTCTCCGATACCCGTACCTACGTGGTAATGGAGGAAGTTAAGCAAACTAATAAAGTCGCGATCAATGTGACCTTAGAATCTTAACTTTCTTTTGTAGTAATAAAAGGAACCTATAGGGTTCCTTTTTTTATGCCTGTCAGTAGCTTGCTTACATTGTGTGTTTTATCTGCAACTGCCTAAAAATAGCCATTAATTGTGATTAACAAAAGCTAAATCGCTGCACATCTTAAGGCTTTTTTGGTATCTTTAGCCTACCTGTCATTTATTTACTATGGTTTTCGTTTGTCTAAGGGAAATAGTGTTAAAACCTTGAGCGGAGTGCAACGCCTACTCGAAGGCGGCCTTATTCTGTGCTGCATGCTCGCGACCTATGTTTTGTTGGCATTAAGTAGTTTCCATTCGTCAGACCCAGGCTGGAGTCAGTCTAATTTTGATGGGGACATACAAAATGTCACAGGTGCGGTGGGTGCATGGATGGCAGACGTACTATTTTACATGTTTGGCTATACCGCTTATATCATTCCAGTCATTATGGCGCTTACGGGTTGGTTACTGTTTAAACGTACTCATAAGTTATTGGAAATTGATTATTTTTCAGTGGGCTTAAGGCTTATTGGTTTCTTGCTCATCATTTTCAGCCTTGCGGCGCTTGCCAGTATGAATGCCAATGATATATACGCATTTTCAGCCGGTGGTGTGTGTGGTGATGTCATAGGCAAGGCCATGCTGCCGTATTTTAACCAGCTAGGGACAACTTTATTGCTGCTGTGTTTTGTCGGAGCAGGCTTCACTTTATTAACCGGTGTGAGCTGGCTAACTGTGGTAGAACTTACCGGCTTTGGCACCATATGGCTTATTAAATCCATTATTGCATTACCTAAGAAGTTAAATCACGACGAGGAAACGGAAGATACTCGCGGATTTATGTCTGTAGTCGATAAGTTCAAAGAAAAACGCGAACAACGCAAACTAGAAAAAGCGGCAGCCGAGCTCGACTATTCAGAGCAAGATGATGAACAAGCGCGTGACGAGCAAGAACATGGCGACATTAACGGCGAAAATGCCGTGGATGTTGACAACTTCACTCGGGGTCGACGTGCAGAGCCTACCCTTAATCATGACGATATTGTGCCTTTTAGCGCCAATGAGCCTGACGCTGAAAGCGTAGAAACTCAGGTTGCGGTTACTACCGATACAGACGATGACACCATCGATTTTGACTCGCAGCAATCAAGTGGGGCACTTAGCGTCGCTAAACCGGCAAAAGATAAGCAAAATGACAGTGCAAAAATAGTCGACGGCATTGTCGTGCTGCCAGGTAGCGACAGTGAAGTGCCAGTTAAGCCCGTTACGCCTCTACCAGAAATATCGCTTTTAGATGTGCCTAATCGTAAGAGTAATCCGATTAGCCAAGAAGAGTTGGATCAAGTCGCGCGGTTAGTCGAAGTCAAACTGGCAGACTTCAATATTGTGGCCAAAGTGGTGGGGGTATTTCCAGGTCCGGTGGTAACCCGCTTTGAGCTAGAACTCGCGCCAGGTGTTAAGGCCTCAAAAATCACCAATTTATCAAAAGATCTCGCCCGCTCACTGCTAGCAGAAAGCGTGCGCGTGGTTGAAGTGATTCCCGGTAAGGCATACGTCGGTTTAGAGTTACCCAATAAATTCCGAGAAACGGTATTTATGCGCGATGTTTTAGATAGCCAGGCATTCGCTGATCATCCCTCACACTTAAGTATGGTATTGGGACAAGATATCGCCGGTGAGCCGGTAGTGGTCGATCTGGGCAAAATGCCACATTTACTGGTAGCCGGTACTACTGGCTCGGGTAAATCCGTGGGCGTCAATGTCATGATCACCAGTTTGTTGTATAAGTCCGGACCCGATGATGTTCGATTTATCATGATCGATCCCAAGATGCTTGAATTATCGGTTTATGAAGGGATACCGCACCTATTATGTGAAGTGGTGACCGACATGAAAGAAGCGGCGAACTCGCTGCGTTGGTGTGTGGGTGAGATGGAACGGCGTTACAAGCTAATGTCGGCGCTAGGTGTGCGTAATCTTAAAGGCTATAACGCCAAAATTAAGCAAGCTAAAGATAATGGCGAAGTGATCACCGATCCGCTTTGGCGAGCTAGCGATGGTATGGAAGAAACCGCACCAGAGTTAGATAAGCTGCCATCAATTGTGGTAATTGTTGATGAGTTTGCCGACATGATGATGATTGTGGGTAAGAAGGTAGAAGAGCTTATTGCACGTATAGCCCAGAAAGCCCGTGCGGCAGGCATACATCTTATCTTGGCGACCCAGCGTCCCTCTGTTGACGTGATTACCGGTTTGATTAAAGCCAATATTCCTACACGTATGGCGTTTCAAGTATCCTCTCGTATTGACTCTAGAACTATTTTAGATCAACAAGGTGCAGAAACCTTGTTAGGTATGGGTGATATGCTTTATTTGCCACCGGGAACTAGCGTTCCTATCCGTGTCCATGGCGCATTTATTGATGACCATGAAGTACATGCCGTTGTCGCTGATTGGCATGCACGTGGCAAACCGCAGTATATCGATGAGATTTTGCAAGGTAGTGCAGAAGGTGAGCAAGTGCTGCTACCCGGTGAGGCGCCAGTATCAGATGAAGACACCGACGCGCTCTATGATGAAGCGGTGGCATTTGTTACCGAAACCCGTCGAGGTTCGATTTCTAGTGTGCAACGTAAGTTCAAGATTGGTTATAACCGCGCGGCGCGGATCATAGAGCAAATGGAAGCTGCGGGTGTGGTAAGTCCTCAAGGGCATAACGGTAACCGAGAGGTACTCGCGCCTCCGCCACCAAAAGACTTCTAATGAATTTAAACGGCACTCAGTGCTACCAAGGAACCAACATGAGTAATTTTGTAAAAACCTGCTGTGTATTATTGCCCGTACTTTGGGCTAGCCAGGTTGTTGCCGAAGATGCACAAGCGTTAAAAGATAAGTTGGCTGCATTGGATACCCTGCAGTCTCAGTTTCAACAAATCGTGACTGACGTCAATGATAAACTGATCCAACAGGGCAGCGGCGTGTTTGCACTCGCAGTGCCTAACCAATTTTACTGGCACTTGCAGCAACCGGACGAGTCACTCATCGTTGCTGACGGAACCGATGTTTGGATTTATAACCCGTTTGCCGAAGAAGTCTCTGTGCTTGATTTAAATGATGCCATCAACGCATCGCCTATTGCTCTGTTAGTGCATCGTGATGAGCAAACATGGCAAGCTTATCAAGTGGTACAACGTGATGATTGTTTTGATATTAAGCCAAAATCGCTAGACGCAAGCGTAGTTAAGGTCTCTGTCTGTTTTAACGACACGACACTTACGAGTATGGAGCTGGAAGATCAGCAAGGGAACTTAAGTCAGTTTACTTTAACTGAACAACAAGCGTTAGCCGATGATGATCGCTCGCTGTTTCATTTTACTGTACCAGAGGGCGTAGATATTGACGATCAACGTCTAAAGTCAGTGGACTAATTAAGCCTTGTCTAGTCTAAGTTTTGACTTCGCACCTGATTTTAGGCCGCTAGCGGCAAGAATGCGGCCGCTTACACTTGAGCAATATATTGGTCAGTCGCACCTGTTAGCTGAAGGTAAGCCACTAAGGCGGGCATTGGAGTCTGGTCGTGCTCACTCGATGATGTTTTGGGGGCCGCCGGGCACCGGAAAAACCACGTTAGCCGAACTGGTAGCACACTACACCAACGCCCATGTTGAAAGGATTTCTGCTGTAAGTTCGGGTGTAAAAGAGATCAGAGCCGCGATTGAGCACGCTAAAAGTGTAGCGCAATCTCGAGGTCAACGTACCTTGCTGTTTGTTGATGAAGTCCACCGCTTCAATAAAAGCCAGCAAGATGCTTTTTTACCCTTCATTGAAGATGGCACGGTGATTTTTATCGGTGCCACCACTGAAAATCCCTCGTTTGAAATCAATAATGCATTATTGTCACGGGCGCGTACCTACATTATTAAAAGCCTGCAGCAATCTGAGATTATCCAAATCTTGCACCAAGCGCTCAATGATGCTGAGCGGGGACTGGGCAAAAGGGGCTTAGTTTTAGCTGATGATGTCGCTGAGTTGCTCGCAAATGCTTGCAATGGTGATGCACGCCGAGCGCTTAACTTACTCGAATTAATGAGTGATATGGTCGATGATGGCCAAAACTTGTCCGCAGAGTTAGTAGCAGAAGTTGCCGGCGAATCGTTGGCGAGTTTTGATAAAAGCGGCGATCAATATTATGACCTGATCTCCGCGGTGCATAAGTCGATTCGTGGCTCGGCGCCCGATGCGGCCCTTTATTGGTATTGCCGTATGTTAGAAGGTGGCTGCGATCCGCTTTACATCGGTAGGCGATTATTAGCGATAGCGTCAGAGGATATCGGTAATGCCGATCCCACTGCTATGACTGTAGCTCTTAATGCTTGGGAGTGTTTTCATCGGGTTGGACCCGCAGAGGGCGAGCGAGCTTTGGCACAAGCAGTCATTTACCTGGCCAGTGCCCCAAAAAGCAACGCCGTTTACAGTGCATTTAAGGCGGCTAGGGCGGCCGCTAAAGAAACAGGGCACCTACCTGTTCCTCACCATTTACGCAATGCGCCAACTAAATTGATGGCCGAGTTAGGTTATGGTGAAGGCTATCGCTATGCCCATGATGAAGCTAATCACTATGCGGCAGGTGAAAATTACTTTCCAAAAGAGATCCAATCGTCGCAATATTATCATCCAACTGAGCACGGGTTTGAAAAACGTATTCGTGCTAAATTGGCGCAACTGGATGAGTTAGATCAACTTAGTGAGCGTAAACGGTATGATTAATGTTCTCTATGTGGCGATGGGTGGTGCGATAGGTGCGGTTTTTCGGTATCTAATTTCAATTTTGGCGATTTCGCTATTTGGCTCTGGTTTCCCTTTTGGTACACTTATCGTCAATGTCTTAGGGTCCTTTATGATGGGGCTCATCTATGCGCTTGGTCAGGTCAGCGAAGTCAGTCCTGAAATAAAAGCCATGATTGGAGTTGGACTGTTAGGTGCGCTAACCACGTTTTCAACTTTTTCGAATGAAACGCTGTTGTTGATTCAATCGGCACAGTGGATAAAAGCATTTTTGAACATTGCGCTGAATTTGAGCCTGTGTATTTTTATGGTATACCTCGGTCAGCAATTAGTATTTTCACGTATTTAAATAGATAAGAAACAATAACATGTTAGATCCAAAATTCTTAAGAACTGAACTTGCTACAACAGCGGAACGTCTAGCAACTCGTGGCTTCATTTTAGACGTAGACAAATTAAGCAAACTTGAAGAGAAGCGTAAGTCTTTGCAAGTTGCTACCGAAGAGCTACAAGCTTCACGTAATGCCATTTCAAAATCTATTGGCCAAGCAAAAGCTAAAGGCGAAGACGTTGCGCCGATCATGGCTCAGGTGGGTGATTTAGGTGCGCAGCTTGATGCGAAAAAATCTGAATTAGCCACGCTGCTAGAAGAGCTAAATGCCATTGCCATGAGTGTGCCTAATATTCCAGATGAGTCGGCGCCACACGGTGCTGATGAAAATGACAATGTGGAAATCCGCAAATGGGGTGAGCCAAAACAGTTTGATTTTGAAGTTAAAGATCATGTTGATTTAGGTGAAGCACTGCAGGGGTTAGATTTTAAGAATGCGGTTAAATTAACGGGCTCTCGTTTTATTATCATGAAAGGGCAGATCGCGCGACTACATCGTGCATTGGCCCAGTTTATGTTAGATCTGCACACCACAGAGCATGGATACACTGAAACTTATGTGCCTTTGCTTGTTAATGAAGACAGCTTACTGGGTACTGGCCAGCTACCAAAATTTGGTGAAGATCTGTTTCATACCCAGCCTGCAACAGAAGAGGGGCAGGGTCTAAGCCTGATCCCAACAGCTGAAGTCCCACTGACCAATATTGCTCGCGATACGATTATCGATGAAGCAGATTTACCGGTAAAACTCACTGCGCACACTCCTTGTTTTCGTAGTGAAGCCGGCTCTTATGGACGTGATACCCGCGGTCTAATTCGCCAGCATCAGTTTGATAAGGTTGAATTGGTTCAGTTGGTTAAGCCAGAAGACTCAATGGCTGCACTTGAATCACTGACTGGTCATGCAGAAACCGTACTACAAAAATTAGGCTTGCCTTACCGTACAGTGGTGTTATGTACCGGTGATATGGGCTTTGGTGCTGCTAAGACTTTTGATATTGAAGTTTGGTTGCCAGCACAAAAAACTTACCGTGAGATCTCTTCTTGCAGTAATATGCAAGATTTCCAAGCGCGCCGTATGCAAGCAAGATACAAAGCGAAATCAGCTAAGAAGCCTGCTTTGCTGCATACACTGAATGGATCAGGCTTGGCGGTAGGTCGTACCTTAGTTGCGGTATTAGAAAACTACCAAAACGCAGACGGCTCAATCACAGTACCGGAAGTGTTACGTCCTTATATGGGCGGTACAGACGTTATTGGTTAAAACCAGCTTCGTGATATATCACAAGGCAGTTAAGTGATGTATCACGGTCTATCGGGGCAGTGTTAGTCGAGTAGTTGTGGAATGAATGATGAATAAGGGAAGTCGCTATTTTCAGTGGCTTGCTTATGTAGCGGTCATTTGTGTCTTTGGCGGAATCATGTTTGCCACCTTTGGCGAAGCCTTATGGGTGGTATTACAAAATCTGGCATAAGTGCCTAATAAAAAACCTAGCCATAGCTAGGTTTTTTTATATCTTGGCTATATACATTTAGCCGGTTTAGGTAAGCCAGCAATTTTGGTCGCTTGCTTGGCAGGGCCAACAGGAAACAATTTATAAAGATACTTGGAGTTGCCTTTCTCTTCTCCGAACGACTGCTTCATCGCTTTAACCAGCACTCTAATTGCCGGGCTGGTATTGTATTCAAGATAAAACTCCCGTACAAAATTAACGACTTCCCAGTGAGCTTCCGTTAGGGTGATATTTTCTTTCGCAGCGATAACTTGCGCGGCTTGTTCAGTCCAAACCTGGCTATCAAGCAAGTATCCTTGTTTATCTGTGGCTAGGTGTTGTCCTGCAACTTCGATATGCTTCACCAGCTAATGACCTTCTTATGAGCTAGGGTTAATGATACAAACTCATCATAGCTAATAAGCTGATGGTTTTGGTAATGTTCGCTAAGCCCGCGGGCCACAACATCATTTTCAAGTAATTTGACGCTATATTCATGCAGAGAGTCATGCTGTTGAAGACCCTGTGCTAATGGGTACACTGCATCTCCACTTAATACAATGGTGTCATCTTGCTGAACATAAGCAAGGCAAACCGCTAACGCATTGTCTTGGTTTGTTGATGTTGAGATATGATGTAGTACATTCAAAATACTAATACCTCATCTGCCAGATTAATTTGCTGTTTAATGGCCGCTTCATCGATAACGTCCACAGAAAAGGGGCTTTGAGCCGCATCAACGCCATAACGCTTTAAGCTTGATTGGCAAGCGTATACGTCGTCAATATCATACATAGGTAACGCTTTAAAAGTAGATAAAAAATCACGGTTGCCCGTTAAGGCAGCTTGTTGTTTGGGTAAGTTATAGACCCCTTCATCACAAAATAAAATAGTGACTTGCTGCTCAAATGTCGCGCTCAATAAAGCGACATCTAACCCTTCACGACTGGCACTGCTGCCTTGGGGGCTGTGTCTAAAAATGATTAGCAACTTCTTCATCTAAGTTAACCTACTTTAAAAACTGATTAAACGATCGGCATGCTCAATGCCAGTGACAAGCTCACCTAAACCGCCCATAGTAAATCGGCTGTGAAGGTTCCAGTGAGGTAGCTGGTTATCTTGTGCTTCGGCTTGCGAAATTATCCCACGGCGTAGGGCAGCGGATGCACAATTGACTAGTTTAACATTGTGTCGTTCGCTAAGTTCCTGCCAGGCGCCTGCCAAATCAAATTCATCCGATGCGGGTAGGTGTAAGGCTGAGCTGTTGTGTACGCCGTCTAGATAAAAGAACACGCAAATCACTTCATGGCCCTGCTTGAGCGCTGCTTCAGTATATTTATACGCTGTATAGCTGGTTTGTTTGCCATAAGCGGGTTGATTAACTTGAATGATGAGTTTACTCATTGTCACTTATATAGCTTTAGGTATCTGTAATGAAAAATGGCTCCGAAGGGAGCCATTTTATACTATCTCTTTTTAAAATTGGGATTAATCGTCGTTACCCATACCCATTAAATGCAAGATAGAAACAAATAAGTTTAAGAAATCTAGGAATAGTGCGATGGTTGCACGGATATAGTTAGTTTCACCGCCATTCACAATGCGACTGGTATCGTACAAAATAAAACCGGTCATCAAAAGTGCTATACCTGCATTAAGTGCCATAAACACCACACCGCTGCCGATGAAGATGTTGGCGATACCCGCTACGATGGCGATAACTAAACCAGCAAGTAAAAAGCCACGCATGAAAGAGAAATCTTTCTTAGTGGTAATGGCATAGGCTGATAGGGTGACAAAAACGACTGATGTTAGACCAAACGCTTGCATAATTAACTGCGGGCCATTTGCCAAGCCTGCGTAATGATTGAGTATGTAACCGAGTGATGCTCCTTGCATACCGGTGAAAGCGAAAATCCAGATTAGACCTGATGCGCCTTCTGCTTTCTTAAGTGTCACAAACAACAATACTAGGCTGCCTAGCGATAGACCAATCGACATAATAGGCCCAATCTGCATCGCCATGGCTAATGCAGCGCAAACTGCAGAAAACGCCAAAGTCATAGACAGCAACATGTAGGTGTTTTTTAGCAGCTTGTTCACTTCCATTGTTGAACTTTGGCTAGCGTGAAGTGTTTCTTGTCTCATTGTGGTCTCCATAAACCGGACGATGCTGTGCAAACTCAATCGTTTAGTTAAGTAAGCAAAATGCAATTGATTAGCTAAATCATACCTTAGCTGCCCAATGACTTAAAGTGCCTAACCAGCATAATACTAGTTAAACCAATCTCGCTGCAGTTTTTCGGTATCGCCCAGATACTCAAGGACCCATTGCATAGCCGGAGATTGGTTGGCGCTGTTCCAGGCTAAACAACAGGGGCTAGGGGCTTTCGGGCGAACAAGTTGCTTTTGGATCAAGGTGCCGTTTTGAATAAATGGCGCTGCGAAATGCATCGGCATATAACCTATGCCTAAGCCTTCTCTAAAACAGTTAATCGCTCTAATCCAATCCGGTACCACAAGTCGGCGTTGGTTTTCTAGTAGCCAAGTCATACGTTTGGGGATCTCTCTAGAAGTATCTTCTAAGCAAATAGATGGATATTGCTTAAGCTGTTCATCTTCTAGTGGCGTATCTATTGCCGCTAATGGGTGGTTTTTACTGACCAAAAACGCCCACTCAATTTCACCCATGTCTCTAAAGTGATAATCACCACCAACAGGGATTGCAGTGGTGGCACCAATGGCAATATCACTGCGCCCGGATGCGATGGCTTCCCATACGCCATTGAAAACTTCTATTCGAATGATCAGTTCCACATTATCAAAATTGCGATAGAAGTTAGCAATTAGCGCGCTAAGCCTGTCTGCTCTAACTATGTTATCTAGGGCGATGGAGAGAGTAGGCTGCCAGCCATTGGCAACGCGTTGAGTATTTTCTCTCAGCTTGGCCATATTGGTGAGCATGGTTCGACTTTGTTGTACAAAGTGTTCGCCCGCGGGGGTGAGGCTGACACTGCGGTGGTGCCGCTCAAACAACACGACTCCAAGCTCTTCTTCTACTTGTTTTACTGCGTAACTAACTGCTGAGGGCACTTTATGCAATTTATTAGCTGCGGCGGTAAAACTTCCGACTCTGGCAACCATATCAATTAGTTGCATTGTTTGTTCGGTGAACATATGCATCATCCCTTTTGCTGTGAGAATATTTGAACGCTATAAGCAAAAATAAACGTTTCACATTCATATATCAAGTCTTTAGACTGCGCGTTCTGTTTTTTTAGTTAGTGTATTTAATCAATGAAAGTGTTCCCCAAAACGCAATATTACGTGTTTTTAGCCTATTTGGCATTACTTAGCATGTTGGGATTTGTTGCGACAGACATGTACCTACCTGCATTCAAATCTATTGAGGTCTCGTTGCAAGCTAGTGCAGCACAGGTTGCCGGTTCGTTAACTGCCTTCTTAGCCGGACTTGCAATAGGTCAGCTATTATATGGCCCGTTAGTTGCCAAAATAGGTAAACGTTACAGTTTAATCGTTGGCATGGTTTTGTTTGCTGTCGCAAGTGTGATACTTGCAGATGCTGAATCGATATTTGTGTTTAACCTTGCTCGTTTTGTGCAAGCCATTGGTGCCTGCAGTGCAGGGGTGATTTGGCAAGCGATCGTCATTGAGAAATATGATGCAGATAAAGCCCAAAAGGTGTTTTCCAATATTATGCCTTTGGTAGCACTGTCTCCTGCATTGGCGCCACTTTTAGGTGCATTTGTTCTGGGCATCGCTGGTTGGCAAACTATCTTTTTGATTTTAGCGGTATTGGCTTTGGTATTGGTATTAGCGACAGTCGGCTTTGTCAGTCAAGAAAAGCCTAATCCGAGTAAGGTCAGTGAAAAAGGTAAAAGCTACCGACAATTACTGCAGTCGCCACGCTACTTGGGTAATGTCATTATTTTTGGTGCTTGTTCCGGTGCTTTTTTCTCTTACTTAACGGTATGGCCCATTGCTATGGAGCATTACGGTTACAGTGCCAGCGAAATTGGCTTAAGTTTTATTCCGCAAACGGTGATGTTCATTGTTGGTGGTTACAGTGGTAAGTTGTTGATCAGAAAACTCGGGGCGAGCGTAGCGTTAAAAGCGTTGCTTGGCGTGTTTTTCTTGTGTGTTGCTGCTATTGCCAGCGTAACCTTACTGTTGCCCGTTGCTACTTTGATGCCTTTGCTAGTGATTTTTGCGCTATTGGCCGCGGCGAACGGTGCAATTTATCCAATCGTTGTTAATAATGCGCTGCAGACCTTTAAGGATGATGCGACTAAGGCAGCAGGGTTACAGAACTTTTTACAAATAAGCATCGCTTTTGGCGCATCAAGCGTGGTGGCTATGTTTGCCGAACATACAACGGTCGCGATAGGTGTGGGCATAGTTATCTGTTCTATCGGTGTTCTACTTGGATTTAAGGTAAGCCAACTCGAACACTGGCAACAACTTAAGCAGAATTTTTGTAAACCGGATCCGGCTAGAATTGCGCTGTCAGATCAAGTTAATAAAGGCGATTGATTGCAAGTTAACCACTCAAACCTATCGCTTAAATAAATGCTTTACAATGGCGAGTAAGGCTTATATTATTCGCCGCGTTCGGAGAGATGGCAGAGTGGTCGAATGCACCGGTCTTGAAAACCGGCATGGGTTTATAGCCCATCTAGGGTTCAAATCCCTATCTCTCCGCCATATTAAGAAAAAAGGCTACTCGAAAGAGTAGCCTTTTTTCGTTCTACAGCGATGAACCCTAGGTTTGCGATTGTTCAAGGTCGGGTATCTCGTCGCCATATTAAGATAACCCCTTTATCGATAGGTAGCGGTTTTTTTCATTCTAGCGGTATTGAACCCTAGGGTTCTCTTGGTTATAAAGCGGACTTCTATTTTTGACTTGAACAAAAAGGGCGACTCAATGGAGTCGCCCTTTAATGTTTAGCAAACAGCATCGCTAAATTAGATGCTTAGACGCTATTGGTTGTCTAATGCATGCTTTGGCGTTGTACGGTACAAATCAGCAATTCTGCCCATTTGACGCTTAATATCTTCAATAAACAGATATAAGCAAGGGATGAGCATTAAGGTCACGACTGTCGCAAACAATACACCAAACGCCAGTGACACAGCCATTGGAATAACCATCTTAGCCTGCATACTGGTTTCGGTCATGATAGGCACTAAACCAATAAATGTGGTTAGTGACGTCAGTAAGATAGCTCTAAATCTTCGGCAACCCGCATCAAGTACCGCTTGCTTCATCGCTACGCCACTGGCTCTGGCTTTGTTGATATGATCAACCATCACCAGCGAGTCGTTAACTACTACGCCTGCTGCGGCGATAATACCAAATAGCGATAGGGCACTTAAATCAATACCTAAAATCTTATGCCCCATGACTGATCCTATCACCCCAAAAGGAATAACAGCCATAATCATCAGTGGTTGCGAGTAAGACCGTAGAGGTACTGCTAGTAAGCTGTAAATTACCATTAACGAGATAAAGAAGTCGCGAAGTTGGGTGCTCGCGCTTTCCATTTGCTCTTGAATGTTACCAGCCACTTCACTTTTCACTGTGGGGTAACGCTTAAGTAGATCCGGAATGAAATTATCTCGAATTTCCTGGGCCAACTTAAAGGGTTCAGCTTGATCGGCATCCACCGATGCCCATACATTGATGGTGCGGTTGCCATTTTCACGGCGAATACCACTGACGCCTTGAGTGACATGAATTTCCGCTACTTCAGACAGCGGTACTTCAGCGCCTAGTGGCGTTTGAATCATCACCTCATGGACTTGCGCGATAGAATTACGTTGCTCCTCGGGGTAACGTAACATCACTTTGATCTCTTCGCCGTTGCGTATGATGCGCTGGGCCTCAAGACCATAAAAACTATGGCTAACTTGAGAAGCAATATTTGCCAGCGTAAGGCCGAGACCATGTGCTAGAGGTTTAAGCTCAAACTGCACTTCTTTGGCGCTAGACTGACGGCTGTCGTTCACATCACCGACACCTTGCAGGGTGTTGAGTTTATCTTTTAACTCTTTGGCTGCTGCGACGAGTTGGATATCGTTTTTACCTTCCAATCTAAAGCTAATATCGCCATCGTCTCTGCCGCCGCCAAAAAGATCATCTTGAATAGTGAATGACTTCATTCCCGGGATCAGCGGCATGGCGCGGCGCCAAAGCTCCGCCAGCTCGAAAGTGTCAATTGGTCTTAATTCTGGGTCAACTAGCTTAGTCATGACCTCAGCATTGGTGCGTCCACGTAGATCAACCTGGATGTCAGAAATCATTTTCTGACCATACTGGGCTTCTAAATCGCTATCGACTTTCATTAGTGCTTTCTCAATGGCAAGTGCACCAGAAAGTGTGGCGCGCTCCGAGGCATCGACATTCATTTCGAGATTAACCCGAGGAAAATCATGGGGGATTTTCGGTTGGCCGATATAGCGGATAATGCCGCCGTTGTACATGCCGGCACACAATAAAATTAAGGCAAAAAACACCATGATGACGGTATAACGGTATTTAACACCTGCCGCCAAACTTGGTCGATAGATGTTTTGGATAACATGCTGCAAGCCTTTGTCGACTTTGGTTTGTAAAAAGTTTACCCCAAGACGCAACCAGTCGAGTGGATTCTTAGAACCGGGTTGCACTATGGTTCTTTGCTTCATTCTGGCCAAATGCGCGGGTAGGATGAGCTTAGATTCAACCAAAGAGAACAACAGACACAGAATAACCACACAACCAATAGCCTTACCAAAAGCGGAGGAGGGACCATCGCCAAGTGTCAGTGGCAAGAATGCCGCAATCGTAGTTAATACACCAAAAGTTGCTGGCATAGCGACCCGCTGAACACCGCGGATGACGTTATCAATATTTTGCCCTTTGTCTTCGCATTCGCTATGGGCGCTTTCTCCCATTACGATGGCATCATCGACCACAATACCCAATACCAAAATAAAGGCGAACAAGCTGATGACGTTAATGGTGACGCCAATCATCGACATCGGCATGAACAATAGCGTACCTAAGAAGCAGACGGGTAAGCCCATCATCACCCAAAAAGCCAACCTTACACGTAGGAATAGTGCCAGCATCAAGAAGACCAATACTGCACCACTCTTCATACTGTCGAGCATTAGGTTTAGGCGACCTTCAAGGTAATAGGTCATATCAACCCAGGTCTCTAGTTTTAAGCCTTCAGGTAATTCAGCTTGTTTACCTTCGATGTAGCGATTAACGATATCAGCGACATCTGTCATGCTTTGATCTTTGGCAGCACCAACAAAAAAGGTCACCGAGTTTTTGCCATTAAACTTAGAGTATTGAATACCTTCTTCGAAACCATCAATCACGGTGGCAACATCACCTAACAGTAAATTGGTACCGTCTTGTAAGGTTATCAGCGGAAGGTTCTCAAACTCATAACCCACATAGGCTTGGTTTTGCACACGTAAATTAATGTAACCATTTTCTGCGCGGATCTGCCCCGCAGACATATTGCGAGAATAACCACGAACGGCGTTAGCCACATCATTAAAGTTAAGCCCATATTCTCGTAGTTTATCTTTACTGACCTCAATGCCTATTTCATGGCCCAAACCACCATAAAAATCGGTAATATTCACAGACGGTAACTGCATTAGCTCGTCATGAATGTTTTCGCCCAATTGTTTAAGTTGTTTGTGGGTCAAATCGCCATAGAGGCTAATATAGAAGACTTCCTGACGGATCTTAATTCGCTCTACCCGCGGGCGCTCCATCCCATCAGGGAAACTTGATATCGAATCAATTTCAGACTTGATTTCATCCAGTACGACCTGAGGATCATAGGAGTCTTCTATGCGAAAATAGCCTCGGGCTGCGTTGCGGTCTGAATAGGTGATGACACGTTTAAGGCCTTGGACACTTTCTAGCGCTTCTTCGACCTTAATAGTGATGCCTTCTTCTACCTCTTGGGGGGCCGCCCCGGGGTAAAAGGCGCTAAATTCGACCCAGTTAATATCAACTTGCGGAAAGAACTGTTTTCTTATGGTATTAGCTGTCAGTAAGCCACCCACAATGATAATGATCATCAACAGATTGGCAGCTACGCTATTGCGAGCAAACCAAGCGATGATGCCTTTATTAGTATCACTCACTGGCACTACTCCTTATCGTCCATGGCAAGTTGTGTGTCAGTATTTTTATCCTCAATTAGGCTATCTTTTTCACCCATCAAGGCTACCGCCATACCTTCAACGGGATAGTCCAATGCAGAGGTGATGATTTTCATGCCAGGCTCTAGCCCATCAGCGATGATGACTTCAGAACCGACTTGTCTTAATACATCGACCGTTTGATACTTAAGCTTGTTGTCGCTACTGACGATAGCCACTTTATCAGCAACAACCAAATGGCGAGGAATACGGGTAACAGAACCGGCTTGTGAGCCCTTAATTTGTGCTGTTACGTAAGTACCAAACCGCAGCTGTTTTTTATCACTTAGCAGGGCATAGGGATCTTTGACATCAGCAACCAGATAAGTCATGCGACTGTTGTCATCAATCACGCCTTCACTTCGGACGATTGTGGCTTGCCATTGATGTTGCTCACCAGAGTATTCACCGCTAATGGTCACCGTGGCGTTTTGACCGCGGTTATCCAAGTAACGTAATTCTTTATCGCCAATAGGTAAGCGAATTTCTGCATCATCGGTACTGTATACTTTGCCTAACATACTGCCTTTAGACACGTATGATCCGAGCCCAATGTGACGCGACTCAATTAAGGCATCATAGGGGGCGCGGATAAAGGTTCGCTCTAAGTCGCGTTTAGCACGCTTTAAACCAGCTTCTGCAGAATTCAACTTGGCGAGTTCTTGTGCTAATTGTGGTTTACGTAAACTTAATTCAGTTGGCACGCCATTTTCGATACGCTTCCACTCTTCTTCTGCGACTTTACCAAAGGCACGTTCTTGTACTAATGTGGCTTTGGCAGAGGCTAAGGCCGCTTCGGCATCTAGCAGATTGGCTTCGTAATCACTTGGGTCGATTTTCGCTAGAATAGCGCCTTTTTTAACAAACCCACCGCGAACAAACTCTTCAGCTAGGAATAGGATCTCACCATTAACTTGCGAGACTAGCTCTGTTTCGTACTTGGCTTTAACTAAACCGTAAGAACTCACTGAGTAATTCATCGGTGCTTTACTGATCTCAGTAACCGCCACGATAGGGGTATTGTCGACCTCTTCTTTTTCTGCAGGTGGTTTTTTCATCGAAGAAATTGCGATAAAACCGCCGATCCCAACGGCAAGTACCACAAAAGGTAAGATCATCTGTTTACGAGTAGCCACAAATAGGTCCTCTTTTTGAAGCTAACAGCGGCCAGTATGGGCCAGCTGCATATAGGCGAAAGAATAGTTAGCTTGTCATGTTATCGAATTGTGGCGATTGTTAAAGTGAGATTGTGTAAAAAGGTATGTCTAATTACTAGTGACAAACAAACCGATTAAGATTAAGGGACGATTTTCGCTCGGCTTTCAAGCGTGCTCGGCAAGGTGATATGCCATTTCTGTAACTGCTGCTGACTGTATACCAATTCACCACGATTGGGCGTACTGATACTGGGCAGCGAGCCAGCATTAAAGAAATGATTAACGTGCTGTGCGGCAACCACGCCTTGCTGGTAACCGTTAATCGTAAGACCCCCTATGGCTTTATCATGGCCTATGGAATAGTCCCAAAATGCAAACAAGGGGATTGGTGTATGTTCGCTGGTCCATTGGCTGACACTGTTTAAGCTGACGTTGTTGTCATTAGTGTCTTTAAGGGCCGCATAATTGGCAATAATTACCGCATCATAGCCATTGGCTTTGCTTTGCTCTATTGCGGTTTGCCAGTCTAAAAAGCGACTGAACAATAGGGTGTCCACTTTAATGCCGGCAATAGTTTGCTTAAGCTTATTGTCAAAGGAAGTGGCTAAGATGGCGTAGGATGTTGGGTTATCATCCATCATCACTAAAATCTTTTTTGTCGTCGGTAGCAAGGTTTTTAAACTAGACACCGAACGTTTTAGCAAGGGTCGTTCTAATGCGCCGCTAACATTTTTTGATAGTGCAATGTATTGGCGAGGGTTGTCGTTAATACCTAAAAAGACCAAAGGGATCTGTTTTTGGACCACAACAGGGCCAACAAGCTTGAGCGCATTATCGTCGGCGAGTACCACTAATTTAGGTTCACTGGTTTGTATCTGCTGAATCGCGTTGTCAGCCGATTGGTTGAAATCGCTCGACGCTATCCTTTTTGTATCCATTTGATGTTCAATGATATCGGTTTGTTCAATGGTGTCCATAAAGCCTTGGCGATACTCTTTAACCCACGGGTAGTCTAAATGATACGAGTGAATAAATAGTACTTCAGTGGCGTAACTGGGTGGGGCAAAGACCAAGCAACCAATCACTGCGAGACAATTAAATCGGCACTTTACTGACATTGAACACTCTCCATGTTTGCCAATGTTTTAGTGATTAGAACACTAATTTCAAAACAAAAACAACAAGCTAAACTAATGATTAAAAAGGTATCAGGCTCGAGCTAAGAGTGCAAAATAAAAAGAGAGCCAAGTTCACGTGTAAATGAGGTGACCCTCTAAGTGGCGTATGCCGATTCACGTGCGCTATGTGCTCTCTAGGATTGAGTTTATACCCTAATTGAGTTTACGCTAAATAACTTTTGGTGATAAAAAGCGCTATCCTAGCTCAATATCAGTAATAGCTTTTCGGGTCATATTGTCAGTGAACTCGTTGCGCTTGATATGTTCAGGCGCCCAACCTGCTAAAAATCTTTCAAAATCGGCATAGGCGTATGGAATAAGACGTCGCCATTGCTGCTGCAAGTCGTCAAAGTGGTTGGTTAAATGCTCGCTATATTGCTGTAGTTGTTCAAAGTAATAGTCTACCAAGGTCGGGTGATGTTGACTAAGTTGCTGCGCATTTAGGCAACTGCCCAGCAAGTAGACTAAGTCCTTAACGCCAACACCATTACCTACATATTGAAAATCCACTGCGGCGACTTTAGTGTCGCTATCATGGATACAAAAATTAGCCAGTTTCGCATCACCGTGGATGATGGTTTGATAGATGCAGTTATCAAGTTGATGACTAATTTCATTTGCATAAGCTCTTAATTTTCCGTTTGCCATTGCATCCAACTCATCGGGTCTGGTTGATAGATGCCAGTAACTGCCATGTAACCAATAATCTTTTATGGCGTTGTTATCTGCCTTCTTTGTAAGGTGTTGGCCATGCAATTGCGCTAGCCATTGGATCATGAGTTTAATCTGGGACAAATTAGCGCGTTTAGGCCTAATACAGAAACCCGATGCATCAAGATCAGATAATACCAGCGAAAACTGATCTTGGTGGTCACCGTCGATGATAGCGATAAGCGTTGGCATCAAATAGCTGACGCCATGATCTGTTTGATGGTTACGGTACCAGTTTTTTTCAATTTGATAAGAGCGTATCTTTCGTTGATGGCCTATATTGGTATGCCAACCCCGCGGATGTTGCTGCGCTTGCGGGATTTTAATACTTTTAACGACAACTGGATTGCCGTTGACATTATAACGGTCAATGCTGCCATAATGACTCCAAAGGCTTTGAATTTGCGCAGTATGGTTAACACTTGCTGTTGCAAAATATTGTTGTAACGATTTGAGGATGCTCATAATGGATGCTGGTATTTTTCAATTATTTTCGCAAAAGTACCTACAAAGGTAAATGGCTAAAAGCGAGGATAAGATTACATTTTGTCCATCAGATCGCGCTATACTGTTAGCAATCTTGCTTTACATGGATAGGAAAGAGCGAACCAATACTTATGAGGAAGTTAACATTACTGTGCCGTATTGAGCCCGGATGTCTTGGTCCGCAAGGGGTTGACCATGTCGAAGCGTTTTGTCGATATGCACATGCTGAACTGAAATCTTTTTATCCAGAAGCGATCGCATGGCTACCTCTGCCTCGCTATGACAAATCCCTTGCTGAGTTTGAGTATTTAGTGGGTAAGAAAAACTTGTCGTTCGCTCAAGCGCAACAACTCTTAACGGTATTGGGTATTCAACTCAATGATGTTGAAGAGCAGTTTCACGACAAAATCGCTGATCTTATTGACCTATTCCTAATGAAACAGAAATAACTCGCGCTTTTTGCATTTGGCCATCTATCCTTTTACGCTGGTAGCATTGCCACTCATATTTTTTCACAAGGTTTTGAAATGACTACGCATGTATTAATCACCGGGGCCAACCGTGGTATTGGTTTAGCCTTTGTAAACCACTATTTGGCTCAAGGATTTAAGGTGACAGCATGTTGCCGCAAAACGGATACTGAAGATAGTTTGCATCAGTTACTAGAGAGATACTCGTCTTTAAATATCCAAACACTTGATGTTACAAGTCAGCAATCGATATCAGCATTAAGCGCTAAGCTCAGTGATAGCGGTATCGATATATTGATCAACAATGCCGGTTTCTATGGCCCAAAAGGAATGCCCCTTGGCCAAACGGATGTTGCGCAGTGGCTTAAAGTATTACAGGTCAATACCGTTGCGCCTTTAATGGTGGTTGAAGGGTTGATGACTAAACTTAATCAGCGCCAAGCAACCATAGTTTGTATTAGCTCCAAGATGGGGAGTATGGCTGACAATAGTAGTGGTGGTGCGTATATTTATCGCTCGTCGAAAGCAGGGCTTAATGCTGTCGTTAAAAGCTTGGCTCTTGACTTAAAGCCTAAGAATATCACTTGTGTTAGTTTACATCCAGGTTGGGTACAAACGGATATGGGTGGCCCAAATGCACTGATTAGTGTCAATGAGTCCGTACAAGGCATGACCCAAGTTATCGAGAATTTGTCGATTGATCAAACTGGCAAATTCTTTAACTATGATGGCTCTGCTATCGATTGGTAGTGGCTAAGGAAGTAATCCTACAATATAGCCTATGAAAACAATAATAAGAGCGTTACACGAAGATGATTATCAGCAAGTCATTGAACTGGGTAATTTAGTACATGGGAATGGTTATCTAGATTTACCAAGCCTAGTCAAAATGCAGGCGCTTTCTATCAATAATGGAATCAGTGCAAATTTTGTAGCAGAAAGCGCAGGGCAAATTGTTGGCTTTCGTTTAACCTACGCAGCGGGTATGTGGGATGTAGATAAGTGGTGTAGCCCAACGCTGTGGCCTTGTGATGTCTGTAAGATGTGTTATTTCAAATGCAATACCGTTGCAGAAACACTTAGGGGGCAGGGTATAGGTAAAAAGCTATTGTTAGCCTCTGTTTCAGCCGCTAAGGCGCAAGGCGCGCAAGCGGGGGTAAGCCATCTTTGGCAACAAAGTCCAAATAACTCTGCGGTAGGCTATTTTTCGAGTGCTGGCGGCAAGCTCATTAAGTACCACCCAAAACGCTGGAACAATATTCCTGACCAACCAGACTATCTATGCGTGTTATGCGGTTTAGATTGTCAATGCACTGCCTGTGAAATGGTATTAGTCTTTGACGAGCTTTGAAGCGCAAGCACGACCCTTCGTGAGTGAGTTTTATGAATTACGATCCTTTACACAGCACCCATCCCGCTAATCAAGACTGGCCAAGCAGTTATTGGTCTAGCACAGTAAGCCAACCCAAGCCATTAGACTCTATCACGGGCACGCAAAGCGCTGATGTGGTGGTTATTGGTGCTGGCTATACCGGTATGCTGACAGCGCACTATCTCGCCAGCCAGTTTGATGTAGATTGTATTGTACTAGAGGCCAATCAAGTCGGGTTTGGTGCAAGCGGCCGTAATGCAGGCTTTGTGCTGAAAGGTTCTGGCCGACTGGGGTATGGGCAAATGGCGAAACGTTGGGGGATTGACGTTGCTAAAGGCATATACAGGGAATTTACTCAGGCGGTCGAACGTGTTGATGATTTGATTTCAGAACATCAAATAGCTTGTGAGCCACAGCAAACGGGTTACCTTAAAATTGCTCACAACCCAAAACATGTCCACAAGTTGCAATCAGCTGCTGACTTTATTGCTAATCATCTTGGCGGCCAAGCAGAGTTCATCGAATCGAATCGCTTCAAACAAGAGTTTATGGATCATCAGCAAGCGTTTGGTGCTATGCGTTACGATGATGGATTTGGGATCAATCCGCTGAAACTCGCCTTGGGTTATAAACAGATGTTGATTGATAAGCGCGTTGCGATTTATGAGCGTAGCCCAGTTATCGAGTGGCAACAGACAGCGAAAGGACATGTACTCACTACGCCCGACAGTCAAATTGTTGCACGTCATGTGGTTTCTGCTGGTAATGCTTATACACCTAAAAAGTTTAACCCACTGATCGACCGCCGATATTTACCCATCTTAAGTAATGTCATTGTTACAGAGGTGCTAAGTGATGAGCAGTTAGCTAAAGCGGGCTTACATACTCATCAGGTCGCCATGGATACGAGGCTACTAAAGTACTATTACCGATTATTACCCGATAACCGAATATTGTTTGGTGGTAGGGGGGCGGTAACTGGCGCCGATAGCAACAATCCTAAATATGCTCAGCGCTTGTACCGAGCGATGTTAGAAGCTTTTCCAACTCTTAGCAGTACATCGATAGCTTATAGTTGGACAGGCTGGATAGCCGCGGCATTAGATGATATGCCGCATATTTATAGTCAAGATCACACGTCATACAGTTTGGGGTATTGCGGTGCGGGTGTATCGTTTAGCGCTCAAGCCGCCCAGCGGATTGCGCAATCTATCGTTGGTGAGGCGATACCTCAATTACCGCTATACCAACAACCTTTGCCCAAATTTCCTTTTAGTCGACTACGCCGGGTTGGGCAACGCGGTTATTATCATTACGCTTGGTTAATGGATCGATATCGATAAGGAGATTTTTGTAAAAACCTTCTATAATGGGGGACTTCACTTCAAAGCACAGAGGGAATCTATGAAACATGTTGTTGACCAAATGCTCAGTAAGCATAAGCAGTTGGTGCATTCAGAAGGTGTGAAGATATTGTCCCATACGCAGCGAGATGTAGATGACTGGGTGCAACACACAGTCATGATAGAAGGGTGTGATGCTCCTTTTAAGTTTAAACGAACCAAACGTTTCCGCACATTACAGGGTCATAAAGTCAACATGACTTACTATCCTGAAACAGAAAGTGTCGCCGGCTTTGACTTCGAAGTAATGAAAGTGGTGAGAATCAAACGTTTTTAGTGCTTGAGACTCGCTTTATTAACAAAAGTTAATAACATTAAGCTCTGATACAGGATGCTCCCGTTAAGCTAGCCCCATTATTAAATGATTGTTTACTAGATAAACACTGATAATGAGGTTTGAAATGAGAGCATTGGTACTACTAGGCACGTTAACGTTATTCTCCAGCAGCGCTTTCGCGAATATCGTCGTTGATAAAACAAATGTCGATGAAAAAGACTACCTGTACGATCACAGTCAATGTAGCGAATTAGCCAGTCAGGCCCAACTACAACAAGCCGAAGGCGGGATGATTTCTGGTGCAGCTAAAGGGGCTGCAGTCGGTGCGGCCGCTGGCGCGATTTCCGGTGGTAGTGGAAGTAGCGGCGCTCAAACCGGCGCGGCAGTGGGAGTTGCTGGTGGATTTTTACAGCGTAACAGTGATAAACGTAACAATAAAAAAGCCCATCAAGAAGAGCAAAAAACCATTATGCGTAACTGCATGACTAACCGTGGTTACACCGTGCTCAATTGATAACTGTATTTTTTGCGAGCAGTATCGCAAATTTTAATATATAAGCGCTGGCAATATTAGTGGTTAAGCAAGCATTCAGGTAAGGCCATCAATAATATCACCAACGAGACAATTAGGTCTCAATTGTGAGGATGGCCAATGTTACAAGATAACTATGATCTAGCTATTGATAGCACAATATTAAATTCAGTGAGTGAGCAGGCTAGGGCCTACAACGCAACACAATCACGAGCTCAAGAGCTCAAAAGTATGATCAGTAATCATGCTAAGCTGACATTTAACCTATTGGTGCCACAAACTGATTTGGGTCCAAGCGAGAAACACAAAAAACTGTTGGCATGTAAAAGCGAAGGGCTGGAGCTTTATCGTTTTGTGATAACAGCTAACCTGCAGTATCAAGAAGAATCGATTCTACTGAGTTATATCGACAATAACTTGTCGGCAATAGAAGACGGCATGACCACGATGAATTGATAATCAGCCAGCTTATAAGCTGGCTGATTATTTTTATAGAGAACAACTATTCAGCGTTTTTCATTTGAGACTGAATATAATTCTGTAAGCCGATCTTATCGATTAGCCCTAAATGTTGCTCTAACCAATAGATATGATCCATTTCTGTATCATCTAATAGGGTTTCCAATATTTCTCGGCTTACGTAATCCTTCTCTGACTCGCAAATGGTTATTATTTTAGTCAAACTCGCTGCGACCATGCGTTCTGCGGCTAAATCATTTTCAAGCATCTGTTTGACGTTATCTCCGACATGGATCGCCTCTCGGCTGGCAGTATCAGGCGTTCCTTCAAGAAACAATATGCGCTCAATTAAACGTTTTGCATGATCAAGTTCTTCTTCATATTCGTGGGCGAGTTTTTCCGACAGTTTATTAAGCCCCCAATCTTCGTAGATTTTGCTGTGAGCTAAGTACTGATCCATGGAGGTCAACTCCAATGTCAGTTGGTTATTTAACTGGTCAATGACTACCTGGCTACCTTTCATGTTAATCCTCCATCATTGATTGTTGATAGTTTTCGATGCCAACTTGGCCGATTAAGAATTGCTGCGCTTCAATCCAATCTAAATAATCTTGCTCCTTTTCGAGTAGCTCTTCGAGTAACTCTCTCGATACATAATCTTGCTCGGCTTCACAAAGGGCTATTTGCGCTGTGAGCAAATCTATCTCTTCGGTTTGCAGCATTAAATCACAATCAATCATCTCTTCGGTGTGTTCGCCAATCCTAAGCTTATTCAACTGCTGTAAGTTAGGTAGGCCTTCGAGAAATAATATCCGTTCAATGACTTTGTCAGCCTGTTTCATATCAAGAATGGATTTCTTGTAGGCTTTCTCATTGAGTTCTTCTAGTCCCCAGTTCTTAAACATTCTGGCGTGGAGAAAATACTGATTAATTGCCGTGAGTTCGACGGTGAGAACCTGATTGAGGGCACTGATGACTTTAGGATTACCTTTCATTTTTTGTTCCTAGCAGTTGATTTTATATAATCCTAGTCGCAGAGCAGGGGTTTTCCAGATTAAATTTATATAGTTAAAGCTGTTTTTAACTGCATAAAAGATAAGCAATTACGATGAATAGTGAGACTGATTCCCATTCAAATTAGGTGTGACTAAAGACAAATGGGGTAACTAGGCAATATCACTAAAAGTAACAGGGCATAGCGGGTTGTAAGCGTGTACTTAGAAAGTAAAGGCTTAGAGATAATTAGATGGGTTAAAAGTTGGCATGGTAGTACGGGCGAGATAAGCAAATAATGGGACTTATTTGGTTTAAGCCATTAATTCGGATAGCAAAAAGCCAGTCGACTGACTGGCTTTTTTATCTGTTACAACTGACTTGCTCTTATTTGGCAGTCATCAACGCAACAGCGTTATCGAGCATACGGTTACTGAAACCCCACTCGTTATCATACCAAGCCATAACTTTAACTAGGCGGCCATTAACACGAGTTTGTGTGGCATCGAAGTTAGAAGAGAATGGGTTGTGGTTAAAGTCGATAGAAACTAGTGGCTCTTTATTAACCGCTAATACTTCGCTCATTGGTGCTTGGCTAGCAGCACGTTCAATAATGGCATTAACTTCTTCTACCGTCGTGTCGCGAGCGGCGATAAACGATAAATCAACTAGCGATACGTTTACCGTTGGCACACGCACTGCCATACCGTCAAACTTACCCGCAAGTTCTGGTACCACTAAACCTACTGCCGCAGCTGCGCCGGTTTTGGTTGGGATCATTGACATCGCTGCAGCACGTGCGCGACGCAAGTCCGTGTGGTAAACGTCAGAAAGACGTTGGTCGTTGGTGTAAGCATGAATAGTGGTCATTAAACCTGATTCGATACCAACCTCATCATTTAACGGCTTAGCAAAAGGAGCCAAACAGTTAGTCGTACAAGATGCATTTGAAATTACTGTCATATCTGCAGTAATTTCATTGTTGTTCACACCGTATACCACGGTGGCATCAACGTTCTTGCCAGGTGCTGAGATAATCACTTTTTTAGCGCCAGCATCTAAATGAGGTTGTACCGCTTCTTTAGAAGTGAAGATACCAGTACATTCAAATACCACATCGACATTCAAATCGGCCCAAGGCAGTTTTGCTGGGTCACGTTCTGAAAAAGTGACAATTTTATCTTGGTTGACATAAATGGCTTCGTCATCATGTTCAACTTTAGCGTTAAAACGGCCATGTACTGAATCATACTTAGTTAAATGAGCGTTTATCGAGGCATCACCAAGATCGTTAATAGCAACAATCTGAATTGGGTAATCTTTTTCGCTTTCATAAAGTGCTCTAAGCACGTTTCTGCCGATACGGCCATAACCATTAATCGCTACGCGGATAGTCATTTGATATCCCTCTGTTAAATGATAAAACTAATCTGGTAGTAAAATTACCAAAATGACAGCTAGCGTCAAGTAATATCGACGTAAATGGCGTCTAAAATCGTAAATAGCCGGAATAATCATCGATAGTTTGATTCAACTTTCATTTTTAGCGGTTAAATTTGTAAATAAACCACTTTTGGCAGACATTTTGCGTAGTTGCAAATTAGCTGTGAACAGTAACGAGTGGTTTGTACATTTAGTTAACAAATTTCAATCTTAGTTGGCTTTGTTTAAAGTCGCCAGACTCTATTAAGTCGACTAATTCATCTGCCTGACTATCGAGAAAGCTTTGTAATTGCACATCACCATTGATAAGCGCCAACATGTCCTGGTCGGAGGCCTTACTGTCAGACATCAAGGTGTTTGCCTTTGACAATATATAGGTGAGTTCGAAGTGGCCTTGTTGATAATAGATACTCGATAGACCCAATAGCCAATCGGGATCAAACTCCTCTTCTGACGCATTATCCAGTACCGAAAGATAAAGCAACTTGGCTTTTTCCAAGTCAGACTTCTGATAATAAGAGGCGAGCTGGGCAAGGATAAAGGTTTCGGTTATCTCGCCTGCGGCTTCAGCATTGAGTACCCGTTGCTGTGCTTGCTGATCACTAAAACGGGTCCAATGATAAAATGACAAATATAGGTCTTTGGAGGGTTTGGTTGTGGCTTGCAATTCAGCCAAACTTTGCGAGCTTAAGCCAAAAGCGCGCATACGATCATTAGTACGCTCAGGATGGAGGATGTGCTGAACACCAGAGGCCAGCTCAATGCATTGGTTGTACTTTTCTAGGTTAAGAAGATGTTTGTATATCTGCTTTCCTGTAGGTGATTCGGTCTGTTTAAGTAAATAGCGTTTACGAATAAGATCGCCTTTTTCAAATCTGCACCAACTATCACGATGCAAATCGGCACAAATTTCGGGATTATTTTTACAAATGGTGGTGGTATTAGCACCATAATCACAGCCAATTAGGCTAGAAAATGCGAATAAACTAATAAATGATGTAATTATTACAAAATTTGTCTTCAAAATAGGCTCCATGCCAATATTTTTCTAATATTATTACACAGTTATGGAAAATATCTTACTAGATCGTAGCGCCAGTTTTCATTACAATAGCGCCGACCAAACAAGAGGACTTATTCGTCTATAACGACAGTATTAGTCTTTTTCTTTTGCTACTCAAACATTTCTATTAAAAATAGTCGATCAAGTGAGATAAAGGATCTGTACATGAGCGCTGATAAGCACCTACAAAGCTGGCAAGAACGTTTCGAAATGGCAGAGGCAATGCAACCTCTACTAGGTAAGTTATATCGTAACCAAGGTGTAGAAGTTGTTCTATACGGCAAGCCTCTTTTAAACGCTTCTACGATTGAAATCATTAAATCTCACCGTTTAGTGCGTCGTCATGTTGGTGACAAACTGAGATTGCGTGAAAGCTTCCCGTTCGTTGAAGTTTTAAGCAAGCTTGCGGTTAAGCAATGTAAAGTTGATATCGGTAAGCTGGCTGTAAACTACTGGCGTGAGCACGATGATGCTAGCCAAATTGAAGCTTACATGAGTCGTGAACTATCAGCTGCGATTGACTTAGAAGATGTTCAAGAAGCAAAAGATGTTGTGCTTTATGGTTTTGGCCGTATCGGTCGTTTACTTGCACGTCTACTTATTGAGCGTACTGGTGTTAGTAACAAATTACGCCTAAAGGCAATCGTATTGCGCGGTGGCCGTAAAGGTGATTTAGAAAAGCGCGCAAGCCTATTACGTCGCGACTCTGTACACGGCCCATTTAATGGCTCTGTAGAAGTGGATGAAGAGAACAACGCAATCATTGCAAATGGTACTTACATCCAAGTTATTTATGCCAATTCTCCAGATGAAATCGATTACACTCAATATGGCATTAACAATGCCTTAGTTGTAGATAACACCGGTATCTGGAAAGATGAAGATGGCCTAGGGTTGCACCTTAAATCAAAAGGAGCAGCTAAAGTACTGCTAACGGCTCCTGCAAAAGGTGCGATCAAAAACATCGTATACGGCGTTAACGAAGCTGACATCCTAGACGAAGATACCATTGTCTCTGCAGCAAGTTGTACTACCAACGCGATTACGCCAGTACTTAAAGCCGTTGATGACAAGTATGGTATTGAAAATGGCCACGTAGAGACCATTCACTCGTATACTAACGATCAAAACCTGATTGATAACTATCACAAAGCTGATCGTCGTGGCCGTAGTGCACCATTAAACATGGTGATCACTGAAACCGGTGCAGCCAAAGCTGTAGCCAAAGCGCTACCAGTGCTAGCTGGCAAACTGACGGGTAACGCTATCCGTGTTCCAACACCAAACGTTTCTATGGCGATTATCTCACTTAACCTTAAAGGTGAAACCAGCAAAGACGATATCAATGAGTACCTACGTAAAATGGCACTGAACTCGCCGCTACGTAATCAAATTGACTTTACTGAATCAACAGAAATCGTATCGAGTGACTTAGTCGGTTCTCGTTATGCAGGTGTTGTCGATTCACAAGCGACTATCGCTGAAGGTAATCGCGCCATTCTTTATGTATGGTATGACAATGAATTTGGTTATAGCTGTCAGGTTGTTGGCGTAATGCAAAAAATGCTTGGTCTTAACTACCAATCACTGCCAGCACTATAAGCTCAATTTATAGTTGATGTATAAAGCCTCGCATTAGCGAGGCTTTTTTATTTGCATCCATATGCACGCTTGGGGTTATTAACCCATGCGTTAATCAAGCATCGTGGGTAACAGTAAGGGTACAAACCGCTTAGCGATTGACTATTTAGCTAGCAATCAAACAAATGCCAAATAAACAATGTGTCATTACGGCCAATGCCATCTAGATATTAATGGTTACGGTTTAATCGACTTAAGTGCCTTAATAATCAAAATTTGTACTTGTTGCTGTAATTAGCAGCAAACGGTCATATTATCGTAATTTTAGCGCTTTTGTTCGTTGACTCTTATGCATATTTCGGTAGAATGCCATTCCGCAGTCAGGGGAAAGCTTCTAGCAGAACACTGATTGCAAAGATAGAAATGGCCTGCGACATTAGCTCAGTTGGTAGAGCGATACCTTGCCAAGGTATAGGTCATCGGTTCGAACCCGATATGTCGCTCCAATCTACTAAGGCGCGATGGCAGAATGGCTATGCTGCGGATTGCAAATCCGTCGATCTCGGTTCGACTCCGGGTCGCGCCTCCACTTTAATGTTTTAGTGCGTAAGCGGTAAAACACACTTTGCCCGAGTGGTGGAATTGGTAGACACAAGGGATTTAAAATCCCTCGCTGAATAAGCGTGCCGGTTCAAGTCCGGCCTCGGGTACCATCATTCGATGACAAAAA
>NZ_JAEH01000022.1 GCF_000518805.1 Shewanella waksmanii ATCC BAA-643
CTATGCTTGATTTGCGCATATAACAAGGAGGTTGCATGCCAAGACCTAGACGAACCCTCATTAGTCTCGAAGACACTGCTTACTATCACTGCTGTAGTCGCGTTGTAAGACGCGCCTTCTTATGTGGTGATGATAAATACACTGGCAAAAATTATGACCACCGCCGTGGTTGGGTTGAAGCTCAAATCTTTAAAACTGACCGAAGTGTTTGCCATTGATGTTGCAGCCTACGCAGTGATGAGCAACCACCTTCATGTCGTCCTTCATATTGATGTTGACCAAGTTAATGCCTGGTCAGATAGGGATGTCGTATTACAATGGCACAAATTGTTTAAAGGAACAGGCTTAACACAGAAATTCACCAAAGGTGAAGTGATAGAGGAGTTTGCAATTGCTCAGCTTAAACATCTGATAGCGACGTATCGCTCGCGTCTTTGCGATATTAGCTGGTTTATGAGGTGTCTAAACGAGCCTATTGCAAGACAAGCTAATCTAGAAGACAACTGCACAGGGCACTTCTGGGAAGGGCGGTTTAAATCACAAGCATTGCTTGATGAGGCAGCCGTGTTGGCCTGTATGGCCTATGTAGAGCTTAACCCGATACGCGCCAAAATGGCGAGTACGCCGGAAAAATCGGACTTCACGAGTATCAAACTCAGAGTAAAAGCAGCGCTCACAGGAGGGCAACCTAAACGTCTTTTACCTTTCATTGGTAATGAACGTGCCAACCAACCCAAAGGTATCGCTTTCTCTCTTCAAGACTACCTTGTACTGGTAGATGAAACAGGCAGGGTGATTAGAGACGATAAACGTGGCGCAATTGATTCAAAGGCTTGTGACATACTGAGCAGGTTAAACATACCCTCAGCTAATTGGGTTAAAATCGTCACTGAATTTGGACAACTCTTTCATGGGCCAGTGGGGACCTTAGAAGAGTTTAGCCATTACTGCGAACATCTGAACAAGCGAAGGCGACATTTCTCAAGTAGTTGCCAGTTTATGCCAACTAGCTAAGTTCAAACGTTCATATCTCTCCTAATTCCTCAGCTTATTTAGCAGAGTTCACATCCCTTGCGCTAAAAACACCCATTAATGCTCTATTTCGTCATTTTTGGCTGAGTTCATGCTGTGCATTTGTACTCAGGACTACAATCAGAGCAATGAACTTTATTAGCTTTTGATTACCTTGCTGTAATCTCGCTAGGTTATTGATTGATAATGGCTGGCTATAGTATTTGATCTTCAGGAACTTTAGTTTCATCAAATAGCTTTTGTGATTTTTTTGAAATTGAACTAGCTAGCCACCAAAGCTCATGGAAATAGAGTGTTGATAATTTACCATTCTCAAAATTAACGTCCATAGTCGAAAGGTTCCATTAGATACATAACGCCGCATTCAGCGGCTTGTCCGCTGCAATGCCTTGTTAGTAGCGATTCTCATTTTTTCTTGGTTCTCTTCGCTAATATTTTTACTAAATACGGTTAAGTTTGAGGTGTGTAAAGAAGCCGTACTGCTCCATAAAGCCAAACGTGCCTTTAAACCGCCAATTCTATAAAAATTAATGATTTGCTCCGCGCTATTTCCCAGAGCTTCACTAGCAAAGAAAGATACATAGACTGTACTGTTTCCCCCAATCAAAATATGCGGAGACAGATCTGTTTTATCTAAGAATGAGTCTACTTGTACCCGTTTATTCATATTTTTATTTTTTGACTCTTTTGCTAGAAGCTGAGCCAATTCGGTGCTTTCATTCTTTTCGCTTAGTTGGTGATGTACCAAGACCTGCTTTTTATCATCTCCATAAGCTAATTCGACATAGGCCCTAGGCATATATAGATGAGGCTCCGTTCCAATGTTAGATATTGCAACTGTGAAGTTAATACTGGCGTAGCTTGTAATAGTTTTACGAAGCTCTTCCTGTAGGGATTTTAGCTTCAATATATCCTCTGAGATGCTCGTTACAAAAGACTCAACAAGATAGAAAATATTTTTGCTTTCTCCTTTAAGAAAACTATATGCGATATTTTTGTTAACTAGTTTTTCTTGATCTCTGAAATCTTTGTCTATGGGAAACCTAGTAGCATGCGAACCGCGATGAACTACAATTTCTTCATCAGTTTCTCTCGCTATGGAATATATATTGTCGAGTTTCTCGACAGAGTCAAATTTTGTTGGGAGATTGATACTCTTCCGGCGCCTTAAATTTCCATAAACGAATGAGTGAATAGCTGGGTTATATAAATATGGACATTTCTCTAAGGCGGAAAAAGTTAAAGTTAAACCATTTTTAAATTCAGCATGTTTTTTTAACCAATCGCTAGCTTCTTCTCTTGCTTGCTCCAACCTTGCTGAGGTTTCTCCCATCTTTAATTCATAATCCAATAGATTTTCAAAGCTAACATAGCCTTCGATATTCTCTCCCCAAGAGGATTCTTTAGACATACTGGCGGTGGTATCATCAATTTTGATAGTCCCACCATGAAAACCAACAGACTGTATGTTTATCTTCGGCTTTCTGGATGCCCAGAGCTTCTGTAAATACACACCTAACAGCCCAGATACAGAACTGATTAAAATTGCTACTAAGAGCTGTACGAGAATGGTCTGGTTTTCAATCATGATTGATTCCTAATTAGGTCTATAAACTGCTAACATTTGTATATACGGCTTGCGCGTTTTGCCAAGCTTCGTTGAGAAAGCGTGCACTCAAATTTCAGCTAAAAATCCATTCAAAACAAATCAATAACGAAAAATCTGTAAAATTGTATTCAATACACTTTCGGTAGAAACGCGCATGCACGCTTAATAAATGGGGTCAGAGTTAACGTTATAAGGGAGTTGATTGGCGTGTGGAGGTTGGCTTTTTCATTCCCTGAATGGCGTGGTCGATGTTTGATTCGATTAGGCCTAGCTCTGTCCTTAAGTGGTGATACTTTAATCTATCTTGATAGTGGCTATCAATATGTTATGTCACATATTCGCCTGTTTTTTCTAAAAATAATATCTTGTCTTAGGGATAATTCAGTGAGGTTAAACCGAAGACATAAAATATCGAGGTGTAGATGCGGCTGCGAGCTTCGATGACATGGCCGCTCTTTGGCATCCATGCCATCGCGGCATTTGTGAATCCTTTCACATCAGATGTCATCGCAGAGCCCACACAATTGAAGGTAAATCGAAGAGGGAATTTACCTAGTGTGAATGTGCGTTGACTCTCGGCGACAGGACGTCGCCGTGAAGCCTACATGGATGTATTTATGGCGTGTCATAAGTACAATCACACATCCCCCCGCTGGGAGGCGTTAGATTCCTGTCATGACGAACAGAAATTAAGGCTATATTCGCAGACAACTATTTGCTTGTGGAGATTAACCCGTGTAGATGCGGCTGCGAGCTTCGGTTTCAGGGATGAAACCGCAGAGCATATAGGGATATATTTACAGCGTCTCGCAGAAGTAGCTGCACATTCCTCGCCGGACAGGCGTTAGGTTACGGCCTGAAAACGTCCAGCAATGACGAATACTGACTATTGTCTAGCAAGTGGAACCAATACAGAATGTAATCAGCCTTCATTCGAAGGCTAGGCCGCCTGATGAGTCATAGCAAGCAGTTGTGGTTGGGTGTCTGCAGACAGCTCAAATAAGCTCAAATAGGTTTCAAGGTTACTTTGGCTACCATCATCGGCCAGCTGTTTGAGCTTATGTAAAATCAAGGCTTGAGCTTTGCGCTCTAGCATTAATTCAACATCGAGCATTTGTTGATATTCATCGGGGGCGAGGTTGGCTTTACTGAGTTTACGAAGCTTGCGGTAGGGCTTGAGCATTTTTTGCTCCCAGCTATCAATTTCGACATCAAGGCGTTGCCAGCTATCGAAGCTGAGAGGGTAACGATGATTATCCAACCAAATGGCTAATAGCAGCAGATTGACATTAACATGATGTTCGTCTTGCTGCTGCAAGACAACAGGCTGTAACTGCGCATAATATTCATCACAGTCACGCCATAAGCTGCTATTAAATGGGTTGAGATAAGTCATGTAAAGTTCCTTTTTATTGAGCCGCCTCCGCCTTAACAGCTTGCTCAACTTCTTCAATTGATTCCTGTACTTCTAACCATTCCATTTCACTTTCTTCTAGTGCTTGAGTGAGTTTAGTTCGCTCATTTAGCACTTGGGTGAGCTGGGCTTTATTGTCAGCATCGTACAAGCTAGTATCTGCAAGCATCTGTTCTAACTCAGCTAAACGGTCACTGGCTTGTTGCTGTGCCTTTTCTAACTTAGCCTGAACTTTCTTTAAAGGCGAGAGTTTTTGACGTAATTGTGCCTCTTGGCGCTTTAAGGCCTTTTTATCTTGCGCGGGTTTGGCACTGTCATCTTGCTCAACCCGATTAGCCGCTTTAGCAGCATCAAGCAACCATTGATGATAATCATCAAGATCGCCATTAAAGCTAGCCACACGTCCTTGATCAACCAGGTAGTAGTCGCTGCAACTAAGGCGTAGCAAATGCCTATCGTGCGAGACAATAATCATCGCACCTTCAAAAGATTGCAGTGCCATGGTAAGTGCGTGACGCATCTCTAAATCTAAGTGGTTGGTGGGTTCATCGAGTAGCAATAAGTTAGGGCGTTGCCACACCAGCAGTGCCAATACCAGACGGGCTTTTTCGCCGCCAGAGAACGGGCGTACCGGTGATAATGCCATGTCGCCATTAAAACCATAGCCACCTAAGAAATCTCGTAACTCTTGTTCTCTGTGCTTGGGTGCTAAGCGCGCAAGGTGTTG
The DNA here is from genome assembly GCF_000518805.1 of Shewanella waksmanii ATCC BAA-643. Taxonomy (GTDB): domain Bacteria; phylum Pseudomonadota; class Gammaproteobacteria; order Enterobacterales; family Shewanellaceae; genus Shewanella; species Shewanella waksmanii. The sequence continues at coordinate 4,783 of NZ_JAEH01000022.1, forward strand.
CAGCGGCGTCTCATCTAAATGCAGAAACTCTAGTTGGTGCTGGGCAAAATAACCGATATTTAGCCCAGGGTTGGTTTCGTAAATGCCGCTCATGGGCTGCAGTTCTTCAGATAGCAGCTTAATTAACGTGGATTTACCCGCACCGTTGCGGCCGAGTAAGCCAATACGTGCACCGGGGACTAAATTCAGATGTACATGGTCTAAAATCGCCTTGTCACCATAGCCCACACTCACCTGTTCCATTTTCACTAACGGATTAGGCAGCGCATCTGGGGCGCGAAATGCCATATGAAATGGGCTGTCAGCTTTAGAAGGCAGCAGCTCAGTCATACGCTCTAGGGCTTTGAGGCGGCTTTGGGCTTGTTTTGCTTTACTGGCTTTATAGCGAAAGCGATCAACAAAAGACTGCATATGGGCGCGCTCTTTTTGTTGACGTTCAAAGGCCACTTGCTGCTGGGCCATACGCTCGGCGCGGATCCGCTCAAATGAGCTGTAGTTGCCTTTGTAATAATTAAGTTTGTGGTGCTCAACATGGACAATTTCATCAATAATGCCGTCAATGAAGTCACGGTCATGACTGATGAGCACTAATGTGCCTTGGTAGGCCTTAATCCAACCTTCAAGCCAGTACATGGTATCTAAATCTAAGTGGTTGGTGGGCTCATCAAGTAGCAATAGATCTGAGCGGCACAACAGTGCTTGGGCCAAGTTGAGGCGCATGCGCCAACCACCGGAGAAGCTTCTAACGGGATTGTGTTGCTCGGCTTCGCTAAATCCTAGGCCGGCCAATAGACTGGCAGCCCTAGAGTGAATGGCATAGCCACCAATGGCATCTATTAGGCCGTGTAACCTCGCGATGGCATTGCCATCATCATCCGCTTGAGCTTGATGAAGCTTGGCCTCTAACTGCCTGTATTCTTCATCGCCATCAATGACATACTCTAAGGCAGAGACGTCAAGCGCAGGGGTTTCCTGGGCTACCGTGGCGACTTGCCAGCCACTGGGAACACTGATTTCACCTTTATCTAAACTCAGTTTATCCAGGATTAATGCCAGCAACGACGATTTGCCCGTGCCATTGGCACCCACAAGGCCGACTTTGTGGCCAGGGTAAATGGTGAGCGATGTATCATCGAGGAGCGTTTTTGAACCACGGATGAGTTGAGCTTGTGTAATGGTGATCATGACTACGACTTGAATACTTAACTGATAGCGAGTGGAGGTGAATGATAGCCTAGTTCATCGCTCTGGTGCTACTAATAAGCCGACAAATCTCAATAGAGATCACCCACTGCCTCCAATAAATATTGCCATTGCGACGGCGAGCCATGGTAAACTTATTGGGTTTATTTTCCCGCCTAAGAACGAGGCGAACCTCGAGGTTGTATTGCTGTGACGGCTAAAAAAATCAAAAAACGTTTTGTTGCCGGGGCTAAGTGTCCAAAGTGCCAAGCTAAAGAAACCATCGTGCTGTTTAAAGAGCACGGCATAGAAACGGTAGAATGCGTCGAGTGTGACTACCGTGAACAACAGGGCGACGAGCAGGCGACCTCTCAAGCCAGTGGCGATCTCATCGGCGTATTTAAGCCTTAAATACTGCGCCCCAGCGCCAAGTTAGCCATTACTCATCGATAAAGTGGCTAGGCGGTTTAGCTAATCTCGAAAGCCCTGCTGTAAGAACAGGTGACGGGTTTGGTTGAATTGTGATTCATCAGCTTGAATGAAATTGATAGCAAGTTGATAGTTTTCTTGGCGAAACTTATCTATTTTGGCAATTTCATATTCATTCATCACAATGTTCATCGCCTCTACCACCCATTCAGGCTCGCCGCGGCCGACATCCACTTCATCAGGATCGTAATGGGTCACCATCCAGTCTTGAAGTTGCTCGGCATTGATGTGGTTTTCGCCCCAGCGGTTGATCTGTTCGATTAGCTGGGTGCGGGTAATATTAGCTTTGGTCATATCTGGGCTCAATTTAGCGTAAAGGTTAGCTACTACACAGGTGCTTTGCAGCATAATACCCGAGTGTTAGCCGATGCACTAACAAGTCAAAGCACTTTAGTGCAAAGATTGCTATAATCGCGCCATCAACGGGTAAAGTGATTACTTTGCCGCTTCATTTTTTGCCTTTGCCTTCTATTTGCTTTAACTGAGCCACAGATAGGCCTGATTAGGAACACACCGTGAGCCAGACTCCCACCAACGACCAGCAAGTCAATTTAGACTTCACGAGTTTACCGCTAAAGCGAGAGTTAACAGATAATTTAGCGACTATGGGCTATGCGCAGATGACGCCGATTCAGGCGCAGAGTTTACCTGCCATCCTCAATGGTGAAGATGTTATTGGTCAAGGTAAAACCGGCTCGGGTAAAACTGCGGCTTTTGGTTTGGGCTTGCTCAATAAGCTCAATGTGAAACGGTTTCGCATTCAAACTATGGTGTTGTGTCCAACCCGTGAACTGGCTGATCAAGTCGCCAAAGAGCTGCGTACCTTAGCGCGCGGTATTCACAATATTAAAATATTGACCTTGTGTGGCGGTGTGCCTATGGGGCCGCAAATTGGCTCGTTGGAGCACGGCGCGCACATTATTGTTGGCACCCCTGGGCGTATCATTGATCATTTGGATCGTGGCCGTTTAGATCTAGAAAATGTCGACACGCTGATTTTAGATGAAGCCGACCGCATGTTAGAGATGGGCTTTCAGCGCGAGTTAGACGCGATTATGTTGGCGGTGCCTCGCGAGCGCCAAACTTTGCTATTTAGCGCCACATTCCCAGATCAAATCAAAACCATTAGCGAACAGTTCTTGGTGAATCCTGTCATGGTTAAGGTAACGGCAACCCATGATAGCAGTAGTATCGAGCAACATTTTTATGAGTGCGGCAATAACAATGATCGCATGCGCGCATTGCAGCTGCTGTTGCTAGACCGCAATCCAGAAAGTGCGGTGGTGTTTTGTAATACCAAGCGCGAAACCAAAGATGTTGCCGCTAAGCTCAGTAACGCTGGGTTCAGTGTGGTGGCCCTGCATGGTGATTTAGAACAGCGCGATCGTGACCTAATGCTGCTTAAGTTTGCCAATAAAAGTGCCAGTGTGATGGTGGCCACCGATGTGGCGGCGCGCGGGCTCGATATTGATGCTTTGGATATGGTGGTCAATTATCACGTTGCGTATGACACCGAAGTGCATATTCACCGTGTTGGAAGAACGGGACGTGCAGGCAGCAAAGGGGCGGCATTTACCTTTTTTAATCATGAAGATGGTTACAAAATTGGCCTAATTGAAGACCTTTTAGGACGCGATATTGTTGCTGAGGGATTACCTAGCGAATCGCTATTAGACAAGATGCCAGCCCAACCTGCCATGGTCACGATTCAAATTGATGGTGGTAAGAAAAATAAAGTCCGCCCTGGGGATATTCTTGGTTGCTTAACTGGCGATAACGGCATTGAAGGCAGTGAAGTCGGCAAAATCAAAATTACTGATTTTCGCTCTTATGTGGCGGTTAAACGTCAGGTTGTAAGACGCGCACTTAATAAAATCACGAAAGGTAAGCTCAAGGGGCGCAACTACCGCGCTTGGGAGCTTAAATAGCTTTAGCAAAGTTATTGACCCTATATTGCAATGGGCTGAGTCATTTGACTCAGCCCATTTTTATTTGTGCCGCCAGCATGGTTTACCTTACGGTGAGGGGCATGGTATTAATCGCTGCTGCGAGCATTAGCATAGCGTGGCAACTCATCATCGATTACTAGCCAGCTAACCGCGCTTGCTGTATGAATATGGTATTTGGGTTTCACTTGGTTGGCATCGTCAAGTGAGGTGATAGATAAGGTGTAGTAGTCGGGGTAGTCAGTACTTCGATAACTTAACGTGCTCCCGCAAAGGTGGCAGAAGCCACGTCTTATGGTGTCTGATGAGGCATATTCGGTTACTTGACCTTGTATCCAGGTTACCTGTGCTCGTTTAAAATCCATCCAACTTCCCACCGCTGCGCCAGTGCTCTTTTGACATACAGTGCAATGGCAGTGGTCACTGTCAAAGGGCTGTGCTGTGGTTTGATAGCGTAGCGCGCCGCACAGGCAGCCGCCGGTAAGTATTATATTATTGGTTGTCATAGAAAATTGGCTTACATGGTTCTGGAAAAGATCTCTAATATCGGGAATTTTTGCTGGCCAAAATGCAATGTGATTGAGAGTGTTTCATTTGATGAGAACAGCTCTTTGAATCGTTCAGGGACTATACGTTCCCCGCTTGATATTAAAGCCATCAATTGATTTTGATTGAGTGTTCTTTGGCCGCGGGCTGTGTTCTGTAATGTCACAACTGCCCAGCGCTCTCCTTGTTCATTACTCATTAGCACGGTATTGATGACCTTAAAGTCACTAATGTCAGGTTGAATATTATCTGGGTTAGGAAAGGATGAATTAAAGTTGCCGGAAACACTTCTTTCTACATTGATAATTTCTTCATTAGCGGAGGCTTGACAGTGAATAGATAAGTAGCCAATTAATAATACAACTAAAGCATGATTTGATAGAGATTTCATATTCTTCCATGAAATATTTTTAATGTTTATGACCCTAGGCTAACACTCAGATTTTATTGTGTAAAGTTTAGGGGCGGGATATTTTTTTGGGTTTTGGCTATGTTTTTAAACAAAAAATAGTTAGTAATTACTATTTTTATGTGCTGTGAATATTGAGTTGGCTAATGACTTTTGTTTTTATTTATATATTATAATTTATCTTGCTATTTCTGTGATCAGTTATGCAAAAGTAGGGAGTGAAAAGGTAAAGGGGTAAAGGAATAATGGAATAATGGAATAATGGAATAATGGAATAATGAATACCTTGAATTTGAAATTATGTGTATCGCTAATGTCTTTGTTGTGTTTTTTACCTCTAGGCTTCGCTGAACAGCGAGATGAAGTCGAACAAGAGGAAAACACAATGTCGATACTCTTGCAAGCCCAGCAAGAGTTGTGTGAAGCAACGGCTGCTAAAATAGGCGTTTCTGTTGAAGAGTACTTTGACGCATTAGATAAAATAGACCATTACATGCATAACAGTGCCAAAGAAACTCAACTGTCTAGTTTCAAAGATATCCCTGAGTTTTTGGAGATGGCCTCCTTTTATGAAACGGAGTTGACACCGCCTGCTGAACTCCAGCAAGCATTTAGGGAAATTATGAATCACCGTCATGCCATTTTAGCCAATGAAATTGGCGTGGATGCAAGATATTTATCAGCCTTTATGCGTTATGACTACTCTTATTTAGGAAGAACGTTTAACTCTGAAAAAATAATGACAAACCAGCTAAGAAAAAAGTTGCTGGATAATGGCGGGGAGGACTTTTTAAATCGACTTGATGAAAATAATGCAGACAATGAAGAGATAGAAAGGATAACCGTTGAATTTGTTTGTGACAGTCGATGTCAAGGGGATATAAACGGAGTTTGGAACAGCATATCTGTGTCATATTTAGCCACAAATAATGGTGCAAGTATGGGCTCGTTAGTGAGAGCTAACTATGTCGATGGACCTTTAAATGGAACGAGCGCTGTGTGGAGAATCAATAGCCCGACTGCACCGGCGACAAAAATAGCGGACGAAGAGGTTGAACGTAGTGATACCAGCCAAGAACCATAGAGCTGGCATGTTATTTATTGACCGGGCATCAGGATATAAGCCGAACTGCTCGGCTTATACTGATTGACTGTTGGATTGCTAAAGAGCTGCAGGTTTACGATTGGCGGGCTTTCTGCGCCTTGATTGATTACTCGGCTTTGAGTTGTTACCCGAGGCATCTTTGCTGCGGTTAGGCTTATTCTCACCTGGTTTACCGCTGCGCTGCTCGCTAGATTGACGTCTAGGCTTATTGGCACGGCCATTATGGTTGCCACTGCGTTGCTTGTTATTGCGTGGCTTAGCGTGTTTTGCTGGGCTGAGATCGGTATCTGCTAATGCATGGGTCGGCTCAAAACCGGCAATCACTTCTCTTGGCAAGTTTTGTTTGATCAAGCGTTCAATATCACGCAGTAGCTTGTTTTCTTCATGACTTACCAGTGAAACAGCTTGTCCGCTGGCACCAGCACGGCCAGTGCGGCCAATACGGTGAACATAATCTTCAGGGACATTTGGCAGATCGAAGTTGACCACTTGCGGTAGTTGGTCAATATCAAGCCCGCGAGCGGCAATGTCGGTTGCCACTAACACACGCACTTCACCGGTTTTAAAGTTGGCCAAGGCTTTGGTTCGAGCACCTTGACTCTTGTTACCGTGAATGGCGGCGGCAGTGATCCCTTTGGCATCTAAGCTCTTAGCTAAGCGGTTAGCACCATGTTTAGTGCGACTAAACACCAAAACTTGTTGCCAATTATTGTCGTTGATCAGCTGAACCAATACCGCTGATTTGCGGGTTTTATCAACGGGGCAGATCCACTGTTTAACTGTGTTGGCTGTGGTATTACGCGGCGTGACCGAAATCTCAACTGGGTTATTAACCAGGCCTTTGGCTAATGCGCGAATGTCATCGGAGAAGGTGGCTGAAAACATCAAGTTTTGTCGCTTTGCGGGCAATAGCGCCAAGATTTTTTTGATGTCATGGATAAAGCCCATATCTAGCATGCGATCGGCTTCATCTAATACCAAGACTTCCAGTTGTTTAAAGCTCACTGCGCCTTGTTGATATAAGTCCAGTAAACGCCCTGGCGTGGCAACCAAAATATCGACGCCACGCGCCAATTGCTGAATTTGCGGCACGATACCCACACCACCAAACACCACGGCAGACTTTAACGGTAATGCGCTGCCATAAGTGGTGACACTCTCAGCCACTTGTGCAGCCAGCTCTCTGGTTGGGGTTAATACTAATGCACGAACCTGCTTACGCGGCGCTTTAGTGCCTTGCATCAAGTTTTCCAGCAAAGGCAAAGTAAAGCCCGCTGTTTTACCTGTTCCGGTTTGAGCGGCGGCCATGACATCTTTGCCTGCTAGCACTGCGGGTATCGCTTGTGCTTGAATTGGCGATGGGGTGTGGTAGCCCTTGTTGGCAACGGCGCTTAAAATCGGGGCAGATAAGCCCAGAGAGTCAAAACTCATAGATAGGTCTCTTCACCCCAAAGGGCGTCTGATGGAGCCAGCCAGCGTGGCTGGGGGGCGTGAAGCTTACAGTATCTGCCTTAAAAGCGCTATTTAATAATAGCAATCTGTTAAGTCAGTGGCGCTAATATGTCGCCAACAGGCGGTAAAGCTAATCATTGTTACTGAGTACTCAGGTTTTTCAGCCAGTTTATGATGGGCTAGCCTTGATTATGCCTATCAAACACTATAGTCAAGTTTCAACTGTATTGGGGGCTGGCATACATTGATCTGCTCTGGCTTGACGGCTGCATGTGGAGTTGAATGGCTCAATCTAGATAGTCAGGCTGATTTTTTTTTGCACAATTTTACGCTTTTGGGCTTTCAATGATTGAGTTTTTCAAATAGCTGACTACAATACGCGCTCTTTAGAAAATAGTGACTATTTTCTGTGTTGAGCAAGACATCGATATCAACTCCGTTCTCAAACGCGCTTTTGAATGATCTATGTCGTTTACCTGATAGGATCACCCCATGTTAAAAAGCAAAAAATACGATCTACGCGTGCTAGAAGTTGAAGGCAGCTGGACCGGACAAATTACTCGCCGCATGACAGCGCGTAAAACCGTGGTATCAAAACAGCAAGCGGGTTTTGCTAGCGAAGCAGAAGCACAAGCTTGGGCTGAGCAAACGCTGCAGAGCTTTCTTGAAGGCTTGGTTGAGCGCAATGATCGCAAAGCGAAAGCTCGTGGCGAGCGCACCGAAGCTATCGTTAAAAAAGAACGTGAAGCACAAGCATGGCGTGACGCTCGCGATGTTGCCGGCGATGACTTCGACGAATAGTGACTAGATTGTTAGCGTAATATGATTAAAGGCCACCATATATGTGGCCTTTTTTGTTGCCGCGCCCCTATGAAAATTGATCTAGCTCAATTTTTGTGAGTCTCCTAACATTTACATCAGCTGCAGTTTATTCTCACTGCTAGGCCTGCGATACTTCAGCGATTGCTATATCAGCTTTGGAGCTTCATGGATAAGTCGTTGGAAAAAATCCTGACACGTTGGCTTAAACAGCGTAAAGGTGCCTGTGGTGTCTACCTTAATCTCACGGTGATGTTGGGTGTGTTAACGGGCTTCTCTCTTGTGGCACAAGCTTACCTTTTGGCCACGATGCTGCACGGCTTAGTGATTGAAAACCAAGTAGTCAGCGACTTTACCGACCATTTCTACGCTTTATTAGCACTGATTGTTGTCAGAGCCTTACTTGCCTATTGTCGAGAGCGAGTGAGCTTTGTTGCAGGTCAGCGTTTGCGTCAAGATGTGCGCCGTGCCGTGCTCGATAAGCTTAGCGAACTAGGCCCCGCTTATATCAAAGGTAAGCCAGCAGGTAGCTGGGCCAGTATTGTATTGGAGCAAGTTGAAGATCTGCACGACTTTTATGGCAAGTACCTGCCACAAATGCTAATTGCCGGATTTGTCCCCATCACCATACTTGCGGTGGTTTTTCCGATTAACTGGGCCGCGGGCCTGGTATTGTTGGCGACAGCACCGTTAATTCCCATGTTTATGATTTTAGTGGGTATGGGCGCTGCCGATGCCAATCGTAAAAACTTCAGCGCGCTAGCGCAGCTCAGTGGTCACTTTATGGATCGCTTAAAAGGGCTCAGTACCATCAAGCTATTTAATCGCGGCCAAGCAGAAGTGAGCGCGATTGAGTCAGCCTCAGAAGAGTTTCGTAGTCGCACTATGTCAGTGTTACGGATGGCTTTTTTAAGTTCAGCGGTACTGGAGTTCTTCGCGGCAGTGTCGATTGCCGTTTTAGCCGTTTACTTTGGTTTTAGCTATCTCGACCACCTCAATTTCGGTCACTATGGGGTGGGGTTGACACTATTTACCGGCCTGTTTGTATTGATTCTTGCACCTGAGTTTTATCAACCATTAAGGGATATGGGTACTCATTATCATGCTAAAGCACAGGCCATTGGTGCGGCCGAGGCGCTGAAAAACTTACTCGAATATCAAACTCCGCAATCAAGCGAGCAAGCATCACAATCCCAAGCGCCATTGTTAACTGCGGCGGAGCCCATCACCATTAGCGCCAAGCAATTACAGGTAATGAGCATGGATGGCACTGTGCTGCTTGGCCCGGTGGATTTTACCCTTAATGCCGGCGAGCATGTTGCGCTGGTGGGGCCCAGCGGTGCCGGTAAATCAAGTTTACTAAACGCATTGCTTGGGTTCTTACCCTATAGCGGTAGCTTGCAAATTAATGGTGTTGAGTTGAATCAACGTCATATGGCCAATTGGCGGCAGCGCGTCGCTTGGCTCGGGCAAAACCCGCAATTGTTTCATGGCTCCATCGCTGACAATGTCAGCTTAGGCGATCCAGATATGCCAGCGGAGCGTATTGAAGCGCTATTGGCACAAGCGCAGGTTGCTCAGTTCGTTAATAGCCTACCTGACGGCATAAACAGTCAGATTGGTGAACAAAGTGCGGGGGTCTCTGTTGGTCAAGCGCAGCGCTTATGTTTAGCGAGAGCCTTAGGTCAGCAAGCGCAGTTTTATATACTGGATGAGCCCACAGCGAGTCTTGATAGCCAAAGCGAACAAGCGGTGATGAGTGCGCTAGAGCAGGTTATGACGACCGCGGGGAGCATTATGGTGACCCATAAAATTGATGAACTCGCTAAAGTCGACGTAATTTGGGTATTAGATGCAGGACAGCTCGTGCAGCAGGGCAGTTTCCAGCAACTATGTGAGCAAGACGGCCTGTTTCGTACCTTGCTTGGTGAACAGCGCGGGGAGATCAGTTAATGCGGGTACTTTTGCCGTTTTTAAAATTGTTTAAGCGTCAGTGGCTAATGATGGCTGTTGGCTTGCTGTTAAGTATTACCACGTTAATGGCGGGTATTGGGTTATTGTCATTGTCCGGTTGGTTTCTATCGGCAACTGCAGTAGCCGGGCTAACGGTCGCGACCGCGCAAGCATTTAACTATTTTACCCCCGCTGGTGGGGTCCGTTTTCTGTCTATTGCGCGAACCGCTAGCCGTTATGGAGAACGCCTAGCAACCCATGAAGCGACATTTAAGCTGCTTACCGAACTGCGTAGTTGGACTTGGAAACGCTTGCTGCCTTTGACGCCTGCAGACATGCAAGGGCTTAGGCATGGCGACCTGCTTAACCGCTTAGTGGCGGACATTGATACCTTAGATCATCTCTACCTGCGACTGCTCACGCCGATGGCAGCATCGTTGCTAATGATAGGTGCTTTGTACCTATTTTTAGGTTGGATAGATGCTGATTTAGCGGTGGCGTTATGCAGTGTGTTATTGCTGATTTGGTTAGTGTTGCCGGTGATTTTTTACTATCTTGGCCGCCAACCAGGGCGCGCAATGGTGGAAAGTAAGCGTCAATATCGAGTGCAACTGCTGCAGTATATCGAAGGCAATGCAGAGCTGACGCTGTTTGGGGCATTGCCGCGCTTTAGGTCTCAGCTAGATGCGGCGGAACTGGCTATTTTTAGTAGCCAGTCACGGATGAATAAGGTCACAGCATTAAGCCAAGCGTTATTAGTGCTGTGCCATGGCGCAGCGGTCGTGATGATGCTGTATTTAGCCTCATTTGGTGTTGGCCAGCACACCCCGCCAGGGCCAATGCTCGCGATGGTGGTGTTCATGACCTTAGCCACCATTGAGATGCTAATGCCAATCACTACCGCGTTTCAGCACTTATCGGCCTGTGTACAAGCGGCCGAGCGGGTAACCGCTGTGGTTGATAAACAAAGTCAGGTGCAGTTTAACGCCAGTGCGACCCATGAAGTCACCCGTGGTGATATTCAAGTGAGCAATATTAATTTTGGCTATCAAGCGGGCAAAGCGGTGTTAAACGATTTATCCATGACAATTGCTGCCGGAGAAAAGGTGGCGTTATTGGGGCAAACCGGCTGTGGTAAATCGAGCCTATTGTCATTACTGGCCCGTGAATGGCAGGCTCAGCGCGGTGACATTTGTCTTGATGGGCGACCGATTAGCGAATATAGCGAGGCGGCATTACGGGCATCAACCACTGTGATTAGTCAGCGGATCTACCTTTTTGCTGGCACCCTAAGGGATAATCTTACCCTCGCGCAATTTGATACGGGTGTGCGTGATGACATGAAACGTAAACAGCGTATTGCGGCCAGAGAAGCCAACGATGCCAAGCTGATAGCGGTATTAGCACAAGTGGGTCTGGGCAATCTAACACAGGGTGACAGGCCGCTGGATAACTGGATTGGTGAGGGCGGCCGTCAGCTATCAGGCGGTGAAGCGCGCCGAATTGGTGTGGCTAGAGCACTGTTAAGGGATACGCCAATTCTGTTGCTTGATGAGCCAACTGAAGGCTTAGATAAGCGCACCGAGCGCGAAATCTTGGCGACTATATTTGAATTTGCCAAACAAAAAACGGTGTTGATGATATGCCATCGTCTAACGGCATTAGAACAGATGGACAGAGTGTGCTTAATGGAGCAGGGGCGTATTGTTGACCAAGGCGCTCATCAGCAATTGCTGATGAGCAACACTTATTACGCTGGACTGCATCACAGGTTAGGCTAGCAATAAAAAGGGCGCCTTGTTGGCGCCCTTTTTGTTTGCAATATTGTCGTGCTAGTTGATTTTAAAGCGTGAAACGTGACGGGTAAGGTCGGCAGAGGTGGCGAGCATCGCCGCGGCGTTATCACTGACATCTTGGGTTTGTAGGGCGATCTCGTTGGAGACTTGATTGATCTCTTGAGTGTTGCGGCTAATGTCGCCCGATGCAGCACGTTGTTGCTCCGCCGCACTGGCAATATGGGTTGCCATATCGTTGATTTCAGTGATGGACAAGGTGATCTGCTCTAAGCTTTGCTGGGCTTGCTGCGCCAACTGGACACTGCTGTCTGCGGTGGCAGTACTCGACATCACAGCGCTAACCGCTTGTTGACTGGTTTGCTGCAAGGTGGCAATGGTGGCGCGGATCTCTTCAGTAGAGTCTTGTGTGCGGTGACTTAGCACGCGAACTTCATCAGCAACCACGGCAAATCCACGGCCTTGCTCGCCGGCACGGGCCGCTTCAATTGCAGCATTAAGTGCCAGTAAGTTGGTTTGCTCGGCAACCGATTGTATGGTCGCCAGTATCTGTTCGATCTCTGCGGTATGCTTTTCTAAATTAATAATAATTTCGGCAGTATCATTGAGTTGATGTGACAGTTGCTCAATTGAGTGAGCGCTTTGGCCAATCACTTGTCCACCTTCAACGCAATATTGCGCCGACTGCTTTGCCGCATTCGCGGTTGACTCTGCGTGACCTGCCACTTCATTTGCGGTGGCTGACATCTGCCTAGTTGCAGTGGCAATTTGCGTCAATTCATCATGCTGCTTAGCAACGCCACCGTTGGCTTGGCAGGCTGTTGTTGCAGTGTGATCGATTCGGTCATTAAGGTGCAGGGTATCTTGGTTAATCGCTTGCACCATTTTTTGCAAGGTCTGTAAGAACTGGTTCATGTGCAGTGACAATTGGCCAATCTCATCAGCGCGCTTGACCTTAAATCTGTGGGTTAAATCGCCCTTGCCATTGGCTAATGCTTCTACGGCATGGGTCAACTCGCCAAGCGGTCTGAACATGTGATTGATGGCAACACCGGCTAATAAGTTGACAATCACCACCATGATTAGGCTTGAAATCAGGATATCCCAAATCTGCTCGTTGACCGAGGCAAAGGCCAGTTGTTTATCTTGTACTATGCCCAGGGTCCAGTTGGTACCTTCAATCGGCGTAAACTGTAGCAGCATCTCTTTGCCAGTGTTGCGCCAAAGTACGGTGTCTAAATGTTGGGTCTGGCGCTGTTGGCTAATGTATTGTGGGCTAAGCTGTCTGTCTAAGTCAGTGGCAGCCTGATTCAACAGATGTCGATTCTCGTGAGCGAGAACCTTGTTGTTGCCATCAATCAGAAAAGCGCTGCCTTGATTATCTATCTGCAGTTGCGCCACATTCGCGGCAATTTGATCGATTTGCAGATCTGCACCTACCACACCTTGGCTGGATTGATTGAATGCTTTGGCTAAGGTAATGACGCTGCTGCCGGTTTCTACATCCATATAGGGCTCAGTGGTGATCATCGCACCTTGCTGCTGTGCCTGGCGATACCAAGGTCGGCTACGAGGGTCGACATTGACCTGCTGATGCCCCTGCTGATTAACATAAGTTAGGCTGCCATCTTGTCGGCCGACAAAGATAGACATAAATCCAGCGGCATTGAGCGTCTGCTTTAGCTCTGCAATGGTTTCTTGGCCTTGAGCGATTGATGTTTCATTGGCTTGCAGCACAACTTTGCGTTGATTAAGCCAGTCACTAATATAGAAGCTGGTGGCGCGGCTGGTTTCGGTGACATTGGCTTGAATGGCAGCTTCTGTTTCTTGTTGCAGCTGTGAAATCGAAATCCACGCTTGGATCAAGCTAGTGATAGCACAGATAGCTAAGATAGAGATTTGGATTTTATGTTTAATCGTAAGAGTCATGGATGAATTGTCATAGACAGAATTGAAGTGTAAGCAAGCCGAATTTAACGCTAAGTTCAGCAGCCAAGAACGAGCGCGTGACTATACCGAAAGCGGCAGTCACAAGCATCAGCAACTGATGTTTTTATGAACTAGATTTGTACATTTTTAGCCCGTGTAACTTGCTGGCCTATTTTTGCTTACAAGTTAGCGTTATTCGAGGGCAATTATTTACGATTTACTAGCGTTTATTTAGCAATTGTGGCCATTTAATAGGGTAAGAAACTAATCGATGAAATCGGCGGTGATAACCAGTGTAGCGCTCACTGGTTTATGCGCCTTGCTGAACTAGCCTAATTTGTTTTGAAACGCTAAGTAACGCTGCACTTCGGCTTCATTGAATAGCGGCGCATCTTCATCACCAATATTAGTGAGTAAGCTCTCACGGGCAAAGCGTTTAATCGTCGCCGGGCTTTTGCCGAGTAGCTCGGCGACCTGTTCAAGATTGAGTGTTGATTCAGCCATAAAATCTCCTTTTAAAAAGTTTGTTACCAGTATGAGTGAGTACCACTTAGTAAAGGTGAGCTTGGCAGTTTTGGCAAATATCGTCGTTCTGCAGGCACAAAAAAGCCCACGGCATCGTGGGCTTTTTTATTGTGCTGTTAGCTAGTCTTCGCTATCACCAAGCGATAGCAATGTTGCATTGCCGCCGATCGCTGTAATGTTGTTGGTGCGCGTTTTCTCAGTGACAAAGCGGGTTAGGTAGTGTGGGCCGCCAGCTTTTGGACCAGTACCAGATAGGCCTTGGCCGCCAAATGGCTGTACGCCAACTACCGCACCAATTTGGTTACGGTTGATATAGACATTACCCACATTGACCTTGTCGGCAACGCTAAGGGCGTGGCCTTCATTACGGCTGTGAATGCCTAATGTTAAACCAAAACCTGTGCTGTTGATTTCATTAATGACTTGCTCAAGCTCTGCGGCTTTGTAGCGGATCACGTGTAAAATAGGACCAAAGTGCTCTTTGTCCAAGACCTTAATTGAATCAATCTCAACAGCTGTTGGCGTGACAAAGTGGCCATTTTCCGTACCAGCAGGCAGCTCAACTTGCTTAAGTAACTTGCCTACTTGTTTGATATGGTCGATGTGACCATCAAGGTTAGCTTTCGCTGTGGCATCAATTACAGGGCCTACATCGGTTTTCACTGAGCTTGGGTCGCCAATTGTCAGCTCATCCATAGCGCCTTTCATCACATCTAACACGCGGTCTGCGATATCTTCTTGTAGGAACAATACCCGCAGTGCAGAGCATCGTTGACCAGCGCTGGTAAAGGATGAATCAACCACATCTTGTACCACTTGCTCTGGTTGTGAGGTTGAATCTACCACCATCGCATTCTGACCACCGGTTTCGGCAATTAATGGAATAATTGCCCCTTCACGTTGGGCGAGTGTCAGGTTGATGCGCTTAGCGGTACCCGTTGAGCCGGTAAAGCATACGCCGCCAATTCTTTCGTCGGCTGTAATAGCTGCGCCAACTGTGGCACCAGTGCCGGGTAGGAACTGAAGTACCTCTTTTGGAATGCCTGCTTCATGGGCAAGCTGTACTGCACGGTAGCCCACAATGGAGGTTTGTTCCGCAGGCTTAGCCACAACCGTATTACCTGCCGCTAGGGCTGCAGTAACTTGACCGAGGAAAATCGCTAGTGGGAAGTTCCATGGGCTGATACAAACAAACACACCACGGCCTTGTAAGAATAGCTCATTGAGTTCACCCGTTGGACCAGGCAGCAGCTCAGGCTGTGCCATCATTTTCTTCGCTTCTATGGCGTAGAAACGGCAGAAATCGACAGCTTCGCGAACTTCATCGATACCATCTTGGATGCTCTTACCTGCTTCACGTGTACATAGTGCAATGAGCTCTTCGCGGTTTTCTTCAAGTAAATCCGCTAATTTTTGTAAGGCATTGGCACGGGTTTCTACCGGCGTGCGACACCAACTTGCGAAAGCAGCATCGGCACTGGTCAGTGCATGTTCAACCGCTTGGTTGTTGGCAAAGGCAATTTTACCCACAACTTGGGTGGTATCAAAGGGGCTTACCACTTCATGGATTTCACCGTCTAAGGTCTCACCATTGACGATAGGGCCAGCTTGCCATTGAGTATTTTTATATTTTTCTAGTGCGGCAAAAAATGGCTTAGATTCAGAGATAATGTTCATATTGAGTCCCTTCGAATTCTTACGCTCTGCACCGAAGATATCGGCCGGCTGGACAATTTTATTATTAGCGAGAGTTTTGTACTTTCTTAACGTCGTTAGCGGGTGAACCACAAGAGAATCGATAGGCGTTTTAGGGTCAACAAGCTTGTGTACAAACGAGGTATTCGCGCCGTTTTCTAATAGGCGGCGTACCAGGTAAGGCAGCAAATCTTTATGGGCGCCGACGGGTGCGTATATGCGTACGTTGGTTACGCCACTTTCTGCCAAAATGGTGTCGTATAACTCTTCACCCATGCCATGTAAACGCTGGAATTCATAGTTGCGATCGCCGGCCATGTTAGTGATGCTTGCCACTGTTTGCGCGTTATGGCTGGCAAACTGCGGGTAGATAGCACCGCGAGTAGCGTCTGATAGTAAGTAACGGGCACAGGCTAAGTATGATACGTCTGTGCCTGCCTTACGGGTGTAGAGTGGGTAACCCCCTTCACCGTTTTCTTGTGCCCATTTGAGCTCACTGTCCCAATAAGCCCCTTTTACTAGGCGCAGTGGGATTTCATCGCCTTGATCTTTAGCTAGGCGGGTCAGCCAGCATAAAACAGGCAGGGCGCGTTTAGAGTACGCTTGCACTACGATGCCAAGTAAACCCCAGCCTTTAGCGGTATCTGATTGGTATAAGCGTTGAAACAGCTTCAATGATAGTTCAAGACGATCCATCTCTTCAGCATCAATGGATACGCCCACGTTTAAGCTGCGTGCTTGGCCAATCAACTTAATGAGGGTGTCATATAGTTCGGTGAGGGTACGATCTTCATTGGCGACTTCATAGCGCGGATGCAATGCCGATAATTTAATCGAGATAGTAGGGCGAGGTGCTTCCGATTCGTCGTATTCTTGAGCGCCCAATGCCGCAATAGCACTCGAGTAATCATCAAAATACTGCTGAGCATCTTTTTTGGTAAGTGCGGCCTCACCTAGCATGTCGTAACTGTGGGTATAGCCGATTTTGCGCTTATCGACGCTGTTCTTTAAGGCTTCTTTGACTGTGCGCCCTAACACGAACTGTTTGCCCATGATTTTCATGGCAGCAAGCATGGCTTGGCGAATAATCGGTTCGCCTACGCGGTTGACTAGGCGGTTAAGTAAGCTACTCGGCTTACCATTGATATTCTTATCAAGTGTGACCACTTTGCCGGTTAGCATTAGGCCCCAGGTGGATGCATTGACTAAGGTCGAGTCACTTTGACTGATATGTTCATCCCACTTAGCCCCAGAGAGTTTGTCTTCAATGAGTGCATCTGCGGTAGCAGAATCTGGGATACGTAGCAGTGCTTCGGCAAGACACATTAAAATAATGCCTTCTTGAGTTTCTAAGCTGTATTGCTGCAAAAATGCATCAATACCTACCATCAATCCTTTTTTGTCATATTGACGCACTTTACCCACTAACTCGTGAGCTCTAGCGGTTACTCGGTTGATCTCTTCATCACTCGAAGGTACGAGTTTAATAAGCTCAGATAAATATTGTTCTTCATCGACAATATAGTTGTTGGTGATGGCTTGAAAGAGCTCATCAAGGCTTGCTGAGTCGTAATGACCAGTCAGAACTTCACTTGCTTTAAACATAGTAATCACTTCCACCTGGACCTTTTAAAGGGACAGTTTTTGCTTGAACAAAATGAATGTCAGGTGCTTGTTAACCGTGTCGGTTTTGTTTTTGTATACAATCGTGCACCTTGCGCGCGCCGATTATACATCCAAAATGTGACGAGGGACACTGTTGTGAATCGTTATGTGACTTTTGTTTGATCTCATCCGTCCAGATAGTGATCAAAGCTAGGCTAGATGGGGGTTTGCTAATTTAGAAACAAAAAAGCCAGCGTATTAAATGCTGGCTTTTTCGAATAAATATGAGGTTGTTTACCAACGATTTTTCTGACGACGACGTGGGCGAGGGATGTAAGCGAGTATCAAACCCACTAGTAAGCCGGCGCCGGCAATCATGCCGCCTTGCTTTAAGAATTCAAACCGTTCGTCATTTTTAAGGTTAGCCAATTGGCGCGTTGCGGTGTCGCGCTCATTGCTGGCTTGTTCCAGCGCCGTATTGCTTTGGGCTAGTTGGCTTCTTAGTTGACTAATTTGCTGAGCGTCGCCGCTGCTTGATTGTGTCAGCTCTGCCAATTGAGCTTGAACTGTTTCTAGATCAGCTTGTACTTCAGGCAGTTGCACGCGAAAACTCTTGCTGCTGCTAATAAGATCGGCGTTAACCCAACCTTCACGACCTTTATGATCGATAATTTTGGCGTAATCGTCTTGCTCTTCACCTAAATAGGTAACGGGTTGGCCAGCTTCTACGCTGCCTAAAATGCGGTATTGGGTACCTGGGCCACCATGTAAGTAAAGGTAGACTTTATCTGAAATGTATCGTGTTTGGCCTTCAGCCAACAAACTAGGTGACAGTAGCATCATTACTACTAAAGCTATGAGTCTTAACACTTATGAATTCTCATCAACGAAATATAGCCACATGCTAGGGATTTGGAAGGGCTTTTGCAAGTATTAGATGTGGATGTAAAGCCGTGATGGGGCGATTCGCAATGATGATTAATTTATCGCGGGCAAAACTGTGAAGTCTGTTTGCTGCTTTTGTTATCTTAGCCGGCGATATCCTTGGCAGTTGCCCATAAAAAAAGGAAGCCAAATGGCTTCCTTCTCTATATGTGCATCAGCATTAGCTGAAGATGCCCTTAATCATGAAGAAGAACATGATAGACAGACCCGCACCTGCTGGTAGGGTAATCACCCAAGACACCACGATATTACGAACAACACCGATATTAATCGCTGCAATACCACGTGCCATACCAACACCAAGCACCGCACCCACTAAGGTTTGTGTCGTTGAAATTGGCAGACCCGTACCCGATGCAATCACAACCGTTGATGCTGCAGCAAGTTCAGCTGCGAAACCACGGCTAGGTGTGAGGTGAGTAATGTTTTTACCAATGGTTTGCATTACACGCTTACCGAAGATAGCCAGACCCATGACAATACCAACGGCACCGAGTGGTAAAATCCACCAAGCGAGTGCAGCTTTAGCGCCAATAGTACCGCCACTTTCAACCACTGATACTACAGCAGCTAGCGGGCCAATGGCGTTAGCTACATCGTTTGAGCCGTGAGCGAATGCCATACAACATGCGGTTACAACCATCAAAATAGCAAACACTTTCTCAACGTTACCGAACTGAGTTTGCTGGTCGGCAGCCGCCGGCATTTTAAGGCGCTTAATAGCCACCATACCACCAATGCCCACCAGTACTGCTACGCCAGCCGCTAATGCGTAAGCTTCTAATGTTGAGAAGTGTAGACCCACGTGTTTCAGGCCTTTGGTAATGGTCACAAGTGACATGATAAAGCCTGCAAACGCCATATAAAATGGTACGTAACGTTTGGCATTCTCAAGTGGTGAATCGGTATTAAAAATTAGCTTTTGGGTACTCTGGAATATCATAAAGGCAATAAAACCTGATATCGCAGGGGTCACAACCCAAGAGCCAACAATGCCGAGCACTTTGCCCCATTCAACCGCTTCAGTCCCGACACCCACAGCGGCGAAACCGACGATGGCGCCGACAATAGAGTGAGTCGTTGATACCGGCCAACCTAGTGCAGATGCAAGCACTAGCCAGATACCAGCCGCGAGCAATGCTGCAATCATACCGTAGACTAGTAGCTCTGGTGACTCAACAAAATAGGCTGAATCAATAATGCCTTTACGGATGGTGCTGGTGACTTCTCCACCGGCTAAATATGCGCCGGCGAACTCGAAAATCATCGCAATGATGATCGCTTGTTTAATCGTAATAGCATTTGAACCTACTGAGGTTCCCATTGCATTAGCGACGTCGTTGGCGCCAATACCCCATGCCATTAAAAAACCAAATGCGGCCGCAATTGCAATAAGCACGGGGCCGTTGGTGACTAATACATCAACCATGTTGATACCTTGATTACTTTGTTGTTTAGACGCGAGCTAACATCAGCTCTAAGCGGGAACCAACGCGTTCAGCAAGATCTGCTAAATCACCAACCCACTCAATAATCTTGTAAAGGAACATTACATCAACAGGGTTTAGCTCACCTTCAATGCTAAATAACTGTCGACGAATCTTGATTTGCAGATCATCGGTGTCCTCTTCAATCTTATCGAGTTCAGCGATCATCTTAGTGACGAGGTCTACTTCACGACCACGAAAACCTGTTTCTAAAAGGTCATCGAGTTCATTAATGGCTTCTTGAGCTTGAGTCACTGCATCAATACAGCGTGTCAGGTAAGCAATAAATGGGTCTTGAATAGCTGCAGGGATCTGCAGTTGACGGCCAATAATTCGGCCTGAGATGTCTTTCGCCTTATTGGCGATCTTATCTTGCTGGGTTAATAGCTCCAGTAAGTCAGTTCGTTCAACTGGCATAAACAAACCACCAGGAAGGGTCAGGCGAATCTCTCGTTTGAGTTCATCAGCTTCACGTTCCGCAATGCTAATTTGCTTACGTAGTTGAACAGCTTTATCCCAATCTTTCGCTGCCGTAGCCTCGAAAAATGGGATGAGTATCGATGCACAAGAGTGCACTTTATCTATATGCTCTTGAAGAGGCTTAATTGGCGATTTTGCAAACACGCCCAAAATAGAGTTTACTGGCATTGCCGTGTACCTATTTAGGTTATTCCACTGTTGGAAAATGCGGGCGCATGTTAACCCAAGCGACCGCGTAAAGAAACTGTGTTTTTAACTAAAAACGAGCAGTTTTTATTCTATCGAGTTATATATTAACTTTAAAGCGCAATCCTAATGCTGTTTTATGACAGTAATATTACATTGTGAACTTTAAATTAAATTATAATGAAATATTTATTGCAGGCCTTGTCCGGCCACACAACCAAGCGAGTATGAGGCGAATGGAAGCCGAGATTGAACTGAAACTTTTTTTCCCATTAACCGAACAAGACGCTTTAGCCAAGTTTCTCGATAGCTTACCCCATAGCGAGCGTAAAGTGCAGAAACAGTTGTTGTCAAATTGCTATTACGATAGCGACGATTTGCAATTGCGTCGCTGGGATATGGGCCTGCGGATACGCGGTTGTGATCAAAATTTTGAACAAACGATCAAAACCAAGGGCCAAGTCATCGGTGGCGTGCATGCCCGCCCTGAGTACAACGTAGCACTTGAACGTAACCAGTTAGATTTAGCACTGTTTCCGCAACAAATCTGGCCAGAAGACACAGACTTAAACGCATTGCAGGCTCAGTTGGTAGCGCTTTTTAGCACTGACTTTTATCGCAGTAAATGGCATGTGTATGTTGATGACAGTTTGGTGGAAGTGGCAGTAGATATCGGCCAAATCTCTGCCAACGATCAGCAAGAAGCCATTTGTGAAATCGAATTTGAGTTGCTGGCAGGTGAGCCGCATGCATTATTGACCCTAGGGCGACAAGTGGCTGCCCAGGTGCCAGTACGATTAGGTCAAGCCAGTAAAGCACAGCGAGGCTATCGTCTAAGTGCTAAAGCCAGCCCGCTGAGTTTAGATGCGCTAACCTTTATTGCCCTCAAGCCGGAAGCTAACCTAAAGCAAACCTTTATCTCTTTACTTGAGACGGGTATTGAACGCTGGCAAATTCTTGAGAGCATGCTGCTTGAGGCACAATCGACTCCTGAGCAGTTACCACTACTGAGTTACCGTTTACGTGCTTGTATCCGCTTGCTTAGACGCACACTGGAACAATTTGGTTTAGATGAGCAAGGGCTAACCGCATGGTTTGAGGTGATAGAACAACACCTTGAATTTGTCGAACAAGGACTCAGTTTGGCAGAAATTATTGCCAGTCAAAGTAGTTTAATAGCCAGATTAGATGATGCTAAAGCCATCACTGCGCAGGTGAAAGTGCAACTGCAAGCGATGAATATCCCACAGCAGTTACAATCGCTTTTTGCGCATAAGGTTTATGGTCAATTACAACTGGCATTGGTGCAACAGTTGCTAGATTATCAAGATGGCAGGCGCCACTTTAGCCACGCTGGCGAATTAAAACGCTTTGCCGATGAGATACAAGAGGCCTCTTGGCAGCGAATTTTGCAGTTGGTACCTGCTGAGCGTGACTTAAGCAGCCAAGATTACCAGGCCTTTGCCCGTGCACTGGATGAAAGCGTATTTGTTGGCGTGGCCTACGGTGAACTCTATGCAGCTAAAGAACGAGACCAATTTCGTGCGCCGTGGCAAGATTTGTTATTGGGGATCCGCACCTTGGCTGCCTATCGCCGCTTAGGTAAACTGGCTACCATTCATGGTTGGGAGATTCAAGATTGGTTGCAAAACAAGCAAGAAAGTTTGCTGTTTGCGATGGAGTTTTCACGTCGAAGTGCCTTAAAAAAACCGCCTTATTGGCGCTAACCCGGGTGAACAAGCGCTATCTATCACCTCAACCAAATGTTTGAGAGGTTAGCGCTTTTCTAGGTTATCGACCTTGTCATTAAGGCGTGCTATTTCACTGAGCAACACCTGCTGATTTTTCTCCATTCTGACTAAGGCTTGTTCTAGCTCAGATTTAATCTCTTTGCTTTGGGTTTCTAGTTTTTCTGACTCATCGGGCGCGATGAATAACGATGCCATATAACCAGAAATGACCCCGAAAAAGCTCACGCCGCAGACAATGACTAAACCACCGACAACGTGTCCAGCACCGGTTACCGGGTAAAAATCACCATAACCGACTGTTGAAATTGTTACCAGAGACCACCACAAGGCATCTTCAGCGGTTTGAATATTCGCACCCGGGACACCGTTTTCGATGATGAGGATCATAATCGATGACATCGTTAAAATGGTCACGGTGGCCAGCAATAAACTGGCGACGGTGGCTTGTCTTCGCTGTTTAAGCATTGGGCCAATAAGAGATTGAGTCATACGCAGCAAGCGGATGATTCTTAGCACCTGAAATATTCGCGCCATACGCAGTGGTTCAATAGCGGGAATACTGGCAACCAGATCAATCCAGTGAAGTTTAAAGTACAGTTTCTTATCTTCTGCTTGGTAGAGCCTGATAAAAAAGTAGAGAATAAAAATAGAGCAAATACTGGCATCAATTATCATCAGTAAGCGATTGGTTTCAGTATCCAGAGAGCCAAAACTGATTAGCAGTACGACCACTACAGATATTAGTGATAACACCATCATAGCCATTTCGAATGGGCTAGGGACTTCTTGAACTTGGAATAGCCAGCTTCTCTTCTTCGTCATGATATTGAGTTACTCCCTAACATCGCATACTGTGCCGAATTTATTTAGCTATTATCATCGCCAAAATGAATCAAGTCGTCCAGCACACGCTTTTTAATCTCTAATTGAGAGTTGGGGTCTAGACCATATTTTTCAGCCAATTGGCGATAGTCATCGGCATTGAGCGATACTGTCAATCGTGGCCGTTTAGGACGTTTGGTGACACTAAGCCCTAAGATGCTGCGTATTTGCTCTGAAGGGCTAACGCCCGCATCTAATGCTGCTTTACGAATGGAATACTGAAACTTCTCATCTAAGTCGAAGGCAACTTGGGTTGCTTTGGCCGCTTTTTGGTTTTGCGCCCATTGCTCGGGCATGGACGCTTTTTTATTGCTCATGGGACTTCCTTGCTATCTGGTTACTCAATGGCCGTTGCTGAGCTTACTCACCAGGCCAAAAATCACGAATATCGCTCAAGGGACGATATAAGGTCAGCATCACATCAGTGTCACCACTTTCATAAACTTCAACTTCGACTGCACTTTTTTCTTCGTCATCGAGTAGCAAGTAGGCCTCAAAAGGCTCACCGGTAGGACCGTGACTGTCTTGAGGTGGCTTCATGCCGCGATAATCCTGTCGATGAAAATAACCAAATTGGGCAAATTGATGCTGATGATACTGTTTGCCAAGCCACTGACCGTATTGGGTTAGCGTATCGCCCTCTATCGCTTGGGTATTAAGATGAGCACTGTCATTTTCTTCAAAAATAACACTAAACTCATCTAGGTCAAATAGCTGCTCGACAACGGCACGATTAATCTTAATAGAGAAGCTTAGGTAGCTTTCATCGTCTTCATCAAGGCTTAGGAATATGCTGTCGCTGCTGTGACCCTTTAATACCCATTCACTACGTTGGCTGCGTTGATATTCATAAGTATTGATGGCTTCAACGCGAAGCTGCTGGCCACGTAATGCTGGAGGAAGGGCAAAGCTGTCGTCGAGTGAAATCATATCGCCGACCTTGAGGTGCGATACATGGTCAAGCTGACGCTTTGGTTGCTCTTTTTTACCGAAAATGCTCTTGAGAAATCCCATAACAGGCTCCAAAAAATATCGCATTGAATGCGAAAACACCTTTAGGTCGCCCTAAAGGTGTTGAATCGCGCTATCAATCACAACTGTAGGCGGATACTTACTTACGCGCTTTTAGGCGGTCAAGTACCGCATTGGCATTAGATTTTTGCTCACCAATACCTGCTTCAGCGAGTTTAGCTTGTAGCGACTTGTCGCTGTTTTCTTCTGCTAATGCTTCAGAAGCTTGCAGACGGTCGTCAAACTGCTGCTGACGCGCCTTGATGCGCTCTAAAGAGTCTTTAGCGTTAAGCAGCTTAGAGTTGCTGCTAGCAAAAGAGTCAGTAATGGTTGCGGTGGCTTTTTGCACGCTTTCTGTGGTTTTAACCATGCTCAGCTGGCGTTGATAATCGGCCAATTGACGCTCGGTTTTCTTAACCAAGTCTTTAAGGCGTACCGCGTGTGCACTGAAGCTATCATTTGCTGATTGCTGCTCTGCGAGTTCACTGTCTAGCTGAGCAATTTTCTCGGCCACTTCTAATGCAAGGGTTTCATTACCTTGCTCTAGTGCTTGGGTTGCATAGCCTTCATGTTCAGCTACCGAACGCTTAAGGCGATCTATTTCACGGCTTGCTTGCATCTCTTTGGCCATCACATCGGTTAATTCACGTTTGGCTTTGGTGAGGTGCTTTTCAGCATCGCGAATTTCTTGTTCGAAAATGCGAGTTGAATTTGCGTCGACGATGTTTTGTCCAACTTCGTTCGCGCCACCGCGAAATGCGGTTAAAATTTTATTGAGAATACCCATAGTATTGGCTCCTTAATATTGAAACTGTTTACTGCAAAAAGTCGACGAGTTCGTCAATCACTTCAAGGCAGTTATCTGAAAGCACCGAGAGCTCTTGTTCAATCTCTTGCATGCTTGAATGCACTGAAAGCGCGCCGTAAACCACATATTTATCATCGACCTTAGCAAAAGATGACAACGGCATTGGAATATTAAGTTCTAACATGGTTTCAAACATTTCCGCACGCCGCGCTTGCTTGACTTCATCTTCGCCCCACAGATAAGCGATGCATAGCACTTGATTGTCAGTCACAGAAACAAATACGGGGATCTCTTCTCGGCCAACAACGTTAACTTGTAATACCTCAACTTCGCCATCAATTGGATAGCAATCGAACTGAAAGCCGGTATGGCTGTTGTCACCAAGATCGTTTAGGTGATTGGCAATAGTGTGAATGTTCATACTTGTCCTCTTTGACATATTATGTCTGCGATTAAAGATAACAGCTCGACATATTATGTCAAGCGCTATTTTTGATCAGAATAACACTAACTTTTCATTTTCTGACCAAGCCTGTTGGTGGTACTGGTATAATTGAGATGAACCAATTCGGTTGGGTTCAATCTCTTCAATGTGTTGATAAAAATGTTTTGGAAACTCAAATGCGCCTTTTATCAGCCCCATGGTTAGCCAATCATCGGCCACTGGCATCTTGTCTAATAAGGCTAATCGGCTTTGTGGATCTTTGCCCGATAAAGTGGCAATACTCCAACCCCATTGACCAAAGCTTGGTACATTATGTTGGTATTGCTGCACATCAAACCCCGCTAGCGCCAAGGTTTTAGCCACTGATATGAAGGCTTTAGGGGCATGATAAGGCGAGGTGGATTGCACCGTGACTACGCCGTCGTTATTCAATAGTTCTTTTAATTTTAAATAGAACATATCTGAGTAGAGTTTATTCAGATCTGGATGGCTAGGGTCGGGCAGGTCAACAATAATGGCATCAAACTTTTGTTGTTGCTTTATCAGTTCATCTACACCGTTAAACGCATCATTAAACACCAGCTTTACCCGAGGATCGTTAAGGGCATCGCCATTGAGTTTGTGTAAGGCTTGGCTAAGTCGATTGGGCATTGCATTGTCGTGCTGTTTAAACAACTCGACTAAATCTTGGTCCAAATCCATCAAAGTGACAGATTGAGGCTGCCAATCTAGCACTTTTTTCAGGCCCAAACCGTCACCACCGCCAATAATCAATACCTTGTCAGTTCGAGCGCTCGCCGCCAAAGTTGGGTGGACTAAAAAAGCGTGATAGATATGCTCGTCCTGACTGGAAAACTGTAAGCGGCCATTGATATACAATGAATAGACCGGCGGCAGATCATTACCACGCAAGCGTTCGGTAAAGGTCAACTGCTGAAAGCGGGTCGATTTGCTAAACACTACGTTGTCTTTGTAGAGCAAGTTATTAAAGCTTTGTTCCCAACTTGGGCCATGCCATGCCAGCATTAATAATATGGCGGCTGCGATAAAGTGGCCGGCAAGTAGCACAGGTGCAAAACGAATTTTCGGCCAAAATCGCCACAGGAAGAGTAATCCAGCAATAAGATTAAAACTGGCGGTGATCGCTGCGGCTAATTGGATATCGATGGCAAGCATAAAGCTTACCCAAATGGCGGCACCAATACCGGCACCAATATAATCTGCACCGTAAATGGTTCCCGCATTATGCAACAAATGTTGCTCGCTTAATGACTGGCGAACGCGGGCAATTAGTGGGATCTCCATGCCTATCATCAAGCCGAGGATAACCCCCCACACATAGGGTAAATACTCACTGAGCTTTTGTAATATGCCGATAAAGCCGCCATTGGGCAGCTGGTCTGGCGGCAGGCCGACCATTTCCGCAACCAATATCGGCAGCTGTTGGCCAAAGCCAATTACCGCCGCGGTCAGTAAAATGGCAAGTGCGCCGCATAGGGCGACGGTTAATTCCAAAATAGCAAAGCCACTAAAAGCACAACGAATCTTGCGGGCCGCAAAGGCGCCTATGCCCATAGATACGATCATTAGGCCAATCATGGTGTAGATGGCAGCTTCTAGTGCCCCAAGAATACGGCCTGCATAATGGGACAGTAAATATTCGTAGATCAGACCACAGCCGGCGAGTACCGCCATGATGCCGAGCAGTAAAATATCGTCAAAGCGACTGATTTTACCTGAGGCGGATTGCACCGACTCAGGTGACGTTGAGGATGACATTAACTTGTCCTGCGTGGGCGCGGGCTATGCCATTAAGCTGGTTAAAATCATCGCGATAGCGACGCTAATTGCCAGCTCTACGGTGGCGACACCAATATTGTGCTGCTGCTCTACTTCTTCTGCTAAGTTAATGGCAGCGAGTACCAGTTTCTTAACGATTTTGAGCAGTACTGATAGACAGATGAGCATCAATACTGAGAAAGCTAACCAACCGAGGATATTGCTAACATATGCTTGTGGTACATAAACGATGAAATGGCTAGCGGCATTAAAGCTCAGTGCCATGGCTAACATGTAACCGGCATGACGAATCGCTAAAGCGGTTTGGCCTTGGGCTAAAGCTTGCTGCATTGAAGCTTGCTGGTTACGTTTTGCATAGCGAATTTCACGTAGTCTGGTCAGGGCGACCATCATTAGCTGAGATACCGCAAAGGCACTGAAAATGGCGATAAAGGTATCGACAGTTAAGTCCTCTGCCCACATTAGCACCGAGCGAATAATGATGGCAGTGGCAATGGCGGCAGCGGCATCCACTAACGCAACTGAGATATTCCCTTTGATAATCAGCGCATTTTTATCAATTTCATTGAGGGCAATTTTATCGTGAAGGTAACGGCCAAATTTAATTAGCACTAGGCCAAAAATACCGTAGGCACTCATGCCAATGGCTTCGATAAGAAACGATTCAGCCGCTTCACCGGTAATGGCACCGGTTAACACAATACCGAGTGCAGCGACCGCCCCAGCGGTACTAATACCAAAAGCAAAGTTATCTTTTTCAGCCAGCTCAATGCGGCTGTCAACTTTTACAGACCAGCCTTGCAAATAGCGCATTGCGGCCAGCAAGGCGATAGCGATGGTTAAATCAATCACTAAAATTATGGCGAGGTCAAAGCTCAGGCCTTCATAACTATTGAAAAATGTCATTGTCATTTCCTACCTATTTTCCTCGACGAACGCCGCGAGTGGTGCGATTGCTGGAATTTCTTAAATTACTATTTTTTGCGTAGTTAGAGCGGAATTTGCTACCACTTTTGGCCACTCCTGCACTACTCGCTTTAGGCACACTGGCACTTTGGCGTGATAAGCTAGTAGAGCCTGAACGTGATTTAGCATAAGGGCTGTCGAAACGTTTGCCTTGGCGACTAAACTGTTTTTGAGTACGCTCAAAGGTACTGTTTTGGCTGCGCGCTTGTTTAGGTGAGGTATAGCGGTAGCGGCCAACGTCATTGTAATAGCTGTAATTACGACTGCTTGACCAGCGATCGTAGTGAACAGGGCCGCGTACTAGGTTAGAGAACATCGAGTACATGCCATACCAAGCCCAAAATGACATGCCATTTGAGCCTGTTTGCCATTCACCGTATGATGGGTTGCCGACCAATTGGCTGCCGGCGCCGAAATCCTCGGCCCCATTGGCTAACACCGCGGCCTCACGGCTGATTGAGTTTACCCGAGCTAACGCCCCTTGAGACATATCGGCAACTACATTGACCGGATCGGACAGCATGTCATTAAACAGGCTTGGGTCGGCGGCTTGATATAAATTCTCTGCCTCAGCCAGCTGCTGATCTAAATCGATGAAATTGCTGCTTACACTGAGTTCGCTCAAGCGCCGTTGCAATGATTGATACAATGGTCCACTTGAGGTTGAATCTTTGGCTAGCTCAATCAATAGTGGCGATAGTTCGCTGTTTTGTTTAGCGACGATGCCACTGTATTGAGTCAGTAAATTAGCATTACGAACCTGACCATTGTCGAGCATATTGCCAAGGTCATCGATTCTCTGCTTTGCTAAGCCTTGGTATTGGCTGATTTTTTCTGGCCTATCGTCGCCGCATCCCACTAAGGTAAGCAACAAGGTCAAGGTGAGAACACGCATTAGCATTACTGCCATGATTTCTCCAAATTGGTTTCAGAACTGAGGCAATAAATCACCATTTGCCCTTAAATTTCATACGCAATACATAGTCTGCTTAAGGTATAGTAACCTCACATAGGTGTGAAGCAACAACCCTTTTTGCACTTTAATCTGTAGCAATGACCATCTTGCCCTCAGATATTTACACTTTAGTTGCATTTCTATCATATCTATATCATTCATGACATATTATGTCGATAGAAAAAACTGTTAGGGAATATTTTTACTATGCAGCATCTTCGCCAGTCAGGACTCTCTGCGCTTATCTGTGAGCGTGCAGATGAACACCTTCAACGTCTGATAGCGAGGTGGCCTGAATTTTCCGAGCTAACCTCTGAGCAACAGCAAGAATTATATCAAGTTTTTGGACTCAGTGATTTTATTGCTGAGCAGTTAACGCGCTGCCCGCAGTGGATAATGCCGCTTTTTGAAGGGCAACGACTTGAGCTTGATTGCCAGCTGTTTGCGCAGGAGCTTCGTCAGCTGTTAGAGAGTCAGCAAGATGAAGAGCAAGTTAAATCTCTATTGCGCCAATATCGCAACCAACAGATGGTGCGTATTGCTTGGCGTGACTTTAAAGGCTACTCACCGTTGCCCCAGTGCCTTATCGACTTATCCGCGCTGGCTGAAGCCTTGATTATTGCCGCACGTGACTGGCTATATGACTCATTGAGCCAGCAGCTGGGTACTCCTTGTGATGCTCATGGTAATCCGCAGCCACTGATGATATTAGGTATGGGGAAACTCGGTGGTCGTGAGCTCAATTTCTCCTCTGATATCGACCTTATCTTTACTTTCCCTGAGCATGGCGAGACCCAAGGCGGAAGAAGACCGATTGATAATCAGCAGTTCTTTATTCGCATGGGGCAACGTTTAGTCAATATGTTGCATCAGGTAACAGTGGATGGTTTTGTTTACCGAGTTGATATGCGATTGCGGCCATACGGCGAGAGTGGCCCATTGGTCGTCAGTTTTAGCGGTTTAGAAGACTACTATCAAGAACAAGGGCGCGACTGGGAGCGCTATGCCATGGTGAAGGCCAGAGCATTAGGACCATGGACTGGCTTTAGCGATGAATTGCACGCCATGTTGCGGCCGTTTGTTTATCGGCGCTACTTAGACTTTTCAGCGATTGAGTCATTGCGAAAAATGAAGCGGCTGATTTCTCAAGAAGTACGCCGCCGACAGCTGACTGACAATATAAAGCTAGGCGCTGGTGGGATCCGCGAAGTGGAGTTTGTGGTTCAGAGCTTTCAACTTATCCGTGGCGGCCGTGAACCTGCGCTTAGGCAGCAATCGCTGTTTGCGGCGATTGATACCTTATATCAGCTAGGGCAGCTTGAATACCGCTCCGTTGATGAGTTAAAAAATAGCTATTTGCTGCTCAGACGCGTCGAGAGCTTGCTGCAGGCGATAGCAGATCAACAAACTCAAACTTTGCCCAATAATCCATTGGATTGGCAGCGACTATGCAGTGTATTAGCGATGGCGTCGGAGTCAGAGCTCAGAGCCAATATCGAAGCGGCAATGGATAAAATTCATAGCCACTTTAAAGATACGGTGGGTGGCCAAGATGCAGATGATGTCGACGATATCTGGACCCAACAGCTATGGAATGCCCAAGAAGAGGAGCATGCGCAAAGCGTATTGCTTGAACATGGTGTGGAAGATAGTGTTTTTTGGCCTGCGCTGAAGCTATGGTGGCAAACTGTTATTAAGCGCTCGATCGGTCCAAGAGGCCGACAAACGTTAGACAAGCTCATGCCTTGGTTACTCAATGAGATTGTTGGTTTTGACTCGCCCTCAAGTGCCTTTGAACCGGTTTCAAAAGTACTCGACCAAATCTTGACCCGTACTACTTACTTAGAATTACTTTACGAAAACCCAGGCGCGAGACAGCAACTGGTGAGCCTGTGTATGGCTAGTCCATGGATTTCGGAGCAGCTTGCTAAGTTCCCGATGTTACTGGATGAACTTATCGATCCGGTGCAGTTATACGACACTACGGCATTAGATGACTATGGCAGTGAGTTGCGCCAATATTTGCTGCGAGTACCAGAAGATGACATGGAGCAGCAGATGGAAGCGCTGCGACAGTTCAAGTTGTCGCAGCAGCTTAAGATTGCAGCGGCCGATGTCACTGGCGTATTACCAGTAATGCAGGTCAGCGATCACTTAACCTTGCTGGCAGAAGCGATTATTGAGCAAGTGGTATTGCAAGCATGGCATCAGGTAAGCAGCAGGCATGGTGTGCCGCCGCATCTTAGTGGTGCTGAGATGGGATTTGCCGTGATTGGTTACGGTAAAGCCGGTGGTATTGAACTTGGCTATGGCTCTGATCTCGATCTGGTATTCCTGCATGACTATCACCGCGACAAGTATCCGCAAAGTCTGCATACCAATGGCGATAGAGAGATAGAGATAGGGCATTTCTATCTAAAAGTCGCCCAGCGTATTTTACACTTATTTTCTACACGCACCTCTTCAGGTGAGCTTTATGAAGTGGATATGCGCTTACGTCCTTCGGGCGCATCGGGTTTGCTCGTCAGTGAAATTGAAAATTTTGGTGACTATCAGTCTAAGGAGGCGTGGACTTGGGAGCACCAAGCACTGGTAAGAGCAAGGTTCATGTTTGGTGATACGAGTTTGTCGGTGCGCTTTAGCGAGCTAAGATCACAGGTGATTTGTGGGACGAGAGATAAGCAAGAATTAGCCACAGCGGTGAAAGATATGCGAATTAAGATGCGTGATCATTTGCTGAAAGTGACTGATGGCGAATTTGATTTAAAGCAAAGCCCTGGTGGTATCGCTGATATCGAGTTTATTGCCCAGTACCTAGTGCTTGCCAATGCTCATCAGCATCATTATCTGACGACTTGGTCTGATAATGTTCGCATCTTTGAGTCATTAGCCGAGTTAGAGTTGCTCAGCTTGCAACAAGCTAAGCAATTAACCGATGCCTATTGTTACTTGCGTGATGAAAGCCACCGACTGACGTTACAGCAAAAGCCAACTCGTGTTCCTAGTGAGCAGGTTCAATCACATGCAGAGCAAGTTATTGCGATTTACCGTTTAGTACTTGAAGGGCAACATGAGTGAGTTGTTGTAAATTGACACTGTAAGTCTGGTGAATATGCAACTTACAGCGTCAATTTCTATGTAAGTTGCAGTGCAATTTGCAAAGGAGCGATGCACTGCAATAATAAGTGACTGATTTTATTTGCAGCTATCATTGTGGCCTAGTTAATGCACAAATCCCTCCAAGGTTACTTGCTTTGGAGGCGCTTATGCCAAGCCTACATATTTCAGCCAGATTTGATTTTGCTAAGCCTAGCAACCATTGCCATGATGTGATGGTGCGTAGCTTAATCAAACATCAATTGCTACAGATTAAGCCGCAAACCACTAAGGCAAAGTGCACCGTATCCGCTAAACCTCGCGCTTTGAGCTGGCAAAGATTACCGATTGCGTGGACCATCTTGTTGCTGAGCTTATTAGCTGTATACCAATGTCAGGCCGCCACTGAGCTTGAATCGCTGCCTGTGCAAGATTGGTCTATCAGTTTTGATAACATTCTCATTGGCAGCAATACGCTACTTGGCGATACACCGGCGCTCGCCTCGTCCTTGCAAGGCACTCTTTATCAAGGTTGGGGAGCTAAGCTGGCCTATGCTTATCAAGTTGACGATATGTAGTTGCAGTGGGGAGTCGGGGCATTTCAGTGGGCGCACAACATGACCTTAAGTGCAGACCAGCACCTGCGTGTTGGCACGGCCCCCTATGCCCATATCGGTGTAGATATTCAATCTACACCTTATCAGCGTTTAAGTTTACGTGTGCAACATATGCAGCTTGAAAATACAGCGTATCAGCAGTTGGGACTATCGTTTAAGTGGTTGTTTTAAATCAAGGATACAACTTGTATCACTATTTAAGAGGATGATGATTTCATCTTGTTGGTGTTGCAGTTATAGTGTGGATATTAGGGCTATCAGCGGAAAATTAACATGAGCGCGGTATCTGGTCACATAGTCAACGAAGCACGTCCTTCTGTGTCGATTGGTATTACTCCCACAGCAGTAAATCAACAAAATGGGTCGGCTGTTCCGGCCTCGATTAGCAAAGTATCGGTAGAGGTGACCTTATCACCTGCAGGCCAAGCGCTTAGCGACCAAGCTAATTCGGTAAAGCCTGAATCAGAAGCAAAACCTGCACAGCGCCCCGATGAAGAGACTGCCACAGATAAAACTAATTGTCAGTGTGACAAAGCCCCTGTAGCAGATAACAAAGACCCGCAAGACAATACTGTGGTTGATAAAACCACGGAGTCTGAAGAGGACGACAGCTACGGCTTTGGAAAATACATTAAAGCGGCGGCAGGCATCGGCAGTATCATAGCCCTGTTTGCCTGATTCAATCAGCTGGTTTCAGAGAAAAAAGGCACCGTAAGGTGCCTTTTTTAATGGTTATTCATGGCTAAGCTGCTTGATCGCAATATAACCTGTGCTGTGCAGCGCAACCCGTAAGGTAAGCAGCAGAGCAATGGTTACCGATATGCTGAGCATCACAAAAATGGCCACCATAATAATGAGTTGGTATTTCACCGCAATCATAGGATCTGTGCCCCCCAATATCTGGCCTGTCATCATACCGGGCAAAGTGACTAACCCTGTTGTCGCCATGGAAGCTAGGATAGGTGCTTGTGATTGCTGCAAGGCAGACTGGACAAAAGGCCACGCTGCTTGACGGGGTGTTGCCCCTAATACTAACGCAGACTCATAATCAGCTTTCTTTTCGCTAAAGGCGCTAAATAGGCGTTGCAGCGCAACGATATTGCCGCTTAAGCCGTTGCCTAATAACATCCCAGCCAATGGAATTAAGTACTGTGCACTGTAAAAAGGCGAGGGCTGTAGCAGCACAATTAAAAGCAGCACCATTAAGGGGAAGGTCGCAGCGCTTAAGGCAATGGCAAGGGGGCTAAAAAGCGCTCTTTTAGGCAGTTTAGCACCAGACAAAATGGCACTAGCTCCAACCAATACCATCACTAA
Source organism: Shewanella waksmanii ATCC BAA-643 (assembly GCF_000518805.1). Classification (GTDB taxonomy): domain Bacteria; phylum Pseudomonadota; class Gammaproteobacteria; order Enterobacterales; family Shewanellaceae; genus Shewanella; species Shewanella waksmanii. The sequence continues at coordinate 38,974 of NZ_JAEH01000022.1, forward strand.
CAACCAGGCGATATTTAGCCAAGGATTGTTCAGTTCAAACAGCACGCCGAGATAAAGCCCAACCAAAATAAGCTGTATCGTCATACGAGCGACAGCAGTGACGATCTCTTTGCCTAACTTCAGCCTAAAGTAGGCGTTGATTGCCGCAGGTATCACCAATGTGAGCAAAAACAAACTGACAGTTAACCAGCTGATATCAATGGTGGCTTGCATGGCTTTGACCTTAAATATTGAGTGGCATCAGTGTAGCGTGTTTACCTGATTGTTGGCAGCCTATCACGCACATTATTACGTCAATCGCCTTGGCTGTGGGGTTTAGGGGCTTGGGCTAAATAGGCACTCGATTGCATCTCTTTTAAACGGCTGTTTGTGCGTCTAAACTCAAAACTTAATGCACCTTGGTGATAAAGTTCGTCTAGTGGTACGTCTGCCTGTATGTATAAATTGACTTGTCTGTCATATAACTCGTCAACTAAAGCAATAAAGCGCCGAGCAGGGTCGTCATTGAGTGCGTATGCAAGTTGCCGTGCGCCCGTCGCCGTGGCTCCAATGCCATCTTCAGTACCTCTGGCTTTTATCCAGCTTTTTGGCTCGCCGCCCAGCACAGGTACATGACTTAGCAGGATAGTCTGATATCGATTAGCTAATTCGATATAGTCGAGTGCAGAACGCGGGCCTTGGCATAAGGCTGTAAAATCGACCCACAGGATATTCGTCGTGCGTTGAATGACATCAATTTGCCTATCTAACACCGTTATTGCACGTTTGGTCACTGAATGATTGAAATCATTGAGCTGTTCGAATAAGCGAGAAAACGCCTGCTTGTCAGTAAAGTAAGCCGGTTGCAGTTCAAGGCTTCTAAGGCGATAGTCTTGCTGGGCTTGTAAATGTAGGCTTTTTGTTTGCTTTTCAATTAAGTCAATACAAGGTAAAAATCGTTCGCGTTGTAGACCGTTGGCATAAAGTTGGTTAACAGCGACGTTCGAGGTGGCGACTAGCACCACACCTTGCTGAAACAGCGCTTCAAATAGCCGATATAGAATAATGGCATCTCCAATGTCATTGACAAAAAACTCATCAAAGCATAGCACTTCACATGTCAATGCAAGTTCGCTCGCTATCTGCTCTATTGAGGTGGCTGCGTCACCATATTGATTCAATTGACGGTGCACTTGTGACATAAACCGATGAAAGTGCAAACGTTGTGGCTTAATCTTGTCGCTGTTTTGGCAGGCGTGGAAAAACAGATCCATTAGCCGAGTCTTACCGCGACCCACATCGCCCCATAAATAGAGACCTGTTACCGGCTGCGATTGACTCTGCAATTGCTGAAACAAGCTTTGTAACTGCTGCACAGCATGTTGTTGTGCGGGATCAAAAATTAAAGCTTTGCTATCTAGCAGGTTCTGATAGTGGCAAAGAGGAGAGGCGGCCATGGTTGTCCATTGCAGGTTTTCTAGGTTGGCCTGATTGTAAGTTGAGGATCGCCAGCATGCAATGATGATCCTACCTTGTCTAACACCTTGTCTATCTCGAGTAGGCAAGTAATAGTTGGCTACGGTTTTTGACCTTAGTCTTTTTGTAGATATTCTGTAAATGCATCTTAATGGTATTAATTGATACCGATAATCTTTCTGCCACTTCGTTATTACTCAGGCCCATACAGACAAGAGATAGGACTTCCTGCTCTTTTTTAGTGGTGAGTTTAAATAATGACAGGTATTCAGTTGAAGCGATGGGGCGTTGTTGACTCAATATATAGCGAGACAAGGCTTTATTACTAAATGATAAATTGCCTTCTAAGGTATCTTTAATGACTTTTAAAAGTAAATAAGTCGGTTGCTTGCTATCGCAGGCGCCAGAAAACCCTTGATTTAACAGCGCTAACTCATCATTTAGGCATAAGTTTTTACTGATGGCGATATGTTTACCGGTATCAAAGAGGCTGCGATCTAAGTTCATCATCGCTATGGGTAAATCATTGATAAAATGAATCAGTATCTTCTTTCTACTGGCGGAATGCGCCCATGCAAAGGTCGCATCTTGATCGCTATTTAGGGCTAAGTCTAATAAACCGGCACAGCTATTTAACAGCTGTAGATCTGCAGGCTCGTGACTAAGTGTGAATAATTCACCTTCATACATCTCATATCCTTATGACATCTTAGCATGTGCAAATTGTTACTTCAGATAGGATTTATTTTGATTGTTATTATCCTTTAGGGCGGTATTTTAGTGATTCATTTATATAAATCAATACTTGTTTCGTTAATATCATGATTAATTTTATTGCTTGTTGGTTTTCATCAAATGGTCTAGTGGATAAATCACGCGTTAATTGCGGATGGTAGCGCTTTCAGTATTCTATTGGTGGTGATTTTTATTTTTATATACTTAGGTATTATATATGGTGCCTCTTCGCGATATTATATACAAAATGAGTCATGTTAAATATGATGTTGTCGTCATACTTTAATTATGTGTTTTTTATTTTTGTTGTTTATATTCAGTTGCTTGTAGCTGTATACCTTGAAGCGAGGGAGGTGGTTGTCGGCTGTTTGTAGTATAAAAGTATAGTTTTATATTAATACTGTATTTACAAATAATATTTGTTTTTGTTTTATATGGATTTTTATATTTGTCGATTTTTGTTTTGTATGAAAATAAATTTACATAGTTGTTTTTTAATTCTCTCTAATGCAAAATGTGCAACCTTAAATTATACCGCTCTATTTGTTTTTATAAGTGGTTAAGCGTTAGGGAATATTATACTTATGGATAAGTTAAGGGAAAATGCACCCGCTCAGGATGATAAAACACTTATTGCTGGCATTGATTCACAAGATGTAGAAACCAGTGGTAATTTGGTTGGCCAATGTTTTAAAAACCGTTATCTGATTGAGTCTCATATTGGTAGCGGCGGTATGAGCGATATCTACAAAGCCAAAGATCTGCATTTTGAATCTGCTGGAATAACAGAACCTTATGTCGCTATTAAGGTGCTGTTGCCGCAATATAGCTCAACGCCTGAAGCCAAGCAGGTATTGGTTAGAGAAGCGCGAAAAACCCAGCAACTATCACATCCCAATATTATCCGCGTTTACGATGTTGATTCTGACGGCGAGCATCATTTCTTAGTGATGGAGTGGCTTGATGGCGAGTCGTTAGATCAAGTTATCAAACGTTCTCGGCCACTGGGGATTAATTTTTCAGGCGTCATTAAAATCATTACCCAAATAAGCTCAGCGTTGGAGTACACCCACAAACAGGGCATTGTTCATACTGATTTAAAACCATCGAATATAATTCTAACCCGGCAAGGTCAAATAAAGGTTTTTGATTTTGGAGTAGCAAAGGCACTTCAACTTAACTTTGACAAATACGCAGTACAAAATCATCAAAATACGTCACCACTAAGTGGATTTACCCCGGCGTATGCCAGTCTTGAACAGCTAGAAGGGCAAGATGGCTGTGCAGCAGATGATGTGTTTGCTTTCTCCTGTATTGTGTATGAATTGCTCAGTAGCAAACACCCTTATCAAAGGTTGGCAGCTAACCAAGTTGATTTGTCTAAGATTGAGCTTAAAAAGCCTAAAAATATCAATTGGCTATTATGGCCAGTACTCAAGAAAGGCTTGGCGTTACATAAACAAGATCGCGCACCTAGCGTTGACAGTATTGCACGGCGCTTAGCCTCTTCAAAGCTGCCGTTAATTAGCGCAACAGCAGCTGCCATCGCGGTTATCATATTGGGCGGTGTATTCTATCAATCTCAACAAAATCAATTGTCTATGCTTAATCAGCTTGTTGCGGTATCGGCTCAACAACAACAGAAGTTAACTGATTATCAGCAACTTTCCGCGCAGCAATTATTATCTCAATTCTCGCAAATGACTGATATCAGTCCATTGACTAAGCACGGACTGCTTGCGTTAAAACAGCCGCAGGTTATGGCGGTACTGGCGCGCCAGATCGAGCAGGTGCCTCGGATTGGCAAAGGTCATTATCGTAATTTTGCCGAAATAAATAAAATTTTGGCTACAGGCAGTCAGCTTTACCCTGATTCTGCAACGTTGGCAAAAATGCAGGGTGAAGTCGATCGAAATCAACAATCAGTATTAGATGCACTATCAGATCGTTTGAACGTTTTGTTGGCCCAGGGCCGCTATGCCGAAATGGGTGATAATGATATCGCGGTGATTCTTAATGACATGCAGATGGTGCAAACCGGTTATTCATTTGTGCCCGATGATGCAGCATTTAGTTTGTATCAGTCGCGTTTTGAACAAGCGCTATCTAATCATGATATTAAAACCATTGCTGAATTAAACAGTGTGGGTGAATTATTGTTTGTTCATCACCAACAGGCACAAGCGCTACTGGATCATGGTCAGCGTATGACAGTGGCAGTGAAAGCGATCAATAGCTATACCCAAGCCGTATCCCAAGGGGTGGACCAACCCTACCCCTATGCCGCAGCAGAAGTCTATTACCTTGAAACCTTTAATGAGTTGTCTGCACAACTTGACGAGGTTGCTACGCCTAAGGAACTGCATGCATTTGATGGTGTTGTGACCGATTTGGCGACGAATTTGCCGCAGGATTTCCAACCCCTATTGAAATTAGAAAAGCGCGTAGCGGCGACCTATTTAAGATTCGCCAATATCTATATGGAGAAGCAGTACTTTAAGACTGCGAGAGACTTGATTGCGCGGGGCAATGAATTGTTTGAACGACTTGATGGCGTGTAGATCAAGTACCCGGTATACCAAGGATTAGGACTGTAAAACGATATGGAATTAGGTCTAGAAATTGTAAGTTATCATCGACTTTCTCCAGAGCAAGTCTCTGTTAAGGCGCTCAAAGAGTCGATCTCTTTGGGGCGATCAGAGAGCAATGACTGGCATCTGCCCGATCCCGAAAAAGTGGTGTCGGGCGTGCATGCTCGAATAGAAAAGCAGCATGATGGGTTTTACCTCCATGATGTCTCGACCAACGACCTATTTGTCAATCGAGCGGTTGAAGCGCTAGGAAAGAGTCGCCAGCATAAGCTGGTCGACGGTGATTTGCTGACTTTTGGTGATTATGAGGTCAAAGTAACGGCGCTGCAGAGTGGGAAAAACCTCGATCCGATCGCGACAGGCGGCGATCGCTCGCAAGTGACCCCTGAAGCTCCGCAAGTTAGCGGCATTGAAGTTTCTAATGTACTTGGCGGTAACGCTGCGCCAAGACTTCCAGTTAGTGAGCCCTTAGCTACAACCAAGCAAGCGAATGGACTCGCCCCGCAAGTGAGTCATGACTTACAAGATCACTTTCAATTACCCAATGCACCAATCCCAGAGGCTTGGGAGCATGAGTTTGGCGCGTCACCGAATCATACTGCGAGTCGACTTGATACTCGTGCAGAGCTCAGCCAGGTGTCAGCCAAGCCCCAGAGCCAGCCAAACGCGCAGCCATCTTGTGCGCCTGAAACCCAGGTGATGGATTCAGGAGAGATGAAGGCGTTTTTTGATGGTTTAGGTGTGGCGAAAGAGCAGCTACCAGCAGCGGTTTCAGAGGCGTTGTTGTTTGAAATGGGGCAAGGCATGAAGTTGATGCTTGAAGGTTTGATGGCCACGCTTCGTCAACGCTCATCGTTAAAAAATCAATACCGCATTAACCAAACGACCTTTCAACAACAAGAAAATAATCCATTGAAATTTTCAGCATCCATTGATGATGTATTTCAAAACCTGTTTCTGCGTCGAAGCAGCACATTTTTGTCATCAAAGCAGGCCATTTCGGCCGCATTTAGTGATGCGCGTAAACATGATGAAGCTTTCATTGCCGGGGCATCGGGTGCCATGCAAGGCCTGCTATCACAGTTGGATCCGCTAAAGATCGAACAGCAAATGGCTCATTTATCACTGGTGGAAACGGTGTTGCCCGGTCAAAAGCAGATGAAGTATTGGAAGGTCTACAAGGGCTTGCATGACGATATGACAAGTGACTTTAGGCAGCAAGGACATGCTGCGCTATCTGATGATTTTATTAAGGCATATGACGAAAAAATTAAGTCATTATAACAAGTGTAGGTTAGGACTATGAATATGAAATCTTGGCTGCTTGGTGCAGTGTTTTTAGGCTATGGCGCGCTGATTAGTGGCTGTTCCACCATCAATGCCATCGTGCCGCCTTCAACAGATGTAATTTTCAATGCTTCGGCTGATATTAATCCAGATATCAATGGTCGACCGTCTCCTGTGGTGGTGAAGCTGTTTGAGCTATCGTCACGCACGATCTTTGATACCCAAGACTTCTTCACTTTGTACGAGTCGGCGGAGCAGATTTTAGGGCCCGATCTCATCAAGAAAGATGAGCTTGAAATGCAGCCCACACAGCAACTTGAGTATCCAATGACGCTCAATACTAATACCCGTTATATCGGTGTAGTGGTTGCTTATCGTGATATCGATGCATCTCGCTGGCGCTCTGTCGTTGAAGTTGACCCGACTGGCTACGATAACGTCAATATCAATATTGAAAAAATTGCAGTGTATAGCACAGAGCAATAACCACAGCAGCACAATAGGGAAGTTATGAGCGATTTTAGCCCTGTGGCATGGACAGAAGGCATGTTTCTGCGGCCGCAACATATGCAACAACAAGAACGCTATCTGCACCACCAATATGCCAATTTATTGAATCGAATTACCCCAATGGCATGGGGGGTGTATAGCCTTGATATTGACCATAGTCTGCTAAAGATCGGCCAGTTCCGATTAAATAGTATTGAGTGTGTATTTCCTGATAACACCCTGGCCGTACTGCCACAACAACACCCTCTACCTGAGGTTATAACGGTTGCTGCGGGTACGACAGATCAACTGATTTATCTAGTGTTACCTGTGAGCAAAACCACTGGGCAAAACATTTCTGCCGGTGAGCAACGTACAATCACCCGATTTCATTTTGATGACCATAATATTGTCGACACCAGTGTTGGTGCCGAAGCCATGGAAGTGCTACAGGTGGCTAAACTGAATTGTCGTCTAAAACTACAAGCTGAAGACAGGGCTGGCTACGTCAGCATTGCTATCGCTCGTATCGTCGATGTATCAGATGAAGGCATGATTCGCCTCGACAGAAAATTTATTGCGCCTCGTCTCAGTATTGAGCATTGCAGTGTATTGCAGAGCATGGTGAGTGAAGTGCTCGGCATGACAGTACAGCGTGCTGACGCAATCGCCGCTAGATTAAGTCAAACCCAAGGCAATGCCAGCTCAATAGCGGATTTCTTGATGCTGCAGTTGTTAAATAAGTATCAGCCGATGTTAGAGCGCTTCCTCGCGACGCAGGGGGTTCACCCTGAACAGGTATTTAGCACGCTAGCTTGTTTTGCCGGCGAGCTTGCGACCTTTAGTGCTGCTGACAAGCGGGTAACTAAATTACCGGAATATCAACATGAAAACTTGAGCCAAGGTTTTGCAGCATTAATGACTGTATTAAATCAGGCTCTGAGCAGTGTTTATGAACAAAGCGCGATTGAGTTGCCACTAGAGAAAACCAAATTTGGCATCTATTTCTCTAGCATTGCTGATAAAAGTGCCTTAGATAGTGCAGAATTTGTATTGGCTGTTAAAGCCAGTGTGCCGAATGAAGAGCTCAGACAACGCTTGCCGAGTCAGATTAAGGTGGGCTCTGTAGAAACGATTCGCGAGCTGGTCAATAACCAGTTGGCTGGTATTGGTGTTGTTAGCCTACCCGTTGCGCCGAGGCAGGTGCCTTATCACGCCGGCTATCATTACTTTCAGCTTGATAAATCCCATTCTCTTTGGCGTAGCCTGCACTCTAGTGGCGGTATTGCCTTACATTTGTCTGGCCACTATCCCGATTTAGATATAGCACTATGGCTAGTCAATAGCTGATCTTCACCATATTAAGGATGATATAACGTGAGTGATAAAACGGTAGTGAAGCCTCGCCCAGGGATGCGGCCAGCGCCAGAGTTAGCCCAGCCTACTGCAACCGGCGATAGTCAGAAAACTCAGGTGCAAGAAAAGCAACCGAGTGCGCGCTCAATGCAGTCGGTATTGAGTTTGGCGCAAAACCCGATTGTAGATCATGCTGGCACGCTGATCTCTATTGGTATTCAAGTGCGCAATAGTCATAGCCATGAGGATGTGACCGCACTACGAGTGCAATGTGTTGAGCTGATTAAGAATTATGAGCAGAGCCTGCGCAATGCCAATTTACCCAGCGATGATATTGAATCAGCGCGCTATTGCTTATGTTGTTATCTTGATGAAACCGTATTAAACACCCCTTGGGGTGGTGAAAGTCTGTGGGCATCCGAGAGTTTGCTATCGACTTTCCACAAAGAAACGCTGGGCGGGGAGTATTTCTTTACGCTGTTACAAGACTGCTTACAGCAACCACAACACAAGCATCAGCTCCTTGAGCTGATGTACTTATGCCTGACATTGGGTTTTAGTGGCAAGATGCGTCTAGAGCCGCAAGGGGAGCAGCAACTTGAACAGTTAAGGGATAAGGCTTTTCATGCTCTGCAGGCAGTTAAGGGCGATCGTCATAAAGCGCTATCGCCGCATTGGCGTGACAAAGTCGTGCAGGATGCGGCTTTCGTACAGCCGTTCCCTATGTGGGTTATTGGTGCATTGTTTGCGGTACTCACGCTGTTTATCTACATGGGATTTAGCTACAGCATCAATAGCTATTCGTCGAACGTCTATAAATCTCTTACTGCTTTGGTTCCTTGGCAAGACACTCAACGCGCCGACACACAGAGCATTAGCCGCGATGAAGCTTTGCTACTACAGCAACTATTGCAGACCGAAATAGCTAAACAACTACTTGAAGTTGAGCAGCTTAGTGATCGTACCCGGATCCGCATTGGTGCCGGCGTATTGTTTTCGTCCGGCAGCACTCAGCCACGCTCAGACTTTGAAGCCATTTTAGCCAAAATAGCGCGCACATTAGAAAGCACTTCAGGAAAAATTCTCATTACTGGGCATACCGATGACGACCCTATTTTCACCAGTAAATACCCATCAAACTGGCACCTGTCCTTAGCGAGAGCGACGGCCATAGGTAACTTTCTGGCCAACAATGCTTCCCTCAGTGGCCGTCTGTGGCCTGAAGGGCGCGGAGAGTCAGAACCAAGAGTCGACAACGTAAACGAGCATAATCGTGCACTCAACCGTCGTATCGAAATCGATTTGCTATTTTAATCGTCATACAAAGGAATTGTGAAATGTCATTAAAATCAGTGGGTAGCAAGCTAGTTGGTTACCTCAAATCAAAGTGGATGATTACCATACTTGGGTTTCTTTGTTTGGCGCTATTGATATGGTTCGGTGGCCCTATGGTGGCCATTGCAGGCTATGAGCCTTTAGCGTCGCCATTGGTGCGCGTCATAGTGTTGCTCAGCATTGTGATTGTATGGGGTGGATTGCACTTCTTATTTAAGGCTAAGCGTAAAAAGCAAAGTGATGAGATGGTCGATAGCCTGATTAACGGTGATGAGCATCAAGCTGAGCCTGTCGGTGATGAGGTTGTACAGAACGAGATTGCCTTGTTGCAGAAAAAGATGTTGCAGGCTTTGGACATTCTTAAAACCACGAAGCTTTCAAAAAATAAAAGTATTTATGAATTGCCTTGGTACATCATGATTGGCCCGCCAGGCTCAGGTAAAACCACCGCCATTGGTCACTCTGGGCTGGAGTATCCGCTCAAAGAAAAAATGGGCATTGATATGATCCAAGGCGTTGGTGGAACCCGTCATTGTGATTGGTGGTTTACCAATAAAGCGGTACTCATTGATACCGCAGGCCGTTATACCACTCAAGATAGCCATGCGAATCAGGATAGTCGGGCGTGGCAGGGATTTTTAGGACTGCTGAAAAAGTTTCGCCCGCAGCGGCCGATTAACGGCGTTATCATTAGCATGAGTATGGCGGAGCTGCTAAACCAGACTAAAACCGAACGTAACCTGCACGCGCGGGCAATCAAGCAAAGATTGCAAGAGCTACAAAATCAGTTAGGGATGACGTTCCCGGTGTATGTCTTGCTATCAAAATCAGACTTGATCGCCGGATTTAATGAATTTTTTAGTGATTTTGATAAAGAAGATTGCGAACAGATCTGGGGGATCACTTTTGAGCTGCCGACAGATCAAAGTGAAGATAATACCGTTGGTCAGTTTAACAAAGAGTTCCACGACTTGTTGGTTAATCTTAATGGCAGAATCAACCAACGTTTGATGCAAGAAAGGGATGTTAATCGGCGTGCTAGAATCTATGAATTCCCCAAACAGTTGCGCTTGCTGCAGTCTGCAGCGGACGATTTCCTAAAAGAAATATTCTCTCCTAATGCCTATGAAGAGTCGCCGTTGTTGCGCGGAGTCTATTTAACCAGTGCCACGCAAGAAGGCCAACCGATCGATCATTTGTCACAGCACTTAAGTAGCGGTGTTGCCAAGCCTACTGAGCAAAATAGCGCGCAGCATATACGAAGCTATTTTATTAAACGTCTATTAGAAGATGTTATTTTTCCAGAGCAGAATCTCGCGTCAACTAATCGCAAGCATGCACGCAAGAACAATAAGCTACGCCAAATAACTATTGCGGTAGCCGCTACGGTAACTTTGGTGATGACCTACGCCTGGTGGGACAGCTATGACTGGAATCGCCAGTTAATTGATCAAACTCAACTTGCGTTAAGCACTTATCAAGATGTGACCAATGGCGGGATTAGTGAGCAATCTGAAGTGATCACCTTGACCAAAGGCTTGACGCAGCTGCAACAGCTCGCTGCCGGTGTCGATAATGACAGCTTAGATGAGGCGAAAACCTTAGGTTTGTTCCAGGGGAATAAACTCAAGCAGCCGGCAGATGCAGCTTATCATCGTGCATTGGAGGGGTATTTTCGTCCCTATTTAATGCAGGCGTTAACGCAGGAGATGGCAGACAACGCTTCTCACCTTAACTACTTGTACGAGACATTAAAAACCTATCTGATGTTTTATCAGCCTGAGCACTTCAATGCTGAAGAGGTACAAATCTGGTTTTCGGCTTACTTTGATCGCCATGTGCCGGGCAAGGTGAATACTGCCATTCGCCAGCAGCTCAATTCCCACCTTGCCACACTATTAGGCTTGGGCATTCGCGGCGCTGCAATCAATGAAGATGCGGTGATTGAGGCTCGCGCCACACTGACTATGCTGCCGTTAGTTGAACGCGCTTATCAGCGCCTAAAGAGTGACTATCTTGAAAGCAGCATTCCCGACTTTAAGTTGATTGATATTCTCAGTTACGACAGCATTGATGGTTTGATGTTTCAAAGTGGGCGCTCGTTTGACAATGGCATTCCTGGATTATTTACCTTTAACGGCTTTCACGGCATTTTTAGCATTGAAAAAGGTAAGATAGTTAAAAATCTTACGGCGGATAGCTGGGTCTACGGTGACGATTTAAACTATTTAGATGAACAAGCAAATGAGCGTTTAGCCCAGGAGTTAGAGCGCAAGTATATTCGTGATTATATCTATTACTGGGAAGATTTTATTGCTGATATTTCGGTGAAACAGTATCAGACATTGTCACAAGCTGAAATTGTCACCCGCGCACTCTCTAGCCCAGACCAACCGATAAAAACCATTATCGCGGCGGTGCAAAAGAATGTGCAACTGACTAAATTGCCAATGTCGACTAACACCAAAGCAGCCTTAGAGGTGGCGAAGAGTGCCAGTGATGTTGCCTTCCAATCGAAAAAGTCCCAGCTCAACCGTTTACTCCCTAAAGAGCCTGTGAAAGTTGAAGTGGACTTACCGGGTAAAGAAGTCGAAGTCGCCTTTAGCGAAATTCTGTCGATAGAGCTAGACCAACTGGATGAGATTCAAGCCACCTTAAGGGCGTTAAATCGCAACATTGGTAAGATCATGCTTGCCAGCGGTAACCGCGCTGCGATGATGAATCAAAATCTAGAGACCCAATTTGCTCAGCTAGGTAACAGCCTCACCGAGCAAATCCTTGATATGCCTTACCCAGTTAACAATTGGTTAGATGATATTGCCTACCAAGCGAAACGTATGGCGAGCAGCAATCAGAACCAGCGGTTTAATGGCATTTGGCAGTCTCAGGTTTTGGCTGAATTTAACCGTGCGATCAAGGGCCGTTACCCGTTTAATCGTGGCGCAAGCGAAGATGTGCGTTTAAAGGATTTCAGTAAATTCTTTGGCTATGGCGGTACGTTAGATAAGTTTTGGGATCAGTACTTAGCCAGCCATGTTGATACCAGTAAGAAGCCATGGCGGTTTACCAAGAATATCGGCATCAGCAATGACATCTTAGTGATGTATCAGCGCGCTGAAATCATTAAAGAGGCTTTCTTTGAGCCCGGTACTAAGCTACCGAAAATTGACTTTACCCTTGAACCACAGTTACTGGACAGTAATGTCAGTTTGTTCATGTTAGAAGTCGACAATCAGCAGCTCAAATATCGACATGGGCCGTCGAGAAAGGAGCAATTTGTATGGCCTGGAGGCAGCGCAAACAATGAGACTCGTATCGCTTTTACTCCACCCAATGGTGGCCGTTCTATCAATGTAAAATATGAAGGCGAATGGTCGTTCTTTAGGTTGTTAGATGAGTTAAGCGCCAAACGACCGAAAACCAAACAAGATGGTGTGTTGGAAATTGAGCTTAGTGGCTATAACGCTGAACTAAAGCTGGTGGCCAATAGTGTGAACAACCCTTTTTGGATGGCAAATATGGAGCGCTTCTCATGTCCTCGCAACCTTTAACTCAAATAGGTTATTGCGGCAAAGTGCCATTTAAAGGCGATTTTGTTCAACATAACCTTAGTGCTGACTTTATCAAAAGTTGGAATGAGTGGTTACAAGCGGTTGTGGCCGTCAGTAAAGAGCAGATCCCTGAGCAGTGGTTGGATTGTTATCTAACCAGCCCTGTTTGGCACTTTGCACTATCTGCAGATCTTTGCTGTGAATCAGCCATGTTAGGCACCTTGATCCCCAGTGTCGATCAAGTGAGCCGCCACTATCCGTTTACTTTGGCTGCTACCCATAAAGGCAGCCCGTTAGCAGCTTGGCAACAAGCCGACCAGTGGGCTCCGCAATTTCAACAGGCCATTTTGCAAGTGCTGGACGATGACTGCAATCTTGAAACGTGGCTGAAAGAAATTGCTAGTCAAATCAGTTTCCCCACCGCAGCTCCGGCTCACAGCATTATCACTCAACACACCGATCCTGTTAAGAAGGCTTGGGTGTTACAAGGTCACCAGCACATTGAAATGCATGACCTGTTGCACCGCCAATATAGCGAACAACTGGGCCGTTACAGTATCTGGTGGACAGAGGGCTCACAATGGGTCGCACCTTGTGTAGTTATTGCTGAAGGCCTGCCACAGGTGAGTCAGTTTGTATCGATGATTAATGGCCAATGGGTGGAAAGAGATTGGAACTTAGCTGCAGTGACAGAGGAGGGATAATGCACCAAACAAGTCATGGAATAAGTCATCGAGGTACAGTCAGAGAGATTAATGAAGACGCTTGCCTTGAGTTGACACATTTAGGGGTTTGGGTCGTGGCTGATGGTATGGGGGGGCACGCCGCTGGCGATGTGGCGAGCCAACTGGTCATTGATGTAATGCAGCAAGCGTTGAGCCACTGTTCTAGAGAGCAGGTTAATCAGGCTATTTTGGTCAGTGCGTTGGAGGAAAGTAACCGGCGTTTACGGCAGATGAGTCAGCAACAATTTGCCGGCAAAGTAGCCGGTAGTACTGTGGTAGTGCTGTGGATCCATCAGCATCAATACCACTTGTTATGGGCCGGAGACAGCCGAGGTTATCTCTACCGAGGAAATCAGCTTACACAAGTGACCAAAGATCATAGCCAAGTTAATGACATGGTCGATGAAGGGGTGTTGCTACCTGAGGAAGCTGAGCAACACCCTCTGGCAAATGTCATCACTCGAGCTGTCGGGGTGGATGACTATTTATGTGTAGATATTAAACAGGGTACGCTCGTTAATAATGATATTTTCTTACTGTGCAGTGATGGTTTAAATAAAGAGTTAAGCGATCAAGAAATTGCCAATGCCATTCAACCGGGAAATATTATTGATTCAGGCATGGCATTAATCCATAGCTCACTTGTTAGAAATGCCAGAGATAATGTTACCTGTATTTTAGTTAAGAGCCATTATGGCTTGTCGTCTGATAAAGATATTGGTCGGGATAATAGTGATGCGACCATTCCGGTTTTTATTTAAATTGTAATGCTTGTTGATCTGTTAATACATTGCGGTTTATTATTTGCTTTCATTTTGTTTGTTTATAGTTCTTTAGTGTTTTGTTGTTTTAAATAATATCCTTTGGGATGTGATTTTAAATCGACAAATATATTAATAAGTATGGGTTAGTGGTAATTACCTACCATGGTATTATTCAAGGAATGAATTTTGGGTGTCGACGAATTTAATATCGAAGATTATATTTTACCAATATCTGACACGAATGTGGTGGGCATTGATCCGCGCGAAAATGTCAGTCCAACCTCTACTTATTATCATTTAAAAGATGTCAGAAACAGTGCCAGGGCAAAGGAACGAAAAGCCCTAATAGATGAAGACAATGTCTTGTCGGTCGCAACCGACTGGCGTCCAATTGTTGAACAGGTGCCAGAGGCGCTACGTAATGACTGTAAAGATCTGGAATATGTCGCTTGGTTGATAGAGGCCAATTGTCGCTTATCTGGTTTTCGTGGCCTAGCAAATGGTTTCGAGTTAGCCGCAAAACTCATTAATGATTTCTGGCAACAACTCTATCCCACACCTGAGCCAGATGATCTATCTGAAAGACTCTCTCCATTGATAGGACTTAATGGTATTGATAGTGAGGGCTCACTTATTCAGCCCATTAAATCAATATTGATATCGCAAGGCGTCACATACGGCGCGTTCTCTACCTGGCAATATGATCAAGCTCAAGAGGTCGCTAGACTCGACAAAGACAAGCAACAGAAACGTATCGATGCCGGCGCTGTACCTTTAGAAGAAGTAGAACAGAGCATTAAGGAAACCGCTGCTTCATTTTATCTGCAGTTACATCAAGATCTGCAAGATGCCATCTCGGCTTTTGAGCGGCTGTCGCGTGCCATGGATGACGCAATGGACGGCGTGCCGCAACCTACCAGTTATATCAGTAAAGCGTTGAGTCATTGCTTGCAGCAAGTGACCACAATTGCCCAACCTATTTTGGCTAAACACAATGCGCCGCAAGAGACGACTGAGCTAGATGATACTGATGATATAGGGTGTAGTGATATATCAGCGGCAGAGCAAGGTGTTATTAAACAACTCCAGTCAAGAGATGAAGCAATAAATAATCTCTCAACAGTAGCAGAATTTTTTAGAAAAACAGAACCTCACTCGCCGATGTCATATGCCATTGAGCAAGTTATTCGATGGAGTGATTTAACTTTGCCTGAATTATTGAATGAATTAATTCAAGATGGTGATGCAAGAAGTGGCTATTTTAAATTGTCGGGTATTAAGGTCGACGAATAAATATGTCTTGCGGAATATAAAATTGAAAGGAGTTCAAAATGAGTATACATGATAGATTGAAGCGGGTAAGAAAACCGCGAGTACATATTACTTATGATGTTGAGACGGAAGGCACGGTAGTAAAAAAAGAATTGCCCTTTGTAATTGGTATTACGGGTGATTTTACTGGTCACAATAAAGAGAGTTTAAAACCATTAAAAGATCGCCGCTTTATCCAGATCGATCGTGATAATTTTGATGATGTCATTAAACGTATGAACCCGACGCTATCGCTGGCTGTGGCTAATACCCTTGCTGATGATGATTCGCAGTTAAAAGTAGACTTGAGTTTTAATTCACTAGAAGACTTTGAGCCAGCAGCCATTGTTAATCAAGTTGAACCGCTTAAAAAACTGATGGAAACGCGCAATAAACTGCGTGATTTGATGACAAAAGTCGATCGTTCAGAAGATCTAGAAAATATTCTAGAGGATGTATTGAACAATACCACGAGTTTAGAAAAGTTGGCCGACGAATTGGATATACAAGGAGCGAAGTCATGAGCATGGAAACAGCTGAAGCCACACTCGATGCCGTAGCCCAAGAGGGGAGTGTTTCGTTACTCGATCAAGCTATTGGTGCGACAAAACAAACGGACTCAAGCAGAGCAGAAGAGCTCATTCGTTCGCTAACAGAAGAGGCGCTAAAAGGCACCGTTAAGTGGAATAAGAACTTAACCGTTACTTTCAATGAAGCCATCGATGTAATCGACAGTGTTATCTCCAAACAGCTTGCAGCCATTATGCACCACGACGACTTGCAAAAGTTGGAGGGGAGCTGGCGCGGGCTGCACCATACCGTGTCTAACTCAGAAACCAATGAAACTCTGAAGATCCGCATGATGAGCTTAAGTAAAAAAGAGCTGCATAAAGATCTTAGCAAGGCGGTTGAGTTCGACCAAAGCCAAATGTTCAAAAAAATCTATGAAGCTGAGTTTGGCACACCTGGCGGTGAACCCTATGGCTGTTTAGTTGGTGATTACGAGTTTAGTAATCACCCTGAGGATGTGGAAGCTTTGTCGTTAATGTCTAATGTTGCGGCAGCTGGCTTTTGTCCATTTATATCGGCCGCGGGTTCTTCGCTGTTTGGTTTCGATGATTGGACCCAGTTAAGTAAGCCTAGGGATTTAGAGAAGGTCTTTGAATCGCTTGAATATACGCAATGGCGTTCATTCAGAGAAAGTGATGATTCTCGATTTGTATCGTTAACAATGCCTCGGGTATTAGCCCGTTTACCTTATGGCAGTGCAACTAAGCCTGTTGAAGAGTTCTGCTACGAAGAGTTTGAGCTTGATGATACCGCAACGCGATCTAAAACCGCCAACCACGACGACTATTGCTGGATGAACTCATCTTATGTCATGGCCACCAATATGGGCCAAGCATTCAGTAAATACGGCTTCTGTACCGCAATTCGTGGTGCTGAAGGTGGAGGCAAAGTTGAAGGCTTACCTGCACATATCTTTACTAGTGATGATGGTGACCCTGACTTAATGTGCCCAACAGAGATTGGCATTACCGACCGCCGCGAAGCGGAGTTAAGTAAGCTGGGCTTTTTACCTTTGTGCCATTACAAGCACACTGATTATGCAGTGTTCTTTGGCGCGCAGTCCTGTCAGAAGCCGCAGATTTTCTCTAGCCATGATGCGACCGCAAATGCGGCGATTTCATCACGTTTACCTTACCTAATGGCGACGTCTCGCTTTGCTCACTACTTAAAAGTGATGGCCCGAGACAAGATTGGTAGCTTCATGGAAGCGGAAGATGTGGAGTCATGGCTCAATCGCTGGATTTTGTCATTCGTGAATGCTTCAGAAGGCGGCGGACAAGATATTCGTGCCAAGTATCCACTTGCCGATGCCAAAGTCGAAGTTAAGGAGATTCCGGGTCAACCTGGTAGCTATAACGCGGTGGCTTGGTTGCGTCCTTGGTTGCAAATGGAAGAGCTAACGGCATCACTTCGGTTGGTGGCTAAAATCCCTAAAGTGGGCTAGTCGATCCCGTCGCTGATTGCTTTTCAAGGATAGAAACGTAATGAATCACGAAAGCATTTCATTTGTTGATGATGAAATATTTCTGCAGGACACTGTGCATGCAAGCTCGGTGTCCAGCCAACATTTACGGCTGAAAAACAAGCATTTAGTGGAACGGTTTTTACGTGAAACCGATACCACTAAATCGTTATTGTTGTGGCTGGAAAATAGTGGTGCTTCATTACAGGGCTTAGATAAACATCATGTTTACCCGCTGCTGCTAAAAGCGGTCAATGAAATTGATCGTAAACTAGAAAAGCAACTCAACGCTATCATCCACCACCCCAGCTTGCAGCAATTGGAAGCGAGCTGGCGTGGTGTGCTTTATCTTGTTGAACAAAAAGAACGCTGTGATAAAGCAGACAAAGTTAAAGTAAAACTGCTGGATTGTAGTTGGCGCACGCTATGCAAGGATATCAACAAAGCCATCGAATTTGACCAAAGTGAGTTTTTCAAACTGGTTTACAACAATGAGTTTGATATGTCCGGCGGTGAACCGTTTGGGGCCATTGTAGGCGATTACATGATTGGTAATCGTCAGCAGTCAGGGCAAAGCATCAATGACATCGAAGTTCTCAAAGAGATTTCTCGTACAGCTGCCGCGGCATTTTCCCCGTTTATCGCCTCGGTTTCACCCACATTTTTTGGTGCAGATGACTTTTCAGACTTAGCCTATAGTACCGACTATTCCGATACCTTTGAGCAGTTAGAGTATATTAAGTGGCACGCACTGCGGGCAATGGATGATGCCAGATTTATCGGCTTAACGTTGCCGCAAATATTGATGCGTCCACCTTACAAAATAGATGGGCTCCGTAGTGAAGGATTTAAGTTCAAGGAACATATTGATGATCCGCAGCGGCATCACTTATGGGGCAGTGCAGCATATGCGTTTGCTGGGGTACTGATTCGCGCATTTAGTGACTCTGGTTGGTTTGGCCAAATAAGAGGCATGCAACCTGGGCAGAAGAGAAAAGGCTTAGTGTGCGATTTACCTGTCTGTCAGTACGAAACCGATCTCTATCGTCATAGTGCTAAACCGTCAGTCAATTTACTGGTGAGCGATAGTGCTGAGAAGTCGCTTTCTGATCAAGGCTTTATTCCATTATCGCCGATTCCCGGCTGTGAGCACTTAGTCTTTTATAGTAATGCTTCTGTTCAAAAGCCTCAGTCATATGAGCGCCTAGAGGACAATATTAACGCTAAGTTATCGGCCATGCTGCAATATATATTATGTGTGTCTCGTTTTGCTCACTACATCAAGGTGTTAGGGCGAGACAAAATCGGCTCGTCCAGTTCTGCTGAGCAATGTCAGGCTGAGCTGCAAAAGTGGCTACACCAATATACTACTGCGTCAGAATCAGCCACCGACGAAGTACGCAGCAAATACCCGCTACGCAGTGCTCAAGTTCAAGTCAAAGAGATGCGCGGCAAACCCGGTCATTTTTATTCAATCATCCAGCTACAGCCGCATTTTCAGCTCGATCAAATGGTATCGAGTATCAAGCTGGTGACCGAATTAACTCCACGAAATTAACCTCAAGGACAGCATTAACATGGAAATCGTTAAACAGATGATTCAAGAAGCTAAATTAACTCAGGCTATTGAATACATTGAACAGCTTCTCAGAGATGATCCGCTTAACCCTGATTTGAAAAGTACACTTATTGAACTGCTGTGTATCAGTGGCGAGTATGAGCGTGCTGATAAACAGTTGAACCTTATTGTGCAAAAACACCCTGATTTCTTGATTGGCGCGTCGAACCTACGTCAATTACTGCGGGCAGCTCAATCTCGCCAAGACAGCCTAACTGGCCAAAGTGTGCCTAAGTTGTTCAGTGAAGTGGATGGCCATAGTGAGGCTTTTATGAAGCTACGAGTTGAGTTGAACCAAGGTCAACCAGAGCAAGTGAGTCAAGGGGCCATCGCGCTTGAACAAGCACGGCCTGCCATTGCAATCAATATTAATGATCAACCTAATCAGGAGGTGCGGGATCTGGATGACACGCTGGGCGGATTTGTGGAGATTTTTGGTACAGACGGTCACTACTACATTGCACAGCTATCTGAGATTGATTACATCCATTTTAAACCCGTATCTTCCTTAGTTGAGCAGGTATGGCGACGAGTAGACATTGCGATTAAAAATGGCCCTTGTGGCGAGGCCCATATTCCTGTGGTGTATGCAACCAGTGAAACTGATTCGCAGAAATTGGGCCGTGAAACAGATTGGCACGAATCCGCCACCGATGTGATGACGGGTCGCGGCATGAAAATGTGGTTTGTTGACAATGCAGCGCTGCCTTTAAGTGCCATCAGCAAACTGTCAGCAGCTGCTTAGTATTTTGATGATGTAGAGGCAGATTGATGAGCAGCAAACCTTTGTCAGCGACACCCCATATTCAGGCTTCAATTCTCGATCGCTTGATTGATGACGATCCCGATTCGGCCGATGTGAAAGATAGCCATCGAGGTCTGAACTTGCAGCAATTACGCAGCAATGTCCGTCGTGACCTAGAGAATCTACTCAATGCCAAAATTCAGTGGCAACAGTGGCCAGACTATTACCAAGAGCTGGATGCTTCGCTTCTCAATTATGGCTTAAATGACTTTTCTAGTATGGCTGTTGCTAGCCTTGAAGGCCGTCAATCGTTGTGCCAGCAAGTTGCGGAAACGATCAAACGATTTGAGCCGCGCTTTATTGAAGTGCTGGTAGAAACCATGGACAACGAACAGCCGTTGGACCGGATTTTACGCCTGCGGATCAATGCCTTGTTATATGCCGATCCCGAACCTGAGTACATTACGTTTGATTCTGAAGTCGAACCTGTACACCTAGGTATGACAGTCAATGAGGCCGCGTTTTGAACGAAGAGTTACTGAAGTACTACAATCGAGAACTGGCTTTTATTCGGCATATGGGCGCTGAATTCGCTGAGCAATACCCAAAACTAGCGGGTCGATTGAGGTTAAGTGATGAGCATGTTGAAGATCCTCATGTCTCTCGGCTTATTGAGGCATTTTCGTTACTCACTGCCCAAATTAGACAGAAACTCGATGATAGCTTTCCTGAATTGACCGAAGCCCTGTTAGGGCAGCTGTATCCGGACTATCAAGCGCCTATTCCTTCAATGTCAGTCATTAAAGTTGAGACAGAAAATGTGTCAACAACTGGGGTGTTATTAGCTCGCGGCAGTCAGGTTGATACGCAAGTTGAAGGCATGAAAACTTGTCACTTTAAAACCTGTTACGACACTCAGCTTTGGCCAATAGATGTCAGTGATGCCCAGTTTGAGAATGCCCCGTTTAATGCGCCGGAACCTATATGGAATGACCATGCTAAATCTAGCTTAAAACTGACCATCACCGGTGAGTTTGATGAAGTTTCAATGTCGACACTCTCAATCGACCGATTGCGGTTTTTCCTCAATGGCCAAGCGCATCAAACATACCATCTCTATCAGATGTTATTTGAGCACTGTATCGGTATGGCGATTTCACCTAAGGGGGACTGCAACCAGGTTAAGTATATTGAAAAGCGTCATATTCAGGCCGTGGGATTTGACCATCAGCAACAAGTGGTTCCTTATAGCCAACGGACCTCTTCAGGCTACCGACTACTGGTGGAGAATTTTACCTTCGCCGAGAAATTTCTGTTTGTTGATATCGTTGATCTTAGTGATTGCTGGCAGCACATTGGCAGTGAGTTTGAGCTGCATTTTTATTTTAAGGCTTCTGCTGAGGACTTAGAAAAACAAGTTAATGCCGGTCACTTCTTACTGGGCTGTACGCCTGTCGTTAACCTCTTTGAGCAAGAGTTAGAACCCATTAGCGTGGACTCTGCGCAGTACGAGTACAAATTACAGGCTCGCTATTTAGATGCTGAAGTGTCTGAAATCATTGCGGTAAATGAGGTTTCCGCTTTTGACCCTGCCGACAACAAAGTCAAGGTGAGTCCATTTTATGGTGAATCGCATCCAGCTTACTTAGGCCAAGATAGATTGTTTTGGCACGTGCGCCGAGAAGCGGCGAGTTGGGCGGGGGGCTATGCCGAGCAGGGAACTGAACTGTTCTTGTCTCTAGTTGATAAAGATTTTAAAGGCTTTGATGCGAATAGCGAAAACGAAACTTGGGTATTGAGTGCTAAGGCATTGTGCAGTAATCGCAATTTAGCCGCGCATCTGCCTTTTGGTACTGAAGAACCCAAAATGTTCATTGCTGAAAGAGCGGACATTATTAAGAAAGTGAAGTGCTTACACGCGCCCACTTTACCAGTCCGTCCGGCGTTGTCGGATGCATCCCGATGGCAACTTGTCAGTCATTTAAGTTTAGATAGTTTTAGTGGTCCAGAAGCGACGAAACAGCTCAAAGAAACGCTGAAACTCTATGACTTTAAGGCATCTCCAGAAAATAAGGCCCTGATAGAAAGTATTGTTGCGGTTGAGGTGAGTGCCGCTACGGCTCGGGTGGCACAAGCAGGTCGAGTCAGTTTTTGTGCCGGTAGCGATATTGAGATCACTTTTACCAAAGATCACTATGCCGGTGCTGGGGTATTTTTCTTCTGCACTGTGCTTGATCATTTCTTTGCTCAGTTTGCAGTGATCAATAGCTTTACGCGTTTAAGCTTGCGTTTCACTGGCCAAGATCAGCGATATTACACTTGGCCTGCAAGGGCTGGTATAAGGCCGCTGTTATGACGTTACGCCAGTTAATTGATGCGCCAACTCAACAAGACTTTTATCAAGCTGTGTATCAAGTCGAACGTCAGCTCGCCAATGATAAGGCCCGCTATCACTGTGTTGGGCGTGATAGTTTACCTGCTCAAGAACTCATTCGATTTAAAGTCGATCAGCATCTGGGTTTTCCTGGTCAACCAATCAGCGGCGTTGAACTCCGTGAATCTGATAATGCCCAGTGCAGTGCCATTGATATGAATATTTCATTTATGGGGCTAACGGGTCCCAGCGGAGCCTTACCGCAGCATTATAGTGAAATGGTCTTGGCGCGACTCAAGCTTAAAGATACCGGTATGAAAGATTTTTATGATCTCTTTAATCACCGTTTAATATCTTTGTTCTACCGGGCATGGGAGAAGTATCGGTTTAGCGTGAGCTATCAAGCGGGTGGCCAGCAACAAACTGATGCTTTCTCAAAGGTATTAAAACACTTTAGCGGCCCAGATTCTTTGTCGGCCTATTATGCAGGTATTCAAAGTCGCTCATCCCCTTCTGCTCAGGGACTGGCCAATATGCTGATGGACTTTACCCAGGGCGATGTCGATGTGCAGCAGTTTCAAGGTCGATGGCTAACATTGTCGCCTCAAGATCAAACCCGGTTAGGTGGGCGCTGTAACCCTGAAGGGCAATATGCCCGCTTGGGTTTAGATGCAAGTCTTGGTCAGCGGGTTTGGGATATCAGCTCGGCTGTCACCATTACCCTTAGCTTTACAGATAAAGATATCGCTGCTGAGTATTTACCGGGTAAGCACAAAACTCGCTTGGTTCAGCAGCTTATTGGTCAATATCTTGGTAACACGACTCAATTTAAACTGCAGTTGAATGTCAGTATGAATCAGGTGCCCGTGGCGCAATTATCGCGGCAAGGTCTTGGTCTGGGATTGGGCTGCAGCCTGATGAGTCGCCCATGCCAATCGCAAACAACACAAACATTATCGATTTAAACTCACACCTAAAGGATTAGCGATTATGTCAGCGATGACACTGAGTAAGTTAGTTGAAAAACTGAGCCCGAGTTGTAAACGGTCATTAGAGTCGGCCGCGAGTATCTGTCATAGCCGCAGCCAATTTACCGTTGAGATAGAGCATTGGTTATTGGCAATGTTGGAAAGCGAATTAGGTGATATTACGCTCATTTGTAATCACTTCAGCGTTGACAAAAACCAACTGACGGATGAGCTAAGAAGAGGCTTAGAGGGCTTCAAAACAGGCAATAGTGCAGCGCCAAGCCTATCACCTCATATTGTCAATTTATTGCGTCAAACTTGGCTCAATACGAGTATCGAGTTTGGCGACAATGCCATGCGGTCGGCCTATTTGATATTTACTTTACTGCAGGGCGACTCATTAAGTGCTTTAGTGTCTCGGTCAGCAAAACAACTGCTAAATATAGACAGTGCTAAGTTGCTAATGAGTTGGCCTGAGCTCAATGCCTTGTCAGATGAGCAGCAGCCGGTTAACTCGAGCGATGTAACTGATGCTCAAGTTCAGTCTGCAACCCCGAGTCTAGCGCAATTTACTCAAGATCTTACCGCCCAAGCAAAATCAGGCAAGATTGACCCTATATTAGGCCGAGACAATGAAATTCGGCAGATGATCGATATTTTGACTCGCCGCCGGCAGAACAACCCGATACTGACCGGCGAAGCCGGCGTTGGTAAAACTGCGGTTGTAGAGGGGTTAGCACTTAAAATCGCCCAACAAGATGTACCTGATGCCTTAAAAAATGTCGCCATTCATGTATTAGATTTGGCGTTGTTACAGGCCGGAGCGGGTATGAAAGGCGAGTTTGAAAATCGTCTTAAGAGCTTGATAAATGAGGTCAAGCAATCGGCACAGCCCATTATTTTGTTTATTGATGAAGCCCATACCATGATCGGCAGTGGCGGTGCAGCTGGGCAAAATGATGCTGCCAACTTACTCAAGCCTGCATTGGCACGAGGTGAACTGCGCACGATTGCTGCGACTACTTGGGCTGAATACAAGAAGTACTTTGAAAAAGATGCCGCATTAACGCGTCGCTTTCAGGTTGTTAAAATTGAAGAGCCTTCTGAGCAGCAGGCTGTATATATGATGCGCGGCCTATTACCTGTGATGGAGCAGCATCACGGTATTTTAATCTCTGATCAGGCCCTATGTTCATCTGTGGCATTGTCCCATCGTTATATCACTGGAAGGCAGTTGCCTGATAAGGCCGTGAGTTTGCTCGATACAGCCTGCGCTAGAGT
The DNA here is from genome assembly GCF_000518805.1 of Shewanella waksmanii ATCC BAA-643. Classification (GTDB taxonomy): domain Bacteria; phylum Pseudomonadota; class Gammaproteobacteria; order Enterobacterales; family Shewanellaceae; genus Shewanella; species Shewanella waksmanii. The sequence goes on from NZ_JAEH01000022.1 coordinate 63,591, forward strand.
GGCAATGAGTCAAGCTTCAACGCCTGGTCCAATTGAGGCGTTACAGCGATCAGCAACGCAACTCGATACCCAAATCGCCTTGCTGCAACGTGAAGTCAAAACTGGTGAAAATCACACCAAAAAAATCCGTCAGCTAAAACGTGAGCTCAAATCTGCGCAGCAACAACTCAAGCCACTTGAGGTGTTATGGCAACAACAACTTGAGCAAGTTAAGCGCGTTGCGGAACTGATTGAGCTGTTACAAGCCGATGAAGTGGAAAACGGCGCAGCCTTGTTGATGGAACTTAGTCAAATCAAGCAAGCGTTAGCCGAAACTAGCCAACCCATGGTCCACTGGCAAGTGGATTCACAACTGATTGCTGAAGTGATATCTGATTGGACCGGTATTCCAGTGGGTAAAATGCAACAGGATGAGATTGATACCATTTTGTCGCTACAACATAACATGGCTAAGCGAGTGGTGGGTCAAGACCACGGTTTGGAAATCATTGCCAAAACGGTACAAACATCGCGTGCGCAGCTAGCAGATGAAAAGCGCCCGATAGGTGTGTTCTTACTCACAGGTCCCAGTGGCGTAGGCAAGACCGAAACGGCGCTAACATTGGCTGAGCAAGTCTATGGCAGCGAAGATAACCTTACAGTCATCAACATGTCTGAATTTAAAGAAGAGCATAAAGTCTCTTTGCTATTGGGATCGCCTCCAGGCTACGTGGGCTATGGTGAGGGGGGGGTGTTGACCGAGGCTGTTCGTCGTAAACCTTATAGCGTCATTTTGCTCGATGAAATGGAGAAAGCTCATCCAGGCGTGCAAGACATTTTCTACCAAGTATTTGATAAAGGTCAGATAAAAGATGGTGAAGGCCGAGATATCGACTTCAAAAATACCATCATCATTATGACCTCTAATGCTGGCACTGATACCATTATGTCGCTATTTGAGGATGAAAATACTACGCCAACTATCGCAGGATTGAAAAAAGCACTTCATGACGATTTGCTCAGTTATTTCAAACCGGCATTTTTAGGCCGAATCAATGTGGTGCCTTACGTGCCGTTAACTTCCGCCATGTTAAATCAAATTACCGAGTTGCAGCTGGCCAGGGTTGGAGTTCGCCTGCACGACCATTATCAAGCGCAATTTAGTTACAGCGAGCATGTGATCGACAAAATTGTGTCTATGTGTCAGGACGCCGGCTCTGGCGCGAGAAATATTCATAATATTTTACAGCAAACATTGCTGCCAGATCTGTCAATTAAAATGTTGGAAAAGACCAGTTTAAATAAAAAATCTAGTTCGGTTAAAATTGGCGTTAATAATGATGGGTTTACATATAAGGTATAGTTTTTTGATTTTATAGTTATTAGGTGTGTATCTATTTTAAAGCTGGATTAATTTGTCTTTAGTCAGTTTTAAATTGTCTTTACCTATTACTAGTTGCAAAGTTTTACTGAAAACTGTTAGCGGTAGCACTTAAGTGCTACCGCTGCGATTTACAGTTGTTTTGATTTAGTTAAATATTTGATTTTGAATAATTTTAAATGTTTGGTTTTTTACCGGTGTTATCGTTGAATTTGGTGTTTTTTTACTATAATCTTCGCCCTGAATGATCATCGTATTATCATTTAAATGTATCTTTTTAATTGAGTGGTATATTTAAATGTAAATTAAATTTGCATTCAATTTGTTTGTTAACTCAAACTTTAATTAGCCTGTCCAATAATGGATGAATTTAACGCACAAGGAGCATTAATAATGCAAGCGAATACCTATTTAGATTATGAAGGAATTAAAGGCGAAACAACGGCAGAAGAATATAAAGACATGATTACTGTCTTATCAGTTGACTGGAATGTGAGCCGTGAACTCTCTTCTTTCACTGGTACAGCGCAAGATCGTGAAGCTAGCTCTACTCGCTTAGGTGATGTGACGATTACTAAGCTACAAGACAATGCATCAACTTACCTGTTTGAAGAAGCAACGATTGGTAAAGGTAAAAAAGCGGTTTTCCATATCACTAAACAAGGTGACAAGATCGAAGAGATCATGCAGATCGAGCTAACTGATGCGATGATTTCTAGCTATAGCGTATCAATTCAAGGCGATCGTCCTGTTGAAACTATCACAATTAGTTACACGGAAATGATGATGGCTGTGACGCCTACCGATGATAAGAACAATGTTACTGCTGCGCTACGTTATGGCTACAGTGGCGTTAAAGGTCAACAAATGTAATTTCATTTGCGATCTAAAGGTCTTGGAGCAATGCGCTCCAAGGCTTTGATAAAGATTTACTGAGGCAAGGAATGCTAAAGGCGACACAGGCAAACAACATTATTAGTATCCAGACCCCGCTAGGGAAGGATGCATTATACCTTACACATTTGTCAGCTGATGAGGCGATTTCTCAGCTGTTTTCTATTACCGTGTCAATGTATGCCGTTGGCACCAGTATCTCGCTTGCAAACATAGTCGGTAAGAGTGTGACTATTGCCTTAAGAAATGCTTTTTCTTCGGGCGCGGTTCGATATTTTAACGGTGTGGTCAGTCATATTGAATCAGCAGGTATGCGAACGGCTGCCAGTGATGTCAGTGAAGACTATATTGACTACCAAGCCGTAATTGTTCCTACTGCTGCATTAATGCAAAAACGCACTAATTGCCGCATTTATCAAAACTTGTCGGTGATAGACATTATCTCTGACTTGTTTGGCCAGCATAGTGTCGCATTTCAAGATAAGACCACTAAGACCTATCCCAAATATGAGTATTGCGTTCAATACCAAGAGTCAGACCTCGATTTTGTTGCGCGCCTGCTGCAGCAGGAAGGCATCTTTTACTTCTTTGAACACAGTGCATCAGCTCATCAATTAGTGCTGGCTGATGATGTGACCGCCTACAAAAAGTGTGCAGAAGACCAAGTGCGTTGTTATTCCGGTCATTTAGCTGAATCGCACGTTGTGCATTGGCAAGGTGGTTTATCTATGGTCAGTGGTGCCTATGCACAAAAAGGCTACGATTTTGAACAACCCAGCTTATTTCCGCTTGGTAGCAAGTCACAAGCGGAACTTCCAGGGCAAGGCTCTTTGGAAGTGTTTGACTATATGGGTGAGTCAGAAATAAATAAGCGTCCGCAACCTTATGCCAATACGCAGTTAGAAGCCTTACAAAAAGACATGCATAAGTGCTCTGGGCAAAGTGATTGTCGCAGCTTTGCCACTGGGCAATGTTTTACTTTCAAAGACCATGAAGACAGTCGTTACAAAGGGCAGAGCTTTGTCGTGACGGCGATGCGTACCAGCGCCACACAACCTAACCAATCTGGCGCCAGTCAGTCTCATAGCAGCGCGGTTTATCACAATGACTTTGAGTGTGTGCCTAAAGCCACGGCCTATCGTCCTTATAATTTACTGCGTAAGCCGTTAATCAGTGGTGTTCAAACTGCCATTGTGACCGGAGATGCCGGCGATGAACAACACATAGATAAGTTTGGCAGAGTGAAAGTGCAGTTTCACTGGGATCGCGAAGGTGAGTTTAATGGCAAGAGTTCTTGCTGGATCCGAGTTGCGCAAAACTGGGCTGGTAACAAATGGGGCGCATTTTTCTTTCCACGAGTGGGACAGGAAGTGCTGGTTGAGTTTATTAATGGTGACCCGGACCAGCCAATCATCAGTGGTGCAGTATACAACGCGGAACTCATGCCACCCTATGCCTTGCCGGCTAAGAAAACACAAAGCGGTATTAAAACGCGCAGCACTAAAAAGGGCGGAGCAGACAACTTCAATGAGTTACGGTTTGATGATGAAAAAGGTAAGGAGCTGTTATTTATCCAAGCTGAAAAAGATCATCATCTGAATGTTAAGCGTGATCAGCAAGATACTGTGGGCAACGATCGCGCGACAGACATAGGCAATGATGATCGCCTGACTATTGGTAACGATAATTTCAGCGATATTGCCAACAATCAGACCCTAACAGTAGGTAAAGATCGCAGTGCCGATATTGGTACTAATGACAGCTTAAAGGTTGGAAAGGTGCTAAGCATTGAGGCCGGTAAAGAGATCGTGCTGAAAACGGGGGCTGCCAGTATCAAACTTAGCAGTGACGGCGCAATTAGTATTGAGGGTACCAACATTAAAGTGAAAGGCACCGACGTTAAAGTTAATGGTGCCACAATTGCCTTAAAAGCTGCCCAGATTAAGTTGAACTGATGATGGAGTTAATCACTTATCCAGGTGTCGGTTTACGGGGCTCAGCTTGCAAAGGCCGTTATTTCTTTTGTCAGTTTGGTCATCGTTATCTCATTTGTCGACCAGTAGATCGACCGGATGACCCGCTGTTAAGCCCACCGCGAATGGATTTGTGGTGTGCGACAACCTACGGGATGCAGTTTTTGTCACAGCGACACCAGTGGAAGAACAGTGCGCATATTTTATCGCAATTAGTTAGCTATTTATCTGGGGAGAGCCTAGCTGACAGTTTAGATGAATATGAGCAGCTTGAGCATCTTGCCACAGTGATGATGCAGCGGCAGTTATTGGTATTTCCGCTAGAAAGTAGCGGTAGCTAAGTCTTCAAATAACAAGGATGTGATTATGGGAATGCCAGCAGCAACAGTAACGAGTATGCATGTCTGTCCTAAGACAAACCCTGGCCCTGTGCCCCATGTAGGGGGGGCCCGTTGTCGTTGGTTCGCCCAATGTACTGATTAGTTCGCTACCCGCAGCTCGTCAAGGAGACAAATTGGTGTGTGTAGGCCCGCCAGATTCCATCAGTGCTGGTTCGAGTTCAGTCACCATTAATGGCAAACCCGCTGCACGTATGGGCGATAGCACTGCTCATGGCGGTAAGATCGTAGCAGGAAATCCTAGTGTGCTTATCGGCTAATACGCGATCAACAGTAACTGATGTATGTCCAACCAAGATGATTAATATTAACAATTACTTTAATGAGTTATTAGCGCAGCGGCGGGCGATAAACCTGACATTGCTGAGCACCCAAAAGAACCTAAATGACAATACTCAGGCATTGGTGACCTGTATTGATCTGCTTAACGATGCACCGCCTTCACAACCTCATTTGCTCACCGCAACGACTGCTACGCAGGTGATGGCCTTGTTGGAAGCATCCCTTACCAAAGATGACGAAGAATCCATATATCAGGCTGCTGATGTAATGGTCATTTTGCAATTGATGGCATTAGTTAACTGGCCAAAGAATTCAAGTCATTATCCTGATTTAGTCTGGCGTTTATATCAACATACTGATGTTCGCATTCAACAATTAGCACCGCATTTTTGTTTGTATCTTGGCCAGCAATTTGCCGTTGTTGAGTTTCCGCTAGATCCGCGGCATGAAGTCGCATTATTTAATCAACATTTGCTGTATTTGTACTATCAGCGTGGCTTATCAGACGCCCTAGTGCAGCAATTCCGACATTTGCCAGGACTCGCTGAGCTGAGCCTATTGTATCTTGATGTGTTGACCTATAAAGGGCGCAACTTTATTCAAATCGTGCAGCAATTTACGCGATTGCAATATATGGGAACACACCTATTTGAGATCTTCATTACCTCGCTACCGGAGCTAGAGGCAAGCAAGCTGGTTAACATGCTTTCAGCAACTGAGAGTCACACACCTTATGTGATTGAGGTCATGGCACTAAGTGGCTATAGCAAGTTTATACCGTATTTAGCGCGGTACATGTTGTCTGCGGAAAACGCGGCAGCGGCTTTTACCGCAATAAGATTATTGTTGGGGCAAAAGCTAGACTACTTTATGCCGCTGGATGTGCAGTTTGATAGCGATGAACAAGCGCAAATCCAGCATTTGCAATATTACGCTGCCAAGTTACTTGATGCTTGGCAGAACCAAGCCGTTGATTTCAGTCACACTCAGATGTTGGATGGTCAAGCTGTGACGATGGCGAATATCGACAACATTATTCAGGGAGGCAGTCGCCTACATCGCAAGTTAGCGTTATTGCACCGTATGCGCCTAAAACCCAACCTATTTACACCGCACTTCGACATGCTTGAGTGGCGTATATGAATATTGTGCTTGATGAAGTGAAACTCAATCTCGGCATTGAGGCTAATTCGTTAGCAGCGGTTAACTTGCCCTATGTTGAAACCCAACCATGCGTGGTCGATGAGGGGTATGTCACAGCGTTTTTTGCTGATAGTGAACCGTCACAAACTGTTGAGTCTAGCGCTAAGCATATCAGCAGCTTGGTTGGGCCATTATTACAGCAGCTTTCGCAACAGCATGCCGACTTTCATTGTGATGTGCCAGTTTTTTGGTTATTACCTGAGAGTAGTAATGAACGCCCTGAGTTAATTGAAAACTGGTTGAATCAGCTGCAACAAGACTACCCGCAGCTTTTTGCCCATGGGCAAAGTCAAATATTTCCCTATGGCAGAGCGGCTCTTCCCATCGCTTTAGCTAGCCTAAGCGCTTTGCAACAACAAGGGCTTAATCGCGTAGCACTAATTGCAGTCGATACCGCGATCAATGACATCGCTGAATTATCAGCGGCAAATCTGTTGATAACTGCTGACAGCAGTCAAGGTGTTCAGCCGTCTGAAGGCGCAGTACTGGCATTGATCAGTTTGCAAAATAGTGGTTTGTCGGTGGAATTCACCCAGCAAGCACTGGCGACATTGTCGCAGCGACGACAAGCCGTAGGTAGCCTATTTAACGATGCTGCCAGTTTCTTAAATCGTCGTTCGGTTGCCAAGTTATATGCTCCAGGTAACGGTGAACCCAAGTTATTGCAAGACTGGTTGGATGGCTATATTCATCTTGCGAACAACATCGACCGTCAAAGTGAAGTTGTACAAACGGGTTATTACACCGGAGAGTTAGGTGGGGTGACGGGGTTGTATAACCTTATCCATATTTATCATAGTTATCAGCAAGGACGCACTGCCGGTACCGTGGTTCAATTGGAATTATCTGAAAGTTTACATCATGGATTAGCCATCTATTCATGGACAGGGAATAGTTAACATGAGTGAGCCGATAAGTCAGTTTTTGTTTCGGGGCCATCATCGGCACGTCATGATCTTACCAAGATCACAGCCCAAACCATCAGGTTTTACCCTTGCTGTTGCCAATGAGATCTCGGGTCACTCTGGTGTGGTAAGAGAAATCTCTCCCCACTTGGCGAAAGACCGCAATGCCCTTATGCATGGGCAAACGTTATTAGCCGCCATAGGGTTGAGCTGCGCCTTAGGCGCAAGATCCATCGCGATGCAATTGAGCAAGGCGATAGAGCAAGGACTACTCAATGTATACGTGGAGTCCATTAAAGCTAATCTACATACTTCGACCGAAGTGGCCTCGCCTGTAGGGGCTAGCACCAGTAATAAACCCCAAGGAAAAGCAAGCCCTAAAGGCAAGCAAAGTCAGCCGCAGCCGACTAGCGGTGAGCAAGCGAATTACACTCAAACTGATGTAGCGATTGATGAGCAAGTTTGCCGCTCTGATCCTATTTCAATGTTCTCAGGCGAAGAAATCCTGCCGCTCGTTGATTTTAACATTGAAGGTGTCATGCCCTTGGTCTGGCGCCGGTTATATCGTTCTAGTCGTGCTGATACCAATGTTGGCTTAGGATATGGCTGGCGCCACAATTTTAGTGTGCAGCTTGAGGAAAAAGTGCAGAGCGCGCCTAAAGTCGGCCCCAAACAGCAAGACAAACATTGGCTTGAGCTCACGGATGATGAAGGGCGGGTTCATGTTTTTGAGCAAGTCAAAATAGGTCAAACTAGTTATCAACTGTCATCGGGTTTAGCGCTGATTTATCAAGCTGAAGATAAACAAGTGTTGGTCAAACCGGATGACACTCACTGGACGTTTAAGCGCTGTCACAGTGACACGGGTTGCTCTTGGTTGCTTGATACGATCAGTAATTTGCAAGGGCAATATTTTGCTTTGCAGTATGACACAAAGCAGCGGTTAACCTCGATTTCAATCGCCCCACATCGTGGCCTCATCCTCCAGTACGATGCTTATGACTGTTTGGTGTCTGTACAAGCGTATTTTGTTGATGGTGAAGGCAAGCAACAGGTGTTACCAAAACCGCTAGCGCGCTATGGATATGACGCTAGTAGGGCGCTAACCGTTGCGCGAAATCACTTAGCTGAAACTGAGCAGTACCGCTATCAATATGTGTTGGGCGAGACTTCAATCAGTGATCTTGATAGTGAAGAGCCGGATATGGCAGTGGTCTTTTTACTAAAAAAACGCACCAGAGCATCGGGCTTTAGCCATCATTTCCAGTGGCAACTACAGGGGACGAGTAGCCAGTGCATAAAGCAATGGGGAGATGAAGGTAGCTACCAGTATCATTTTAGCTACCAATCACACCCTAGTGGCCGTGCGACTATCAGTACCGATAGTTTGGGAAACACTGAACGTTTTGTGCATAGCCCCCAAGGTAAACTATTAGAGTTTCATGATGCCAATGGCCATATTAGCCGTTATCGCTACGATAATTTGGGGCGAAAAATAGCGGAAACTAACGCTATGGGCGCGCTGACTCAATATGAATACAACCTTCAAGGCCAACTGAGCGCATTGGTGGCAGCTGATGGTGCGGTGACGCGATACCAGTACAATGCGCTAGGGCAGCGCATTGTTACAATTGACCCACTGGGTGGAAAGCACTTACGGCGTTTTGATGCTACTGGCCGCTTGTTATCAGAGCAGTTAGTTGATGGTCGCCAGCGCCAATATCGCTATAACGATAACGGACAGTTACGAGAGTTTGTTGATGAATATGGTCGTAAAAAAAGCCACTTTTGGAGTGCAAATGGTGAACTGTTGGCGCAGCAACAGGGCGCTAAGTTAACCCGCTATAGCTATGACAGTATGGGCCGCGTCAATGCCAGTATTGATGGTCATGGCATAGTTACCGAAACCGTTCGAGATACAGTAGGCAGAGTGAGCGCCTATCGCAGTTATTCGCAACAACACCAGCATGAGCAAATTGTCACTGAGTTTGAGTATGATACTGCCGGTCGAATGATCTCAGCGCTTACCCCAACCATGGTAATCCAAAAGGGGGCCGATAAAGCTAATGATTGCAGTAAACCTCGGCCAGTAATAGCTTCCGCACAAGAAAGCGATGAAGCGGTATCGAGAAAAAGTTGGTGTTATCAAGGGCTGGCTCAGCCTAGCGCAATGCAGTTTGAAGACGGTAGTCGTTTGCAATATTGCTATGACAGCGAACGTAATTTGACCCAAATTATCCGCAGTGACGGGGCGCAATACTCGTTGCAGTACAGTAAAACCGAGCAGATCACCCAGCTAATAGGCTTTGATGGCCGTCAGCAAGATTTTACTTATGACGCAGCAGATAGGCTGAGCGCTATTAGTGATAGCGGCGTGCGCCATATCGCATTGAAGCGCGACTTGTTAGGGCGGGTTGTCCAGCAAAATAGTGTAGTGCTGAGCAACAAATCCACCCAGCCCATTAGCAGTTTGAGTGTTCAAAACAATTTTCATTACGACGCGCTCGGTCGAGTAGTAAAAGCGCACAACGGCCATAGCCAGTTGGCATTGACCTATCATCTTAATGGTAAGGTCAGTCAATCGACTCAAGGGGCGTGGAAGATAGGTTACCGCTACAACGCTCAGGGGCTAAGAGAGTCAATGCAGCTGCCAGACGGTAGCATTATTCAATACGAGTACAACGAACATGCCCAGCTTGCAAGCATGGCGCTTGCGCATAGCGGCAGAGACAGCCAGTCGAAATTAATCGTGACAAGACAATACGATGATGCTGGTTTGTTAGTTACCCAGAAAATGGGCAACGATGTGACTTTAAAGCAACAGTTTGACCGCTTTTCGCGCCTCAATGAGCAGCGTTGGTGTCATCAACAGACTGGTGAGGTTGAATTTCGTTGTTATCAATACGATGCCGAAGGACAATTGCTATGCCGACAAGCCTCTGCCAGTGTTAAGGGTGAGGATACTCAGACAGACCGATTTAGCTATAACTCAATTAATCAATTGGTTGCAGTAAAACGCGAAAGCCGCGTTGCGGGTGAAGCTGACATTATTGAATCAACGGCATATCAGTGGGATGGCTTTGGCAACCCGCAATCAGCGAGTGCTGCTAACAGCCATCACCAAAGCTCTGTGAATTCATCGGCTAGGCCGATTAGCGTGTCACATGACAGGTTGCTGTCGCGACTTGATAGCGACTTTAGTTACGATGACAGTGGCAACCAAACCCACATTACAGCTGCGGGAGTACGCCAATATCGCCAGTTTAACGGGTTAAATCAATTAGTAGAGATTAACCACAATGGCAAGCTCACTCGCTATCAATACGATGCGCTGGGTCGTCGCACGGTGAAATTAACTGAGCGGTCACGTACAGACTATTTGTGGGATGGCGATCAGCTGGTGGGTGAGCATACTCAAGGTCAATATCGCTGGTACCTGTATGAGCCTGATAGTTTTTCACCGATAGCCTGTGTTGAAAGCGAGCAGATATATTGGTATCACCTAGACCAACTCGGTACGCCTTGCACCGTGTTAAATGGCCATGGAAAAAGGGTGTGGCAACATTCTTCAGATCCATTTGGTTTAGCCGTGGCAGATAGCCAACCAATGGCAGATAGTTTTGATAATCCGCTGCGCTTTCAAGGTCAGTATTTTGATGCTGAGTCAGGGTTACACTACAACCGTTATCGATACTATAGCCCGCAACAACAGCGCTTTATCAGTCAAGATCCCATTGGCCTTGCTGGTGGTATTAATCCTTACCAATATGCGCCTAATCCGGTTAACTGGATCGACCCGTTAGGGTTGAGTTGTAAAGAGGTTGAAGATAAAGAGACTAGTATTGCTGGCCCTAATAAACATATAACACCTGAATTAGAATCCAAATTGATTGAAGTTGCTCAGATTGCGCAGTTACCATATACCGCCGACGAGATAGTTGAGAGTGTTAGTAAAGTTGATCATATAATTACGATAGGTTCAGGTGAAAGTGCAATAAGAGAAAATAGGCCGAGGAAGAAACCAAAAAAAGATGATGTTAACCTAGCCAAATCCACAGGTTCTAGCCTGGAACAGATAGAGGCTCGTAGAAATGTAACATTAGATTATATGAGCAAAAATGGTTTTTCCGAGGACCAAATTTTTGATGCTTTAGGTTCTCCTGATGGTACTAAGGAAGGAGGCTTTGACCTAACAAAGCCTGTCGAAGTGATAAAGTTCCCCCCCCTGATTCGATGACGCAATATGTGGCACAACATGGTTATCCTGGGAATTGGTTTGATCCTTTATCTAGTCAAAGTCCAGACGAATTAGGTATAAGTGGAGAGGGAAGAACTTTAAAGTCCTTTAAAGTAGTAGAAGGCACTGGGTTAATGTCTACTGCTAAACCGGTAGTTGACACTTGGACAGTCCCTGGAAAAGCGTTAGTCACGAATGGTGGTGGAATTCAATTATTAGTAAATGATAGTGTTAAATCGGCAATTTCAAAAATTAACGTTATAGGTATTTAAATGAACTTTGTTTCTTTAACAAAAAAAGCAAAAGTGGCTAAAAATATAATCACTGGTAGTAAATTTATAGATAAGAGTAACTCATCTGTAGTTTCAATATTGCGTCAGTTAGACTTTATAATTAATCACTCTGAGCAAGGGGACGACCCGAGAACAAAGCTAAAGGGTGGGCAAAAGTTTACATACAGCATAATTGCTTCAAGAGAGTTTTGTAGTCCTGATGAGCTAAAGGTTAAGAGTTATTTGGATGAATTATCTCGTGAAATGTATCACGATGATTACTCTTGATGGTTGAACGTTATTATGGGTGCTTTGTTGTTGACTAATATTAATGTTGTAATATATAAGCCATTAAGTTTGATTTTTCACGATAATTTAAAACCTGATGAAAAGTATTGCTCACCTTAAATTACGAGATGTTTCCAGATAAAAAGAAGTTAATTATAAAGAAAGGTGATTATTTTGTCGTATCTACAGATTATTTTTCAAAGCTTAAAAAAAAGCGAAGGCTTACGCAATCTGAGTTTCCAATGATTGCTTTGCCATGGATTATTGATCGAATTGAAAATGGTTTTTTCAAGAAACCATCAGAAGGCGGCTTTTCAAATTTTGAGCGTAGTACAACAGTTGAATTTGATGGGCAAACTATTGGTATTAATGCCATGGTCCACTGTTGTGCGGAGAATGTGCCGGGATTAAATATTTGGAATGGCAATAGGAAAGACCACATAGGTGGAATTACACCTCAGCAGTGGGACATTCCGCTTTATATTCTTAAAGATGGCTTGTTGGATGAACTTAAGGCCATTGCCGATAAATATGCTTAATACCTAATTCTAATCGATGGTAGTTATTTTAAGTAAGCCAAATCTATTGCCAGTAAAAAGAGTCGCGAAACAAAACGAGTAGGTCACTGAAAGCCGACCACACTATAGAGTCAATGCCGCACAGGAGTGCAGTAATTATTAAGGAGAGATACGCATGACAATTCAACTGACAGGCTCGGTCGGAATCGATGGGCACAACCAAGCTGCTGACATTAAAACTATTCAATCGGCGTTAAATAAGCTTCTCAATTTGATCGCGCCAACGGTAAAACTTGCTGTCGATGGCAGCCTTGGCCGCATGCCCGCTAACTCAAAAACCGTAGCCGCCATTAATCAATTTCAACGTAAAGTGGTTGGTATGGTAAGGCCTGACGGAAAAATAGATGTCAATGGCCGCACTCATCGAACGCTTAACCAAAAATTACAATCTGCCTCAAACACCCCAAGTACGCCGGCTGTAGTTGTCGATGCTGCGGCTCTGATACAAGGCACGCCGTGGATGAAAACAGCGCTGGCCGAGCAAGGACAATCAGAAGTGGCGGGCAGTGTTGCCAACCCTCGAATACTTGAGTATTTCAAAGCCGCTAAGTTTTGGGGAACAGATGATTCCGGCGGCCAGAATGCTTGGTGTGGTTCGTTTGTTGCTTGGGTTATGCAGCAAAATGGCTATACGCCAGTGAGTAATGCCTTTAGAGCCAAAGCATGGATAGATTTCGGCCAAAAAACCACTGAGCCAGTTTATGGGGCGATTGGTATTAAATCGCGCCAAGGTGGTGGTCATGTTGCCTTTGTTGTCGGCCAAAGCGCTGACGGTCAATCGCTTTATATGTTAGGGGGTAACCAGTCTAACAAGGTGCAAATTTCCAAGTATTCTCGCGCTGTGTGGACTGATTTTGTGTTGCCAATCAATGCCAGTGATGTTGGGGGAAGCCTGCCTATCTACAATGCGGTGGCGAGTCAAGCCGGGAGTGAAGCATGAGGTTAGTATTATTGGTGATTAACCTTTGGGTGGTGGTGGCGTGTCAGGCCGCGAGTGACACGGCTGCTCCTCATGCAGCAGCCGATGCCGTTGTGTCGGCGCTGGTTAATACCCCATACGCTGCAAAAGTGCATGATTTCAATGTGGTGAGTCGCGATTATCAGGACCCAAAAACCAAAGAGTGGTTGCGGCACCATACGGTTTCTGCTGACGTGTTAAATACCTATCGAGGAGCTGAGTTTGAATTTATCGAGTTTGAAATGTATACCGAGATAGATGAGTCCCTCACCTTAGATAAAGCTGCAGTCAATATCGTTTTGTGTGAGAGCGAGCAGGGACAGTTGTATTGGCCAGGTACGGGATCTATTTTTCCACCCACAGCAGAGATAGATGCGATGTTTGCCCGCTCGGCAAGTCGAGTTAATATCTATCAAAGTTATTTTTCTTGGTGTCGTTAATATCGCATTTATACCCATTGGTATAAAGGCGAATATATTACTATTTATAAGGGTTAGTATAACTTTATATTTAAATCTCGATTAGTGTCGTAATAAAGCATGATTTTATTATTTTTATTAGCGTGTAACGGCTATTCTTGAACTGGGTTAATCTTTGGTTTGCGCGTAGGTGGTTGTTATAAAGCAATTTTTATTCATTGTGATGATGATTTTGTTCTTCTTTGTTAATAAAGGTTAAAAGTTGAAAAACACCGAGTGTAACGGTATTTTGTGCGCATAATTTAACGGACTAAATGAAGGTGTTATGGAATTAAGGTTATTTATTTCGGTGATGTGCTGTCTTTATTTGTCAGCCTGTGCTTCAACGGTGGAAAATAAGCCCGTTGAAGAGCCTAAAGTGACGATGTCGAGCCGCTGTTTGGATTATGCGGTGCAAAACGGTGAACAGGTAGCAGGTTTTAAGTCGGTGTATTACGCCAAAAATAGTGATGTCCCGCTGCAAAACCTCGACAGTAACATGTCATGCATTGTGAGTTATCTTGCCAACCATCCAGAAAAACGCATTAATGTGCAGGGTTTTACCGATGACACTGGTAGTCAGGCGTATAATCAAGCTTTAGCTCAACGTCGTGCTCAAGGGTTAGTTGAGCATCTTGTGCTGTTGGGAGCATCGCCAAGCCAACTACAGGCAAGCTTTCGCACTCTCGATGGCACTGAAACGCAGCAGGTGTTAACCAAAGAACAGCGTGCTGAACATCGCCGCGTTGATTTTTACGTTATTGAAGGTTAGCCCGTAAGGTTTCAGACGACTCCCCCATATTAAAGCTAGGTTCACCACCTAGCTTTTTTTATGCTTGCTAGAATCTCCTTCGTTATAGCGCCGAATGGTTCGGCCTGCATCGTCTATAGTTGGTGTAATACCAATCAGTATAAACATTTAGCCACTCAGCGAGAATTTAGCGGTTCTGAGGTAAGGTCCTTAAATGCTCCTCGGTAACTGCTCCTGCGTTACCCTACCTCCTATATCCCTATAGTCGTGCATTAATGACATTCACCACATCCATGTGGTTTGCAACGAGTGAAGAGC
>NZ_JAEH01000023.1 GCF_000518805.1 Shewanella waksmanii ATCC BAA-643
AATTTGTCTGGAAACCATAGCATTGTGGTCCCACCTGATCCCATCCCGAACTCAGAAGTGAAACGCAATTGCGCCGATGGTAGTGTGGGGTCTCCCCATGTGAGAGTAGGTCATTTCCAGACGCCTATTTAAGTGAAGAAGCCACCTTATTAAGGTGGCTTTTTTGCGTTTGGAGCATAGTGAAATAGGCGAGTTAATGGCTCGAATGAGCCAGTATTTCTATCAGGTGGCTTATCCACTTAAGCACGTGTGTGCAATGTCTACTCCCTACGTCACCCCACCGCTGAGCGGGCTCTCCAGCTTCGTAACAAGTTACTCGCGCTACTAAGCCCTTGAATGCGCTGCATCCAAAGCAGGGCTTCTTCGCCCCCATGTGTTCGCTGCGCGAACTACGAGAGTAGGTCATTTCCAGACGCCACCTTGGTTTTCACTTTTTAGAAAAGTGAACACAAAACAGTAACGATAAATCCCCAGCACTTTGTGTTGGGGATTTTTTCGTTTAACGGGTTTTGAAATGACACTCGAACATGGGGAAGTAAAAAGTCCGAACGTAGTGAGGCTCAATACCCATGTGGAGTAGGGCGAGTATCGCGGTAGCGATGTGCTTATGAGCGCGGAGCTTTAGCGCAGCTGGCCATTTCCAGACGCCTAATACACGAAAAAGCCTTAGCAGAATACGCTAGGGCTTTTTTCGTATATGCACTGCGCTAAAAGAACGACTCACTACGTCACCCCGTCGCTGAGCTTGGCCAGAAACTGCGTCCATGCGCTTCTGGCATTCGGAAAATCTGATGTTTAGGACTAACAAATGCCTTGATGGCATGGATGCCAAGGAAAGGCCGTGTGCCTCGCCTCCAGCTTCGTAACAAGTTACTCGCGCTTCAAAGCCCTTGAATGCGATGCATCCAAAGCAGGGCTTCTTCACCCCTATGTGTTCGCTGCGCGAACTATGAGAGTAGGTCATTTCCAGGCGTTAAATTAACTGAGCAATTACTTATTCTCGAATGCTATGGGTAGGATTGAGAGGAGTTGCGTTTGGCGCATAGTGAAATAGGCTAGCGAATGGCTCGAATGAGCCAGTATTATATAAGGTGGCTTATTCACTTAAGCAAGTGGATGCGATGCATCACCCAGAGTCTGAAGCGGTCATCACCGGCTACCACCTAGTTAACGTTGAGTGTTCATAGGTGGTATTAGTGGGAGCTAGCAACGAAGTGTGAGTACGTAAACGCTGCTTCTTATTATCTAAGTTATTTCTGCCATCGGGGCTGTGCTAGCCGAGAAGTTGTTCCAGCTTGGCGACGATTGGTTGATTGGCATCAGGGAAGTCAATGCTTGCTAGTGCATCGACGCTGACCCATTGTATCAATTGTCCTTCACGGCCCTCAGGAGTGCCAGTAAAGTCAGTAACGGTGTGAATATCTAGCAGTACTTGTTTATCGCTATAATCATGGGAAATCGTCATTAGGGGCGTTGAGCCGTTGATGTAGATATTAATCTCTTCATTGATTTCCCTGCTAAGTGCTTGCTCGGTGCTTTCTTCCTGCTCTACTTTTCCACCAGGGAATTCCCACTTCCCACCTTGATGCAGGTGAGCATGTCTTTTGGCGATAAGTATCTGTTTGTGTTCATTGAGAATAACGGCAACAGCAACGTGGATGCGCTTCATTCTTTTTCATCCTTAAAGAAGTCCGCTTCATCATATCCTAGGGTATCTAAGGCTTCAGGATCGAATTCTGGCTTTACTGGAATGGTATGTTTCTCTGCAGCCCAATCACCTAAATCAATCAATTTACAGCGGTCACTACAAAATGGCTTAAATTTTGACTCGGCAGTCCATAAAACGAGCTTGTCACAAGTAGGACAGTTAACTTGTGTTGGCATAGCAGCAATCCCAAACGGTTATTTAAATTGAGGTGAGTATGGTACTGACTTTAACCGCAGGTTGCCAATTGAAACTCGATTGCTTGATCAGAATGTTTTTGTTGTTCAAATTGAACAAAATGGATTGCATAACGGTTTTTGTGCCCGCTAATAGTGGGGTAACAACCTTGCTGAGCATCTATCTTTACTCTAATAAGAGATAGTGCCTGCGGGCTATCACCCTGATAGAACCCTGCTTCAGCAGTTGCCTGATGATATTGCGTGGTTTGCCGAGTTAATTCTAATAGGAGTTTTATTGGAGTGAGCAAACAGTCGAAAGTCGTAGACCAGGCGGCATATTCTTGTTGGCGTATTTCCCACGGCTTTGCTAGCCAATAGTGTAGCTGTGGTAAATCAAAATTACAGCAAGCTCCGGGCATATTAAAGCGCTGTCTCAGTGCGGACAAAAATCGATTTTGTTTAAGTGTTTGACCTGGTCGGTTGCAACTAAGCAATCGCTCTCTTGCTAACTTAAGCCTAAGGATATAGTCATCTGCTTTGTCTGCATCAATATGCGGTAACGAAAGCCATTTGGACAAACTGATTAACTGCTTATCGATGTCTTTAATTATTTCACTGCGATAGTCGCAACGTTCAGTAAGTTCGCATAATGAAAAAAGGGGATAAAAACAGCGGTGCTGATGATCATGGGCAAGATTAGCCTCTAGCTGCTGGGCTAGGTATTCTAATCGCAAATAACTACGAGTTTTTTCATTTAGCGGCTGTTCGTAGGTTAATTGGGTCATGTCATTTATGGTTTTCGGCTAGTTTTAAGTATTTTTGATGTAGTCTATCTACTTGTTTTATTAATGCCGATTGGGTTCCATGATTGTCGATGACATCATCAGCTTTTGACAGTTTTTCAGCCCGAGAAGCTTGACTGCCTATTATATTTTTAACTTGCTCAGCGCTAACCATATCCCTGTCAATCACGCGCTTAGTTTGTTCTTCTGGTGAAATATCAACCAGTAAAGTGTAATGGACTAACCTATCTAAACCGTTTTCAAATAGCAAGGGCACGACTAAAATAGCATAGTCAGAGTGTGTTTTTTTTAGTTGCTGTAGCATTTCACTGCGTATAATTGGGTGTAGCAGCTCATTTAACCACAGTCGCTCATCAGGATGGTTGAAAACCAATTCTCTTAATGCTTTTCTGTCTAATTCTCCGTTGCTTAATAGCACTTTTTTTCCAAAATGAGCGGCGATCTGCTTAAGGCCTTGAGTATTTGGAGCGACGACTTCACGAGCCACAACATCAGCATCAACTAGCTCAATACCTTTAGCCGCAAAAAGGTTAGCTACAGTAGTTTTGCCGCTGCCAATGCCGCCAGTTAAGCCGATAACTAACTTATCCATAACTCGCACCTATAAACTAGCAAGGTATGCATTGACGATAGGTTCGCCCCATAGGAGTGCTATCCAACCTGCAGCCGCAATATAGGGACCGAAAGGGATAGGATTGCCACTATTCAACTTATTGTTAATGATTAGCATAATGCCGACGATAGCGCCCACTAGAGAAGAAAGTAGGATGATCAGCGGTAACATTTGCCAACCTAACCAAGCGCCAAACACTGCCATGAGTTTAAAGTCACCATACCCCATACCTTCTTTACCGGTCGCTATTTTAAAAAGCCAGTAGACACTCCAGAGGCTTAAGTAGCCAGCTACAGCGCCTATTAAAGCGTCGGTCAATGGAGTGAACAAGCCATTAATGTTGATGATTAAACCAAGCCATAACAGCGGCATAGTGATTTGATCAGGCAATAGCATCTCATCTAGATCGATACCTGTTAGCGCGACTAGAGCAAAAGTAAGTAGTGCGGCCATTGCAAATTGTAAGGTTGGCCCAAATTGCCAAGCCAATGTTGCCACCATAGCTCCTGTAAACAATTCGAATACTGGATAACGGGCTGAAATAGAGGCCTCGCAACTGGCGCACTTTCCTTGTAGCAGTAGCCAACCCAATATAGGTAAATTGTGCCAAGGTTTAATATTGGTTTTACATTTTGGGCAGGCAGAAACAGGGACAACCAAATTATATTTTTCAGGGTAATTATCAAGCGGCTTACCGAGTTTCTTGGCAATCGGGGCAATGAGCTCTTGGTGATACTCATTAAGGTACTGATTACACTCTTGCTGCCATTCACGTTTCATCATCACTGGTAAGCGATGTATGACTACATTAAGAAAGCTGCCGATAGTGGCGGCAAAGATGAAGACAAGTGAGACGAACAGCCATGGCAGTTCAAGCATGGTTGATTGGAATTCGGAAAGTAGCGCAGTCATATTTAGTTATTCTATTTGTCTATAAACGAAGCGAGCAAAGCTAATATATCATTATTCAGCGGATGTTAATCCGACAAATATCCACTTTAAGCCGATAGTTCGATATTTGCCTTGCTACACAATCTTACCCATTTGGAAGATAGGTAAATACATAGCAACAATCAAGCCGCCAACCAGCGTACCAATAACAACCATCATTATCGGCTCAATCAGGCTAGAGAGGCCATCTACGGCATCATCGACTTGCATTTCGTAAATATTAGCGACTTTGTTGAGCATTTCATCGAGACCGCCTGACTCTTCACCAATCATTACCATTTGAATTAGCATGTCCGGAAATATCCCAGTGGTTCGCATGGCGACATTCATCTGCATTCCAGCCATTACCTCTTCACGAACTTTGAGTAAAGCACTGCGATAAATATAGTTGCCTGATGCACCCGCTGCAGACTCTAACCCCTCAATTAAAGGTACACCTGCTGCAAAAGTTGTAGCCAATGTGCGAGCAAATCGGGCCATGGCAGCTTTATGTAGTATGGGACCTACAGCGGGTATTTTTAATACCAAGGTATCAATTTGGTCGCGAAATTTCTGCGAGTTGCGGTGTGTGCGGACAAACAAAAACACCCCAACAATAATAGCGGCTAAAAAGATATACCAAGAGGCTTGAAGCCATTCGGAAATTTTAATAACTAATTGAGTGAAGGCTGGTAGCTCAGCGCCAAATCCTGCAAAAATTTCCTCAAACTGTGGTACTACGAACAGCAGCAATAATGTAGTTACACCAACTGCTACCATCACCACGGCAGCTGGGTAAAACATCGCCTTTTTAATTTTTGATTTTAGTGCTTCAGCTTTTTCTCGATAAGTAGCAATACGATCAAATACTGCATCGAGCGAACCAGAGTGTTCGCCCGCTGCCACCAAATCAACATAAAGGTCATCAAAATATTGCCTGTGAGGGCGAAGTGCATCCGATAATGGAATACCCGCTTGCACTTCGTTAAGAATAGTTGCTAATAGTTCACGCATTTTAACTTTTTCATGGCCACGACCGAGCATCTCAATAGTGGTCACCAGTGGTACACCCGCAGCTAGCATAGTCGCAATTTGACGGGTAATCATTGCGATATCCATTGCAGAGATCTTAGGATCGCCTAGTTTAAATAGCGGACTGGCTTTCTTGCGAACTAGTTTAGGGTTGACCCCTTGGGATTTGAGCTGACTTTTTATTTCTGCAACAGTTGTTCCACGTAGCTCACCCGAGGTTTTCTTGCCGTCGCGGTTGGTACCTTTCCACTCATAGGTGACTACTTTAGGTTGGTTTTTGGCGGCTTTTTTTGATTTTTTTATTGCGGTTGCAGTCGCCATGATAAGTCCTTGAAATTATTTATCTAGTGCTAAATATGCTAAGTCTTTTAATACAATTGTTTATTAGAAGCTGGTGACTCGGTTGATTTCTGCAATACTGGTGACGCCGTGAATGACTTTTAGCAGGCCAGAATCACGTAGGTCACGCATACCTTGATCTTTCGCTTGATTGGCTATTTGCAGAGAGTTACCGCCCTCCATAATGGTACGGGCAATTTCATCTGACATTCTCATTACTTCGTATATACCGACTCGCCCTTTGTAGCCACCCGAGCAATGATCGCAACCTTTAGGCTTAAATATAGTAAAGCCTTCACTGATTTGCGCATCATTAAACCCTAGCGCTTTAAGCTCATGCTCTGGCACATCTTCGGCTTGTTTACATTCAGGGCAAAGTCTACGAGCCAGACGCTGAGCAATAATTAAGTTAACTGAGCTGGCAATGTTATATCCCGGCACGCCCATATTAACCAAACGAGTTAACGTTTCTGAAGCTGAATTAGTGTGCAGCGTGGAGAGCACTAAATGACCAGTTTGTGCGGCCTTAATGGCTATTTCAGCAGTTTCTAAATCACGGATTTCACCGACCATCACTACATCTGGATCTTGACGTAAAAAAGAGCGCAACGCAGATGCGAAGGTAAGACCCGCTTTCAAATTAATATGGACCTGATTGACACCTTCTAAGTTAATTTCGACCGGATCTTCGGCGGTAGAGATATTACGTGCTTCGGTATTGAGGATATTTAGTCCAGTATAGAGTGAAACTGTTTTACCTGAACCTGTTGGCCCAGTAACTAATATCATCCCTTGTGGCTTGGCTAGCATCTCTTCATACAATGTGCGTTGGTCGTCCTCATAGCCTAGTTTTTCAATACCAAGCTGCGCAGAAGAGGAGTCCAAAATACGCATTACAATTTTCTCGCCCCAGATTGTGGGCAAGGTGCTGACACGAAAATCGATAGACTTAGTGCGCGATAGTTTCATTTTAATGCGGCCATCTTGCGGCACCCGGCGTTCAGCAATATCGAGTTTTGACATTACCTTTAAGCGGGCTGAAATTCGGCCACTTAAATTAACAGGGGGTTCTGAAACCTCATGTAAAATACCATCAATGCGGAAACGGATACGATAACGTTTTTCGTAGGGCTCAAAATGCAGATCAGATGCACCCTTACGAATGGCATCGGTAAGGATTTTATTGATATAAATAACGATGGGAGCATCGTCACTATCGGCTTTTTGATCGTCCTCTCGTTTATCGGTATCGGTGACTTCAATATCGGCAAGAGAAGCATCATCAATGCCGTCTAAATCCAGCGCACTGATATCTTCTTCAAGTACTTTTTCCAGCGCGGAACTTAGCTTGTCATCTTCAACTAATATGGCTTCAGCATGTAGACCTGCACTAAACTGAAAATCCTCTAGCGCTGCAATATTGGTGGGATCGGAGGTACCGATGTATAAACGATTGCCGCGTTTGAACAGCGGTAAACACTTATGTTTCTCTATGAGCTTCTTATTGAGGAAATCTTCCGGAATACTGTGCACATCAAACTCATCGAGATCGAGCAGCGGGGTGCCGTATTCTTCATAACACAGTTCAGCAATAGCACGAGCAGATATCAGTTTTTCATTGACAATGGTAGACACTAAAGAGAGTTTAGAGTGGCGAGATTTAGCGATAGCAGTTGCAATCTGTTCTTCGCTAAGTAATTTCTTACGAATGAATAATGTTGATAAACCTAAATGTAAACCGCTAGTGGGCATCGACAGTTCTCTTCGCGAGATTAAACTTCATTTGCCAACCAAGCCATAACTATTACCTCGGCAAGGTTGACAAATTTCATTATTCTTTTTTGCTCAATTAGGTGCCAGCGCCTTCAGCACAAAGAGCATCATCAGTAGAGTCTACACCAACAGCAGCATAGCTGACCTCGCCATCATCCGCCACTGTTCCGGTTACTGTACATTGATCATTAGTCACTGCAATGTCACCACCTGTACCGATAGCAAATGCTCCGGCTGTTCCAGTAACAATAGCCACATTGGAATTCACAGTATCACATGCAATCCCAGATGAGACACAGGCTGATGCAGTAGCGGTAACTGCACTCACGGCTTTCATAGCCGAGCCACCACTTGCTGAGGTTACATAATCACGGTAAGCAGGCAAAGCTACCGCTGCCAAAATACCGATAATCGCTACTACGATCATCAATTCAATAAGGGTGAAACCCTTAGCGTTGTTCATTTGCTTGTTTAATTGAATACCTTTCATGCTATCTCTCTCCGTATGACAGTATGTTGACTCAACTTTTCACCTGGTTATGCAAATGATAGATGCTGTATCACTTGTAAATCCAAGTTTTCGCTAGTCTAGCTACCATTGTTGTATGGTATGACTAGGTGGCTCCTGCCTGATTGTCCTTGGGCTGTGTCGCTATCGCTATCAAATAACTATAGTAAATAATTTGTGGCTTTAAAAACTTTTGCTTCTTAAAGCCATGGTTCAACAAAGTTGCTCGAGCCTGCAATACAGTTTGTAGCGCCCCATTTATATTGGCTTGCTACATCGATGACCTTGTTCTTTTCGGCAAACTGCACCAATGGGTTAATTCATCTAGTGTTGGCTGTTATAGGGCTATTGAAGCTTCCTTATCTGCCAGGGCACATTGGACTGCCTTTTGCTAAAAGCGGCTTAATTGCTTTTACCTGTAACAGAACTGATGATGTCATTACGATTATTATTGTTAAAGTAATGTAATCAGCCCTATCAGCATTCCTTATTGATGAAAGTACAACTGTCTACCTTCATGGTGAGTTGGCCGAAATGGCCATCTCGCCTAGGTTCAAAGTTAGTACAAAGTTAATGTAAATGGAACACCGAAAAGCAACAAAGTATTAATTTATTAGTAAATTTGTCTAAAACTTGCTTTAAAATGTTAAAAAAGTTCTAACATTTTAATGGCAGTGATCGTTTTACTGGCAAATATGCTCTATGTGTCAATATTCAGGCGATAATTTGCTGTTTAAAATATCGCCTGTAGATGACTATGCTAAATAATGTGTTAACGGTTTGTGACGTATGATTGGGTGGGAGGATTGCTACAGTTTGAGAGCGCTTGATGTAACGCTTACTTGCGGTTAATGGTTTGTTCTTTTAAACGGCCAAAAATATCAAGGCTGCATTTCATGCTGAATCGCAGCCTTATTAATTTACAACAAAACGTGTCAACTAAGTTGTATCGGCATCGCCGTGATTACTCAGACTTTAAACGTAGCGACAAGTCGAGGGCTTTTACGTGTTTAGTTAACGCGCCTACAGAGATATAGTCGACCCCAGTTTTGGCAAAGTCATTAATGGTATCTATAGTGACATTACCAGACACTTCTAGTTTGACCTGTTGTGCGGCCTCGAAGCTTTGGTTGAGTTCAACAGCGTCGAGCATCATAGTGACATCAAAGTTGTCGAGCATGACGATATCACTGCCTGCTTCAATGGCTTGCTTAAGCTCGGCGATGCTCTCCACTTCTACTTCAACGGGTTTAGTGTTATCTAATTGCCGTGCAGCATTAACGGCATTGGCAATAGAGCCTGCAGCCATAATGTGATTTTCTTTAATTAAAAAGGCATCAAACAAACCAATACGATGGTTTTTACCGCCGCCGCAGGTGACAGCGTACTTTTGTGCAGTGCGTAATCCCGGAATAGTTTTGCGGGTATCGAGTAGCTTAGTGTGGGTATCAGCGATATGGTCAACATAGTGCTTAGTTAGCGTAGCGACTCCCGACAGCGTTTGAATAAAGTTCATTGCTGTGCGCTCGCCCGTTAAGATGGCTTGTGCGGGACCTGATAGCTCACAGAGCACTTGATTAGCGACTAATAAGTCGCCGTCATCGACATGCCAGTGCAAAGCCACATCGCCACCTAATTGATTAAAGACTTGCTCAGCCCATGCTTTGCCACAAAAAACCCCATCTTCACGGGTGATCAAGCTTGCACTTGCATATTTATCAGCAGGAATAAGCTGTGCGGTTATATCGGCCTTTAATTTGTCGCTACTACTTAAGTTGGCATCAGCACTGTAACCTAAGTCTTCTTCTAAAGCGGTTTTAACAGCGAGTCGAATATCATTTTCTAGCATCTCAGTTATCCTCTGCAAAATGCATATACTCCATGGTGGTCTATTTGGTGAAAATGGCTGACCAGGAGTGCTAGTTCTTTTATTTATGGTAGCAAATTCGATGGCAAAAAAGCAGGTGCTTCTTTGCTATATATCACGCAGAATAGTTGCATCAGTGTTTGCTTAGATGGTTGATCGTGACTTAAGCGAAAATGGTTGATTTAAAGCGCTGAACAAATAGGCCTTGGGTTACAGCTACAGCGCTCTTTTGAGATGAACGTATAAGCGGGTTAGTGATTACTTCGCAACCTATTAATTAGAGTATGGAACGGAAGTTATGTCGGCAAAGATGTTAATTAATCAAGGTTGGATGCAATCAAGTCGGCGTTGTATCTCGCCTCATTTTAATCACCGCCCCAATAAAGAAGTTAGCTTGTTGGTTATCCATAATATTAGTTTGCCGGCAGGATGTTTTGGGTTACCGCACATTGATCAGCTATTTCAAGGCTGTTTGGATGTCGAAGCTGACACCAGTTTTACCGACCTAGCTGGGCTGCAAGTGTCCGCTCATTTTCTTATTCGTCGTGATGGCGAAATTGTGCAGTATGTCAGTTGTGATGATCGTGCTTGGCACGCCGGTGTTTCAGAGTATAAAGGTCGTACAGGTTGTAATGATTTTGCCATTGGTATTGAGCTTGAGGGGACTGACACACAAGCTTATGAAGAGGTGCAATACCAGCAGCTAGCGAAGTTAAGCTTCGCCTTATTCGAATATTATCCTGAGCTTGATGCTTCTAAGGTGGTTGGACACTGTGATATTGCCCCGGGGCGAAAGACAGACCCTGGTGAAAGTTTTGATTGGCCGCGTTACCTGGCTGACATTAGCAGCTTATAAACACCCAGGACTTAGCTGTTTATGATATCAGGCAAGTGTGATTGACTAATTGTTAGTTTAGCGATCCCTCTGCCTATGATATCGCCGTGTTGTTAACTATGCTTATGGCAATGAAAAGTGACATAGCATCGATTTCGAGGTGTTTTTGGTGTAAGTGCACCGATTGCGGCACTTGATGCCAGTTAAGGCAAGTGGTTGTCATAAAATAGTTTTGTTGATCTGCTAGATTAGCCGTAAACTGTCAATGTTGATTGACCTAAAATAAGGATTAGGCGGTATGGCGTTATTTTCGTTATTGATTGCCATTATGGTTGAGCGATTAAAACTGCTGCCAGCTGCGTGGCAGTTTGAGTCGATTCTCGCGCTTTATACTAAACAGCTTTTTGGCCATAAACAGCTTAAGTCAGATGTGATGATGGCACTGGCACTGATTTTTCCTGCGTTAGCGGTGCAAGTACTTAGTTGGGCTGTTATGGGAATGATGTTTGGCTTTGTCAGCCTGCTTATTTGGGTTGTAGTCGCGATATTGTGCTTTAGCCACTTAAGTCAACGCAAAGTGTTTAAGCAGTATATGCAGGCTGCTTGTCGTGGTGATCGCCAAGCCTGTTATCATTTTGCTGACTCTCTTGATCCTTACGAATCTCTTGAAGCGGTTTCCGAAAAAGATTTAGGGGCAAAAGTCGGTCAAACTGTGGCGTGGATTAATTATCGATTTTACGGTGTGGTGGCATTGTTTCTAATCTTCTTAGGTCCAGCGGGTGCCGTATTTTATTGTACTGTGCGCTACTTTGCTGATACTGCCAAGCTAAAAGATGAGCCTCTACCTATGGTAGCCAAACTATTAACCATATTAGATTGGTTGCCAAGTCGATTATTTGCATTTGGTTATGTGTTAAGTGGGCAATTCTCAAGTGCTAATGGTGTGTGGCGCCGACATGCACTCAATTGGCGTACGAGTGCTAAAACGATTATTACCCAAGTAGCATCAGCGGCTGAACCGACTTCAGAAACTTCAAATGCACCGGTTTGTGTGCAGTCGACGCTTAGCTTATTACTGCTCAGTAAACGCAACTTTATTCTGTTAGTGACGGTATTGTCGTTATTGACAATATTCGGTGTAGTGGCATAACAATAAATGCCGGTCCGAATCATATCAACATGCTTGCTTTAAGCTTGCCAGCAGGATATTGCACTTAAATTGGCTTAAAACCATTTTTAGGTGCAATGGTCAGACCCCTTTGGAAATAAATTCAGCTATCCTCACAGATTGTGAGTTTACATGAAGCAGATCACAAACTAGACAAGCGAAATGTGATTTGATAAAGTGCGCTCAGTCAATTAAATTGGTAAGACCAATTTACAATAGGAGCTGAGGGCCATATGGCTTATAGCAAAATTAACCAGCCAAAGATTTCTGATGTCATTATGAACCAACTGGAGCAGATGATATTAGAAGGTAGTTTGCAGCCTGGTCAGAAGTTACCTCCAGAGCGTGAACTGGCACTCCAGTTTGAAGTCTCTCGTCCTTCATTACGTGAAGCGATCCAAAAGCTCGAAGCAAAAGGTTTACTCCTGCGTCGTCAAGGCGGTGGTACCTATGTTAAAGAGCAGCTATGGCAAAGCTTAGCCGATCCCATTGTTGAGTTAATGCATAGCGATTCTGAAAGCCAATATGACTTATTGGAATTCCGTCATGCCACTGAGGGAATGATGGCTTATTTTGCTGCGCTGCGCGGTACTGACGCAGATATGCAAAATATCAAACAAAAAATCTTAGAAGTTGAAGCTGCAACCGAGATTGAAGAACAGGCTGCCGCGATTGTACGTTTTTATCGTGCAGTTGCCGAGGCCTCACACAATGTTGCCATGCTTCACCTTGTATTGAGTTTATCACCTGTGCTGCATAAAAACGTGGCGCAGAACTTGGAGTTGCTAAGTCGTCGAGATGATGCCTCCACCATGGCCAATGACCATCGCCGAGCTTTATTGGCAGCGATTGTACGCCGTGATCCAGACGCTGCACGCGAAGCCTCCAATGAACACTTAAGTTACATTGAAGAAGTGATGCTGGCGGTTCGGGAAGAAGACAGTAGGTTGCAGCGTAGTCTGCGCCGATTAAAAAGCGGTGTTTAAGCCATTAAGCTGAACAGTGTTTTTAATAATTAATTCATAACATTACTATTGTATATAGGGAAGGACTGCGAAATGTCTGAACATATGCTACAAGATTTAGATCCGTTGGAAACCCAAGAGTGGGTTGATTCTTTACAAGCTGTACTTGAGCAAGAAGGGCCAGAACGGGCTCATTACTTACTTGAGAAGCTAATTGATAAAGCGCGCCGAAACGGAACTCATCTTCCATATAAAGCGACCACAGCTTATCTTAATACCATTCCTGCGGGCCAAGAGCCGCATATGCCTGGCGACCAAGAAATGGAGCGTCGCATTCGTGCTATCGTGCGTTGGAATGCTTTGGCGATGGTATTACGCGGCTCGAAAAAAGATCTTGAGCTTGGCGGCCACATTTCTAGTTTTGCTTCTAGTGCCACTATCTACGATGTGTGTTTTAACCACTTCTTCCGTGCACCAAATGAGAAAGATGGTGGTGATTTAGTTTACTATCAAGGTCACATCGCACCGGGTATTTATTCACGCTCTTTCCTAGAAGGACGTATCAGCGAAGATCAAATGAATGGTTTCCGTCAAGAAGTTGATGGAAAAGGTTTATCTTCGTACCCACATCCTAAACTTATGCCTGATTACTGGCAGTTCCCAACGGTATCTATGGGCCTTGGCCCTATTCAAGCCATCTATCAGGCCCGATTCCTGAAATACTTAACTGACCGTGGCTTAAAAGATTGTTCTGAGCAAACCGTATATTGCTTCTTAGGTGATGGTGAGTGTGACGAGCCAGAAACCTTAGGTGCAATTGGTCTAGCGGCACGTGAAGAGTTGGATAACTTAGTCTTTATTGTTAACTGTAACCTGCAGCGCCTTGATGGTCCTGTTCGTGGTAACGGTAAGATTATCCAAGAGCTTGAAGGTGAATTCCGTGGTGCCGGCTGGGAAGCTGTGAAAGTGATTTGGGGTCGTTATTGGGACCCACTATTAGCGCGCGACACTAGCGGTAAACTACTGCAGCTAATGGAAGAAACGGTTGACGGTGAATACCAAAACTGTAAAGCCAAAGGTGGTGCGTATACCCGTGAACACTTCTTTGGTAAGTACCCAGAAACTGCTGAAATGGTTGCTAATATGTCTGATGATGACATTTGGCGTTTAAACCGTGGTGGTCACGACCCAGTGAAAATTTACGCAGCGCTACAGCATGCTAAAAACACCAAAGGTCGCCCAACGGTTATCTTAGCTAAAACCGTAAAAGGTTACGGTATGGGTGATGCTGGTGAAGGTAAGAACATTGCACATAACGTGAAGAAAATGGGCGTTGATTCGCTTAAGTACTTCCGCGACCGTTTTAACATCCCAATCAGTGATGATCAGCTAGAAGATATTCCGTATTACCACCCAGGTGCGGATTCTGAAGAGGTTAAATACCTAAAAGCGCGCCGTGAGTCGCTGCACGGGGCAATGCCTAAGCGTCTTGAGAAGTTTAGCGAAGAGCTAGAAGTTCCTTCATTGAAGATTTTTGACTCAGTGCTTAAAGGCTCTAATGGTCGTCAAATCTCTAGCACCATGTCATTTGTTCGTATTCTGACTGCGCTACTTAAAGATAAGAAGATCGGTAAGAATATCGTGCCTATCATTCCTGATGAAGCGCGTACTTTCGGTATGGAAGGTCTTTTCCGTCAGGTGGGTATTTACGCCCATGAAGGCCAAAAGTACGAACCGCAAGATTCAGATCAGGTGGCTTACTATCGCGAAGATAAGTCTGGCCAGGTATTACAAGAAGGGATTAACGAACTCGGTGCAATGTCATCGTGGGTTGCTGCAGCAACCAGTTATTCTGTTAACGATACCCCAATGATTCCATTCTACATCTATTACTCAATGTTTGGTTTCCAACGTATCGGTGACATGGCTTGGGCTGCGGGTGATATGCGAGCACGTGGTTTCATGGTCGGTGGAACATCAGGTCGTACAACCTTGAACGGAGAAGGTCTGCAGCACCAAGATGGTCACAGCCATGTGCTAGCGAACACCATTCCGAATTGTATTTCTTATGACCCGACTTATGGTTATGAGATTGCAGTGATTGTTCAAGATGGTATCCGTCGCATGTACGGCGAGCAGGAAGATGTTTTCTACTATCTCACCACCATGAACGAGAACTACGAACAGCTTGCCATGCCAGAAGGTAGTGAAGAAGGCATTGTGAAAGGTATCTACAAGCTAGAAACCCTTAAAGGTAGCGGCAAAGGTGCTGTGCAGTTAATGGGTAGCGGTACCATTTTAGAGCAAGTGCGTAAAGCGGCTGTAGCACTATCGAAAGACTTTGGCATCACAACAGACGTGTTCAGTGTTACCAGCTTTAACGAGCTAACACGCGATGGTCAAGCAACCGAGCGTTACAATATGCTGCACCCGACTGCGACGCCTAAAGTGCCATATATTGCAGAGGTGCTGTCAAAAGATGCACCAGCGATTGTTGCCACCGATTACATGAAGATATATGGCGAGCAATTACGTGCTTACGTGCCAACAGATTACAAAGTGCTGGGCACCGATGGTTTCGGCCGCAGTGATAGCCGTGAGAACTTACGTCACCACTTTGAAGTTGACGCCAAGTTCATTGTTATCGCTTCGCTTAAGTCGCTTGTAGACCGTGGTGAGCTACCTGTTGATGTGCTTAGCAAAGCCATCGCTGAGTATGGTATTGATGTTGACAAAATCAACCCACAATACGCATAAGGGAAATTAAAATGGCTGAATTAAAAGAAATTTTAGTCCCCGATATTGGTGGGGATGAAGTACAAGTTATTGAAATTTGTGCTGCTGTAGGCGATAACCTTGATGCCGAAGAATCAATTATTACGGTTGAGAGTGACAAGGCGACAATGGATATTCCTGCGCCGTTTGCCGGTAAACTCGCTGAGCTAAAAGTCGCTGTTGGTGATACGGTGTCTGAAGGCTGCTTGATTGCCATGATGAGTACGGAAGCCGCTGCTCCGGCACCGGCCGAAGCGCCAGCACCGGTCGAAACACCCGCTCAAGCTCCTGTCGCTGCAGCACCTGCACCGGCAGCACCAGCTGCGAGTGGCACCCAAGTTGTTGAAGTGACGGTGCCCGATATTGGTGACGCTGAAAATGTCGATATCATTGAAGTGCTTGTTGCTGTTGGTGACAGCATTGATGTTGATACCGGCTTGATTACTTTAGAAACTGACAAAGCAACCATGGAAGTACCGGCGCCTGCAGCAGGTGTGGTTAAAGAGCTTAAAGTGGTTGTTGGTGACAAAGTATCACAGGGTTCATTGGTACTCATGTTAGAAACTGGTGCAGCCGCTGCCGCGCCAGCCCCAACTGAAGTCGCCGCGACAGCATCACCCGCACCAACTGCTGCTGTAGCAGAAGTGAAAGAGATTGCAGTACCTGACATTGGTGATGCAGAGAATGTCGATGTTATTGAAGTGCTGGTGGCTGCGGGTGACGACATCGATGTCGATACCGGCCTCATCACTCTTGAAACCGATAAAGCGACCATGGAAGTACCTGCACCTTTCGCGGGTAAGCTGGTCTCGGTAACAGTTAATGTAGGCGATAAAGTATCGCAAGGCAGCATTATTGCGACGATTGAAACGCAATCTTCAGCGCCTGTTGCGGCGGCGCCAGCTGCTCCGGCTCCAGCGCCCCAAGCGAGCACACCGGCAGCGCCTGCCCCAGCGTCAAAACCACCAGTGCCGCATCATCCACATGCTGGCAGTGCCCCTAAGACGGGTGCAGTACATGCTTCACCAGCTGTACGTCGTTTAGCGCGTGAATTTGGTGCTGATTTGAGTCGTGTTCAAGGTACAGGCCGTAAAGGGCGTATTTTGAAAGAAGACGTACAAGCGTTCATCAAGTATGAGTTATCGCGTCCTAAAGCCTCAGCAGCAACGAGTGTGAGTGGTGGTGAAGGTGGTTTGCAAGTGATTGCAGCACCGAAAGTCGATTTTGCTAAGTTTGGTGAAGTTGAAGAAGTACCTTTGACGCGTATCCAGAAAATTTCTGGTCCTAACTTGCATCGCAACTGGGTGACGATTCCACATGTAACTCAGTTTGATGAAGCTGATATCACCGAAATGGAAGCATTCCGTAAACAGCAAAACGAAGTGGCTGCCAAGCAAAAGCTGGGTATTAAGATCACGCCGTTGGTGTTTATGATGAAGGCGGTAGCGAAAGCACTGCAGCAGTTCCCAGTGTTTAACGCGAGTTTAAGTGCTGACGGTGAATCACTGATTAAGAAAAAGTACTATCACATTGGTGTCGCGGTTGATACGCCTAACGGCCTAGTGGTGCCAGTTGTTCGCGATGTCGACAAGAAAGGCATTCATGAGCTTTCTGCTGAACTGATGGAAATTTCGGTTAAGGCCCGTGATGGCAAGTTGAAAGCGGCCGATATGCAAGGCAGCTGCTTTACTATTTCGAGCCTAGGTGGCATTGGTGGTACAGCGTTTACGCCAATTGTTAATTATCCAGATGTGGCGATTCTTGGTGTATCTAAATCCGAGATTAAACCTAAGTGGAATGGTAAAGACTTTGAACCTAAGCTAATGTTGCCACTATCATTATCTTATGATCATCGTGTGATTGACGGTGCGATGGCAGCACGCTTTAGCGTGACACTGTCAAGTATGCTGTCCGACATACGTACACTTATTTTGTAATGATGAAGGCTACTCATGTTGAGTGGCCTTTTGTTTACAAGACTGACAGGTTAAAATGCGGCCACCTTACAAAAAGCTGGCGTCATAACACGTTGGGCAGACACTATTCCCGACGGAATGAGAAAGAATAGAGGAAAACATGAGTAACGAAATTAAAACTCAGGTAGTAGTTTTAGGTGCAGGTCCTGCGGGCTATTCAGCCGCTTTTCGTGCTGCTGACTTAGGTCTAGATACCGTTATTGTTGAGCGTTTTAGCACGCTTGGCGGTGTATGTCTAAACGTAGGCTGCATCCCATCAAAAGCATTGTTGCATGTGTCTAAAGTCATTGAAGAAGCCAAAGCTGTTGCAAGTCACGGCGTGGTATTTGGCGAGCCACAAATTGATTTAGACAAACTGCGTGAATTTAAAACTAGCGTTATTGGTCAGCTAACTGGCGGTTTAGGCGGTATGTCTAAAATGCGTAAAGTTGACGTGGTTAACGGCTTAGGTAAGTTCACTGGCCCTAATACGCTTGAAGTTGCCGGCGAAGATGGGGTTAAAGTGATTCACTTTGAACACGCGATTATTGCTGCGGGTTCTCGTCCAATCCAATTGCCATTTATTCCTCATGAAGACCCACGTATTTGGGATTCAACTGATGCGCTTGAGCTTAAAGAAGTGCCAGGTAAGCTGCTTGTTATGGGTGGCGGTATCATTGGTCTAGAAATGGGTACAGTATACTCATCGCTAGGTAGCGAGATTGATGTTGTTGAGATGTTTGATCAGGTTATTCCTGCAGCCGACAAAGATATCGTTCGCGTTTATACCAAGAAGATTAAGAAGAAATTCAACCTAATCTTAGAAACTAAAGTCACTGCTGTTGAAGCAAAAGATGACGGTATCTACGTTTCAATGGAAGGCAAGAAGGCACCAGCTGAACCTGTACGCTATGATGCTGTTTTAGTGGCTATTGGTCGTACGCCTAACGGTAAGCTAATTGATGCAGACAAAGCCGGTGTGAATATTGATGAGCGTGGTTTCATCAACGTTGATAAGCAGATGCGTACCAATGTTCCTAACATCTATGCGATTGGTGATATTGTTGGCCAGCCAATGTTGGCGCACAAAGGTGTGCATGAAGGTCACGTTGCTGCTGAAGTTATCTCAGGCATGAAGCACTTCTTCGATCCTAAAGTGATTCCATCAATTGCCTACACTGACCCAGAGGTGGCGTGGGTTGGTCTAACTGAGAAAGAAGCGAAAGAGCAAGGTGTTGCCTACGAAACAGCGACTTTCCCATGGGCAGCAAGTGGCCGTGCAATTGCCTCTGATTGCTCAGATGGTATGACTAAGTTAATCTTCGATAAAGAGACTCACCGTGTTATTGGTGGAGCGATTGTTGGCGTTAATGGTGGTGAGCTACTGGGCGAAATCGGCCTAGCTATTGAGATGGGTTGTGATGCTGAAGATTTAGCATTAACAGTTCACGCACATCCTACGCTACACGAATCTGTTGGTTTAGCGGCCGAGATTTATGAAGGCTCAATTACAGATTTACCCAATCCAAAAGCGAAAAAGAAGAAAAAATAATTTCTCTTATTCGTTGTTGAAAAAGCGCTCATAGAGCGCTTTTTTTATACCTATAATATCCTGTTTCCCCATTTTTCAACGTTTGGGTGAAGTTGAGACAACTAGGTTCAAACCCGTAGCAATTAACAATGTATAAAAATAGCGCAACATTGCAGGTGAATTAAACGTATCGAGCTGCTACATTAATCATAAGTTTATGAGTTAAGAGCCAAATGATAATAACAATAGTTCATAAATTATTAATTCTGCTATTACTGCTGGTTATGCCACTTTCTGCATTGCAAGCCTCTGATCTCGTGCAGCGAGTTTTTGGCGAGCGCGATGGGCTGGTAAATGCCACCGTCAATGATATTGAATTTGATGACTATGGTTACACTTGGGTAGCTACAGAAGAAGGTTTGTACCGCGTTAGTAACAGCCGAGTGCGGCGTATTGATATGATTGGTATGGACAGTCGCATCAGTGATGGCCATGTATATACCATCCGGCGCTTAAGTGCTGAGCATTTGTTGTTAGCTAATTTTGCCCATGTTTATCTGTATGACATCGTTAACGATCAATTCCTGCAATTTGGCAGTCAATCACTGCTTCCTGAACATAAACCCCGTAGTCTAGCTGGCATCTCGCATCGGCAAGGTGATAACTGGCTATTGCTGTTTGAAGATGGCGAGCTGGCTGAGTTTTCCTACGCCAAACTTAGCCTGACCAGCATCAATTATTTACCCGTCTTACCAGATCAACCGTGGAACCAGTTACAAAGTTTGCCTCAAGGAAAAATCTTGGTCTCCAATGGACATCAAGTGCAATTGCGTGGTGCAAAAGGTGAACTAGAAGCGGTATTACCGTGGCAAGATTCCATGGGGGTAATTCGCTCTATTTATCAAGATAAGCAAGGAAAAATATGGTTTACCTCTAGTGATGGGCTGTATCAATTAAGCCTCACTGAATTAGGTTTTTCACCGGTAAAGTCGTTACCTTATTACATTTCACGTATGACCGAAGATAGTCAGGGTAACTACTGGTTGGCAAGTCGTAAAGGGTTGATTAAATGGCAACCGAGCACCAATGCCGTGACAATTTTTAGTGATGAGCTTAAAAATATTGCTGACATTGATTACATCTATGACATTGCTATTGATGGCAATAATGTGATTTGGGTTGGTGGCTCAGGCGAATCCCTTGCAGTCATCACCGATCGGCCAGAATTTTTGCTGGAGCGTTTTTCTAATTCAAAACCTTATCAGCTTAGTGACGAAATGATTTGGTCAATCTTCGCCACTGATAACCACCTTTGGTTCGGTACCGACAATGGCCTAATACGGGTTGAACAAGGTGTGCCGGGTAGCTTGACGATTATTCCCGAGGGGATAGCGCTCAACGATAGCATTTATAGAATTGCTCAACTTGATGAAGCACATTTATTACTCTCAACCACCAATGGTTTGTTCACGGTTAATATCAACACATTTGAGTCACAGCGCTTTGCAAGCTGGACAGATGGCAATACCTCGCTTGAGCATAAAGTGGTTTATACCAGTTATCGTGATCCCACCATGCCTGAGCGTTGGTGGTTTGCTACGGCTGGTGGACTATTCTATTGGGATAGGGGCACGAAGAACGTGCAAGCATTTCCGCTAGCGAGTGAACAACAGCAGTTTGAGCGCCCCGATATACGCAACGTCCATCGTAGTGCAGATGGAAAGCTGTGGCTTGCTGGGGCGGCAATATTTGGTTTTATAGGTGATGACGGTAAACTCCAGTCACGATTTGAAATTTTCTCTGAACCCGATCGTTTGGTCGATGTAAATTATATTGAATCTATTGGCGAGAATAAGCTCTGGGTTGGGGCATCCACCGGATTAATGGAGTATGACATCGCCAGTGGTGAATCTCTGTGGCTGACCGATAGTTGGCAGGTGGATTGCGGCAGCGTGTACTTTATTCAACCGACAACGGATTATAGATTGATAGGTTGTCTTAACTCGATTATTCGTCAACAGATCGCCACTGATGATATTTTAGTGCTAGAGGAAGAAGATGGTCTATTTGGCGATGAGCTCAATGACGGTGCTTACTTTTATGAGCCAAGCCAAGGGTTATATGTAGGTACGCCGGACGGCGTGATGTTAATTGCGCCTGATAAATTGAATAATCGACTTTCGCACGATGGGGTGTTTTTAGAGGCTGTGTCGGTATTGTATCCCGACAATAATGAAATGCACTTGGTGCCACAGCCCAATTTAGTGGTTAAACCCAATGCTAGCATGATCAGTTTTCAGCTAACCAGTATGGACTACCTCGATGATCAGCCTTTAGTCATCAAATACCGCCTGCGAGAACAAAATGGTGAGTTTGATAAAGAGTATGTGATGCTCTCGGGTCAATCGCAGATAAACATTTCCGAGCTGAATGCCGGTGGTTATGTCTTAGAAGCGCTTAGTCAGCAAAATGGTATTTGGGCACAAGAACCCTATGTCTTCCCTTTTAAGGTAGAGCAAATATGGTGGAAGACTACCTGGTTTAAGGCGTTGTTGGTTTTCGGTTCTTTGCTGATCTGTATCGGTATCATTATCGCGCGTCAACGTCAGCTAAGTGCGTTTATTAAGGTCAATCGCGCCTTAGTAGAAAGTGAAGTGCGACTTAGGCAGTCACTTAAAGGCAGTGATTCTGAGCTGTGGGAGTGGCGCAGTGACAGTCAACTCTTTACTTTAGAAAATCAAACTGAACATTTCACCTCGACGCCGGGCAATATCAAGTTGGATGTAGAAAACCTGCCCATCCACCCTGAAGATAAGGCACATGTCTATGCCGCTTGGCAGCGATTGCTAACTAAAGTTGATGCCAAATTTGATGTCGAATATCGCTACCGAAAACCGGACAAAACCTGGGGCTGGACACGTGTTAGAGGGCGACCGATTGTGGTCGACTCATCTAGCGGTGAGGTACTCAAAGTTGCGGGTATCTACGCGGATATCACCGCAAAGAGAAAGCTTGAGGACGATGCAAAGTTACTGGCGCAAGCATTTGGTAACACGTCTGAAGGGGTATTGATTTTAGACGCCAATGAACAAGTTAAAGTGTCCAATCAGGCCGCGCAGCTGATTTTAGGCTTTACAGAAAGTGCGTTACTTGAGCTGAGCTTTTCTCAGTTAGTTAATGATGGAGAAGGTCAGAGTGATGAAGTGGCGACTTTGCTTAATCAAGGGGTCTCGTGGACCGGTGAGCGCGAGTTTATTTGTGCCGATAAACACGCTTGCCCAGTGTGGTTAAACCTCTCTACTATGCTGGATCAGAAAGGCAATATTACTCATTACGTTGCGGTTTTCTCTGATATCACCGAACGTAAACGTACCGAGGCCGATTTACGCAGATTGGCCAATTATGACGTGCTTACTGGCTTAACGAATCGGTCTTTGTTTTCCAGTCGGCTGACACAAGCTATTCATCGCGCCGAGCGTAATGGCGAAAAGCTCGCTCTGCTATTTTTAGATTTAGACAGATTCAAAAACGTCAATGATTCATATGGCCATAGTATGGGCGATGCCCTGCTGGTGGAAGCGGCGAATCGATTGCAGTCCTGTGTTGATGATGGTCATACGTTATGCCGTTTTGGTGGTGATGAGTTCGTCATCTTACTGCATGATGTCGACAGTGTTGATGAGATAAACCATTTATGTGAGCAACTGCTGCAGCAGATTGAAAAGCCCTTCGAGCTGTACGGTCGAGAATTCTATATCTCTACCAGTATTGGCGTGAGTTTATGGCCGGATGATGCACGTCAGCCTGAGACCCTGATTAAAAATGCCGATCAGGCGATGTACCACGCTAAAGAAGAAGGTCGCGGTAATTTTCAGTATTTCTCATCAGAGCGAAACAGCGAAGCACTATACCATCTCAAGCTGGAAGCGGATTTACGCAAAGCCATTGAGCGCAATGAATTTGAACTGCATTACCAGCCACAAATAGACATCATCAAAGATGACAAAGTCATCGGCATGGAAGCATTGCTGCGCTGGAGGCATCCACAAGAAGGGTATATTCGACCAGATATCTTTATTAAAGTCGCCGAGTCTTGTGGGCTGATTATCGATATTGATCGCTGGGTGTTACAAGAAGCATGTCAGCAAGCGGCTAAATGGCAGTCGGGGTTGATGACGGATTTTTGTATCTCTATCAATATTTCTGCAGTGCAGTTTAGACAACCTGATTTTATCCAAGGGGTGAAGCGAGTCCTTGCTGATACGGGTCTGTCGCCTAAGCTACTGAGTTTTGAGATCACCGAGGGAGTGTTGATGAAAGAGCTGTAAATTGCTCAATCACACCTAAAAGATCTCCGTGAAATTGGCATTGAAGTCGCTATTGATGATTTTGGTACTGGCTATTCTTCTTTAGCCTATTTGCGTCACTTTGACGTTAATACGTTGAAAATCGACCGTTCATTCTTGATTGATATTGCCACCAATGAGGCTGATCAGGCCATTGCCAGCAGTATTATTGAGCTTGCGCGAAACCTAAAGTTGACTGTTGTTGCTGAGGGCGTGGAAACTCAGGAGCAACTAGAGCAAGTATTTAGCCGTGGCTGTTACATCATTCAAGGGTATTATTTCTCTAAACCCTTGCCGGCCAAAGCTTTCGAAGACTACATCAACCAGCAAAGCAAGTAACTGTATTTATTCTGCAAAACTAACGGTAGCAATAGATATTTGCTAGAATGTTGGAGTTTTGTATAACAATGATTAAAAGATTCCTTATGCAGCGTATCATTTGTGCTTTTCTCACTAGTTTTCTGTGTCTAACACCCGTTATGGCTGAAGAAGTGAGGCCAAAAATTGGCCTAGCGCTCAGCGGTGGGGGGGCGAAAGGCTCGGCCCATGTCGCTGTACTGAAAGTGTTGGAAGAGCATCGAATTCCGGTTGATTACATTGCTGGTACGAGTATCGGTGCCTATGTCGGCGGCATGTACGCGTTAGGCTATAGCGCCAAAGAGATCGAAGAGATTATGCTGGGTGAGAATTGGAATGATGGTTACTCAGATACCATTCCAAGACAGGCACTAAGCTACCGAGAAAAGCAGCACCGCGACCGTTTTAATATTCCTATAAATATGGGCTACGGTGATGGCGAAGTGAAGATGCCCAATGGTTTATTACGTGGGCAAACGATGTCGACCTTGCTGCAAAGATCCACCGACTTAGTCAAACAGTTTGGCCATTTTGATGAGCTAGCTATTCCCTATCGTGCCGTGGCAACGGATTTAGAAACAAGCTTACCTGTGGTGATGAATAAAGGCAGCATTGTTAAAGCGATGCAGGCATCAGCCTCGGTGCCTGGTGCATTGCAGGCTGCGGAATACGAAGGCAAAATTGTGGTGGATGGTGGTATCGCCAACAACATGCCTGTTGATGTGGTGAAGAATATGGGCGCCGATATTGTTATTGCGGTGGACATAGGCTCTTCATTGGTTAAGCGCGATGAGTTAGGCAGTACGATAGCGGTACTCAATCAGTTATCTACCATGTTGACTAACGCCAGCACGGTGAGACAAAAAGCGCTACTAACTGATGCCGATATACTTATTCGCCCTGATGTGGGCGCAATGAGCACCACCGACTTTTCCGTCATGCCGGCAGCCTACGCCGAAGGTAAAGCAGCCGCATTAGCACAAATCGATAAGCTCAAGACACTCTCTGCAAGTCAGCCTTCTTATGATAGCTATATTGCCCACCGTAACAAAGCCAGTGAACAATGGGTCGATGAGATCAATAGTCCTATTGTGGCTATTAAGTTTAATAACGATGCCAATGTTAGCGAAACGCTATTGCGGGAAACTCTGGGTATTGTCGAGGGCGATGTCGTTAATAGTGCCCAGTTAGAGGCTGCGCTTGCTGAACTGTATTCACTCGACAAGTTTGAACGAGTGAATGCGGAATTTATCGACACGGCCGAAGGGCGAGTCCTCACTGTGGAAACCAAAGCAAAATCGTGGGGACCTAACTATTTCCAATTGGGCTTTAGTTGGGAAGATGACTTTAGCTTAGACTCCTACGTGTCATTAGATGTAGCCTACACCATGACCAACCTCACTCAGCTTGGTGGTGAGTGGC
Organism: Shewanella waksmanii ATCC BAA-643; assembly: GCF_000518805.1. Lineage (GTDB taxonomy): Bacteria > Pseudomonadota > Gammaproteobacteria > Enterobacterales > Shewanellaceae > Shewanella > Shewanella waksmanii. Next base: position 25,104 of record NZ_JAEH01000023.1, read on the forward strand.
GTAATGAATTGCGCTTAGGTTATGAAAAGTTTTTGTCGTCGGAATTTTATCAACCTTTAGATATTGAACAGCGCTTTTATTCTCGAATTCAACTGAGCTATGAGAAAAAAGATTGGAATATTTACGATGATAACAGCCGGGTGTTATTCCTCGAGCAAACTAATTTCCGTGGCGATATAGGCCTAGGCTATAACTTTATTAAAGAGGGCATCATTGAGCTGGGGATCACTGGCGAGCAAGGCAAGCTTGAAAATGAGCTGTTTGTTGAGTCTCCTGATTATGACTCTGTCGGTGGCTACCTCAAATTTGGTTTCGATAATTTAGACAGCATTAGTTTTCCAACTAGCGGTAACCGCTTTAGCCTTAACATCTATTATCGCCATGAAAACTCGCCACAACTTGGTTTGATTGAGCCGTCAACAGATTCATTGCAAATAGAAGCCGATTGGCGGGGCGCATTGAATCTAGGCAACCATGCCATTGTTGGTAAAGCATCATTTGCCACGGTAGATAAGGACAGCGGCGCCTCAGTACATGTATCTGAACTAGGTGGTTTCTTAAATCTATCTGGGTACCGAAAAGATGCACTAGTGGGCCCGCACAAGGTATTTGGCGCTGTGGTATATCAATATGATTTAGGCCGTGATGCGTTAGGGATGACAGATTATCCGCTGTATCTCGGTACCAGCTTAGAGGCGGGTAATATTTGGGATTATCGCGACAGTGTCGATATTGATGATTTGATATTTGGTGGGAGTCTTTATTTAGGCACAGACACCAGCGCGGGGCCGGTTGCTTTAGGCTACGGTTGGACGGATGATGGCGAGTACACTATCTTTTTGTTTGTAGGTAAAAACTGGTAATAACTTATTGTACAAATTGGCCTATTTATCGTAATGCTGAATGTGGTTTGCAAGCTTGCTAAATGGGACTAGTTCATCACAAGGAGATTGGGGAGTGACAATGAATCGAGCAAGTAAGTTAGCGATTGGGGTAGCATTAAGTTTAGGGCTACTGGCCTGTAGCAGTAACGAGCCGAATGAGACCGTTGCATCCACATCGGTAAAAGTCTCAGGTGTTGAACAACAAAATTTCGATACCGAGGTACGTCATCAAGATGACTTTTACTACAGTGTTAATGGCCATTGGCTAGCAAATACCCCCATACCGGCAGACAAATCAAATTACGGTGCTTTTTCTGTTCTGTATGAGCGAAGCCAAAATGTGCTAAAGACTATTATCGAAGCAGCGGCAGCCACACCGAACAAAGCGCCAGGGTCAAGCGAGCAGAAAGTGGGTGACTTCTATGCCAGTTATATGGATGAAGCACTAGTTGAAAAGCTCGGTGTTACCCCGCTTAATGACGCATTGAGTGAAATTGCATTGGCGAAAGATCATAACGATATTGCTACGCTAATGGGCAGTATGCTGATTAGCGGGACCAGTATGCCATTTGGGTTTTATGTTAATAATGATGCTAAAAACTCCAGTGAATACGCAGTGTATATATATCAGTCAGGCCTCACTTTACCCGACCGCGATTATTACCTTAAAGATGATGAAAAGTTCGTTGCTAATCGGGCGGCACTAAAAAACTATGTCACCCAGCTACTGGCTAAAACCGATTATGCCGATCCACAGCGAGCAGCAAATAGTGTCGAGCAAATAGAGACTTTTATTGCCCAAAGCCAGTGGAGCCGTGTCGAGTCACGTGATGCCAACAAAAGTTATAACAAAATGACCAAGCAAGCGTTGCAAGAGATGGTGGTTAATTTTGACTTTGTGCAATTTGCTGTCGGTGCCGATGTTGAAAAAGTTGAAGATGTGATTGTGCGTCAGCCCTCATACTTAGCCAAGTTTGGTGAGAAGTTTACCGACTATTCAGTGGCACAGTGGCAGGATTATTTAGCGTTTCATCTTGTTGATAGCTATGCCGAGCTGTTGAACAAAGAGATGGTTGATTTACATTTTGCCTTTCACAGTAAAACCCTAATGGGGATTGAAGAGCAAAAACCGCGTTGGAAAAAAGCGGTCGATGCAGCCGATCAGGTTATTGGCGAACTGGTGGGTAAAGAGTATGTGAAGCAACATTTCAAACCAGAAGCCAAAGCACGCATGGAGCAGCTGATTCAGAATTTGATTAAAGGTTTTGAAGTCAGCATCAATGAACTGGAATGGATGACGCCTGAGACCAAAATTGCCGCCCAGGAAAAGCTATCTAAGTTTACCTATAAGATTGGCTACCCAGATAAATGGAAAGATTACACTAATCTGCAGATCAAAGCTGATGATCTAGTGGGTAACTACCAGCGTTATGCGTTATTTGAGTATCAATCGATGCTTGATAAATTAGGCAAACCCATTGATCGCACTGAATGGTATATGACACCGCAAACCGTGAATGCGTACTACAACCCGGTCATGAATGAAATTGTATTCCCTGCTGCAATTTTACAACCGCCATTTTTTAATATGGACGCCGATGATGCCATTAACTACGGTGGTATTGGTGCCGTGATTGGGCATGAGATCAGTCATGGTTTTGATGATCAAGGTGCTAAGTATGATGGCGATGGCAACTTACGTAACTGGTGGTCAGATAAAGATCGTCAAGAGTTCCAAAAACGTGGTGCACAACTGTCGGCGCAATATGCCAAGTATGAAGCCTTGCCTGGTAAGTTCGTCAATGGTGATTTAACCCTTGGCGAAAACATTGGTGATTTAGGTGGGCTGACTGTAGCTGCTCGCTCCTATAAATTGAGCTTAAATGGTCAACCTGCGCCAGTTATTGATGGCTTTACCGGTGAACAGCGAGTATTTATTGGATGGTCACAGGTGTGGCGCCGCAATTATCGAGATGAAGAGCTGGGTCGCCGATTGCTTACTGACTCGCACTCTCCCAGTCATTTCCGAGCGATGGGAACACCGAGAAATATCCCCGCATTTTACGAGGCATTTGGTGTACAGCAGGGCGATAAAATGTACTTAGCACCAGAGCAGCGGGTTAAGATTTGGTAAGTACAATAGGTTATGGTCAATAACAGTGACAAGCCCACTCATATGAGTGGGCTTTTTATATTCACCACACAAATATTGGTCGCAGTAAATGCAGTGCCGCCTAGCGGTTACTGCCTAAGACGGTTTGGTATTTTGCTGCAATAAGGGGATAAGCTGGTCTAAGTTGTTTAGCTGACTGTCAGCAATTTGCCAACGGCTTAGGCTGCCTTGCTCTGCGGCTGGAATGATACAGGTCTGCATATTGGCGGCTTTCGCAGCTATCAGGCCATTGAATGAGTCCTCAATCGCGATGCATTGATGAAAGGGAGTATCTAGCTGTTGGGCGCAGAGGATATAAACTTCTGGGTGGGGTTTGCCGAATGCTAAGCTTTCAGCAGATTGCATTGCGTCAAAATACTTAGCAATCGATAGTTTGTTTAAAACAGCACTGATAATTGCAGAGGAAGATGAGGTGGCCAGACCGATCTTATAGCCCTGTTCACGACAATAATTGAGGGCGTCAACAACGCCTTTCATTGCTTGGCCGCGAAGATTAATGTCTGCGACAACACTATCAACAATCGCTTTAGCTGTGGCTGCATTGTCATAATTAGCCCATGGATATCGCTGATACCAATAGTGAACGACCTGATCGATTCTTAAGCCTGTGGTTTGCAAAGTATCTTGGTAAGTAATCGGCAAACCCAATGCTTGCATTGTTTCAAACTCGGCTTGCTGCCAGCTGGATTCAGAATCGATCAATACCCCATCCATGTCAAAAATAACGGCTTTGATCTTGTTTGAAGTCATAGTCATTTCCTATCTTCGTTATAACTACGGTGAATAGTAGTCGCTATTTGTATCATTTATTGTTTATTTTACTAGCTAATTATAGAGTATTTCAGCGATTTTAATGATAAAAAATCAAAGTGGCTATTATGATAAATTAAATTTAATCAATAATTTATGCTGTTTTCGCTGAATGTCTAATAGCTTTTTTTCATTAGGGGAGTAGGCTAGGGCGGTATCCCTGTGAGCCATGAGGATATTTTACTCAGCAAGAGTGTGATCTGATTCATACTTTTTCAAAGCTGGTGTATAATGCCAGCCAGTAAAAAGGGTAGAGCCTGCCGGACTGTCAGCTTCAAATGTGAAGACGTGCAGTTTCGCTGTTAGAACGCCAAACAAAGAGGAATGTTGCCGTGCTAGAAGCATATCGTAAACACGTCGAAGAACGTGCTGCAGAGGGCGTAGTCCCTAAACCACTCGATGCCCATCAAGTGGCCGAGCTAGTTGAATTAGTTAAAAACCCACCAGCGGGTGAAGAAGCGGTCATTATCGATCTGCTTGAAAACCGCATTCCACCAGGTGTTGATGAAGCCGCTTACGTAAAAGCAGGTTTTCTCGACGCGGTAGCTAAAGGTGATGTCACTTCTCCAATTCTTTCTGCTGAGCGCGCTGTTGAGCTGCTTGGTACTATGCAAGGTGGTTATAACATTGAGCCACTTATTGCCCAGTTAGATGACAACGCTAAAGCCCCATTAGCTGTTAAGGCGCTATCAAACACGCTATTGATGTTTGACGCTTACCATGACGTGGTAGAGAAGATGCAGGCTGGCAATGCCGCTGCTAAGCAGGTTGTTGAGTCATGGGCCAATGCAGACTGGTTCCTAAACCGTCCAAAACTGGCTGAAAAAATCACTTTGACTGTGTTCAAAGTCACCGGTGAAACTAATACCGATGATCTCTCTCCTGCACCTGATGCATGGTCACGCCCAGATATCCCACTGCACGCATTAGCCATGCTAAAGAATGCTCGTGACGGTATTGTGCCTGACGAAGCGGGCGTAGTTGGTCCAATCAAAGAAATCGAAGCATTAAAGGGCAAAGGTCACCCACTGGTTTATGTTGGTGATGTTGTCGGTACGGGTTCTTCACGTAAATCAGCGACTAACTCTGTGCTGTGGTTCATGGGTGATGATATCCCTAATGTGCCTAACAAGCGTGCTGGTGGTTTCTGCCTAGGTGGTAAGATTGCACCTATCTTCTTCAATACGATGGAAGATGCGGGCGCACTGCCGATTGAGCTAGATGTAAGCAAAATGAACATGGGTGATGTGATTGATATCTACCCATACGAAGGTGTGGTTAAGTCAAACAGCACTGGCGAAGTGATTTCTGAGTTTTCACTGAAAACGGAAGTCCTGCTAGATGAAGTCCGTGCTGGTGGCCGTATTCCACTTATCATCGGTCGTGGTCTAACTGACCGTGCTCGTGAAACTTTAGGCCTAGATATTTCTGATGTATTTGTGCGTCCAGGTGACGTTGCAGACACAGGTAAAGGTTATACCCTTGCACAGAAAATGGTAGGTAAAGCATGTGGCGTTACGGGTATCCGTCCTGGCCAATACTGTGAGCCTAAGATGACTTCGGTTGGTTCGCAAGATACCACAGGCCCGATGACCCGTGATGAGCTAAAAGATCTCGCTTGTCTTGGTTTCAGTGCTGATTTGACCATGCAGTCATTCTGTCACACTGCAGCTTATCCAAAGCCTGTTGATGTTAATACGCATCAAACACTGCCTGATTTCATCATGAACCGTGGTGGTGTTTCGCTACGCCCAGGTGATGGTGTTATTCACTCTTGGTTAAACCGTATGCTACTGCCTGATACTGTGGGTACTGGTGGTGATTCTCATACGCGTTTCCCAATTGGTATCTCTTTCCCTGCAGGCTCTGGTCTAGTCGCATTTGCTGCTGCGACCGGTGTTATGCCATTAGATATGCCTGAATCAATTTTGGTTCGCTTTAAAGGTGAAATGCAGCCAGGTATCACGTTACGTGACCTTGTACATGCTATTCCACATAAAGCGATTGAAATGGGTCTACTGACCGTTGAGAAGAAAGGCAAAATCAACGCCTTCTCTGGTCGTGTTCTAGAAATTGAAGGTCTAGAGCACCTGAAAGTAGAACAAGCATTTGAGCTATCTGATGCATCAGCAGAGCGTAGCGCCGCAGGTTGTACTATTAAGCTAGATAAAGCACCTATCATCGAATACTTGAACTCTAACATTGTGATGTTGAAGTGGATGATCAGCGAAGGCTATGGTGACCGTCGTACAATCGAGCGTCGTATTCAATCGATGCAAGAGTGGATTGCTAATCCAGAGCTAATGGAAGCTGATAGCGATGCAGAGTACGCAGAAGTTATCGAGATCGATTTGAACGATATCAAAGAACCCATTCTTTGTGCACCAAACGATCCAGATGATGCGGTACTGCTATCTTCAGTGGTTGATACTAAGATTGACGAAGTGTTCGTTGGTTCTTGTATGACTAACATCGGTCACTTCCGTGCCACAGGTAAGATGCTAGACAAGTTTGCTAAGACATTGCCAACTCGTCTATGGATCGCACCACCCACTAAGATGGATAAAGACCAGCTTACTGAAGAAGGCTACTACGCTATCTTTGGACGAGTTGGTGCGCGTATTGAAATCCCTGGTTGTTCACTGTGTATGGGTAACCAAGCCCGTGTTGCAGAAAACTCAACCGTGGTGTCGACATCAACACGTAACTTCCCGAACCGTCTGGGTACTGGCGCCAATGTCTACTTGGCATCTGCTGAGCTTGCCGCCGTTGCTGCACTACTGGGCCGTTTGCCTTCACCTGATGAGTATCAAACATACGCTAAAGAGTTAGATGCTACGGCAGCTGACACTTACCGTTACTTGAACTTTGATGAGATTAAGTCTTATACCGATAAAGCGGATAATGTGATTTTCCAATCAGCGGTTTAAGTTAATATCATATCGAAAAAGGCCAGCTAACTAGCTGGCCTTTTTTATTGATATTAATCGGTGGAATAACTTCGCTGTTGAACGGCAATGAACAGCAAATAATGCGCTATGAATGGTTAGCGTGCAGTACTTCTAGCAGTTTGTCTTCTAACTCAAAACGGGTTTCCATTGCATGGCCTAATGAAGATAGGTCTTTATCCAGTTGATAGAGAATTTTATCGTCTTCAGCTGCAGTATATTTATCGTTGAAATCCAGTGCCATATCTGTGGTTTCGCTGATTTTTGGTACTAAATTTTGTGCCAAAGATTGACTCGACTCACCATTTTTTTCACAAGCGGTAACGACGCGATCATAGACTTCAAAGTGACCTTCGGAAACGTAATCCATTAACACGTCACAAAACGCTTTTACTGTGGTGACTGCTGGTAAGGAGTTTTCGGTAGACTCATAGGGTGGAATGCCTGCGATTTGACAGTATTTAATCAGCAGTTTACGACGATGGTTGAGCCACTGATCGATCAGCGTGTTAGCGCCGCCCCATTTCTGTTCGACTTTTTCTAACTGTCTGAGCATGACTTTCCCCATTAAGTATTCGTCCTTAAGATCTAATGTAGGTGAGAATGACTGGTTTGATCAACCACTTTCGACCAATATTCGCTGATATTTTAGTCGTAGTGCTGCCGTTATCATAAGCGGCAGCGGCGTGTTATCTGCAGTTTGCAGTATACAAAGATATTTCTGCCAGTTATACCAATCAGTATAAGAATTTGATCTACTCAGCGCGCTTTGGGCAAACTAATTCAAGGCGAATGATTGAAACAATGGTTGTTCCCTTGTGAAATTATTCAACGCAGAAGTAGGCAGCCAAAAACGCGCCAGAATGGCGAGTATTAGCGATTCTGATACTGTGTTAACGAGCTTAACCGTAGAATAACTATGCTCTTCACTCGTTGCCTTACCTCAGAACCGCTAACCTCTCGCTGAGTGACTAAATGTTTATACTGATTGGTATTAGTTGATGGCTCAATTTAAGATACACCAGCAATAAAAGCTGATGTTCAACTGCGAGATACGCCATCTATATCTGCTAACACAAGGGCTATTGTGGTGGTTGATTTGGATGAGTTTTGTTAAGTAATTGACTGTTTTAAAGGCTTAAAAATAAAATGCCCAGCGATAGAAATCTATCGCTGGGCGAGGAAAGTTTTTACGGGCTCGATGCGACGAGCTTCTTGATTGTTCTTGCTAGCGCAGACTTTTTATACCAAAGGCTGCATAGCCGTGCAACTTTTTTCTTTCAATCTGCGCACAAATACCCACAAAATAATTAGTGCTATTTGCCAATAAATCTCACTATTTTGTAAAAAACGTGTCTTATATCGACTTCAAACAAATATGCAGCGGCTTTTGTCACATAAATGTATAGACACTGGTTACTTTATTCTCGCAAATGCTAAACTACCGACCCATGCGGATATCACAACAAGTTAGGAATAAAGCCAAATGGCAGAATTAAAGAATGATCGTTATTTACGTGCGTTATTAAAACAGCCTGTCGATAGAACTCCTATTTGGATGATGCGCCAAGCCGGCCGTTATCTTCCAGAATATAAAGCGACGCGTGCTGAAGCTGGCGACTTTATGTCTCTGTGTAAAAACAAAGAGCTAGCTTGTGAAGTGACCTTGCAGCCTCTACGTCGCTATGATCTTGATGCGGCTATCCTATTCTCAGATATTCTGACTATTCCTGATGCGATGGGCCTAGGTCTTTACTTCGAAACCGGTGAAGGTCCACGTTTTGAGCGTCCAACTGACACTATCGATTCGATCAAAAAGCTATGCGTACCCGATCCAGAAATCGAACTAAAATATGTCATGGATGCTGTAAGCACCATTCGCCGTGAGCTTAAAGGTGACGTGCCACTGATTGGTTTCTCTGGTTCGCCATGGACACTAGCAACCTATATGGTTGAAGGTGGTTCAAGCAAGACTTTTGAAAAGATCAAAAAGATGGCTTACGAAGAGCCAGCAACATTGCACATGCTGCTAGATAAGCTTGCTGATTCAGTGACATCATACCTTAATGCACAAGTTGCTAACGGTGCGCAGTCTCTCATGATCTTTGATTCATGGGGGGGGGCATTATCTCACCACGCATACCGTGAATTCTCATTGCGTTACATGCAAAAAATTGTTGATGGCTTAACTCGTCATGCTGACGGTCGCCAAGTGCCTGTTACCTTGTTCACCAAAGGTGGCGGTTTATGGCTAGAAGCGATGGCTGAAACAGGTTGTGATGCATTGGGTCTAGACTGGACAGTAGACATTGGTGATGCACGTCGCCGTGTGGGTGAGAAAGTTGCCCTTCAAGGTAATATGGATCCTTCAGTCCTTTATGGTACGCCTGAGCGTATTCATCAAGAAGTGGATCAAATCCTATCATCTTACGGTGAAGGTACAGGCCATGTATTTAACTTAGGTCATGGTATCCATCAGCATGTTAATCCAGAGCATGCCGGTGCATTCATTAACTCTGTGCACGAGTTATCGCCTAAGTATCATAAGTAATACTTTACTTAGCTAAAAAAGCCCGCTATTGCGGGCTTTTTTTGTGGCCATTTTTCAGCTCAGAGGCTCTACTGCCAGCTTGAAGGTGCTGCCCACTCCTGGGGTACTCTCAATCTCGATATCATATTCTAACAGTGCGACAAGTTGCCGAACTATCGCCAACCCAACCCCAAGCTGTGGCAAGCTGTGCTGACTTTCTAGTCGGGCTTGGTTGCTAGATAGCTGTTTTAGGGCGCTAAGTTCGTGTTTATGCATGCCAGAGCCATTATCGGTGACCTCCAACCACAGTTGGTTATCATGCTGTTGTAAGTTGATATTGATGTAACCGCCCTTTGGGGTATAACGAATCGCGTTATCGACCAAATTATTTAGCACCCGGGTTAATAATTGCGGGTCGCTATGGATCACCAGATCAGGCTCGGCGTGGAAGTTGAGTTCGACTTTTTGCGATTGGGCTCGGGGAGCAAATTGCTGCTGTAAATCGTGGAGTAATTGCTGCAGATTGACCGCTTGCTTATGCACATTAATCTGGCCATTTTCTAGTGCTGTCAATTGCAGGATCTGGCTTAATAACTGTTGCAGTTGTTCACCAGCGCGAGCAGCGACCTCTATCAGTTCGCGGTTTTGTTTATCCGCAGGCAACAACAACCAAGTATCAATATAGCCCTGTAGCGAGGTTAGGGGGGTTTTCAAGTCATGGGACAAGTGCAGCATAAACTCTTGGCGGGCCTGTTGCTGGTTAACAAGATCGTGGTGCTGGCGATGAATGCGACTAAGCAGGTGATTGATATCTTCTGTTAGCTGGGTAATTTCCCGTGGTGCGCGTTTATTTAATGGTAATGCCAGTGCTTGCTCACCATCTTTATTCAAACTGCGCAAACTATGTTCTAGCTTAGCTATTGGCTTGGTGAAGTGGCGTACCAATAGCACAAAAAGTAAGATGGCAAAGATAAAGCTCACTAGCGCCCCGGAGGCCCAGTGGGTTAATTGTTGCTGCTCGTTTGTCAGGCTTTGCCAATTATCGAATAGCTCGCCACCAATGATGACGTACAGGTAGCCGGTTTTCTCGCCACTGGGTGTTTGCAATTCAGTGGCTGAAAAGATCTTATCTTTGTTATTTGAGCGTGGATCTTGGCCTAAAATCGGTAAACTGGCTCCGCTAAGGAACTGGTTTAGCGGTAAGGTATCGACTTGTGGTCGTTTGATTTTTTCTTGTTTGGCATCGTAGGCAATCACATTGCCAGCTAAATCTAAGGTGTAAATCTCAAAGCTTGGCCCTAGTAGCATAAAGTCGTGAAATGCTTCTTTTAGTGCAGCACTTGATGTGACTCCTTGGCTAAGCAAGGGGTTGATATCGGCCATGTGTGCAGCAAGCTCATTATGTAAGGATTGCTGAACAAGTTGGGCGTTATGGGTTTGGCTATGGCTAAACCATTGCCACAGTGCCATACACAACACGAACACCGCTAAAGTTGCCGAGATAAGTATCCGTCCAAATAAACTATTCATTGTTCACTCTCAATGTGTGGGTGGAGAGAATTTGTAGCCTACGCCCCAAACCGTTTTTACCAACTCTTTAGTCCAGGGATCTTGCGACAGCTTTGAGCGCAATCGATTGATATGACTGTTGACCGTGTGCTCGTAGCCTGAGTAGGAATAGCCCCAAACGGCTTCAAGTAGTTGCATACGGCTGAAAACTTGTTTGGGATGGCGTGCTAAGAACAACAGTAGATCAAATTCTCTCGCCGTTAGCTCTAATGCAGTATCGTCAGCCAGTACTTCACGGGTGATACAGTCAATGGTGAGCTTTTCAAAAGTCAGTTGCTCTTGGTGTCGGTCGGCTTGCGGTTCCACTTGGCGTCGTAACCTGGCTTTAACCCGGGCTCGAAGCTCAAGCACACTAAAGGGTTTGACCAAGTAGTCATCGGCACCAGACTCAAGTCCAAGCACGATGTCTGCCTCTGTGTCTCTTGCTGTAATGACCATACAAGGCGGTAATACATGCTGTTGGTAGAGTTGCTGACACAGGGTCAAGCCATCGCCATCGGGTAACATTCTGTCTAGCAGCAGTAAATCAAATTGCTGCTCAGCCAGCATCTGATTGGCTTGGCTCAACGTGGTTGCATGGCTAACCTGGTAATTGAGTGAGGTCAGGTTCAATTGTATGAGGTTAGCCAGATCCAACTCATCTTCTACCAGCAAGATTTTCTGAGTAGATTGCGTAGCCGATGCCACATTTCCTGTTTGCATATCGAACTCCTAAAGTTGATCACGTTGAAGTAGACCAACCTTAGGACGTTTTTATTTCGCATTAGCGGCATTTTTCTATTCAGTGCGACTAATACTGATACTGACAACTGGGTTATCAAAGCGATGGGAAGCATCCAATACCGAGTCGGCTAAGCCATCATCAGCACTGATCACCCCTGGGTGAATATAGACATAATCGACATCATCACGCTCGGCATTAAAGCCTTCACCGCTGTCAGCTGGCCCTGGAATAGTTCCTTTAAATTCACTGTTCGCTTCGGTACCTGCATCGTAAGCATTCGCCGTCATGCTCACCGATTCATCCAGCGCTAACCCAGCGATTGAGTATCGATTCAGTCCGGTAAACGCATCATTAGTGTTAACCAACATACTTAATACCGATAGTGAGTCGACATCAGCTTCAGCTAGCGTAATGTTAATGGTTTCACTCATGCCGGGCATGATAACGCCAGTGCCTGTGGCTAACATAGTGACTGCTTCCATATCAGCATAGGCTGAGCTGTCACCCGATTCCGCTAGGGTCTCCAAGGCAAGGCTGGCCATCTCACCGGTTTGCCACGCGAAGTAGTCACTGCCAGTTGCTAGCACGGCTACTGGTGACAATGGCTGGTTGGCGGTTAGGTTAGTAACGGTAACCGCATAAGTATGTTCAACTACAGGGGCTGGCGTCGGCGCAGGTGCTGGATCTGGAGTAGGCGCAGGATTATCGTTGTCTGAACATCCAGAGACTGCAGCCAGTATGCCGGCACATAAGAGTAATTTTAACGGGCCTCTATTGAGGTTTGAAATCATCATAGTGATTCTCCTACTTCACGGTCACTGTTAGACGTGCAACAGGGTTTAACCAGCGGTGAATACGACTGTCTAGATCGCTCATGCCACCTGCCGCGTCAGTATCACCGAGTACGCCTGGGTGAACGTGTACTTTGTCATTGCCGCTGGCATCCATTACACCGGTTGCATTGCTACCACCGTCGCCACCAGGAGCTGCAGGAATCCCCGGAACGCCAGGCATACCGCCACCATTAATGATTTCATCATTGGCTTCTGTACCTGCATCATACGCATTAATATTGACGGTATATGTGCCAGGCGTGGTTGGGATCATCCAGCTATTGAGACCAATGAAGGCGTCATTGGTTGGTAGCACCATAGCGACGACAGAAAGATGAGTCATAGTTTGAGTATCAAATTCCATCATGGTGGTTTTCTGCCCGGGTGCCATGAGCCCGCCTGCAAGGTTGGCAATCGACACGCCGCCAGCATCGGCAACTGCCATATCTAAGTCTGCAATATCACCACCTTCGGCCATTTTCTGCAGCGCAGGGCTTGCCATGTCGCCAGCATTAAACAGTTGAGTGTCAGTGTCATGTGCAGCCACTAGTACCGGAGTGAAGTGATTACCATGGGTTAAGTTCACTAAGCTAATTTCTAATTCTGCGGCACTCGCGGAAGCGGCGAATAACGTGCTTAGGGCGACTGCGCTATATAAAGGCTTAAGGTTCATTGTAGAGCTCCTGTTTGAAGTTTTATTCGGTAACAGGATTAAGTGTGCGCTAGCAATCTCACCGATTTGTGTCCGATTTATAACAAAAGTCTCACATTTGCCTTGTGGTTGATATTTATGCGAAATAGCGCCAGAAATCGCCAAGTTAACCAGACTATCGTGACAAGTAATGCGCTATATCAAAGCAGAAAGTGGCAAATAACATACCCTACTGCCTATTTATGCAACGAGTAGTACGGTAACTGTTTTAACCCTTACCTATTTGCTGTATTTTGCTTGCGGTACCTCAATTTTAGAGTGCTGCATCACTTTCACTTTCGGGATTTCACAACTGAACATGCACATTGGCAAGAAATTAGGTATTTTTGTAGTTTGCTTTTGTCTGACAGCAGTGATGATTGTCTCATCCGCGTTGAGCTTATGGTTTGAGCATCGTGTTAAAGAGCTGCGTTACAATGCCTTTAATGTCGAGTTGGTGAATATTGACGAGCAGTTACGTCGTGATATTGAACAGCTAGAATTATTTACCCAGATCTATGCAGCACCGGTTGCATCGTTGCCACCAGAGCAACGTTACTTGCTCGAAGGGGCGTGGACCCAGAGTCAGTTGGGTCAGTATTTGAGTTTATATATCGTAGAGCAAGGCAAATTGGTGCCTCTGTCAGATACCCACAGCGACTTGAATTTTTTCCAGCTTGATCCTATTCCCCGTGCGCTACTTGAGCTGTCTTCTCCCAAATCTGGTTTGTATCTGACTAACGACGCATATTTTATTGTCAGTGTGGTGCCTGTGGCAGATATTGGCGCGGTGATGATGGTTCGTAAGCTAGAGTCGCAGCAGTTGATGAATTACGGCCTAGCAGGATTAGTGACCGATATTACTTTGCAGCCAGGGCCTGCGGCTGATGATATTACAGCTAAACAGCATAACTACAGTGCCGACCTTGCAGTACCGTTGCTGTTGCCGTCAAACGTGTTGCACTTACAAGTTAACTTTACTGAGCGCGCCTTTGAACAAGTTGAGCTTAAATACGATTTAGTGACCTACCTGATTATTGCATTTGGCCTGTTACTGCTGGTACTGGGCTATATGTGGCTGCGAGTTAGCATTATCAGGCCCTTTAAACATCTGATGTTGCAGTTGGACCAGATTGATCCTAATGCCACACATTATAGCCAGTTGCGTGGCCAAGGTTGTGCTGAGTTGGTGGTTATGGCCACCAGTGTCAATCGCCTTCTAGAGAAAATTTTTCTGCAAAAAGAACGTGCTAAGACGACCTTAGAGTCCATTGCCGAAGCGGTGATATTAACTAACACCCAAGCCAAGGTGGTATATTTAAATCGCCAAGCGGAGCAGCTATTAGCAACCAGTAACAATACAGCCTGTGGCATGCCTTTAGCGCAGCTCATCAGTGATGATAAAGATGTTGAGCAAGCGGTATTCAATGTCATGAGCCAGCAGCCTTCTAAACCCATGGTAAAGAAGATTAAGGTGCGCGCTAATGGTCCTAAAGTGATGGAGCGCAGCATCAGTCATTTAAGGGATCATCAACAAGCTATTATTGGTACTGTGGTGGTGCTCAGAGATATTACCCAAGAAGAGTTGCTTACGCGGCAGCTACGACGCCGGGTGAGCTATGATCCGGTAACTTCGCTGTTAAACCGCTGTGCTTTTGAAGAAAAACTAGAAGGCTTTAGTGTTGGCGCTCAGACAGTTGCCTTGTGCTATTTTGACTTAGAGCAATTTAAGTTAATCAATGATTCATGCGGCCACAATGCCGGTGATCGAATCTTGAAAATGGTCGCCAAGGCGATTCAATCCAGTGTCGATGAGGATGCGCTTGTGGCGCGTTTAGGCGGCGATGAATTTGGCTTGGCTTTACGCGATCACAGTGCGTTAGCGATTGCCCAGTTGGCGAAGCAGATTATCCATGCCATTACCTTACAAGTACTAGAGCACCAAGGTTGTCACTATCGTATTGGGGTCAGTACCGGCGTTGCACTTGCCCGCGCACCCTTTATCAACGCCAAAGAACTATTAAAAGATGCTGACATTGCCTGTATTGCAGCTAAGCAAAAAGGCTGCAATCAGATCCACTTTTATGATGATAAAGATAAAGAACTCAATTATCAGCGCAATGCGCCAAAGTGGGCGGTGCGCATTGCCCAAGCCATTGAGCACAATGAACTCCTACTGTATTACCAGCCAATAAAGAGTATGGCAAGACTCCCTTCTCGGCAGCGGATGGAAATTCTGCTACGTATTCAAGAACCCTGTGGCCGCATTTTGTCGCCAGCACAGTTTATTGCGGCTGCAGAGCGATTCAAGCTAATGACAGATGTCGATAAAGAAGTGATTCGCAAAACGTTTTTATGGTTATCACTCAATGAACATTTGTGGGCAGACCATTGCTTGTCGATCAACTTGTCGGGTAACAGTTTAGGTGCTGAGGGTATGGTGGAGTACATTGCCGAGCAGCTTAACCGGTTTGATATCCCCAGTAGTTGCATCTGCTTTGAAATTACCGAAACCAGTGCAATCCAAAATCGTAATCGCGCCATGGATATGCTCAACCGCCTGCGCAAATTAGGGTTCTCATTCGCACTCGACGACTTTGGTAGTGGCTTCGCATCGTATGGCTACTTACGTGAATTGCCGGTCGACTATGTCAAAATTGATGGATGTTTTGTCAAAACGATTGCCAGCAATGCCAAAGATTACGCGATCGTAAAGTCTATTCATGATGTTTGTTGTGTGATGGGGATAGAAACTGTCGCTGAGTTTGTCGAGAACCAAGAAATTATCGATAAGCTGAGTGATATAGGCATCAACTATGCCCAAGGTTATGCGATTGGCAGGCCGCAAAGTTTAGATTTATACCAGAAAGATATTGCCCCTAACACCAAAGCCATTGCTTAATTCTCTGTGATAGGTGTGATTTAGCACTTAGCAAACACTTGCAGTTTGCCAACCTCTATGTGAAGTTAGCGAGTTAAAGTTAATAGTCTAATTCATCATCAAAGTAGGTTGCTAGCATGCAAGAGTTGCACAACAAGGTTGTCATCATCACCGGCGCATCTGAAGGCATTGGCCGAGCCTTAGCTAAAGCGATGGCGCCGCTTGGCTGTCAATTAATGCTCAGCGCTCGTAATCAGCAGCGTTTAGATTCTCTCGCGCAAGAAATAGCCCAAGCGGGCTACCAACAGCCTAAGGTGTTTGCCGCTGATGTGACTGACAATGCCAAATGCCAACAGTTAGTCGATGCGTGCATCGCAGATTATGGCCGCCTCGATATTCTGATTAATAACGCTGGCATGACGATGTGGTCTCGGTTTGATGAATTGGATGACTTGTCCATTTTAGATAGACTCATGCAGGTCAATTACCTTGCGCCGGCAAGGCTGACTCACTGTGCACTACCTAGTTTAAAAGCCACAGAGGGGCAGGTGGTCGTCGTGGCATCCGTTGCTGGATTAACCGGTGTGCCAACTCGGTCGGGATATGCAGCATCAAAACATGCTGTGATGGGTTTCTTCGACTCACTGCGGATTGAGCTTGACGCGGATAATGTGGCTGTGACCACAATCTGCCCTGACTTTGTGGTTTCAGAGATCCACAAACGTGCGCTTGATGGTAAAGGACAGCCACTGGGTCGCACCCCGATGCAAGAAGCGAAAATCATCACCGCTGAACAGTGCGCCCAGATGATGCTACCTAGCATTGCCAAGCGACAACGCACGATGATCACCTCTTTGCGCGGACGCATGGGGCGTTGGGTAAGGTTAATTGCACCAAAATTTATTGATAATATCGCCCGTAAGGCAATTGCATCAGGGCATTGATGCTAACGCTATAAACAGCCAACTCAAATTCCGCCGGTCACATCTAGATAGTTTCCGGTAGAAAAAGAGGACTTGTCAGACGCTAGCCAATAGATGGCTTCGGCCACCTCATTGGCGGTGCCCCCGCGTTGCAGCGGTATAATGGGTTCAAGCCTTTCAACCCGCTTAGCGTCGCCACCATCGGCATGCATGTCAGTATAAATAAACCCTGGGCGCGCACAGTTGACTCTGATTCCCTCTGCTGCAACCTTTAGCGCTAGACCTTTGGTAAGCGTGTCTATTGCGCCTTTCGATGCTGCGTAGTCAATATATTCATTAGGCGAACCGGAGCGGGCTGCGCCCGATGAGACATTGACAATTGCGCCACCACGACCACCATGACGTGTCGACATGCGTTTAACTGCTTCTCGGCTGCAAATAAAGTAGCTGGTGACATTGTTGACGAGCATCGAGTTCACTCTCTCAGCGGTCATATCTTCTAAGCGTGATTGGGGGCGTAAAATTCCGGCATTATTGACTAATACTGATAACGGACCTAACTGCTTATCTGTGGTTTCGAATAAGCGTATTACATCAGATTCGCAGGCGACGTCAGCTTGCACTGTAATGCATCTACCACCCTTGGCGGTAATTTCTTTGGCAAGTGCGCTGGCAGCATCGACATTGGTTTTATAATTAATACAAACGGCATAGTTTTTAGCTGCAAAAAGCCTTGCTGTCGCCGCACCAATGCCTCTACCTGCGCCGGTGATTAACACCACTTTTTGACTGTTCATCAGTTGTCCTTGTGCTACTAATCTTTACCAAGCGTATCGTCGATATAGCCCTTAATGTACCGAAACCATGTCCCTGTAGGCAATAAAAAACCCAGCGATTAGCTGGGCTTTAATTCAATGCTGCACTTAGTTAAAGTGGAATTAGCTTTCGCGGGCAATCGCGCGGTAGGCGATATCGGTGCGGAAGTACACATCATCCCAATGGATAGCATCAACAAGCGAGTAGGCAGATTGCTGCGCTTGAGTGACCGTATTCCCTAATGCGGTTGCGCATAATACGCGGCCGCCACTGGTTACTACGTGGCCATCTTGCATTGCTGTGCCTGCATGGAACACTTTAGCATCGTTGTTGCCAAGGCTTAAGCCTTCAATCACATCGCTCTTACGGTACGCATCTGGATAACCGCCTGCGGCCATGACTACACCAACGGCTGCACGAGAATCAAACTCGGCAGTCACTTTATCGAGTTCACCGCGGGTTGAAGCTAAGCAAAGCTCAACCAAATCTGATTGCAAACGCATCATAATTGGCTGGGTCTCTGGGTCACCAAAGCGGCAGTTGTACTCAAGTACTTTAGCGCTGCCATCCGGCGCAATCATTAGACCAGCATATAAAAAGCCTGTGTATACATTGCCTTCAGCAGCCATACCATCAACGGTTGGGCGGATGACATTTTCGATGGTCCAATCGTGTACTGCTTGCGTCACAACAGGAGCAGGAGAATACGCACCCATTCCACCTGTGTTAGGGCCGTGGTCGCCGTTATCGCGCGCTTTGTGGTCTTGGCTGGTGGCCATGGCTAAAATATTTTTGCCGTCGACCATCACGATAAAGCTCGCTTCTTCACCCTTAAGGAACTCTTCAATGACCACACGAGAGCCCGCTTCACCGAACTTGTTACCGGCTAACATATCTTCAATTGCAGCATCGGCCTGGGCTTGATCTTGGGCGATAATGACACCTTTACCCGCCGCGAGACCGTCAGCTTTGATCACGATAGGAAAACCGGTGGTAGCAGTAACTTGAGCAACATAAGCTTTTGCTGGCTCAATGTCAGTAAAGTTTGAATAAGCAGCTGTCGGGATATCATGACGAGCTAAGAAATCCTTGGTAAATGCTTTAGAAGATTCAAGCTGCGCAGCCCCTTGGGTTGGGCCAAAGATGGCTAGTTTTGCATCGTTGAAAGCATCAACGACACCCAGTGCGAGGGGGACTTCGGGGCCGACAATAGTCAGTGCGACATCTTGAGTTTTAGCAAAAGCCACTAAACCCTTGATGTCTTCTACTTGGATAGCGACATTTTCAAGCTTTGGCTCAAGAGATGTACCTGCATTACCCGGCGCAACAAATACCGTTTCAACTTGTGCAGATTGTGCCGCTTTCCATGCGAGTGCATGTTCGCGACCGCCGCCGCCAATAACTAATACTTTCATATCTTTACCTTTTATAGCTGTGCCTTTTTCTGTATCTCGCTTGCTCATGTATTGGTATTTTTACCAGTAAGCGTTTGTGCATGCGTTAGAGCTAGAAAAAATGGCTTGCTGTAAACGTTAAAAATTAACCTTGCTAGTACGCGAATGAAGCGTTTATAGCTTCATTCGCGCCAACCAAATTAATGACGGAAGTGACGCATACCGGTAAATACCATGGCCATACCGTGCTCATCCGCGGCAGCAATGATCTCTTCATCACGGATTGAACCGCCAGGCTGAATAATGCAGCTAATGCCTGCTTCGGCTGCAGCATCAATACCGTCACGGAATGGGAAGAAGGCATCAGATGCCATTACCGAGTTTTGTACTTCTAAGCCTTCGTCAGCGGCTTTAATACCAGCAACTTTAGCGCTATAAACACGGCTCATTTGCCCTGCGCCGACACCGATAGTCATGCTGTTTTTGGCATAAACAATCGCGTTTGATTTAACAAACTTAGCGACTTTCCAGCAGAACATCAGATCTTTCATTTCAGCTGCTGTAGGCTGGCGTTTAGAAACCACTTTGACGTCGTCTAAGCCGACCATACCTTGGTCACGGTCTTGTAGTAGCAAACCGCCATTAACGCGCTTGTAATCTAAGCTTGTGGTTTTGCTTGTCCACTGGCCACACTCAAGTAAGCGTACGTTGGCTTTTGCCGCGACAACATCACGGGCAGCTTGGCTTACCGTTGGCGCAATAATCACTTCAACAAATTGACGTTCAACAATGGCTGTTGCAGTTGCTGCATCTAGCTCGCCGTTGAAAGCGATAATACCGCCAAAGGCTGAGGTTGGATCGGTTTGGAATGCGCAGTTGTAGGCTTCAAGTAAGTCTTTACCAATAGCGACACCACATGGGTTAGCGTGTTTAACAATCACACATGCTGGCTCATCAAACTCTTTGACACACTCAAGCGCAGCGTCAGTATCGGCGATGTTGTTATAAGACAGCGCTTTACCTTGTAGTTGCACCGCAGTAGCGACAGAGGCTTCATCTAGGTTTGTGTCAACATAGAAAGCGGCCGCTTGGTGGCTGTTTTCGCCATAGCGTAGATCCTGCTTTTTCACTAACTGGGTGTTGTAAGTGCGTGGGAATGGTGAGTCCGCATGGCACTCATCTTTACTGTGCGCAGGCACTTTAGTACCAAAATAGTTAGCAATCATGCCGTCATAGGCAGCAGTATGCTCAAATGCGGCAATGGCGAGATCGAAACGAGTTTCTAGCGTAGTGCTGCCATTATTAGCCTGCATCTCAGCTATCACGCGGTCGTAGTCGCTTGCATTGACAACAATCGTGGTATCTTTGTGATTTTTAGCGGTAGAACGCACCATTGTGGGGCCGCCAATATCGATATTTTCTACCGCATCAGCTAAGGTGCAGCCTTCTTTGGCTACGGTATCTGCAAATGGGTAAAGGTTAACGGCAACCAGATCGATAGGGTTGATGTTGTTCTGTTCCATTACCGCTTCATCAACACCGCGACGCGCGAGAATGCCACCATGCACTTTAGGGTGCAAAGTTTTTACACGGCCGTCCATGATTTCTGGGTGACCAGTATAATCTGACACTTCAATGACCGGCACACCATTATCTGCCAACAAACGGGCGGTGCCACCAGTAGAGAGTAGTTCTACTCCTTGGGCATGCAAAGCTTTAGCAAACTCAAGAATTCCGGTTTTATCTGAAACGCTTAATAGCGCGCGACGAATGGGTCTGGCATTATTCATTTTGGGTACAGGGTCCAGTAGTTATATTTAAGGATCTTTCGGAAAACAGAACAGTTACTGATGCCTATCTGTGCATTCTGCTTTCCAAAAGTCCCTCAATTTTTATTCCCGTCCATCGAGGCGCGCGTATTTTACCGTAAAAAGCGCTTTGACGCTTTTTTTTTCTGCGTGATTTCACAATACGTATATGCGAACAGGCAAATTCGACATTTTTTATTAATAATAACCCTTGACCTTAGATTTAACTCTAAGGTTTATACTGACGACTAACTTGACCAATAGTGTCGAGTCGCACGAGTTAATGAGGTGGTTTATGTATCGTATTGGAGAGCTGGCTAAAGTGTGTGAGGTTAAAACTGACACACTCAGGTTTTATGAGAAACACGGCTTGCTTGCGCCGTCATCACGAACCGAGTCAGGCTATCGAATCTATACCCAAACCGATGCCGATAGATTGCGTTTTATTCTGCGAGCGAAGGCGGTGGGGTTTACGCTAGCCGAAATCTCAGAGCTATTATCTATCGAGCTCGATAAAGCCAATTGGGCGTGCGCCGATGTGAAAGGGTTAGTGGATGACAAGTTGTCTCATGTTGAGCAGAAAATTGCTGAACTTGAGCGTTTTCGCCGTTCACTGAGTAGCTTGTCGCAAGCCTGTTGTGGCGGACCGGAAAGTGCCGAGCATTGTTCAATTTTAGAAGCATTAGAAACAAACTGTGACCAGATTAGGTGTGAAAATCACCGCCATGATGCAAAACAAACGCATAAGCAGTAGTAAAGCGAAGGTATGGTAATGTTGTTACATAATTTTATTGATCTATTTTTAGAGTCAGCTCCTTGGTTGTTATTAGGTTTAGTGCTGGCCGGACTGTTAAAAATGTTTGTGCCCATGGCCTGGATGCAAAAGCAATTAGGTGGGCACGGCATTAAAACCACGGTAAAGGCGGCTGTTTTGGGCGCTCCACTGCCACTGTGCAGTTGCGGCGTGATTCCGGCTGCGGTTGGACTACGCCGCTCTGGTGCTTCAAAAGCGGCAACGACTTCATTCTTAGTTTCTACGCCAGAAACCGGTATAGATTCAGTCAGTGTCTCTTATGTGTTGTTGGGGCCTTTTATGGCCATTATTCGTCCCATTGCTGCGGTGACCAGTGCGATTGTTGCCGGCCTATTGGTAGGTAAAGATGACTATGAAGCGCAAACCGTAACAACGGACAAAACTAAAGAGCCTAGCGCATCTTGCTGCAGTAAAAAAACAGCTCCTCAGCCTGAGGTGAAAAAAAGCTGTTGTTCGAGCAAAGAGACCACTACAGGTTTTAAACCGGCGCCAGAGGCATCGCTGATGTCGATGCCTGTGGGGGGTACAAGCACGCCAGCAACTTCGCCGATAAACCTAAGTGCTACAACGACTGCGCAAAACGCTAATTTGCAATCGGCTGCACCTAGCGGTAGCTGTTGCAGCAAAGAGTCGTCAAATACTGCCGAAAGCTGCTGTGAATCGACTAAAGATATCGCCAGTGAGCTGAAGGGCACCTCAATATTGAGCCGGATTGGCAAAGGGTTGCATTATGCAGCCACAGATTTAGTGCGTGACACGACTATTTGGCTATTAATCGGCTTGTTTTTTGCCGCTCTGGTACAGACCTATGTACCAGGTGACTTTATGGCAAAGTGGGGCGATGGCATCTTGGCAATGCTGGTCATGGTACTCATCTCTGTACCTATGTATATTTGCGCAACCGCCTCAACGCCTATTGCTGCAAGCTTGCTATTAGCTGGGGTGTCTCCGGGGGCGGTATTGGTATTTATGTTGGCGGGTCCTGCGACCAACATTGCCACCTTGGGCGTGGTCACTAAAGAGCTCGGCAAGCGCGCATTGTACGGCTATTTAGGTGGGGTACTTGGGGTGGCACTGGTATCGGGTATTTTGGTCAATTATCTAGTGGATACCTTTGGCTTTGTGGTGATGCCGCAGGTTGGCGAAGAGCACAGTTTATTGCCCGATATGTTGGTTTATAGCTCTGGTATCGTGCTGGCAATATTGATGTTAAAAGTATTGTTCGAAAAACTACCTAAGGGCTGGTGGCGCCGCGATTGTTGCTCTTAACTTGTCGTTTTATACCTCATTAGGGATATTTTCGATGCTGTAAGCGCTGTCGATAACCGTCCCTAATTGTGGTTTTTATTTACATGTTTAACGAACGCTGACTTTTTTATCAAAAATTGGGAACTTTTCTAATTTCGTGAATCTCGTCATTTAATTTGACTTTAGTTAACCCTTATTAATATTTAAAACAATATCTTACCTTATCCCGTCTTGGTCTCGTTAAGTTTGTTTTAAGCGTACATTAATGGTAGCGAGTGTTATCTGTTTGGTGTGTTTGTACCTAGTTGGTGGTAATTATGGTTGCCTGCGGTTGCTTTAATTTTGCACTGTACTCTGACTATGTTTCTTGTTTGTAATTTACGTCGTAATTCCTATGACTTAGTTCAACTATTCATCAATTGTTAACCCAGATAACCCTTATTTATTTTAAGGTAATTAGTGGGGGAGCAAGGGATCGATATATAAAAATGATGAATTTAGGAGTGGCGATGAAAGGCTTTAATAAGCGATATCTAGCTTTGATAGTTGCAGGGGCTATGGGCCTAGCGGGCTGTGGAAGTGATGGCAAAGACGGTGAAGATGGTGCACCAGGCGAACCAGGTCCTGGTCCAAATCCACCGGTAGTAGAATCTTCAGAAATTACTAACGTTGAAGTTATTCACCATGTGATTGAAGAAGGTCAAGTGACTTTTGAATTCCAAATCACTAACGAAGATGACGCGTTAATTGTGGGCTTGGAAAAGGTTAATGCTGAACTAGCTGCAATGACCGAAAATGGTATTGCCCGCAGTCGTGATGATTTTGAAGGCGTAAAAGTTGGTGGCAGCGCGAGCGAAGCTACTGAAGGTGCTAGCTTAACGGTACTAGAAAACGGCAACTATGAGTTTATTGCTCCAATGCCTAATGTAACTGCTGGTACTGACGGTATTGTTCGTCTAGCAGTGGGCGGCGGTGATTTGATTGCCAAATCTCGTTACATTGTTGTGAGCAAGCCTGAGAATGTGCACACCTCAACAACTGAAACTTGCCAAAGCTGTCACGTTGATTACGCTGCGTCTCACCTTAAGCACCCAAGCTATACCGCAATCAACACTGATGGTGAAGTTGACCTAGTTGCAGGTTGTATGACTTGTCATGGTAACGTTGCCCGTGATGATGGTGGTTACGCTCGTAACACCATGCAAAAAATTGGTCACATCAACCACCAGAAGTTTGAAACAGATTTCACCCCAACTAACTGTTATACCTGTCACGCAGAGCCTGTGATTAACACAAGTATTGCGGGTAATGGTTGTAACGATTGTCATACTTCTGACAGCGCTGCAATTCAAGCAATTGCCGCAAACAGTGATTTTGATGCGCGTGAATTCCACGCAAAATCTGCACTGATTGGTCTAGAAGAGCGTCAAACCATTCGTGCAGAGCACAGCACTACAACTTCTGCTATCTACATGAATGAAATCGGTGAGTATTGTACCGACCTTAAACTGTTCAAAGGCGAAGAGATGCTAGATATTGAAGCACTATACGCTGATGGCACTTTGAGCTATGCAAGTGCATACCTGCATGGTTATAACAACGCCTCGATTGTAGGTCGTGAATCTCGCACTTATGAGACTTCATACAAAGGTGACGGTAGCGCTTCACTATGTTTTGCTAAGTTAGATCTACACACGCCGCAAATCATGGCCAGCTCACGCATTACTTTTGCATGGGGAGCAGACCCATCTTATGAAGGCGTTTCATTCACTAGCTACTCGCCAGTGACTGAGCTTGATAACTTAGCTAATGAGACTGAGTACGATCGTCGTCATGCAGTGACAACTGATAGCTGTACGACTTGTCACAACAACGAGACTAACTACCACAAAAACGGTAGCTACACCGAAGGTGGCTTAGACTGCGTAGCGTGTCACAACAATGGTCAGGATCGCAACTCAGCGGGTTCTGCACCTGGCTTTGGTCCAATGGTACACAGCATGCATTGGGGTGTAGGTGCATCTGCAGTGACTGGTGAGCCAAACTCAGCAACTAAGCTAAATGCAGAGAACTGCGTAGCTTGTCACGCTGATGGTATCGACTTATACGCGATTCCAAACCAGTTTATGCGTGCAAAAGCTTTCCACGGTGGCGACAGCACTAAGATGGCTAGCCCAATCACCGCTAACTGTTTTGCATGTCACAATGATGACTCAGCGCTAAACCACATGGTTCAGCAAGGTGGTTCGATTGACGAAGAAGTGGTTGCAGATTGGTATACCCAACCAACTTCAGAGTCTTGTGCAACTTGTCACGCCGAAGGTAAGTCTTACGGCATCGAGAAGTTCCACGTATTCGAGCGTTAATTAACGAGGTGAAATGATCGATTTACAGCGATAGAGTTTGGCTACCCTGCAGGCTGTCACTCTAGTTTAGCTGGCAAATAGATTACCTACCCACGTTAATATAAAAGGCCCTTCGGGGCCTTTTTTTATGCCAATGTTCTGATAGTGGCAAAAACTATAGTTACAAAAAAAGGGCCAAAAGGCCCTTTTTAGATGCAACAAAAGTCATAGGGTTACGATGCGGGTAACTCAGCGTTATGGTAGACGTTTTGCACATCATCACAATCTTCTAGCGCTGCTAAAAACTTCTCTAGCTGCTCAATCACTTCAGGGTCAGTAATGTCGGTCATGGTTTGTGGTACAAAAGAGATCTCTTCTACTTCAAACTCAAGCTCAGCATCTTCTTCTGTCAGTGCTGTTTTGACTTTGAAGAACTCAGTATGGGGTGCAAATACGCTCACCATACCATTTTCAACTTCCAAGTCGGTCACATCTACATCTGCCATCATGAGTGTTTCAAGTACCGCTTCCTCATCATCACCTTTAAAGGCAAATACGGCTTGGTGGTCAAACATATGACCGACAGTACCTGGGCCACCTAGCTTGGCATCGTTCTTTACGAATGCTTGACGCACTTCAGTGAAAGTACGTTTACCATTATCGGTTAAGCAGTCAACAATCACCATGCAGCCGCCTGGGCCAAAACCTTCATAACGTGCAGTTTCATAATCCTCACCACCGCCGCCTCTGGCTTTTTCTATCGCACGTTCGATAACGTGGGCCGGGACTTGGTCTTTCTTGGCTTTACTGATCATTTGACGCAGTGCAAGGTTACCATCTGGATCGAAGCCACCATTTTTGGCACAAACATAAAGCTCTTTCCCGTAGCGAGAATAGAGACGTGTTTTTTGGCCAGCGGTTTTCGCCATGGATTCTTTGCGGTTTTGGTATGCTCTTCCCATCTTTGCTAAATCTCTTTGGCTTTTTAAAAAATTGCCAGCAATGTTAGCAGCTTTAGTTGCACTTTTGCAGGGCTAGCGCAGGTTTATGTTTAAATCTGGCCGATAGAATAGTGAATTCGCGGCTTGATGGGAATTTTAGCCGCTTGTATTGCGCCCCTTAACTGATGCCATTTATAGTGGCTGCAGAGATCACCCAGCCGTAGGTTTAAAGATGATTTGGCACCAGCATAGTTTTCACGCGCTTAACTTAGATCAGTTGTACGACATGATGAAACTAAGGGTGGACGTGTTTGTTGTTGAGCAGAACTGCCCCTATCCGGAGCTCGATGACAAAGATCGCATCCCTTCTACTCGGCACCTGTTTGCCTACAGTGCCCAAGGAGAGATGGTTGCTTACGCTCGGGTATTAGAACCGGGAGTCAGTTACGCCGATGCCAGCATTGGCAGGGTGATCGTTGCACAGTCAGTAAGAGGGCAGGGGGTGGCCCATGAGTTGATGCAAAAAGCGATTGCCATTGCCACCGAGCACTGGCCCACCCACAATATCCAAATTGGTGCTCAGCAACATCTACAAGCATTTTATCAGCAACAAGGCTTTCAAGCGTGCTCGGATGGATATTTAGAGGACGGCATTCCTCATATTGATATGTTGTTGCAGCGCAACGTAAAATAAAGGAGCACAGATTTGTGCTCCTGTATTTGGGTCGATAGCCTACTTACGCAGGTTAGACCCGAATTGGATTTGGTTGCCAGTGAGCAAACATCTCCTGCCAGCAACAATATCGGTCACAGTCGATGTAATCGATGTAGATGTCAGCACTAGTTGGTCTAGCTTTGGTCTACTCAATTGCTAATACCAAGGCATATCTATCTTGCGGTGACAGAAAAGAAGCTGGTTATTATTTTGCGTATGCAAGCTGATGCAGCTTGAATGTCGTTGCTATCAATCATAGCGTATGTCAGTGACAGTAGACGTCATTGACCCGTTTATTTTACGGTTTGAAGCCTGAACTGGAGATGAATAAACTATTAATTGACTTGTTTATGGTGATTGTATTTGTATTGTATGATCTTGTTCACAGACCAACTGCGACTTAAATCAAGGGAGCGCAAGTGCTGAGTTACATTGAACCGGTTTTTAGACCGCCATCTGAGTGGAAATCGCTGATCCTGCAAGTAACCAATGGTTGTAGTTGGAACAAATGCCGCTTTTGCGACATGTATACTCAGCCACAAAAACGTTTTCGTGCACAAAAGCTAGAGATAGTTGCAGCAGAAATTGATAAAGCTATTGCGGTGGGTTTACCAGTCAAACGGGTGTTTTTGGCCGATGGCGATGCCATGAGTTTACCGTTCAATCGCTTAGAGCAACTGTGCATAATGATTAAGCAAAAGTTGCCAAGCGTGACCCGTATTAGCAGTTATTGTTTACCTCGTAACCTCACAAATAAAACTCCTGAGCAATTAGCAAGGCTGCGTGAGTTAGGGCTAAGCCTGCTTTACGTGGGCTGCGAGAGTGGCGATGATGAAGTGCTGACGCGCATTGAAAAGGGGGAAACCTTTGCTTCCTCTTTGTTGGCATTACAGAAGATTAAGGCTGCGGGCATCAAAGCATCGGTGATGATACTTAACGGCTTAGGCGGGAGGCAACTGTCTGAGCAACATGCGATAAACTCGGCCAAGCTCATGAATCAGGCACAGCCGGAATACCTGTTGACCTTAGTTGTGTCGTTACCATTAGGCCAGCAGCGAATGGACCAAGGCTTTGATGGCCAATTCCAATTGCCTGATCAGCATGGCTTATTTAGCGAAATGCGTTTATTGATGGCTAACCTTGAGTTAGAGCGCACCATTTTTCGCTCCGACCATGCGTCAAACTATTTGGTGTTAAAAGGAACCCTGGGACGCGATAAATCAAGGCTGCTTGCTGAAATTGAACAAGCGTTATTGCAGCCTAATACGGTGTCGCTGCGCCAAGAGTGGCAGCGCGGTCTGTAGCGACACTTTGGCGCAAAGGCTTAGGGCTTTCACGGCATAGGGTTTACTGGTTCAGTGACTTAAATGAATCTCTTTCACTGGACAAGAAATGCTAATGCCTTGCTGTTTAAGTGCAGTATAGATAGCTAAGTTGGTTTGATACTTATCTTGGTAATAGCTTTGGGTTGGCACCCAGTAACGAATACCTAACTCAAAGCCCATGCTGGCAAAATCATTGATTCCTACATGGCAGGCCTTTTCCTGATAAACCTGAGAGCTTGCTTGCAAAATGGCTTGGATACTTTGTATCACTTGCTGCGGGTCGGTGTCGTAGCTAATAGTGAATTGGGTTTCGACTAATTTATTGGCAAATGAGTTATGTAAGATCTCGCCAACAATGTGTTTATTAGGGATGCTGATCTGCTCACCCTCTTCATTAGTCAGTAGCGTTTGTCCGAGAAAAATATCTTGTACCACGCCAGTAACATGCTTAACTGTTATCGTGTTACCCACTACAAACGGTCGCGTTACTATAATGGTGATCCCCGCGGCGTAGTTTGACAGCATGCCCTGGATAGCCAAACCGGCACCAAGCGATGCAGCACCAATTGCGGCCACCATAGGTGTAACACTAATACCCAGTTGGCCAAGCGCCACAATAGCGACCATCACAATCACTAAGATACGCACAAAATTGCTGACAAAATTACTTAAGGTGATATCAATTTGGTGTTTTTCAAACTGGCGGGCGACTAATTGCGAGACTTTGTTTGCTAGCCATAAGCCAATCAGTAAAATGACCAAGGCACCAGCAATTTTAAAGCTGTACTGCACTAATAGGTCGGCCACAAATTGGTAGGTGCCTTTAAGTTGTTGCAGTTCGTTATCCAGTCCTAATTCATCCATTTTAAATGATTCCAATTTAGCAATCTATTAACGTTAAGCTTACTTAAAATTAATGCGCTTGATAATAGTTTTTAGCTATTTCGCCTATTTAAGCCATGCGCTGAAAATTGCCGTGAGATAGATCATGGTTAAACCATGTTTACCGTGAGCTTCATCGACTTATCCGTTAATCTGAACCACTATTTACTGAATGTTAGGAGTTTGGATGAGAGCGCTTATTGTTGTTGTGTGTAGCTTATGGTTTAGCATGGCTAATGCCGCTATTTTAGAGCAAGGTGCGACCATAGAATCGATGGAGTTCCAGGATCAATTTGACCAACAAATTGGTGTTGATGGCCAAACTCAACAGCTACTTTTTAGCCGTAATATGAAAGGCGGCGAGATCATTCAGGCGGCATTAGAAGCCAATGGCGACAATACGCCGGCAACCACAGTTTATGTTGCTGATATTAGCGGCATGCCATCGCTTATTGCGAAGTTTGTTGCGGTACCAAGAATGAAAGATCTGCCTTTTAAAATGGCACTGGATCGTGAAGGCGAAGTGACGCAATTTTTACCGGGTGAAAAAGATAAAGCCAGCCTTATCACTTTAGATAACTTAAAGATTGTCGATATTAAAATCTTTGAAGATGCTGATGAGTTAGCTCAAGCTCTGCGTTAATTTGTCGCACTGGCAAGACTAAAAAGGCACCTTCTGGTGCCTTTTTTGATCGCTTGAAGCAATGGCTAGTTTGGCCGCTGAGGCGCTTTTTTCAACATAGTGTAAATTTCTTCTTTGAGGAGCAACTTACGTTTCTTTAATTCATGAACTTCGTTGGTGAACTCGCTTGATGGGTGCAGTTCTAACTCTTTAATTTCGTCATCCAGTTCGTTGTGCTTATTAAATGTCTTTAGGAAATGCGCATCCTCAGTTTTAAGGCGGCGAATCAAATCTCGGTACTCTGGAAACATAGTGATAGTCCCTCTCTTATTGCTGTTTACAGTGGCTATTTTCATTGCTGATGACTTCAAACTAGCGCGCTTTGCTGACAAAATTTGTGACAGAGGTCACTCAATTTGATATCGGTAAGTCCGCCTATTTTGACTGCTCTCAAGCGGCTGTTTTTAATTGTTTTTTTGTTTTTGGCTGTTTGATTAATCACCGTTTTATTGATGTAGATCACGTCCATTGTAAATTCAGCCTAAATTGGCCAGCCTTTGCTATAGTTGATTGCACAACAAGGTGACTGCAGTGGAAACGGTTTGGTAACTCTATTACAACCAAATATTGCACTACTGGCAGTAAAATTGTGATCAGGTTAACCTTATCGGCCTCGATAGTACGTTAAAGTCGAAATTAGAAGAATTTTAAATTCAAAATTGAAAGGGGTTTTCATAATGTCCGATGTATTTCACTTAGGTTTGACCAAGCAAATGCTCGATGGCGCAACAGTAGCAATTGTTCCTGGCGATCCAGAGCGTGTGAAGCGCATTGCCGAACTCATGGACAAGCCAACATTTTTGGCAAGTCATCGTGAATACACCAGTTACCTTGCCTATATCGATGGTAAACCGGTAGTAGTGTGTTCAACGGGCATTGGCGGCCCATCAACATCGATTGCAGTTGAGGAGTTAGCACAACTCGGTGTGCGGACTTTCTTGCGTGTGGGTACAACCGGTGCCATTCAGCCACAAGTGAATGTGGGCGATGTCATTGTCACGCAGGCATCAGTGCGCTTAGATGGCGCGAGTCAACATTTTGCGCCAATGGAATTTCCTGCAGTAGCAGACTTTGATTGCACCACAGCAATGGTGACTGCGAGTCGCGAAGCAGGCCTTGAACCCCATATTGGTATCACAGCCTCATCAGATACCTTTTATCCGGGACAGGAGCGGTATGACACCGTCTCTGGACGGGTAACCAGCCGGTTTAAAGGTTCAATGCAAGAATGGCAAGATATGGGGGTGCTCAACTATGAAATGGAGTCGGCAACCCTATTCACTATGTGTGCTTCACAAGGGTGGCGCGCTGGCTGCGTAGCAGGGGTGATCGTTAATCGTACCCAGCAAGAGATCCCAGATGAAGCCACTATGAAAAAGACTGAAACCAGTGCAGTGTCAATTGTTGTTGCCGCGGCTAAGAAGATGCTGGATTAATATCAATCAGTATAAAGATTTGATCGCTCTATGAGGCTTTAGCGCTTTTGAAACAAGGCAACGAATGAAGGGCATAGTGGCGCTATGCTCAAGTTCGTCCAGTATCAGAAGCGCTAGCAATCGCCCTTTGGGAGCTTTGGGGACTGGCTATTTCTTCGCTGGATAACTTGCTATGAGAACCATGATTGCGTCCGTTACCTGGCTCGAACTCGTTCACCCCAAATAGCTCTGTATAGATCACTTTCTTATGCTGATTGGTATAATTTGTAAGATTTTGAATTGACGCATAATAAGTAAATTTTATTGTGTTATAAAAGGTGCCTAGTGCACCTTTTTTGTTGGCTGGTGGATAATCAATAGTCAGGTTTTTTGACATATTATGTCGCAAAGTGATGGTTGAACTGATACAGTGAAGCGTACTTATCACTTCATAAGGGGGGAACATGGAGCTAGCAAATCCCATTTTGATTTGGGCCGTGATTGGTGTGGTCTTGATGCTTGCAGAGATCATTGTACCCGGGGGTATTGTGATTTTAGTGGGGGCTGCGTGTTTAATTGTCGCTGCAGCCCTGACGTTTGGCATTGTTGATGGCTTTGTACAATCGATGACCTTGTGGTTTATCGCATCAATGGTGTTAATGCTGGTGTTTCGCCAAGTCACCCAACGGATGATTGGCGGCGATGCACACGTAGACAATACCGATGAAGAGCTTGACCTGTATAACCAGCAGGCGGTCGTTAAAGTGACTATTGGCCCAGGGCAACAGCAAGGGCGAGTCGAGTTTCAAGGAACAGAGTGGACCGCGCTGGGTGATGGTAGTGAGATTGTCGCGGGGACACCCGTTAAAGTGATCTGCCGCGAAAATATTGCCTTGGTGGTTGAACCGATTTTAGAGCCTGAGGCTGAATCATAGAAAGGGAGGATATCTATGTTTGTGTTTACCTTAGTTGTACTGTTTGTATTGTTTATCCTGTACAAATTACTGTTAATTGTGCCGATGCGCGAAGTGAACGTCATTGAGCGTTTAGGCAAGTTTCGGGTGGTGTTGCAGCCCGGATTTCATTTTCTTGTACCGTTTATTGACCGGGTTGCTTACCGGCATGACACCCGTGAAGAGGTGTTAGATGTCCCGCCACAAAGCTGTATTTCGAAGGATAATACTCAGCTTGAAGTCGATGGCTTAGTGTATCTAAAAGTCATGGATGGCCGCCTTGCCAGCTATGGCATTGAGAACTACCGTCTAGCGGCGGTGAACTTAGCGCAAACCACCATGCGTTCAGAGATTGGTAAATTGAGTTTGTCGCAAACATTTTCTGAGCGAGACAGCCTAAACGAATCTATCGTGCGTGAAATTGATAAAGCCTCAGATCCATGGGGTATCAAAGTATTGCGCTATGAAATTAAAAACATCACCCCCTCTAGAAAAGTGATTCACACCCTAGAGAAACAGATGGAAGCAGAGCGTAGTAAGCGGGCCGAAATTACCTTAGCTAATGCTGAAAAAGCCGCGATGATCAATTTATCTGAGGGTGAAAGACAAGAAGCCATTAATCTGTCTGAAGGTGAAAAGATTAAGCGGATTAACGAGGCAAAAGGTACCGCTGCTGAAATTGCCATAGTGGCTAAGGCGAAAGCCGAAGCGATGGCGTTGGTGTCATCGGCACTGGCTGTTGAGGGCGGCAATGATGCGATGAACATGCAGCTCAAAGAGCAGTTTATTGGCCAAGTGGGCAAAGTGCTCAATGAAGCAGATGTGTCAGTGGTACCCGCAGAAATGGCTAAACTAGAAGGGTTTTTTGAGGGTATGGAGCAAGTCACCAACACAGTAAAAGGAGGTCGCTCATGATTGCAGGTGTCGATACCGATCTTATCGTGATGGGGATTTGGGGACTCATCTTTGCAGTATTTATTGTGAAGCTGTTTCAATCTATCCGCTTAGTGCCAACCAAGTCAGCCTATATTGTAGAGCGTTTAGGTAAATATCATTCAACCTTAGACGCCGGTTTTCATGCATTAGTGCCGTTTGTTGATAAAGTGGCCTATATCCACGACCTGAAAGAAGAGACCATTGATGTACCGCCGCAAGAGTGTTTCTCAAGCGATGAAGTCAATGTTGAAGTCGATGGGGTTATCTATATCTCGGTGGTTGATCCTGTTAAAGCCAGCTATGGTGTAACAGATTACCGTTATGCGGCGATACAGCTGGCACAAACAACCACTCGCTCAGTGATAGGTACCCTAGATTTAGACCGTACCTTTGAAGAGCGCGACTTAATCAGTGCCAAGGTTGTAGAGGTGCTCGATCAGGCTGGCGCCATGTGGGGGATTCGCGTACATCGCTACGAGATCAAGAATATTACGCCGCCAGAAACCGTTAAAAATGCCATGGAAATGCAAGTGAATGCCGAACGTGAGCGTCGGGCGCTGCTAGCCAAAAGTGAAGGTGATAAGCAAAGTAAGATTAATCGCTCTGAAGGGATAAAAACGGAAACCATCAACCATTCTGAGGGGGAAATGCAACGCCGTATCAATGAAGCAGAGGGTAAAGCGGAGGAGATTTTAACCATCGCCAAAGCCACCGCTGAGTCGATTGAGCGCATGGCTGAAGTGATTTCAGCCCCCCGGTGGCAAGAATGTGGTGCGCTTGCAGCTAGGCTCACAGTACCTGAAGCAATTTGATGGTCTAAGTGACAATGCCAGCAAGGTTGTGTTACCCGGTAATATGATGAACTTTGATCATTGGATGGATAGCATTGGTTTAACTGAAGAAAAACCTGAAAAATAAGCCTTTTGTTAGGTGACTTATATCAGTAAAAAGCGCTAGACTGGCTCAGTTTAGTGCTTTTTTTATAAGTAAGCGTTGCTTAGCCAATGCTATAATGACAAAGATTAAAACGACTGCGAGTTTGTTTTGAACCACACCCATGCGAGATTTGGTCGCCAAAATGGGCAGTCGACATAAGGATTGGTGTAATGGCGCAACCCCTAGTAGAAATAGTGCAGTTTCCTAAAACCCGCATTGCAGTGTTAAGTCACCGCGGCGCGCCTATTCTACTGGGTAAATCTCTGAAGAACTTTATTGAGTGGCGCAAAGCCTATGGGCCTTCGCCTAAAGTCAGTAAGACCTTTAATATCATCTATACCGACCCCGCTAATGTAGAGCCAGATGACTACCGGTTAGACTTGGCGGTATCAGTGACCCAAAGTGTCGAAGATAATGAGTTTGGTGTGTATAGCAGCGTTATCCCAGAAGGACCATGCGCGAAGATTCGCTACATAGGCACTGATGATAATTTATCGGCGCCAGTGCAATTCTTATATCAAAGATGGCTACAGGATAACGAGGTTAACCTACGCTCATACCCGCTGTTTTTTCATCGTGTTACTTTAACCGGTGAAGTTCCACCCCATAAAATGATCACCGATATCTATTTGCCGATTTCATACCGCAGCGAAGAACGTGGCCTTTAATGATCGATTTCGCATGAGCAGTCATGCGGTGATAGTTGACATTCAAGGCCGAGTTCTGCAATTAAAAGCGACCTATGGTAATGGTGCGTGGGGTCTACCCGGTGGTGCCTTAGAGCTTGGAGAGACCATTCACGATGCGCTGCTAAGAGAGTGCAGAGAAGAGCTAAGTGTTGATGTTGAGGTTCATCATCTCACAGGCGTTTACTATCACGCTGCCTATGAATCACAAGCTTTCATTTTCCGCTGTACCATACCTGATAATGCAACCATTGCGTTAAGTGCTGAGCACAGTGAGTATCGCTATTTTGAACTAGACGATTTATCAGCTGTGCAGCGGCAACGGGTTGAAGAGTGCCTACAATATCAAGGTGTGGTTAGTAGCGATAAATTTTGATTTTACTAAAACCGCTTACCTAAAGATAAGTACAAGGTGCTTTTCGATAACTCATTGTGACCAACAGCCAATATTGCAGGACCAAACGAGGTTTCTGTGCCGATAAAAACACTGCCTGCCCTGATTAAATCTTGCCAGTCCCGCAGATCTTGTGTTTGCCAAATATTGCCAACTTCATAGGATGCCCCCACAAATATCGGTGTGGCAATACCAAAACCTTGCCAGTTAAAGCGATAGTGATACATGAGTGACGCGAGTACCATCTCATTGCCAAATAGGGCGTCTTGTTCACTGCCTGATAAGTGAAATAGCCCACCTAGTGTATAGGCATGGGCGGGATCGAGGTGATCGCTATCATTGCTGCCGACACTTAAGTGACTCACCAACGCATGCTGCTGCCAGCTTTTCGCATATTTCAGCTCTAGGGTTGCGGCGTGGTGGCGATCATTGTCAGATAAATGCCCTTGTTCACGCTGGTCGCGGTAGTGACTCAAAGTGGCATTCACCCTCAGTCCTTTTGAGGGGAAAAGATAGCTGTCGAGCGAGTCATAACGCAGGCTCACATAGCCGCCAACATTGTGATAGTCATGATCATATTCGGGCAGGTTTGCGACATCTAATTGGCCGTTTTCATAGCGGATGCCAATAGCCAATTGGCCGTTATCGATTGGGCTATAACCTAGCTCTGTTGATAACGCGTGATAGCGATTATCGGCAAACAATAGTGTGTTGTCAGCACGGTAATGTTGTTGCTGTTTTGCCAATTCATAACGGCTTTCGCTGTACCATTGCCGTGTTTCATTTAATGGCAGGTAGTAGTTGAGTGCAAATTGCTGTCGATTACCTGATTGCAGCTCAGTGCGCAGTTCTCCCTGGTCTGAACCCACTTGGCGCATGGTGTAGGCTAAGTCAAAATACAGTTTTGATGAATGCTCGCTATCGCCCTCCCATGCAATGCCCAAGTCAAAGAAGTTGTTCTGCCATTTTTTCGGTGTGGCGTAGAATTGTAGCTGCTTCTCTTCTTGGCCTGAATCGGCATCAATTACGGTTTCAAACTCAACATTAACCCGCTCAAATTCATTAATGGCGTAGATATCATCGATGATCAACAACATGTCTTCAACCGACAACGCTTGCTGGTTTATGGTCGGAATTTTGCTTTCAATCAATGGCGTTAAATGACCATGTTCACTATGCACGATGACCTTGCTGATTGGTTGCTGTGCAAAAGCCATTTTGGCTGCATAGAAATCTTGTTTATCATTGCTGTATTGTTGATAGCCGTAGGTATCAAGTGCTAATTTTTCAAGCGATTTTCCTTGCTGTTCAGCGGCTTCAAAGCCCAAGGTAAATCCAAGTGGAATTGCACTAAAGTCAGTGGTCTCCATGTTATCAATGTTCGGGCGAATCAAGATATCTTCAGCGGTTAAACGATCAATCTCATCAAGGGTATTGGTGCGAGTGAGCAAGGTTGAAAGCTGACTGACAATCGCCAATCCAGTTTGCAGTTGTGATTCGTCACTCAACTCAGAGCCGATATCAACAGCAATGACAATATCAGCGCCCATTTGGCGCACGATGTCGATGGGCAGGTTACTGCTGATACCACCATCAACTAAGTTTTTCCCGTCGATCTCGATGGGCTGCAGTATGCCTGGTACCGACGCCGATGCTTGCATTGCATCTATGATATTGCCGCTATCGAGCACATAAGCTTGGCCGGTGGCGATATCGGTGGCCAAAGCACGATAAGGAATCGCCAGCTGATCAAAAGAGGCGTAATTAGGGGCAATGCCAACAGATTCGATATACAGTTTACTCATCGCCTAGCCGCTAAGTAACCCTTTTGGCAAGGTCACCTCACCTTGATGGATGCCGACTCTAATCGGGATATTAAACCTGTCAACATGTTGCTTATCGCGATAACTTAATGCGCCACGTGGTACGGTGTCACGGTAGCCACTGTGCCAATCAAGTTGGCGCATAATCTGCTCTATATCGCTTGCTTGATAGCCCATAGCGTAAAGCCCACCTACATAAGCGCCAATACTGGTACCGGCGATGTAATCAACAGGAATCTGCTGCTGCTCTAGGTATTTAAGTACCCCCACATGTGCGGCCCCTTTCGCGCCACCACCACTGAGTGCCAGTCCAATCTTAGGACGATGCTCAGTGATGCTAAGTTGATTCACTTTGGCTTGCGGCAATTGCGCTGTTGCCATCGCAGGACCAAATAGCACTAAGTAGCCTAGTGCTATCAGCCCGTAGCGAGCTAAGTGGCAAATTGCTGAGCTGTTCAAAACGTGTAGCTCGCATTGATGGCAAA
This sequence comes from Shewanella waksmanii ATCC BAA-643, assembly GCF_000518805.1. GTDB lineage: Bacteria > Pseudomonadota > Gammaproteobacteria > Enterobacterales > Shewanellaceae > Shewanella > Shewanella waksmanii. The sequence goes on from NZ_JAEH01000023.1 coordinate 62,668, forward strand.
AGCGATATCTGTGCTGTTATCCATATTGCGGATATTCTCGATGGAAACAACTTCGAACTGCCAGCGTTGGTTTTGGTAGTGATAACCAATCACCACCTCATTGGCGTTTTCAGCCAGATCCGTATCGCCATCAGATGCGCCTGAGAAAAACTTATATTCAATCGCTAGGCTATGGTGTTGCGATAGTGCGTAGTTATAGCCCACTGCAAAGGCATAGGCGGTGTGGCTGTAATTGAGGCCGGCGAACACTTCCGAGTCATCTCGGTAGCTGACGCCTAGCATAGTATTAATGCTATGTTGTTGATATTGATAGCTGTAATTTACTTGGACGGCTTGTTCAAAATTACTTTTGTTAAACTCCCCTGATGGCACGTAGTTGTAATAGATTGCTGCCTGTAAGCTGAGGGCGTGATGGGGTGTTTGCCACAACTGATACTGGCCGCTTAAGGTGAAGGCGTTATTGATTGTTTGGCCGTCAAAATCGACGATTTCCACACCATACTCTTTGGCTAGAATCCGGTTTTGATGTTTAGCAACTTGATCGCGACCATTTTGGTCGAACCCAAAAGCATCATGAAACCATATGGTGATGGTATCAAGGTGGTTATTGCCACTGTATTGATATTGCCAATTTGCCTGCCAACTGAAGCGTTCTGTTTGCTGCTGGGTGTAATTAAAACTCAATGTGTTGTAGTAATAATCTGCGGTATAGTCAGCGGTTTCTGCCCATACGCTGCCAGCGGTAAACCCAAAGTTAACGGTTGAGCTCCCCACTTGTTGACCAAAGGCAGACTGTAAATTGGGGGTAAGTGAACTCGCTTGCATAGGTGCCTGTGCCCCGACTTGCATCGCAGCGGCGCCAGCATTGGCTTTACTTAAGCTTGTGAGCATCAGTATCACGAGAGTGGTACAGATAAAAGTCTTTAATTTCATAGTGATAATAGTTTTGCAGGGGGCGCTCCCCTGTCGCTTATTACTAATGGCTGGAGCAGTTAACACAGCTGGTTAACTGTGTGGGCGCTGCTTGCCAGTCACCGCCAAGTGCCTTATTGACTAAGACCAAATTGGCGGCAATATTGAGCTTGGCAATGATTGCTGCGTCATCAAGTTGATGCTGTTGCCGCTGCGCATCGAGCACTTGCAAGTAATCGATCAACCCGGCTTGATAAAGGTGTTTGGCTTTATCGATCGCGATATGAGATTGATTGGATGCTTGCTGTAGCTGTTGATGGAAGGTCAAGGCATTGCCGTAACTCATCAAGCTGGTTTCTACTTCATTAAAGGCGCTGCTGACTGCTTGCTGATAGCGCAAACCTGCTTGTTTAAAGCGGGCTTGCTGCATATCGATCACCGCCTCAGTGCGACCACCATCAAACAGTGTCCAGTTAATCCCAACGCCCGCTAGCCAACTGCTGCTACCAGAACTAAACAACTCATCGACATTACCTGCCAAGGTTGCAGGACTGGCAGTGAGGTACATATCGGGGTAGCGCCCAGCAATACTGGCACCGAGTTCATGGTTTATCGCTGCCATTTCGCGCTCAGCCAAGGCAATATCGGTTCGGCGTTGTAGTAGTGAAGATGGCAAGCCCACTGGGATTTTACCGGTCACTTCTGGTAACGGCGCAGCACTAAAGCGTTGGGTCACTTCACTGGGATGCTGCCCCAGCAATGTGGCGATACGATACAAATGCGCTTTCTCGGCTGTTTGCAATGCCGTTTCATTAGCACTCATAGCTGCCAGAGCCGCGCGCGCTTTGGCTAAATCGAGATCCGATCCATAACCACTGGTGACCAGTGTTTCCACCATCTCCAATGTCGCGAGTTGGTCATCAATATTTTGGGTGGCAATAGCCAAGCGTGCTTGCGCTCCACGGTACTGTAGGTAGTTATGGATTAAGTCGGCGGTGACCAATGTGGTTACGCCTTGGCGCAGTATCTCCGCTTGCTCTTGGCGGATTTGCGCCGCTTGATCTAGCGCGTCTAGGCGGCCAAATAGGTCGGCTTGCCAACTGACATTGACCCCCACAGCGTAGACCTGTTGAGATTTATCAATCAACTCAATTTTTTGATCGCTAATGGGCAAGGTGATACCTGCTACCGCTGCGCCAAGCAGCGGATCTTTTTCTGAAATACCATATGAGCCGCCGCTTACACCAGCGCTAACGGTGGGTACCTTCAGTGATGCCACAGCTTGCTGGTAGGCAGCCGCCGCCTGAATCCGTTCAGCAGCGATTTGCAGGTTAATATTTTGTGCCTGCATATCAGCGATCAACTGATCCAATTGTGGGTCGTTAAACTGGCTCCACCAGTGGCCAGTCGTATGCTGCTGGCTGTGCTCGCCTTGGTGCATATAGACTGCATCGGTGCTAATTGTATCCGGTGCTTGGTATTCTGGTGTGACTGAGCAACCGCTTAACAATAAGGCGATAATTATGGGTAAACTAGACTTTTTCATTGCTCGCCCCTTTGGTGGCACTTGATTGGAAAAATAGTTTGTATAAGGCTGGGGTGATAAACAGTGACAACAATGTCGCTACCGCAAGCCCGCCAATAATGGTGGCCGCCATCTGATCAAATAGCAGATCGCTAAGTAGGGGAACCATGCCCAGTGCCGTGGTTAATGCGCCCATAGAGATCGCCATGGTACGATTGATTGTTGCATTAACAATGGCATCATCGAGCGCTGTGCCTTTTTTGCGTTCTAGCTCAATTTGATCCAATAGCACAATGCCGTTTTTGATGATCATGCCTGATAGCGCAATCGCACCGACCAACGCCATAAAACCAAACGGTTTACCGAGTAAAATCAGGCTCCAACACACACCAATGAAGGCCAATGGCAGTGTGATAAGAATGATGGCTGGCTGCTTAAAGGCGTTAAATAACAGCACCAAAATAATCACCATAATTAAGAAAGATTTTGGTGTTTGCGTCATGATGTCTTCAATGGCTTCCCGCTCATCGGCATACTCACCGCCCCACTGCATTTGGTAACCTGCAGGTAAGGCAATCGCCTCAATGTCGGCGGCAATCTCATTACGCACGTTACCAATTGAGTCGCCATAAACACCGGCTTGTACGGTAATAGTCGGTACCCTGTCGCGGCGCCAGCGCATACTTTGCTCGCCACTGACAATAATGTCATCGACAACGTGAGAGAGCGGCACACTGTGAACCCCAGCAATTGAGCGCACTGGAATATTGCCAATATCATCGAGCTCAGTGTTTGAGCTGTTAAGAATGATGGGGATCTGCTCTCCATGCTGACGCAACTGACCTATGGTTAAGCCGTCGCTGGCGCGTTTGATTGCCAAGGTAATATCGGCACGGTTAACCCCTGCAAGTCGTGCTTTTTCTTGGTTGATCACCGGGATTAGCACTTTGCTTTCTTGACGCCAATCATCACGTACATAACGAGTATGGGGATGAGCATCAATAATCGCCTGTGCCTGCGCCGAAAGTTGTTGCAGCACTAACGGGTCTTCGCCTGAGAAACGCGCTTCAATACTGAACTTGTCCTTGGTGGCTAACTTGAGCGATCTAAACCTCGGCTGGGCCTGCGGAAAGGTTGCCGCAATCCACTCATTACCTTCGCGAATGAGGGTATCAATATCTTCATATTGCCGCGCGTTGATAAGGATCTGGCCATAGCTATTATCCAGTGGCTCAGGTTCCACCGTGACCGAAAAACGCGGTGCGCTGGCGCCAATGGAGGTGGAGATATTGACCACTTCTGGCCTGGCAAGTAACCACTGTTCTATCTTGGCCATATCGGTTGAGACATCTTCAATACGACTGCCATTGGGTAGCCAGTAGTCGACAAACACCATAGGTCTGTCTGATGTAGGGATGAAGTTCACCTTAACCAGTGGCATGGCAGCAAAAGTGATCAACATCGCTGGGATTAAAATGGCGATAGTGGTCTTGGGGTTTTTAACCGTGGCTTTGAGTAGCTGGGTAAACTTAACTTTGACTTTGCCGTTATCTGCATCAGCCTGGTTAGCTTTAACTTTAATGAACGCCCAGCACATCAATGGGGTGATGGTCATGGCGACAATCCAAGACAGCAGTAATGAACTTGCCAAAATTTGCACCACTGAAACAGAAAACTCAGCGGCATCGGTTTGAGAAAAGATAACTGGCGTAGCACCCATGATGGCAATAACGGTTGCGCCCAGTAACGGCAATGCGGTTTCGCCAACACTTTCGGTGGCCGCTTGCAGTCGAGCGCGACCGGCTTTGAGTTTACTGACAAACATATCAGTGATTACAATGGCGTTATCGACCAACATGCCCAGCGCCAAAATGAACGAACCGACCGATACACGTTGTAAGTCGATATTGACAATGTTCATAAAAATGAGCGTGAACAAGATGGTGAGCAGCAGGCTCGCACCGACCACGGTGGCACTGCGCCAGCCCATGAAAATCATCAGTATCACCACTACAATGGCAATACTTTCTAGTAAGTTGTTGATAAAGCCAGTAATAGATTTATGCACTTCATCGGGCTGGAATGCAATGGTACTAATGGTGACGCCTTGGGGCAGTTGTTGCTGCATGTCCTCAATGACTTGTTTGATGGTGTCGCCTAAAGAAACCACGTTGATGCCGTTAACGGGGCTAACGGCAACGGTCACCGCATCTTCAGCATTAAAGCGGCTTTGCGACAGTGCCGGGGTTTGATAGTCGTAATAGACCTCGGCAATATCTCCTAAGCGGATTAAGCCACTGCTGAGCTCACCCATACCAGATCGAATCGTGATGTTCTTAATATCTTCGATTGACTGGAAACTGCCGGTTTGCGCCACGCGAATACGCTCGATACCTGATTCAAAACTGCCGGCATTTAAGGTGATGTTTTGACTATTAATTTGGTTGAAAACTTGGCTAGTAGATAGGCCCGAATTAGCAATTCGCGCATCATCAATATCGACATACACTACCCGCTGTTGTACGCCGTGTAATTCAACTTTCTTAATGCCTTGCACTTCTTTGAGCTTGCGCTGCAAAGTCTCCGCATACTCTTTGAGTTGGTATGGTTCGGCATCTTGACTGTGAATGGCAAACAGCATGCCGTAGACTTCACTAAACTCATCTTCTACTAGACTGATTTGTGCTTCTAATGGCAGTGCCAATTTGATGTCATTAACTTTACGCCTAAGCAAATCCCATTCTTGGGGGAGATCGTTAGAGCTGACATTGGCGTTGAGGTCGACAAATATCATCGACATGCCGGGTCTGGATAGCGAGCGCAGCGTTTTTAGCGATCCCATCTCTTGTAATTTAGTCTCAACGGTATCAGTGACTAATTCTTCAACTTCCTTCGCTGACGCACCAGGATACAAGGTCACGACGACGGCGGTTTTTACCGTAAAAGAGGGGTCTTCGAGCTTGCCCAAATCAAAATAGGAATAGATGCCGGCAATCATACACAACACAGTGAAGAAGCCGACAAAAGTGCGTTGTTTAATAGCAAATGCAGCGAGATTCATTACAGCACCCCTGCATCCAGAATATTATCAATTGTGGTGCCATCTTGGACAAATGCAGCGCCGGCAACAATGAGGCGATCATTGAGTTGGATATCACCCTCAACACAACTGGTTTTGCGACCTTGGCGCAGCACTTCTACAGCGACGCGTTTACTGGTGTTGGCCTCAATCTTAGTGATGTAGGGCTGATTTTGCACTGTGTACAATGCCGTTGCTGGAATGCAGGTGGCGTGTTGGCTGTTGCTATCACTAATTCGCGCCGAAATCACCATGCCTGGGTAGATCGCGCGGTCACTACTTTCGAGTGAGGAGTTATCCAGTAGAATGCTCGCACTAAAAGTGCGTTTGATCGTGTCAGGAATAGTAGCGATTTCAGTGACTGTGCCTAGGATCGGCATCGGGTCATTGTTGGCATATACTCGGCTACGTTTACCTTGATAGAAGTGCTGTAGTAACGGCTCTGGCACATCGATAACCGCTTGAAGTACCTCAGGCTGGTGGAGGACAAATGCTGGAATACCTGGGCTAACTTGTTCAAATGCATCAAAGTTACGTTTACCGATCACACCGTCAAAAGGTGCGGTCAATCGGGTGTACTTTAGTGCGTCTTTGGCTTGGGTGAGGTTTTGCTCAATAACATCAATACCTGCTTGGGCGCGGGCCACTGAGGTTTTGGCTCTATCTAAGCTAACCGACGAAATAGCATTGCCTGAACGGGCAAATTCAGTGCGCGCTAGTTCATTCACCGCTTGCTTATGGCTTGCCTGCGCTTCACTCAGCCTTGCTTCTAGCTCTGCCACTCTCACTTGATAGTCATGGGGATCCAAAGCTGCCAGTAGCTGGCCTGCTTTGACCTCGTCACCGGCATCGACATGAATTGACTCAATGGTGCCAGCGACCCTAAACGCTAAACGCGCTTGTTGCTGAGATTCTAAAACGCCAGAGAAACGTAGGTCATGGTTTAGGTGTGAAGCATTAACTGTCATCACAGCAACGGGCTGTGATGGCTTAGGATCATTAGTGGTTTCTTGGCTGCAAGCAGTTGTCAGCATCAAGGCAACGAATAATGTCGAATAGTGGATTGGTTTCATCAATATGTCTCCCTATGAGTTGTGGCAATGGTAGGGAGTTTGGTGGCCTGAGAGTAGCGGTATATTAGTAGTTTCATTGACTCATTTTTCGAGACAATCAACTATTTTGAAGCGCAAAGTAACCAGTACATATTTGTTACAGCGAACAAGAATAACCTAACTAATTCAGGTAATATTCAGCATTGATGTTGAAATGTTAACTGGCTAATTCATAACTGTAAAAAACCATTAGATTGTCTCTCAATAAGGTACAAAGATACTCCTAAATCGGGGCTTCTGCCGCCCATTAACTTGGCTTAAAGTGTATCCCATCAAGCCAAATTGATAATGATTAAGTGACTTAGGAGTCGATGATGAAACTAAACAAAATAATGACCATGGCAGCCGCAACCACTCTTTTATGCAGCAGCGCACAAGCGGTAGAGATTGATTACTTCGCCGGTATGGGACTGGGTTATCAGTCGGACAGCATTGAAGGCAACCTCAACAAAGATACAGAAGACATGTCTTACCAGGCTCGCATCGGTATGCTTATTGAACAGCAGCACCGTATCACAGGTACCTTTGCCTATATGGAAGACAAGTTTAACCAAGGTGGTGACAAATATAAGCAGGAGCAATATAGCTGGTTAGTCTCTTATGACTACATGATTCCTGTGCACCAAGACGTGAATTTATTTGCGGGTGTGACAATGGGGGCCAATGACAACAAGGTGGCGGGCCGCGCGTCAACAGACTTTGTTTGGGGTGGCCAAGTGGGTATGCAATATCAGTGGAGCAAGCATTTCTCGTCTGATTTAGGTTATCGCTATTTAGCGCAGGACTACAACGAAAATGGCATTGAAATCGACAATAGCCAACAGGTTTACCTGACCTTAGATTACAAGTTTTAAAACACCGCCTAACCACGTTGTTTTTGCAGAGAGTACTGACGGCTAATTAGTACTTTCTGTTTTTTTCTAGCTCATTTAAGCGTTTAAGGTCGGTTAAGGCTTGTTGAATATGTTCAATAAACAGCTTGGCCGATGAGGTCATATGCTTACGACTGGCATACACTAAATAGACATCGGTTTCTTCCGTTTCTAGCTCTGGCAAAATGTTGACCAATTGGCCATTTTTAACGTCTTTGGACACGATACCATAGGGCAGTAACGCCACCCCTGCACCGGCTAAGCAGAAACTGTAAAGCGAGCTGAAATCACTGGTGATCTTATACTTTACATCGGTTTTGGCTGTTGTAAATAGCCACTGAGGCTCGACAATTCCGGTTCCTAGTCGCGAGCCGAGTAATCGATGTTCTGTCAAGTCATCAATGCTGGTTATTGGCGGGTTACGCTTTAAATAGGCAGGCGAGGCATACAGCTTTTGCGTAAAAGAGATTAACTTTTTGGCGATAAAGCTACTGTCGTCAAGCTGACCTACTTCTAACGCAAAATCCAGCCCTAGCCGAGTGATATCCCGGTAGCCGCCCCCTAAGGTAAACACATCAAGCTGTACCTTGGGATAGACAAAGCTAAAATCAGCAATTTGATCCGCTAACAATTTATCTGCAAAAGGCAGCAGGCCAATACGCAGCTTTCCCTGTACTTCAGTGCGATTTTTTATCGCATGGGTGGCGTTATGTAACTGGTTAAGAATAGGTTCAACTTGTTCAAGAAACTGCTCACCACTTGGGGTTAACGACATCGCTCGAGTGGTACGAACAAACAGCGGCGTCCCCAATTGGCTTTCTAGCTCACCAATACGGCGACTGACTAAGGCGCGGCGAGTATCAAAAGACTCTGCAGCTTTAGAGAAGCTGCCCAGCTTTGCCACAGCAATGAAGAGTTCGAGATCATTTGTATTCATGCGATGCCTGTATGTGTAGTTCAAGCCACTGTTCGGTTACTAGTTGTACCCGAATTTGTCAGTAAAATCAGTGCGCGTACCAGCAAATTCATCATCTAGCTTGCAGATATAGCCCTAGCATTAAGGCTAGGCAGTGAAATAACGCTGTAGATAGCGACGTGATGAGTAACCCTCAGTAGCCTAGCTGCAAATTCCTATAGTAAGATAAGCGTTTATTTTTTCGCGATTAAAGAGATCACTATGAGCATAGAACGCCTAGAAACCGGCAAGCGTATGAGCCGCATTGTTAAACACAATGGCACCATCTATTTATGTGGCCAAGTGTGTGCTGACGCCGAGCAGGGTATTACCGAGCAAACCCAAACCATGCTAGACAAAGTCGATGCGCTGTTGCTGCAAGCGGGCAGTGATAGAGAGCATATGTTATCGGCAACCATTTATATTAAAGACATGCAGTATTTTGCTGAAATGAATGCGGTATGGGATGCGTGGGTACCTGAAGGTCATGCGCCAGCACGTGCTTGTGTTGAAGCCAAAATGGCACGCGATGCGCTATTGGTTGAGATTTCTGTGGTAGCAGCAGAGAAGTAAAACGCTCCTTCATGGTCAGCTATTACCAGTGGCAGGCTGATGTGCCGATGCTATATCGGCACGCCCATTTGTTTCCAAGAGAATCCATCTAGGGGCGCGCTGCGACAGCATCTGATGTGAAGAGATTCACAAATACCGCGGTGACATGGATGTCATAGAGCGGCCAAGCTGTTGAAGGTCTCAGCCGCATCTTCACTGGAGTAATTGCCTCTTCGATTGAGCCTCTGCTTTAAAGTTTGTTCACTTAGCCATGGTCATTTCAGTAAATGTTGGTACCTGTTTATAGATGTCTTGCGCTGTGTATTCAACGGTACTGAAATCAATTTTGTCTAAATCAACTTTACGAATATCTGGGTTATTTACCGTACGGTAGTAGTAATCATTGTTTTCAATGTCTACTACGTTACCGTAACCAATCATTTGCGAGCTAGGAGAAACCCATAACCAGTACATTGTGCTTGGTACAATTTCCATCGCATTTAGGATAGAGAATGCACGACCTAAACCGTTGTTACGTTCGTCCGAATCAGCACCGCGGTTTTTGTATTCGGCGTTGATTGCTGCTAGGTGAGCGAAGCGGCTATCTGAGCCAGAATCTATCTTATTCCAGATGTCTACCGTTTCGTCAGTACGTGCTGTCGCCGCATCAATGTGATTTTGAGCATTCTTCAATTGCTCTGGGTATGCAGGGTCATTGGCCATAACGCCCACTTCATTTTCGTAGATAGTTGGGTAGCCAGAACCATCCACATATTCCACAACAATCGCACGCTCTTTGTCACGAATGGCGAAGTGCATGCCAATTTCTAGGTCATGAGCCACTTTGATTTTGGTCGTTTCTACTTTAGTTTTCTCAAGTAGTTCAACCGCTTCGTCTACTGATTTTGCGTTTGCTAACACATGGCCGACTACTTCTAGGTAGTTAATGTCGCCTTTGCCTTCTTCAACGTATGAAGATTCAATTAGCGCTAGCGATTCAATGTTGACGCCATGCTCGTTTAAACCCGATGAAATCCACTCGGTATCGGCATGACGCATACCAACGAAGCCATACTCACCCGACTTGCCGTTGATCTCATAGTCACGAGGAACAGTCACGAAGTGCTCACCCATGAAATCCGGTGCTTCCATTGTGCGTGATACGAAGGCATTACCATCTACTTCGAAGGTAGAGTAAGAACAAGCGTTTGCTGTCGCTGTTAAGCCCGCTGTAAGTGCTGCTGCAGTTGCTAAAGTTAGTAAAGTCTTTTTCATGGGGATACCCTCATTTAATTAGTTCAACCAGTATTTGGTGCAGATGTTTCTTGCTGTTGAAGCTATTATCACCAATAAAAAGGTTTTGTGTTAACGCCATTGGACACCATAATGATGTCTATGATTGCATTGAGGTAAATGAGATGGAATATTCGTTAAACCAGTTGCAGGCTTTTGTGGCGACTGTAGAAGAAGGCAGCTTTAAGGCCGCCGCAATTAAGCTCAATAAGAGTAGTCAAGTTGTCGCCAGATTTATCTCCATGATGGAGGACAGTTGTAATGTACTGCTTTTCGAGCGCCGAGTTAGGCAGTTACATCTCACCGAAGAGGGTAAAAAACTCTATCGTCACGCCAAACGCATGATGCTAGAGAGTGAAAAGTTAAACGCACAGCTTGCCAGTTTTGATCGACAACTTCCCAACTCTTTTACTGTTGCTATTGACTGCTACTTGTCATCTGAAGCTGTCACTCAGTGTTATTTAGAAGTATTGGAAGAGTTTCCGAACATCGATCTGGTTGTCAAAAGTAGCGATACGACGCAAGTTATTGAATGGATGAAGTCTGGTGAAGCGGAAGTCGCTTTAGTTTTTTCTCCCTTAGCACAGTTCGAAGATGTCCAAGAAATGGTCGCATTCAATTTCTCAACATCAGAGGTGGCGTCATCTAATATCGTTTCTGCCGGGGCAGTATTAACGCAGGAAGAACAGAGTGATATGATGCAAATAGTTCCTAAGTTCATTTACGACTTTGGGCATGAAAAACGCTATGTACTCAGTGATAGAACGATCGAATGTACGGGGTTTGATGAAGTGGTAGCGATGTTGCAAGCTGGGGCCGGATGGGCAAGAGTTCCAAGTTTTAAAGTTCGAAAGCTTGTTGAAGTAGGAGTACTGAATGAGTTTTATGCCGAGGGTTCAACGCCAGTCAGTTGGCATGCCATGCTCTACTACCCCAACGAGGAGCATCTAAGTTTAGCGGCAGATGTGTTCATCGAGAGGGTCATGCGCTTGAAGGATGTCATTGAATAACCTGAATCGCCTGACTTTATGTGAGAGGACTAACCTTGCTATTAGAGTCTGTTGATCTTTCGCGGTTAAATTTTGTTCGAGATAAAATCGTTTTAGACGCGGCAAGGAGTGTGTAGCCTAGTCATTCTAAGTAAATAACCCTTAACAAAGTATAAAACGATTTTAGCCGAACCCTTCGGGCAGCGTTTGTGCTTCATTTCTACTGCGTTATCGGCTTCTCATGTTGGCTAGCTACACATCAAGCCTCAGCCTTGTAGAAATCTCCCACAAACTGCTGCAAAAATCAGCTCGAAAGGTCAACAGACCCTAGCCTCGATAAAATGCAGTTGAGGCGTACTACAAAGTACGCCGGTCCACAGAGCTCAACTTAAAACTAACTCATGGTCTGTGGTTTATGGAAAAGATTGATGAGAATGCCGATTCATCCATTTCCCATCTCGCAATACAAACACAATGGTCATAGCGTACGGTGAAGTAGGCACTAACACATTGCTGTCGGCGTCATACTGTGTGTACGTCATCTCTGCGGTATAGAGTGCTGCTGTGTCTGATAACATCGTGACCTCTTCACGAACGACTTCAATATCTTGGCTGGCGACGCCTTCAAACATGGCGACGAACGTATCTAAGGTATCTTGTTTTGACCAAAGAGGCAGGCCTGTCACAAAGTACGTATGATCCACTGGGGCATTTTCCCACATGCGTTCAAGTTGAGCATGGCGTGCGTATTCCTACATGGTATGGGCTGTATCATGTACTTGCTGTTTGGCTTCTTTAGCAAACGCCATTGGCGAACTGCTCAAACCAACCGCAAGCAGTAAGGCAACAAGGGATTTTAATTTCATTGGTGGACTCCTCTAAAAAGAGGGGCAAGTAATGCACCTCTTTTTTAATCAATGACTGGTTAAATTTACTTCGCGCTCAACACATTGAATGTTGGTTGCTGGCTATAGATTGGGCTAGCAGAGTAAGACACGTTGTCAAAATCGATGTCGTCTAAGTCAATTTTGCGCAGCGTTGGGTTGTCGTAGGTACGGAAGTAGTATGCTTTATCCTCGATATCAACAACGTTACCGTAAGCAATCATTTGTGGTAGCGGCGACATGAACTCCCAATACATTGAACCTGGAACGATTTCCATGTTATTTAGCATAGAGAACGCGCGGTTCAGACCGTCATCACGTGCATCGTTAGCAGGTGCGTTGTTAGCGTAAGCTGCGTTTAGCGCCGCAATGCGAGAAAAGCGCTCTTCTGAGCTTGTGTCAAAGCCAGAGAATACTTGCATATCATCACCTGTACGCGCATTTGTCTTTGCTATTGCTTCTTTAGCCATCTTTTCTTGCGCAGCGTAACCAGGATCGTTGGTCATTACACCAAGGGTGTTTTCATAAACAACCGCTTTCCCATCTTCATGCTCAATCACAACCGCACGCTTTCCGTCGTTGATTGCGTAATGAAACGCTACGGTTACGCCATTGAATTGTTTCATGTCTTCATAAACAACGACCATTTTCTTGGCAATTTCTACGGCTTCATCGGTAGATTTTGCGTTGCCGAGCATGGTTGACATGATAGATAGTGATGTTGCGTCACCTTCTTTCGCATCTGAGTACTCCGCAGCCCAAAAACCTAGGGCTTCTATGCTCACACCGTGCTCATTAAGACCAGAAGAAATCATTTGCGTATCGCCATGGCGCATACCGACAAAACCATATTTTGCGGTTGAATCACGGAATTCATGACCACGCGGAACCACGATAAGGTTCTCTTCGGTTTCCATTGGCAGTTCATTGGTGCGGCTTACGAAATGATTGCCTTGTGTATCTGTAATGTAAGAGTAAGAACAAGCTTGAGCCGTTGCTGAAATACCGATAGTGGCGGTTGCTGCAAGTGCTAGTGCGATAATTGACTTTTTCATAATAAGCTCCGGGGTTTTGTTAATTGAGGACTTAGTGCCCTGATTCGTTTCGATGGAGTTATCATGTACTCTTTTTTTTGTTCAAAGAAATTCCAATAAACAACTAAAAGTTGTCTATAATGTTGAGAAACGATCGAGGACAAGCCATGAATTTCTCATTATCTCAACTTCAAGCTTTTGTATTAACTTACGAAAACGGCAGTTTTAAGAGTGCAGCCATCAAAGCAAATAAGCGTAGTCAAGCCATTGCCAAACTGGTGGCTAGCCTTGAAGATAGCTGCGGCGTTCTGCTATTTGAACGTCATGTACGTAGGCTAGAGGCCACTGAACAAGCCAGAAAACTCTATAAATTAGCCAAACGAGTGTTGTTGGATTCCGATAAGTTTGCGGTAATGCTCAGCAGTTTCGAGGAAGAATTACCAACAAGCTTTACTATTGCAGTAGACAGTTTATTAGTTAGCCAAGAGGTGACGCGCTGCTATAAAGCGGTACTCGATGAAATACCAACGATTGAGCTTGAGGTGATTACTGGGAACACTGAGCAAGTCAAAAATTGGGTACAAAACGGCATTGCTGATATGGGACTTAGGGCTTCTCCTCTTAAATTAGAAGAAGAGTTGGTTTCCATCAGTGCCTTTAATTTTCCAACCATTTGCGTAGCTCATAGCAACCTATTTGCAAAAGGAACAGTCGTATCAACACAAGAGCTCGCAGGACACACGCAAGTGGTTCCTAAGTTTGTGTTTCAATATGGTTTAGAGAAAGGGCATGTGGAAAGCGACAATGTGATTACTTCGAATAATCTACATAGCACGATTGAGATGGTTATTGCACAAATAGGTTGGGCAATTGTACCTGGGTTTACGGTGCAAAAATTAACGCACGAACAAGCTATTGTGCCGTTTCACATTGAAGGTTCGGTTCCTGTGGTTTGGAGCGCAGAAGTTATCTACCCAAGTGACGATAAGCTAACGTTAGCGGGTGATATTTTCATTCAGCAAGTTCAGCTACTCAATGAATCAATGCATTAACTATAAGCTATCGGCAATGACGCAGAAAGTTTCTGTTGTTGAAGTACAAGCGAACTTTACATTATAAAATAATCTAACTAATGGTAAGCCCCTAGAACAGTAGACACTTCATAGAGTTATAATGAACCAAAAATATGAGGTGTTACATGCGCGGAAAACGATATCCCGACGAATTTAAAATCGAAGCCGTTAAACAAGTTACAGAACGTGGTCACCAGATCGCCGATGTGGCAGAGAGATTAGGCGTTACTCCCAAAAGTTTGCACAACTGGATTAACAAGTTTGATAAGCCAGAAAAGCAACACGTCACCATTGATAATCAACAAGACGAAATACGTAAGCTCAAGGCGGAGTTGCGTCGAGTAACCGAAGAGAGAAATATCCTAAAGGAGGC
>NZ_JAEH01000024.1 GCF_000518805.1 Shewanella waksmanii ATCC BAA-643
GGGCTAGGGCTGCGTATTCTACGCTTTCCTTGGTTGGCGTCAAGTGATTTTTTAAAAAGTTTTTTAAGTGGTTACTTACTGCACATCAGTGCGTTAAGTCACAGCTAAAAACCTCATCTCACTTGCTGCCCTGACTCGTCTGTACATCGCTATGCAGCGCTGTTTGCCGTGTCAGTGGGAGCGCATTATAGGGAGCTGAACTTTTTACGCAAGCGCTTTTTGAAAGAAAAGTGGTAATTTCTCGCTGTTTGGCTAGAAATCACCCTGACTTGCTATTTTTTAGGCTTTATAATGCAAAATATCGCCATTTATAGGACTTTTTCATGTTGCAATCATTAAGAACGTATAAAGGAATCAGCCCAACCTTACACAACAATGTCTATATAGACCCAGCTTGTGTACTTGTTGGCGACATCACTCTAGGTGATGATTCAAGTGTTTGGCCGTTAGTCGCGGCTCGCGGTGATGTTAATCATATTAGCATTGGCCAACGCACCAATATCCAAGATGGCACTGTGTTGCACGTTACGCGTACGTCAGCAAGTAACCCCTGTGGTCACCCTCTGATAGTTGGTGACGATGTCACTATTGGCCACAAAGCCATGTTGCATGGCTGCCAAGTAGGTAATCGTATTCTTATCGGCATGGGCGCCATTATCTTAGATGGCGCCATTATTGAAGATGATGTGATTTTAGGTGCAGGCTCTTTAGTTCCACCAGGAAAAACCCTTGAGAAGGGTTTTCTTTATGTCGGTAGCCCGGCAAAAAAGGCGCGCCCTTTAACGGCGGCAGAACTGGCCTTTTTGCCCGCCTCTGCTGATAACTATGTACGCTTGAAAAATGAGTATATAGAAGAGCTCGCTGAGCTGCCAACCTAAGGCCCTTATAAGGCTTAGGTATGCTTTGCTTACCTAATGATGATCTGCCCCTGTGGGTTGAACGCCTCCTGAGTAATGAGGCGTTCAGCAATATCTTCAATATCAAATCGGCATTGTTCAAATGCAGCAAGTTTATCGCCGATATCTGTGATAGGTAAATTTAGCCAAGCGGCAATTTTATTCAGGCTAACTTGACACTCTATAGCCATTCCCATCTGCTGCGCCGTAAACATGATGGTTTGTTCTGCTTCAAGCCACTGGGCATCATCATTAAACAAGATACTCTGATTCATTACAGCTCCTGTTCAACTTAACTGTTGGCGTAAGGATGCTAAAACAGGCTCGACTTGCGGCATAACTTTACGCCAATGTTGGAAACTTTTAGCAGCCTGCCCTACGAGCATACCCAGGCCATCGCTCGTCTGGGCAGCATTATGCTGCTGTGCCCACAAATTAAAGGCCGTGGTTTCTTTAGCATATGCCATGTCATAACAAACAGTATGCTGCGCAATAATCCATGGCGGTAATGTTAAGGCCTGACCATTCAAACTGGCTGAAGTTGAATTAATGATGATATCAAAAGCGGTTTGCGGCTCTATTAAGCTATTTGCTGATACCTCACCATAGCGCGTAAATATCTGCGCCAAATCTTCTGCTTTACTCATAGTACGGTTATGAATACACAGTGAAGCGATACCAGAGTTAAGTAACGCCAAAATAGATCCCCTTGCAGCACCACCAGCGCCGAGTAATAGCACCCGCTTACCTTTTAAGTGACCAAATTGACGTTGTAGGTCTGTCACTAAACCAAAACCATCTGTTGTGTCACCATGGATTTCGCCATTGGGTAGTTTAGTTAAGGTGTTAACGGCACCGGCTAATTGCGCCTCTTCGGTTAGCTGGTCGCACAGCGCAAAGGCTTGCTCTTTAAATGGCATAGTGACATTGGCACCACACCCACCAGATTGCCAGAATTGCGATAATGAATCTGCAAAATCATCAGTCGGTGCCGCTATCGTAGTATAACTAATCGCTTGCTGAGTTTGCTCGGCAAAGCTGTGATGGATATGCGGTGATTTACTATGGGAAATGGGATTGCCAAATACGGCATATTTATCTGTCATTATCGATACAAGATTCGCTTAGGTGTGACAGCGAGTCTACTGCGCTTTGTTGCAGAAACAAAGCCACTCAACCAAATAAAACACAGGAAAACTGCTCATCATGCTGTTTGTAGATTTGCCTAACTTTGGCAGTTCTTATAGTGTGCCGACTATCCAATACGTTTCTAACGCCAGTCACTACAAATGAACATGTTTACCAAATTTCTTAACGCCATGGGGTTAACCAAAGCCGCACCAACGGCCAAAGCGGCTCAGGCAACACAAAGAGATCCGCAACAATCTAATGCCTATGATCGTATTGGCGGCGAGCAAGTCATCGCCGCGCTTGCCAAGCAGTTTTACATTCAAATGCAAACACGGCCAGATACACAAGAGTTACTGGCAATGCACCGTAGTCCCATAGCGCAATCAGAACAAAAGCTATTTGAGTTTCTTAGCGGATGGCTTGGTGGGCCGCCCTTATTTGAGCGTAAACATGGCCACCCAGCCCTTAAAGCTCGGCACATGCCTTTTGCCATTGATGAGCAAATGCGTGACCAATGGCTGCTTTGCATGAAAGCGGCAATCGATATAGAGATTAGTGATGCCCAGCACCAGCAAGCTATATATCAAGCCATCGCCCAACTAGCCGACCATATGCGTAACCAATAAGCCAATATCTAAGCTTATTGGTTAGCATCTACAAACAACTATGGGTTGGCCAACCAATCTTGAGGCTTAAGGTAGTCTCGATATAGTAGCGCTTCTGGACTATCAGGCTCCGGCGTATAGGCATATTGCCAGCGTACTAATGGTGGCATAGACATCAAAATAGATTCTGTGCGCCCACCCGTTTGTAAGCCAAATAGCGTGCCGCGGTCATAAACCAAGTTAAATTCAACGTAGCGACCACGACGATAAAGCTGAAAATCCCGTTCTCTGTCACCAAAAGGCGTATCTTTACGACGTTCGACAATGCCACGATAACTAGGCAGAAAACCGCGCCCTACGGCCTGCATGAAAGCAAAGCTGTCATCGAAACCTTTTTCATTTAAATCATCAAAGAACAGGCCACCGACACCACGAGTTTCTTTACGGTGAGGCAAATAAAAATAGTCGTCACACCACTTTTTGTATTTAGGATAAACCTCTGCACCAAATGGCTCACAGATAGCCCGCGCTTGCTGATGCCATTCAACAACATCTTCTTTGAAAGGGTAATAAGGGGTTAAGTCAAAACCGCCACCAAACCACCATACCGGGTCGGCCCCCTCTTTTTGGGCGATAAAGAATCGCACATTCGCATGAGTTGTCGGGATATATGGGTTGTTAGGATGAATGACAAGTGACACCCCCATTGCTTCAAAGCTGCGTCCAGCAAGTTCTGGCCGATGCGCCGTAGCTGAGGCTGGCATCGCCGCACCTTGAACATGGGAGAAATTGACCCCTGCTTGTTCAAACACTTTACCTTGAGTCAGTACACGACTGGTGCCACCGCCGCCCTCTTCTCGCTGCCACGAGTCAGCAATGAACGTTGCTTCACCATCAAGCTGCTCGAGACCTGCACAAATATCTTGCTGCAGTTGCAATAAAAAAGCCTTTACCTGTTGAATATCCGGCACGCTCATAGTTTTTCCTTGTGACTAGTTTACTTAACGTAATACCTTACCTGTTAACACATCAATTATGGTTGATGGCTTGATTTCTTGACCCAGCTCGCCTACCACAACGGCATCAATGTGCTTGCCTAATTGTTCGATCACTTGCTGCTGTGACATTGCCGGTGGCTGGCCAGTTAAATTGGCACTAGTAGAAACCAGCGGCTTCCCAAAAGCACGACACAGCTGAGCAACACCATCATGGGCAGAGACTCTCACGGCAATCGAATTAAACTCTCCGCATAACAGCGAAGGCACTTGTTGCGTCACTGGCATAATAAAAGTGAATGGTCCCGGCCAACGTTGTTGAGCCATGGCTAAGCCAGCCGCAGGCACCTTGTCTAAATCGATATAGGGGTGTAACTGCTCAAACTCACTGGCAACGAGTATTAAACCTTTTTGCCAGGGTCGCTGCTTGATCTCGAGTAACTTTTGTAGCGCAGCTTGGTTATCAGGATCGCACCCTAATCCGTATACCGCTTCTGTGGGATAAGCAATGACGCCGCCAAGATTGAGTGTGTCGACGACTTCACTAGGTTGTTGCAATAGCATTGATAGGAACCCTTAAATTACCAATAACGCGGTAACCGCGTAGTCTCGCTTTTGGGGGAAATTATACAGACATAGCTAATACTCACAACGCTAACAGTCGATATCGTCAATAACCTTCTGATATTGGCTATGCTATAGAGCGCGCTTATATTTGCACTGCTTCTTAGGGCATTCAACACGGCTGCCGGCTGCGCCTTTACGCTCCACGAGCAAGCCAAAACCACATTCTGGGCAAGTTTCTGCAACAGGCGGATAATTAATTAAAAACTTACATTTAGGGTAACCGCTGCACGCGTAAAAGCCTTTACCATATCGATTGGTTCTATGCTCAATATGACCTTTTTGACATACCGGACAGCTGATTTCATCAGCATCATTATTGTCATGTTTCTCGATATGCTTACATTGAGGATAATTGGTGCAACCAATAAAGATGCCAAATCGCCCCGACTTAACTGCGAGTTCGTTACCACAATCAGGACATTGTGAACCTTCAATCACTTGAGTTTCAATCGACTCATGTTGCACTAAGGGGCGAGTGTAATCACAGGTAGGGTAATTGTTGCAGCCAATAAACCCCCCATGCTTGCTGTTTTTTACCGACAGTTCGCAACCGCACTTAGGACACAGCTCGTACTCTTTTTCGAGCGCATGTTCATGTGAGCTAAACAATTCATGATCAATTTTAGACATGGAGTATCCTGACGGCTAAGCCACTAGTATAGCGACATTGGTGGATATTTTATCAAGCAAAGCCCAGTGTGGGAATTAAATAGCACTAGGTTTCTCCTTTAGATGAAGATATATTGTATGCAAAAATAAAAAGGAGTCCCTATGTTTCGTCGCTCACTCATTGCATTAGCTATCTGTAGCCCATTGATTATGTCTACATCTGGGTGCAGTTCAACCACACCAGTTACTCACCCCGCAGTAAAAGCAGATAACAGCACGATAAGCGCTGTTGCTCAGCTGACACCACAGGCGCTGTTTAGCAGCGAACAGGCACTGATTAACCGCGCTACTTTCGACCAAATGCTATTAGCTATAGCCGATCCAGACAGCAGCAACGAAACCTTAGATACCGCGCTATATTATCTGCGTGCTTATAGCTACTTTGGCGACACCAAAGCATTGACGACCAAAGAGGCGCAACAACTCACTGCCGCACTTCTTGCATTAAGTGAAAACAAAACCCTAAACGCACGATTACAGGAACACTTTGCGGTTACAATTTATCGTTATTACGACAATAATGATTGGAGTGAGCAATTAGCGCCACTATTGCCTCAACTAGGACAACAGCTACAAACACTGGGTAACAGTAGCAGCACAACAGCCAACGATTACGCCTTGTGGGAAACAATTCGTGCCTATGGTTTGCTATTCAATAAGGCCCGCAAAGATACCGACGGTAGTTTAAATGCCTTAGTCACCCAAGATGAAGTGATACAACCGCTTCTGAGTTATACACGTAACGATTCCAGTATTAGACAGCAAGATGACTGGGCTAAGGCCAACAGTTATTGGGCACTCGGTTTATACCGCTTAGCCCTGCCCGCTAGCGACACCGACCAACCAACAGCAGCCGAACAAGCAATTGACGATGCAACCAAAGAGATAGCCTTGGCCGACATAGCTATTCGCGGAGAGCAGGCCAAAACTACCTACACCTTGGGTTATCATGTTAACGCTTTTGCAGGTCAAGAAGCATGCGAGCAACAAACTGATGTCTGTGCCATACCTGAGCTAGAAACCGTTCTTCCTATTGAGCATCATTGCTCAGACAGCTTGTTCATCTTAGCTCAAGATCTTAATGAGCAAGAACTGGCCATTAGCTGCGAAAAACTCACGTCACAAGAATCAGACTTCCACGAACTACTAGAAACCAATATGCAGCCCACCGCGAATGATTACAACGAAGCGTTGCGCGTGGTGGCTTTTAAAAATTGGAGTCAGTACAACGCCTACGGTCAGCTATTGTTTGATATCCGGACCGATAATGGCGGCATGTACATTGAAGGCACCCCATCTAAGCCAGGCAATCAAGCCACCTTCTTTGCTTTCCGTCAATTTTGGATTGAGCCGGAGTTTGCTATCTGGAACTTAAACCATGAGTACGTGCACTATCTTGATGGCCACTTTGTTAAATATGGTGGTTTTGGCCACTTCCCATCTAAATTAGTCTGGTGGGCAGAAGGTCTAGCAGAGTACATAGCTAACGGCAATGACAACCCATCAGCTTTAAGGGTGATAAAAAAGAAACTTGCTGAGGCGCCTGATCTTGCCACTATTTTTGCAACCGAATATAAAGATGGAGTCGATCGCACTTATAGGTGGAGCTACATGGCGATTCGCTTCTTAGCAGAACACCATAGAAACGATCTAGTCCAGCTAAGCAAATATTTAAAAACGGACTATTTTGAGGGCTATGAATTGTTACTTGAAGACTTATCAGCGCACCAAGCACAATTTGCCGCCTGGTTACAGGTACAGGTGGATAATTTCGAAGACGCTGAACAAGATAGACCCAAGATCAATAAGATTAATCGCTACGCTTATCGGGATTACTTGATGCCGGCTCACCTAAGCATCAACTCGCAACATCAGCACTATTAAGCAGCCACTTAAGATCTAAAAAGGAGGCTTAGTCTCCTTTTTTTAGCATTGCTTATGAATGTAATCGACCGTCTGGTTGCTCAAAAATAAGGTCTTCCATTTGCTCGTAGGCAGACTCGTTGCCCGGTGCATTAAACAGCACCATAAGTATCACCCACTTTAGATCTTCTAACACTAAAGCCGGCTCATCGAGCTCCATCACTCTATCAATCACCATTTCACGGGTTTCGACACTCAGTACTTTGATTTGCTCTAAAAACAGCAAAAAACCGCGTGACTCGACATCGAGTTTATCCATTTCCGCTTGAGTGTAGATACGAAATGAATGTTGATCATGATTGCATAGATAAGGTTGATCGCCCTCTTGCGGCGAAGCTAGATGCTCCAACCACGCTAAAGCTTTAATTATTTCAGATTGATGGAACCCCGCCCGCGTTAACTCTTGGGTTAGCTCATCTTCATCAACCAGAAGTTCAACCTCACTATGAACATAGTTTTCAAATAGATACATGAGGATATCAAACATGGCTAGCTCCTCTTAAGTCTTATATAACCACCGGGTACCGCTGAAACCCAACCTTGTAGTTCAAGTTCAAGCATTTGCTCTAGTACTAGCTCTATCGTTTTTCCACTATGCTCAACTACAACATCTAATGGTGTAGTCTCATATCCTACACTAGCTAACAGCGGGGCAAATGGCAAATCACAAGCTATTTCCTCCCCTATATGGTGACGCCGATGCAACTCTTCAAGGTGAGATTGCGATAAAGTAGTGATCTCTTCAATTATATCGGCAACACCATCGACTAATTTAGCGCCCTGCTTGATTAAGTCGTGGCAACCTTGGTGATAACCATCAAGAATATTGCCCGGAACAGCAAATACCTCTCGGCCTTGTTCCATCGCTAACCTCGCCGTGATCAGCGAACCGCTTTTACGATTAGCTTCAATAACAACAGTCCCTAAGCTCATGCCACTAATAATACGGTTTCGTTTAGGAAAGTTCCCCGCATAAGGCTTAGTACCGGGCCAAAACTCGCTCACCACACACCCACTCGCGAGTAAGCTGTTATACAAACTGTTGTGACGTTTAGGGTAGACAATATCGACGCCGGTTCCCAATATTGCAGCTGTAGCGCCCTCAATATCCAATGCAGCCTGATGTGCAGCGCCATCAATCCCAGCCGCCATACCACTGGTGACCAGATACCCCTCAGTAGCCAAAGCCTTCGACAATTGATAGCTCGTTTCACAGCCACTACGACTCACAGCACGACTGCCTACAATGGCGATTGAAGGCTGCAAAAGACGACTAGGTTCGCCAATAACAAACAACACTGTTGGTGGGTCGCTAATTTGATCAAGTAGCGGTGGATAACAGGGGTGAGTTGGGTAGAGGATATGGTGTTGAGGATGGCTTTCTTGCCAAGCTAATGCCAATCGCTGACGTTTTTCATCCAAGCGTAAGCCACGCTTTAACAGAGATTCTGGCACCGGTAAGGCATGGTGTTCATGCAGTAGTCGATGCCTTAGCTCTTCAACGTCCATGTTATGTAACAGCTGTTTAATCCGAGCAGGTCCTAGCCCAGAAACTGATGAAACAACTAGCCAATCGACCAGTGGGTCTGTTATTTACTCTCCTTGTAAATGTGTTGGCTGAATTAGCTTATCTTGCACTCTCACAGGTTTTTCATTAACCACAATCAAGCCTAAACTGACATTATCGAATACCTTAAATACCATCAGCTCACCACGATAAATATCTGGCATTTTGATTGCGTTATCCGAAGAGACGTATGACAACATATCTTCGTAGGTGCTGCGATCGTGCGGTTGCACTGGCTGTCCATCACCATCAATCACAACACCAACACCATCACGGTAAATGGAAAACACATGCCCAGGCTCGACACCATCTTGGGTGCCACGATCTACATACACCACATCAAGCTTACCCATTTCACGAACATCTTTCTCAGATGCCAGTACGGTAGCGGGCTCGGCTAACTGCGCCGGTGTGGGCATAAAGTAAGCCGACATCAAGGCTTCATCCTCAATGGGCAATACCCGATAACCCGCCTTGGTTTCTCTGAGATTACTTAAAAGCTTCACTTTCGAAACTGGACCAGACTCAATCACGCGGCCACTGGCGGTTAAAATGGCCTCTTGCCCTAAAACTATGCCATCTGACTCACGACTAAACTCACGCCCAGCATGATAAATACCCACCTTTTGTCCAAGCAACATTTCACTTTGAACATAAACGATATCACCCACTACATGATGTTTAGATGGACTCTCACCACCCAACACCATAGGTTGCTCGGCTAACCATTGGCCATCTACAACACGGTTTTGTACTAAGTAAGGACTAATGAGTGATAAATCGACCGCAGGAATGGCGCCATCTTTTGGCATCACTCGGCCTTGCGGGCTTTTGCGAATATGCGGTTTTACCACCAGCCGAGGTTCACCATCGATAAACACTAAAGTGAGTACATCGCCTGGATAAATGAGATGGGGGTTAGCGATTTGAGGGTTTACGCCCCACAAACTTGGCCAACGCCATGGGTCATTAAGAAAATGCCCAGAAATATCCCACAATGTATCGCCTTTTTTCACAACGTAGTGATCGGGGTGGCCAGATTTGAGGGTAAGAGTGTCAGCGAACAATAAAGTACTATTAAGTATCAGTAAACCGAGTAAAAGTAGTCGTTTCATCGGGGTATCCATGCTGTTTTTTGCTTCTTCCTAAACCACTTTCCTAACAGAAAGTACCTTGTTGATATAACTAGTTTAGGCTTATATGGAGCTTTTGCTGTTATTGATAGCCATGAAGGATTAAAATTAACCTTATAGCTTAAGTCAGTATAACCAACTGGCACAGATTTGACAGACTTGTTAAGAGTTTATATATGAGTTTACTAAAAGTACTAAGATTTCCAGATGAGCGATTACGAACAGTCGCTGCGCCGATCACCGAGTTTAACGCTGCATTACAGACTCAAATCGACGATATGCTCGAAACTATGTATGAAGAAAAGGGTATTGGGCTAGCAGCTTCGCAAGTCGATTACCACCATCAGCTGATTGTTATGGATCTGCAAGATGAGGTTGAACGTCCTAAAGTATTCATCAATTTAGAGATCACCGAAAAAAGTGGTGAGTTTACTAATGAAGAAGGCTGCTTATCGGTACCTGGCATCTATGCTAAGGTCGATCGCGCCGAGTTCGTTACCATTAAAGCACTTGATCGTGACGGTAATGAATTTACGTTAGAAGCCGATGGCCTATTTGCAATTTGCCTACAACACGAGCTCGACCACCTTAATGGTAAGTTATTTGTCGATTACTTATCGCCACTTAAGCGCCAACGCATTAAGCAAAAGCTAGAAAAAGCCGCACGATTGGAAGCTAAACAAGGGTAATCGATTTGAAACCACTAAATATCATTTTTGCTGGCACACCGGATTTTGCTGCGCGTCATTTACAGGCACTGATCAATTCCGAACACAATGTCATTGGCGTCTACTCTCAACCGGACCGCCCTGCTGGGCGCGGTAAGAAGCTGCAAGCAAGTCCGGTAAAACAGTTAGCACTACAACACGACATTGCAGTGTATCAACCTAAAAGCCTGCGTGATGCTGATGCGCAGGCCGAGCTTGCTGGGTTAAATGCCGACATTATGGTGGTGGTTGCTTATGGTTTAATATTGCCACAAGTGGTGTTAGACACGCCGAAACTTGGGTGCATCAATGTCC
The DNA here is from genome assembly GCF_000518805.1 of Shewanella waksmanii ATCC BAA-643. Classification (GTDB taxonomy): domain Bacteria; phylum Pseudomonadota; class Gammaproteobacteria; order Enterobacterales; family Shewanellaceae; genus Shewanella; species Shewanella waksmanii. The sequence continues at coordinate 10,569 of NZ_JAEH01000024.1, forward strand.
ATGGCTCAATACTGCCTCGCTGGCGCGGTGCAGCACCGATTCAAAGAGCGTTATGGGCAGGCGATACACATACTGGCGTAACCATTATGCAAATGGATATTGGACTCGATACCGGCGCCATGCTGCTGAAAACTTCACTCCCTATAGAAGATACAGATACCTCAGCATCCTTATATGAAAAACTGGCAGCGCAAGGCCCTGACGCACTCATTGAAGCCCTAACTTGTTTAGCCGCAGGAACCTTAACCGCTGAAGCTCAAGATGAAGCGCAAGCTAACTATGCAGAGAAACTCAGCAAAGAAGAAGCCTTGATTGATTGGCACAAACCCGCGGTTAACTTGTGGAGAGAAATCCGCGCATTTAACCCTTGGCCGGCGAGCCACTTCAGTCATCAAGGTGCCACTATAAAAGTGTGGCAAGCAAGCGTGAGCAATACCGTTAGCGACGCAAGCCCAGGCACCATTCTTAGCGCAGATAAGCACGGTCTTTGTGTCGCAACCACAGAAGGTACCTTGTGTATTGAGATCATGCAGCTTCCAGGCAAAAAAGCCATGCCGGTGGCGGATATCCTTAACTCACGTGCCGATTGGTTTATCCCCGGCACTCGTTTTGATGTTGAGGAAAATGCATGATGAACATTCGCGCACTGGCGGCCCGAGTCGTTTTTCAAGTATTAGAAAAAGGCAGTTCACTTTCAGTCGCCCTGCCTGAGCAGCAACAAAAACTCGATAGTGGCAAAGATAAAGCCCTATTAGCTGAGCTTTGTTACGGCGTGATGCGTCAATTACCGCAGCTGGACAAACTTGTTAGTGACTGCATGAGCAAACCACTAAAAGGCAAGCAGCGTATCATTCATCAGCTATTACTTGTGGGTTGTTATCAGCTTTACTTCACTCGTATTCCTAGCCACGCGGCTATTTCAGAAACTGCGGAAGCCTGCCGCAAGCTTAAGTTTGAAGGGCTAGTTAAAGTCGTTAATGGCGTCTTGCGTAACATTCAACGCCAAGAGAAACCACTGCCAACAGATAACGACACACTAGCCTACAACACACCAGCCTGGATTATTAAGAAGCTTAAATCCGCTTATCCAGATAACTGGCAACAAGTGATAGAACAAAGCCATCAGCGTCCACCAATGTGGTTACGTAATAATGCGCGCTCGCAGAGCCGTGAAAACTATTTAGCCCGTTTAACAGATGCTGACATTGCAGCAACTGCTGGCGCAAGTCACAACGCGATTTTACTTGAACAAGCTAAAGATGTGGCCTTGTTACCCGATTTTGAACAAGGCGCGGTATCAGTACAAGATGGCGCTGCGCAATGGGCTGCTGAATTACTTGCACCGCAAGATAATGAACTAATTTTAGATGCTTGTGCGGCTCCGGGCGGCAAAAGTTGTCATATTTTAGAGTCTGCCAATGACATTAATTTAGTTGCGGTTGATTTTGATGCCAAACGTTTACAACGGGTCGAACAGAACCTGCAGCGCTTATCTTTACAAGCTCAGGTTATCCATGGCGATGCCGCAGCGATTGACACTTGGTGGCAAGGTGAAAAATTTGACCGCATTTTGCTCGATGCTCCCTGCTCTGCTACGGGCGTGATCAGACGCCACCCAGATATCAAATGGTTAAGAAAGCAAAATGACATTGATGCGTTGGCACAATTGCAATCACAAATTCTTAATCATTGCTGGCAGTGGCTTAAGCCAGGTGGCACACTGCTTTATGCAACTTGCTCTATTTTACCGCAAGAGAATGCCGAGCAAGTGAGCGCCTTTTTAGCTAGAACCGCCGACGCAGAGCTTATCGCGATTGAACAACAGTCCGATAGCGACGCCATTGGCTGGCAAATTGTCCCTGGGCAGGACAATATGGATGGATTCTATTACGCACGCCTAAAAAAAGGATAACGCGCAAGCATGAAAATTATCATTTTGGGGGCAGGCCAAGTTGGCGGCACATTAGCTGAAAACTTGGTCGGTGAAAACAACGACATCACCATCGTCGATAATGATCGCGACCGCCTGCGGTCACTGCAAGATAAGTATGACTTGCGGGTTATTTGTGGCCATGGTGCCCACCCTAGCGTACTAAAAGATGCTGGGGCCGAAGATGCCGACATGTTAATTGCGGTCACCAATAGCGATGAATGTAATATGGCATCGTGCCAAATTGCCTATTCGTTATTTGGTACACCCACCAAAATTGCCCGAATTCGTTCAGAGCAATACCTTGCCCTTAAAGATAAGCTATTCATCAACAGTGAAATTAAACACAGTGAAAGTCGCCCCCGCGGCGGCTTTATCATTGATGAACTGATCGCCCCAGAGCAACTTGTCACCTCTTATATTCGCCGCTTAGTTGAGTATCCCGGTGCACTGCAAGTACTCGAGTTTGCCGAGGGTCGCCTCAGTTTAGTGGCTGTGCGCGCTTATTATGGTGGACCACTAGTCGGTAATGCTTTGGCAGCACTGCGTGAACATATGCCCAATATTGATACCCGGGTAGCCGCAATTTTCCGTCAAGGTCGTCCGATCATGCCGCGTGGCACCACGATCATTGAAGCCGATGATGAAGTGTTCTTCGTCGCCGACAGTCGCCACGTTCGTGCTGTCATGAGTGAAATGCAAAAGCTTGATAACTCCTACCGCAATATTATGATTGCCGGCGGTGGTAATATCGGTTTAGGCCTAGCCAAACAGTTACAGCGTAATCACTCTGTAAAACTGATTGAACATAGACAAGAACGCGCCGAAGCGCTGAGTGAAAAGCTGGAAAATACCACAGTGTTTTGTGGCGATGCCTCAGACCAAGAATTATTGCTCGAAGAACACATAGATCAAACCGATGTGTTTATCGCTGTCACCAATGACGACGAAGCCAACATTATGGCGGCACTGCTGGCTAAACGTATGGGCGCCAAAAAAGTTATGGTGCTTATTCAGCGTGAAGCCTATGTTGATATTGTCCAAGAGGCCAATATTGATATTGCTATCTCTCCGCAACAAGCCACCATTTCAGCGTTATTGACCCATATTCGCCAAGGCGATATTTGTAACGTATATTCATTAAGACGTGGCGCAGCTGAAGCCATTGAGGCAATTGCACACGGCGATGCTGGCACATCAAAAGTGGTTGGCAAACAAATTAGCGAAATCAAGTTACCACCGGGTACGACCATTGGGGCAATTGTACGCGATGAAGAAGTGCTGATGGCCCACGATAAAACGGTCATCGAACAAGGTGACCACGTGGTGCTATTTTTGGTGAACAAGAAGTTTGTTGGCGAAGTAGAGAAACTGTTCCAACCCAGCGCCTTCTTCTTTTAGTAGCGATGCGGTCAGTGACCGCAACAAGGGATTGAGAGTTGATGCTAAATATACGGCCACTGCTGTTTATCTTAGGGGCGTTCCTCTCAACCCTGACCATATTTATGTTTGTGCCACTGGCATTCGCGTTGTTTTACAACGAAGAAACCGCTGGCGCATTCATGATTTCATCACTAGTCTGCGGCACCTGTGCCAGTGCCTGTATGCATCAGGGCCACAACCGAAACCTCAAACTCAATATTCGTGACATGTTTTTGTTGACCAGCCTCACCTGGTTTATTGTCAGTTTATTTGCCGCCATGCCGTTTACCCTCTATCACGGCATTAACTACACCGATGCGTTTTTTGAAACCATGTCCGGTATCACTACGACAGGGTCTACTGTGCTGTCAGGGCTAGATACCATGGATCACAGCATTTTGGTCTGGCGCTCACTATTACAGTGGATGGGCGGCATTGGCTTTATTGTGATGGCGGTTGCGGTGCTACCATTTTTAAATGTGGGTGGCATGCGCCTATTTAGAACCGAATCGTCAGAATGGGGTGACAAGGCCATTCCTCGCACCCAAAATTTAGCTAAACAGTTATTCTATATTTACATTTTGCTGACCGTTTTATGCGGTGTCGCTTACCATTTAGCCGGCATGAACTGGTTTCAAGCCATTAACCATGCCATGACAACCTTATCGACCGGCGGCTATTCAACCTCAGATAGCTCCATGGCGGCTTTTACTCCACAAGCCCATTGGGTAGGCGTATTTTTTATGGCGGCTGGCGGCCTACCTTTATTGCTCTTTGTACAGAGCATAAGCCAACGTTCAATGCGAGTGTGGCAAGACCAACAAGTGAAAGGTTTTGTGCTGTTTATTAGCTTAGTTTCATGCGGCTTAGCCTTATGGCTATGGCAAGGTCATCAAATGACGCTACTCGATGCCTTACGTCTAGCTAGCTTTAATGTGGTTTCAGTGGTCACCACCACTGGCTATGGCTTGACTGATTACACGGCCTGGGGAGCACTCGCCAATGTCGCGTTTTTGTTTCTTATGTTTGTCGGCAGTTGTTCAGGCTCAACCTCTGGCGGCATCAAGATATTCCGTTTCCAAATCGCCTTGTCGATAATGAAAGAGCAGCTTAAACAACAATTTCATCCCAATGGCGTTTTTCGCGAACGCTACAACGGTAGAGTGATCAATGAAGATATCGTGCGCTCATTAGTCACTTTTATTCTATTATTTTTATTAGTGATTGTGCTGCTATCCATCATTTTAGTGCTCACCGGCCTCGACCCAACCACCAGCTTTTCAGGTGCTATTACCGCTGTGACCAATGTTGGACCAGGTTTAGGGCATATTATTGGCCCGGCCGGTAATTTTTCATCGCTACCCGATATCGCAAAATGGGCACTGGCCATCGGTATGTTATTAGGCCGGTTAGAAATCCTCACCGTCGCAGTGCTGTTTCACCCCAGTTTTTGGAAGTATTAGCCACCAATAAGGTGTGAACCATTGTCGAATAGAGCAACCCCATGGCAATCAAAATGACTTGGTATTAAACCTAACCAAAGAACTTGGATCGTGGCAAGTCACACTCTTTGCTTCATTGCTCACAAACAGTTGAGCATGTTGCTTAAAGCACTTTGGAGCATTCAACGCAGAAAAATGCACGCCATCAACAATGGTAATCAATGCCAATTTTCCTCGTTTTGCAAGTTCGTCACTATGGGCTACCGCGCCTTTAAAATGAGTCTTGGGATCTAAACTGCCATGAATAACCATCGTTCTTGGCAGTGTCTTTGGTAACGCTGCATAAAAAGCATCTTTATCATAAGTCGGCATACTGTTTTCGGCCATCAAGCTAGGTAAAGGGCTAGTGAATAAAAGGTCAGTTTGCTCTTGATTAACCTCAGCCTTAGTTAGTTGTGGTCTTAGGTTATTTTCAGAAGCCGTTATGATTTGAACCAGAGGGATTGAGGAGCCGAAGTTGTTGTACCCAGGGTTAAATTGAGCGTAATAGGATTCTATCTCAGCCACTGCGCTAACCAATTGTGAAGCATCATTATTGGCTAAGCTTTGAATGATAGCTGGCAGCTGATTTCTGATATGGGGAATATCGAGCATCATTCCCAAGGTATTGGTAAGACTTCCATTTGGTAAGCTTGCAGAAAAGTCTTGTAGATTATTAGATTTGGCTAAGAGTTTAGAAAGGCTCGCTTTCATTTGCTCTCCATCAACACCACACGCTTTTAAATGGTCACACTTACTCAGCAAATCTTTGCCAACTATGTCCACCACCTTTGAGCGTTGGCTTAAATCAAATGCTTGGTCATCTTGCATAGGGACAAGGGAGTCTAAAATCAAACCGTCAACCTCAAATCCCTTTAACTGACTGGCCCTTAGTACCAATTGAGTTCCATAGGAAACCGCATAAATGAAGTTTTGCCCAGACCCTCCTAGAGACTTCATTAGCAACTGTAAGTCCTTAGCTGCATTAGTAATGCTAAATGCGCTCACATATTCAAGATCTGAGTACATTTGTAAAAAACACTGGCCCCACTCTTCACCAACAAGCACTTTGCCTGCAATAGAATCGACGTTCTCACCACGACAGATTGAACTAGAAAACCCCGCCCCCCGATGATCAGCCACAAAAATGTCCAAGCTAGCAAACGATTCCCTAAAGGTGTTTATAGTTGAATAAAAGCTAGCGCCTGATTCACCAGGTCCTCCTGCTACCAACCATAATTGCCCTTGACTTTGTTGAAGCGCTGGAAATTTTCTAACAAATAACTCTATTGTCCTGTCGTTCTTTGCCTCATGCAACAAAGGCACACTTACGGATCCGCACAAAGAGTCGTTGAGTTCAGGAAACTGGTCGGCATCTTCACACTGACTAAACTCATTAGCCCAACTTCCCTGCGTTAAAAGAACACACACTAAAAATATGATTTTTCTTATAGCCATCCCTTTGCTCTCCAAATAGCATCCAACTAGCCCTAGTCGCTGCCGGCAAGTTTAATGTTAAAAACTAGTAACATAGCACTATTTTTCAATAAGGGCTGATTTGAAAGTTAAAAGAGAGTTTACTATTAGGAAAGCAGAGATACGCAGTTCAAAAAGTCGACTAATCATCACTCTAGTAGTCCAACAAACTGGCCATGCTAGGTTGATGCTATCGAGCAACTTTGGATTAGGCTAATAAAACAACAATTCACGGATAATCACAACTTTAAAGATAAACAGTGAATATATCGGTATAGCTCGACACGCTAGACGAGCTATGAATTAGCGAAAGATAAGCTTATTTAGCCGCCAAGCTCACCAAGTGGTCGGCATACACGTTGACATCATCCCAGTCAGTGTAGTCAATAATCGCTTTAGGATCGGTTGGGCCATCTGTGATTTTCATGATTAACTGAATCATCATGCGGTCATACCAACGCCATGATGGGTAATCGACCTTACCGGCAATCACTTTGACATCTTGTGGTGTCCAAGCTGACAACTCGATAAATTTTTGCAGGTATTTATTGTTTTCGGGTACGCGCTTTTCAGGATTACGCGCCACCACGTTAACGCTGAAAAAGCTGTTCGGCTTAGCCTTGATTTGTTGCTGATATTGCTTAACAAACTCAAATACTGACTTGTGGTAACTGCCATAGAGCACACAAGCCCCTAAGGCTATTACATCATATTTTTGCCAATCAATATCGGCCGCTTGCTCTATATGAATAATGTCACAGGCTATACTTTGTGATTGCAGATGCTCTGCCATAGCGCGTGCAATTTTAGCGGTATGCCCACCACGCGAATAATAAAGTACTAGCACTGATTTCATTGAAAGCCCATTTAAATAGAGTTGACCAATCACCATTGTTGCAGTTGCGACGAAAATAAAACGCTGAATGGATCACAAATTGCTAATCCACTCGTGGGATATAAAAGCAAATGCTAAATAAAAGCGGACTCGATCATACTATTGGTAACTGAAATTGAGTTCAGTTTGCACCAGCAGTATGATTGATTAAACCACACCACTCAATTAGAATTATCTAATCAAATATACAAGTGAGTCTGTCCGATGCAAAAAGAGATCGATGTCAACGAAATGGTGACCAATGCCCAAAGCGCGGCGAAATGGCTTAAAGCTATTGCGAACCCGTATCGGTTAATGATCTTGTGCCAGCTGCTGGATAATGAATTGAGCGTGACAGAGTTGAATGCATCAATCCCGCTTAGCCAATCTGCTTTATCGCAGCATTTGGCGGTATTGCGTGCCGAAGATTTGGTGTCGACCCGTAAAAGCTCACAAGTGGTGTTTTATACGCTGAAAAATGAGCAAGTCACTGAGGTGATTTCAATTTTGTATGAGAAATATTGCGCCAAGTAGTCGCAATACTCACCAAGCTCGCGCTTGGTGAGCCAGATTTACCTAGCGTTCGCTAAACGCATTTCCAAAATGCTCAACCCCTTCCCAATCAGTAAACTCATAGGTCCCGCTGGTGTCTGTGGGCCCTTTAGTGATCCACATAATTAATCGAATCATACTGCGATCAAATAAGCGATATTTAGGGTAATCAATCTTGCCAGCGAACACGGCTAATTGCTGCGGTTCCCACAGAGACAGTTGCAGGAACTTCTTCATATAAGGATTGGTTTCAGGCGTATTTTTTTCTGGTTTTCGAGCCACTACATTGACAGTGAAAAAACCATTTTTCTTGCTGTTTAATACCGCACGATGACGATTAACATACTGATATAACGCAGGGCGATGCTTACCATAACGAATACTCGCCCCAATCAATACTTTGTCATAATAAGACAAGTTGATGCTATGGGCATCGTCTAGGGCGACGACAGTGACTTTGTCACCCTTAGCCGTACAAATGGCTTGAAGACGGTCACAAATCACCTTAGTTTGCCCATCAACACTAGAGTATATAATTAACGTATTGCTCATCAATTCTTCCAAAAAGTTGGCGTAAATAGCACCAGAAGCGTAAAGACTTCAAGGCGGCCAAAAATCATCGCGACAACTAACACCCACTTGGCGCCATCGCCAATACTTGCGTAGTTACTCGCCACTTCTCCCAATCCGGGGCCCAAGTTATTCAAGCAAGCCGCAGTCGCACTAAAAGCGGTAATATTGTCTAATCCCATTGCCATTAAAATCAGCATGCAAATCACAAACACTAACGCATAAGCAGAAAAGAAGCCCCAAACCGCATCAATCACACGATCAGGCAAAGCTTTACCACCAATACGGATGGAGAACATACCCCGCGGATGCACTAAGCGTTTTAACTCACGAGAGCCCTGCAACAGCAGCAAGATCATTCGCATCACTTTAATGCCGCCAGCCGTTGAACCACCGCAACCACCAATAAAGCTAGAAAAGATCAATAGCATAGGTAAAAACAGAGGCCACATATGGAAGCTTTCGGTACCAAAGCCTGCGGTTGTTGAAATAGAGACGGCTTGAAACAGGGCAAAATCTAGGGTTTCTTCAGGGCTGTCGTATATCCCTGAGTGGTACAGCGTGATAAAACAGATGGCGGTTAAAATTAACTGAATTGCGATTAACACTTTAAACTCAGCATCCCTAAAATAGACTTTTAGGTTAAGTCCACGTCGTGTAAATGCCGCGAAGTGTAAGCTAAAGTTAAGCGCCGCAATCAACAAAAATACCACACACACCATGTTGATAGCTGTGCTATCAAAGTAGCCCATACTGGCATCATGGGTTGAAAAGCCGCCAATAGCGATAGTAGAAAAAGAGTGACAAATGGCGTCAAACACATCCATACCCGCCACCCAATAAGCAAACGCGCAAGCGACAGTTAACGCAAAATAGATATACCACAGCGCTTTGGCTGTTTCCGCTATTCGGGGGGTCATCTTACTGTCTTTTACCGGCCCAGGCATTTCTGCTCGATATAACTGCATCCCCCCAATACCTAAAACAGGCAATATCGCCACCGCTAATACAATGATTCCCATACCACCAAGCCACTGCAATAGATGACGATAGAATAAAATGGCTTTCGGCAGCGTATCGAGACCGACTAATACGGTAGCCCCTGTGGTTGTTAGCGCAGAAAAAGACTCAAAAAAGCTGTCGGTGAAACTAAGATTTGGCTGACTGGAGAAAATAAACGGCACCGCACCAATAGAGCCCAGTACGCACCAAAACAACACCACTAACAAGAAGCCCTCTCTGGTACGTAAGTCTTCTTTAGAGTGACGGTTGGGGTACCACAGCATGAAGCCAAGTAGCAGGCTCAAGAAAAAGGCTTGGATAAATGCCGTGCCACCGCCATCTTTATAGATCACCGCCACTAACGCAGAGGGAAGCAGCGAGATAGAAAACAAGCCCATCAGTAGACCGGTTATTCTTATTATCGTTCTATATTGCATTAGGGCTTATTCTACTCATCCATTTAAGCAAAGGTGTGCAGGCCAGCATCTACTGGCGGCATTTGCGGCTATTTTCGCACAAATCATTGGGTCAGCACAGCGATTAGTCATGCCAAACCAACCCGATAACAGGAGCGCAGCTTAATTCGTTGTAGCAATTAAATATATTAGCGGCTGCGGCACATAATTCATTAGTCCAAACGTAGCTGTAACTGCCCCTGACTAATCGTGGCCAAATCTGCATTGAGTTCAGTTAAACTTGCTTTAGGTATGGCAATAATTAATGTGACTTGATCGGCAAAGACTCTGTCTTCGATTAACGCATTAGCCTTACTAACAAAATGCTCTATATCTTTAAGCTGTGCATAATCACACGCTAAGCTAACACGATAACGTATCTGCTTTAAGCTAGTCGGTAACAGCTTAACTGCTTGCTTGATACCAGAGCTATACGCCCGAACCAAGCCACCCACGCCTAACTTAGTGCCGCCAAAATAACGGATAACAACCGCGCCAATCTCACCGATATTCGCTCCCTGTAGTGATGCCAACATTGGCCGGCCGGCACTGCCCGCAGGTTCACCATCATCACTGGAGCCAATCGCGACCTGATTGTCGGGGGCAGCACTGACAAACGCATAACAATAGTGATTAGCCCCAGGATACTCAACCTTAAGGTTAGTAAGTACACACTTAAACACCTCTTCACTATCACAATGAAACAGTACCGTGATAAACCTGCTATGTTTAATCTCCTCTTCAAACGTATAGGTTTGTGCCGGGATTAAATAACTTTCGCTCAATTGACGACCCTTTTATTGTGAGTGAACAACGATGCCAAGCCAGCTAATCATTCAAGCCTAAGTCTCGGGTCATGTTTTCTACGCGATCATTATGCACGATAACGTTATCTTCAATACGAATGCCGCCGAATGGGCGCAATTGCTCAACCGTATTCCACTGTACCATTTGGCTACGTTTGTCAGCTTTAAGCGGCGCCAGCAATGAATCAATAATGTATAAGCCTGGCTCAATGGTGAGCACTTGGTTTACATCTAACGTGCGAGTACAACGTAAAAATGGGTGCGCTTGTGGCGGAGCGATATGGGTACCGCGCTCGTCATGTAAAAACCCACCCATATCATGCACCTGCAGACCCAACATATGCCCTAAACCATGGGGGAAAAATGCCGCCGTTACGCCAGATTCAATTAAATCCGCAACCTCTCCATTAGCCAAGTTAAAATCAATCAGGATTTGCGCTAGCTTTTGATGGGTAGCGACATGCAGATCAACATATTTGACCCCAGGGCGCATCATATCGATAATTTGACGCTGCAGCACATCAACGGCTGTAATTAGCTCGCCAAATAGATTCTTTTCAAACGCGTAAGTGCGAGTAATGTCAGCCGCATAACCAGAGAAGCTTGCACCGGCATCAATTAAGAAAGAGTGACGCTCTGCCGGCGCATGATGTTCAAGTGCTGTGTAATGCAATATCGCCGCGTTTTCATTTAATGCCACAATATTGCCATAGGGCATCTGGTTTTCACCTTGATCGGTTGCCGCTAAATAGCTTTGCTGAATTTCAAACTCACTTGCTCCGCCATAAAACGCACTTTTTGCGGCTAAGTGCCCTTTTACCGTGATGTGGTTGGCCTGACGCAGACACACAAGTTCATAGTCGGTTTTTGTGGCACGGTGATAGTGCAAGTAGCTAATCACAGCTTCAGGGTTGCGAGCCGTAAACCCTAGCACTTCGGCCACATCAATATGTTCACCAATATAGGCCCATTGGCCAACTTGGTTGGGTAATAGCTCAGCCACTTTGTCGGCTTTAGTGAGTAACTTGATATCTAATTCTTGAGTCCAAAACGCAGTAGGTACATCGGCAACTTTGTGCCAAAAATCTTCAGGGCGATAAAAAATTAACTGTGGTTTGTCTTTACCGTTAACCAACAACCAGCAATGGGGGTTATCAACCACAGGCAGCCAAGCTTTAAAATGCGGGTTAACCTTAAAGGGATAGTCCATGTCATCGAGAAATTGGCGGTGTGGCTGCCCTGAGTGAATAACCAGTCCAGCAAGATTCTCTCGAGCACAAATTTCAGCAACACGACGATTGAGCTCGGTGATATGTGCCGGATACAGTGCGGCTAATTTTTCCATGGCTAGTTCCCTTTTGTATTTTTAGGACATTTGCACCAATTGTTTGCTGTCATATCGGTGCATGACTCTGTTTGCTAAAGTCTATCATAAAGGCGAATTTATCGGCTAACTGAAGAAAATTAAACAACCGTTTAAATTGGGTGTTGAAATTTTTTCAAATACAACGCACACTGTCTGGCAACTGGTCAAATGATGGCCTGCTGTGAGAAAGCCTTACCCTCGAATAATGATAAGTTGACTGGGTATCACGCAAAAAGGAAGCAAGCAATGATCTACCAAAGCCCTACGATTCAAGTTGAGATGCTTGAAAATAATATAGCCAAATTATGTTTTAATTCGCCAGGCTCGGTGAACAAGTTTGATAAAGAGACACTGGATTCCCTCAACGCTGCACTCGATAGCATTATGCAGCAACAAGCAGATATCAATGCTGTCTTGGTCACTTCTGCAAAAGACACCTTTATTGTAGGCGCTGACATTACCGAATTCTTAGGTCTATTTGCTCAACCAGAATCTGTGTTACATGAGTGGATTGTGCAAGCCAACGACGTATTCAATAAGCTTGAAGATCTGCCCTTCCCAACTATCTCAGCGGTGAAAGGTTTTGCACTTGGTGGCGGCTGCGAAGCAATTTTAGCAACCGACTTCCGTATCGCTGACAGCAGTGCCCGTATTGGCCTCCCAGAAACTAAATTGGGCCTTATTCCAGGCTTTGGTGGCACAGTAAGACTACCTCGGGTAATTGGCGCTGATAATGCACTAGAGTGGATTACATCAGGTAAAGAGCAACGTCCAGACAAAGCCCTACAAGTCGGCGCCATTGATGCAGTTGTTGAAGCTGACGTACTTGAACAAGCTGCGATTCAAATGCTCAAAGATGCCCTATCTGGTGACTTAGATTGGCAAGCTCGCCGCGCTCAAAAGCAAGCGCCGCTAACACTGCCTAAGTTGGAAGCCATGATGTCATTTGCCACCGCCAAAGGCATGGTATTCAAAGTGGCTGGTAAACATTACCCAGCGCCTATGGCTGCGGTTGACGTGATTGAAAATGCATCACAAGGTGACCGAAGTGCAGCACTAGCAGTTGAACATCAAGCCTTTATTAAACTAGCTAAAACAGAGGTCGCACAGGCATTAATTGGTATTTTCCTTAATGACCAATTGGTTAAAGGCAAAGCTAAGAAAGCAAGTAAACAAGCGCAAGCAGTTAACAGTGCGGCAGTGCTTGGTGCAGGTATTATGGGTGGTGGCATTGCATATCAAAGTGCCAGTAAAGGCACACCGATTGTCATGAAAGACATTGCTCAGCCAGCATTGGATCTTGGTTTAGGTGAAGCATCGAAGCTACTTGCGGCGCAGATTAAACGCGGCCGCTCTACCCCAGCCAAAATGGCGAAGGTGCTAAATAACATAACCGCGACTCTGGATTACAGCGCAGTTAAGCAAGCCGATGTGGTGGTTGAAGCGGTTGTTGAACATCCAAAAGTTAAGGCAACGGTATTGGCAGAGGTTGAACAGCATGTGAGTGACGATGCCATTATTACCTCTAACACATCTACCATCTCAATCAACTTGCTGGCTAAAAGCCTGAAAAAGCCTGAACGTTTCTGTGGTATGCACTTCTTTAATCCTGTGCACAAAATGCCGCTAGTTGAAGTTATTCGTGGTGAAAACAGCAGTGAAGAAACCATCGCTTCAGTCGTCGCTTATGCAAGTAAGATGGGCAAAACCCCTATCGTAGTGAATGATTGCCCAGGCTTCTTCGTCAACCGTGTTTTGTTCCCTTACTTTGCGGGCTTCAGCGGCCTACTTGCCGATGGTGCTGATTTCAAAGCCATTGATAAAGTGATGGAAAAGCAGTTTGGCTGGCCAATGGGGCCTGCTTATCTGTTAGATGTTGTAGGCCTAGATACAGGTCATCATGCGCAAGCGGTAATGGCCGAAGGCTTCCCAGACCGTATGGGTAAAACCGGTAAAGACGCTATTGATGTGATGTTTGAAGCTGAACGCTTTGGCCAGAAAAATGACAAAGGTTTTTACCAATACTCAATCGACCGTCGCGGCAAGCCAAAGAAAGACCTTGACCCAGTCGCATACGAGTTATTAGGTAATGCCTTTGGTGAGTTAAAAGAGTTTAGTAGCGACGAGATTATTGCCCGCACTATGATACCGATGGTTATTGAAACCGTACGTTGTCTAGAAGAAGGTATTATCGCTTCGCCGGCTGAGGCTGATATGGGGCTGGTTTACGGCTTAGGTTTCCCACCATTTAGAGGCGGCGTATTCCGTTATATTGACACCATGGGCGTGGCCAACTTTGTTGCTCTAGCTGACCAATACGCACATTTAGGTGGCTTATATCAAGTTACTGATAATATGCGTGAACTTGCTAAAAACAACGGTAGCTACTACCCAGCCTAACAGCCCAGAAGGATCAAGAAAATGAAACAAGCAGTAATTGTAGATTGCATCCGTACTCCAATGGGCCGCTCTAAGGCCGGAGTATTTAGAAATGTACGTGCCGAAACACTATCAGCTGAGCTAATGAAAGCCTTGTTGGTTAGAAACCCTCAACTGGATCCAAACACGATTGAAGATGTGATTTGGGGCTGTGTTCAACAAACACTTGAGCAAGGTTTTAACATTGCTCGAAACGCAGCACTATTAGCTGGGCTACCTAAACAAGCTGGCGCGGTGACGGTTAACCGTTTATGTGGTTCCTCAATGGAAGCCATTCACCAAGCTGCTCGCGCAATCATGACCGGCATGGGTGATACCTTTATTGTTGGTGGTGTTGAACATATGGGTCACGTGCCGATGAACCACGGTGTCGACTTTCACCCAGGGCTTGCCAACAATGTCGCAAAAGCCTCTGGTATGATGGGCTTAACCGCGGAAATGCTGGGCAAAATGCACGGTATTAGCCGCCAGCAACAAGATGAGTTTGCAGTTCGTTCACATCAACGCGCCCACGCAGCCACCATTGAAGGCCGTTTTGCCAATGAGATTCATGCCATTGAAGGCCATGATGCCAGCGGTGCACTGATTAAAGTAGCACACGATGAAGTCATTCGCCCAGAAACAACCATGGAATCACTTGCAGGCTTACGTCCGGTGTTTGACCCCGCCAATGGTACGGTTACCGCAGGCACCTCATCGGCACTGTCTGATGGTGCATCAGCCATGTTAGTCATGGAAGAAGAAAAGGCCAAAGCTTTAGGTTTACCTATTCGTGCACGTATCCGCTCAATGGCCGTTGCCGGTTGTGATGCAGCTATTATGGGTTACGGCCCAGTACCAGCTACGCAAAAGGCCTTGCAACGTGCTGGCTTAACTGTTGCAGATCTTGATGTGATTGAGCTTAACGAAGCTTTTGCTGCACAATCACTTCCTTGTGTGAAAGACCTTGGGTTAATGGACGTTGTCGACGAAAAGATTAACCTCAACGGTGGCGCTATCGCCCTCGGCCATCCACTTGGTTGTTCAGGTTCACGCATCTCTACCACGCTGATTAATCTTATGGAAAGTAAAGATGCGACCTTAGGTCTTGCCACAATGTGTATCGGTCTAGGTCAAGGTATCGCAACGGTATTTGAAAGAACCTAAAGACTCATAAATTTTGCAAAAGGGTGCCTTAGCGGCACCCTTTTTTATTGCCTTAAGTTAATGTTTCACGTGAAACATCGGCAGTGATATGATCAGCCTACACCTGCTTTCACTAAGGTTTCAACCAATGACACCAGCGATAAACTGCCTAACACGAGCCAAAATAAAGTTCGACATTCATACTAATCAGCATGATGAAGCGGTTAAATCCTACGGACTGGAAGCCGCGGAGAAGCTTAATCTTGATGTAAACAGTGTTTTTAAAACCTTAGTTGTGCAAGTAGATAACCAAGGTTTGGCGGTAGCAATTATTCCTGTTCACCTTAAGCTAAACCTAAAAGCGTTGGCAAAAGTTTTTGCAGCCAAAAAAGTTGCTATGGCACAGGCGCAGGATGTATTACGTTCTACAGGTTATGTGCTTGGTGGGGTTAGTCCGTTAGGACAGAAAAAGAAACCCCCTACTGTGTTAGATACCCGTGCAGTTAATCAACCTGAGATTTATGTTAGTGGCGGCAAGCGTGGCTTAGACATTAGCTTGTCTGTTAAGGACTTGATCGAGTTAACTAGGGCAAAAACGGCTGACATAGCGAACTAGACACCCTAATGTTTCACGTGAAACATGTTTATCGACTCATCTCACAAAAGTGATCGATAGGCTTGGATTAGCCCCTGCTCTCGCGTAATATTAGCCTCTTCTGTTACACCCATAAGGTTTGTAAGTATGACCGATCAATTCTCTCAAGCTCAGCATCAACTTAACGCATTAGGACTTCGATGCCCTGAGCCCGTTATGATGGTCCGTAAATCTGTGAGAAAAATGGCTGATGGCGAAACTTTACTTATTGTTGCCGATGACCCAGCGACAACTCGCGATATTCCAAGCTTTTGTGAATTTATGGATCACACCCTTATCGCAAGCCAAACAGAATCAACACCCTACCAATACCTGATAAAGAAAGGTTTATAACCCAAGCGGTCCCCATCCTCGACCCAATTTTTCCTACCTAGGCCCGCCGTATACAGCAGCTCCGCTTCCTGACTTGTTATAGTCATGAAGACTATTGCCACCTTCAGTAGTGATGTTTACACTGATTGCATTCGGCAAAAGGGAGAATCACCATGGCAAGTCTGCTTGGCATTAGCTATAAGACCGTAAAAAAAGGCCCAATGATAGAAACTGGGAGTGCACTGGTCACCACAACATCTGGCGTAGCACAGGATGTGTTTGGTCGCCCAGGTAAGAGACAAGTTACCGTCATGTCAGCAGAGCAGTGGCGAGTTGCGTGCGACAGCATTAATGTTGACCTGCCGTGGACTACTCGCCGAGCTAATTTGCTCGTAGAAGGGCTTTGCTTTAGTCAGCAAGACTTAGGCAAGACCCTGGAAATTGGAGCACTCAAGCTGCTGATCACTGGCGAAACGGATCCCTGTAAGAAAATGGAGATAGCGCAACCAGGCCTTGAAAATGCCCTACTTCCAGACTGGCGCGGCGGCGTGACTTGTCGTGTAGTTAATGATGCGACCATCGCCATTGGTGATACGGTTATCCTAAGTTAGTCCAGAGAATATTCGCTCGAATACCCCACACACCAGCAGCCGTTAGGCTGCTTTTTTTTGCCATTAAAATTATGTCACAGAAAAGTTGTTTTACTGCTGCTAAATATGTGCGATAAATACCAGTCAGCCTCATCCCTAGATTGATGCTAACTGCAACAAAGCGATACTAGGGAGCCTGCGTACCCGCTACTGGTACCTACACAACTATAAAAACAACTAGCAGGGAATAACATGCTAAAACTAAAACTTACACCGCTATGCACTGCTATCGCATTAAGCTTAAGCAGCGCGGCATTTGCAGAAACCAACACCGAAGAAGCCAAAAAGTGGCAAGTCAATGCACCACAAGATGCCCCTTTGCAGCAAGTTGCTGTTGATGTCACCGAAGGCACATGGATGAACGTGAGTGTCAGCCCTGATGGTAAGCACATCGTGTTCGATTTACTTGGTGATATTTATCAAATGCCGATTTCTGGCGGCGAAGCTAAACCTCTAGCTTCAGGCATTGCTTGGCAAATGCAGCCTGTTTATAGCCCCGATGGCAAATATATCGCGTTTACGTCTGATGAAGATGGCGGCGATAACATTTGGATAATGAACGCTGATGGTAGCAACCCACGCCCTGTGACCAAAGAGACATTTCGCTTATTGAACAGCCCTGCATGGAGCCCAGACTCGCAATACTTGGTGGCCCGTAAACACTTTACTGGTAGTCGTAGTCTAGGAGCCGGTGAAGTGTGGCTGTACCATGTCGCAGGTGGTGATGGTGTTAAACTCACAGAACGTCCCAATGAGCAAAAAGATCTTGGCGAACCCGCCTATTCACCTGATGGACGTTATATCTATTTTAGCCAGGACGCCACCCCCGGCAAGACCTTCCACTACTCAAAAGATTCTGTAAAAGGCATCTACAAGATCAAGCGCTACGATACTCAGACTGGCGACATTGAGGTGCTAATTGAAGGCACGGGTGGTGCGATACGTCCAACCCCGAGTCCTGATGGTAAAAAACTCGCGTATATTAAGCGTGATGGTTTTCAGTCTACCCTATATTTACTCGATCTAAAATCAGGTGCAACTGAAAAGCTATACGATAAGCTTGATCGTGATATGCAAGAAACATGGGCGATCCATGGTGTTTACCCCACCATGAGCTGGACTGCAGATAACGAGCAGATCGTATTCTGGGCAGGCGGTAAGATCAACAAACTTGATGTTGCATCTAAGCAAGTAGACAACATTCCATTTGCCGTTAAAACTGAGCGTGCAGTTCAGCCGTCAGTGCGTTTTACCCAAAACCTAGACCAAGACCAGTTTGATGTAAAAATGCTGCGCATGGCGCAAGTATCACCAGATGGTAAAAAAGTGGTTTACGAGGCCCTAGGTAAGCTATGGATAAAAAGCCTACCCGATGGTTCAGTTAAACGTTTAACCCGCTTAGATAGCGATCTACGCGAACTATACCCACAATGGTCTAGAGATGGTAAGCAATTAGTTTTCACTACTTGGGATGATGACGACCAAGGCAGCGTCCGCGTAATGACCTTACGCAACAAACGCGTAAAAACACTCACCCAAGAACCTGGCAAATATGTAGAACCTACCTTCTCTCCCGACGGTGATATGGTGGTTTACCGCAAAGCGAAAGGCGGTAATGTGACGCCAACAACGTGGTCACAAGAGCCGGGCTTATATCGAGTCACAACAAAAGGTACCGACACATTCAAATTGTCAGCCAAAGGGTATCAACCACAATTTGGCGCTGACAACGAACGTGTTTACTTCATGGACTACGGTGACACACCACAACTGTCATCCATCAACATGCACGGCTTCCAACCTCAAGTGCACTATACCAGTAAGCATGCTACAGAATTTAGGGTGTCGCCTGATGGTAAACAGTTAGCATTTGCAGAGCGCTTTAGAGTTTATGTTACCCCGTTTGCTAAACATGGTGAAACTATCCAAATTGGCCCTAAAGCCAGTAGTTTACCGGTTAGCCAGCTTAGTGTAAGAGCGGGTGAAAGTATCAGTTGGAACAACCGTAGCAACCAGCTGTACTGGACCTTAGGTCCTGAGTTATATCAGGTAGGTGTCGACACTAATTATCAAGCAGATGCAGACAAAGCTGAGCCAACAATTACAGAGATCGGCTTTAGCCAAGAAGCTGATGTTCCACGTGGAACAGTAGCATTTGTTGGCGGACAAATTATCACTATGGAGCAAGACCAAGTCATTGAAAATGGCGTAGTGATAGTCAAAGACAATAAGATCATTACAGTTGGTGAAGCCAATACTGACATTCCAAGTGGCGCTAAAGTCATTGATATTAAGGGCAAGACTTTAATGCCCGGTTTGTTCGATGCTCACGCCCATGGTGCTCAAGCAGACAATGAGATTATTCCTCAGCAAAACTGGGAGTTATACTCCAACCTTTCACTAGGTGTAACGGCTATCCACGACCCTTCTAATGACACCACCGAAATTTTTGCCGCAGCAGAACAGCAAAAAGCCGGTAACATTGTCGGCCCGAGAATCTTCTCAACCGGTACCATTTTGTATGGCGCAAATGCGCCAGGATATACTTCCCACATCGATTCACTGGATGATGCCAAGTTCCATTTAGAACGACTGAAGAAAGTGGGTGCATTCAGCGTCAAGAGTTATAACCAACCGCGCCGGAACCAGCGACAACAAGTGATCACCGCAGCACGTGAACTTGAAATGATGGTAGTACCGGAAGGCGGAAGTTTGCTGCAACATAACCTCACTATGATTGCAGATGGTCATACAACCATCGAGCACTCATTACCTGCTGGTGCAATCTACGATGATGTTAAGCAGTTCTGGAGCCAGACAGAAGTTGCCTATACACCGACATTAGTCGTGGCATACGGGGGGATTTCAGGAGAAAACTATTGGTATGATAAGACCGATGTTTGGGCTCACCCGCGTCTATCTATGTATGTTCCCAGTGATAGATTAGAAGCCCGTTCAATGCGTAGACCCAAAGCGCCCGATGCTCACTACAATCACTTCAACGTGGCAAGAGTCGCAAACGAAATGAATGAGCTGGGAATTAAACCTAACATTGGTGCCCATGGTCAGCGTGAAGGTTTAGCAGCTCATTGGGAAATGTGGATGTTTGCTCAAGGTGGTATGAGTAACCTTGAAGTACTAAAAACTGCCACCATAAACCCAGCAAAAACATTTGGAATGGATCATCAGATTGGTTCGGTTAAAGCGGGTAAGTTAGCTGACCTGATTGTTATTGATGGTGACCCACTAA
Source organism: Shewanella waksmanii ATCC BAA-643 (assembly GCF_000518805.1). GTDB lineage: Bacteria > Pseudomonadota > Gammaproteobacteria > Enterobacterales > Shewanellaceae > Shewanella > Shewanella waksmanii. The sequence continues at coordinate 30,934 of NZ_JAEH01000024.1, forward strand.
CTGACATCCGCCAAACTGATCGAGTGAGCTATACCATGGTTAACGGTAAGCTGTTTGACGCCGAAACCATGAATGAGCTAAATGGTGACAAAAAACAACGTAAAAAGTTTTTCTTTGAAACCGATAAGTAGTCGTCAAACTTAGGTTTCAGGAAAATTAATTTTTTTGTCAAAATTGATTAGCAAAAAAGGCATGTTCCACGTGGAACATGCCTTTTTATTCATTACGAGTTGTCAATTATTAAACGCCCCAACCTAAAATTTATAGGAAGAGCTGATTTAACTTTTACTATAACAAAAACAATCTGTTGTATGATCGTTAACCATGCCTACCGCTTGCATAAACGCATAACAAATAGTCGGTCCGACAAAGTTAAATCCGGCTTTTTTAAGCGCTTTAGACATTGCTTCTGACTCCGTCGTTTGCGCTGGCACCTCAGCCATAGACTTAAACTGATTATTAATCGGTTTACCACCAACAAAATCCCACAAAAATTGGCTAAAATCGATTCCCTGCTGTTCCATAGCGACAAAAGCGCGCGCATTGCGAATAATGGAATTAATCTTCAATCGGTTCCGGACAATGCCAGAATCCTGCATTAAGGTCTCGACATTTTGCTCATCATATTTCGAGACAATATAAGGATCAAAATTAGCAAAAGCCGCTTCGTAATTTTGTTGTTTCTTAAGAATGGTTATCCAAGACAAACCTGCTTGTTGACCATCTAAACATAACTTGGCAAACAACTCCTGCTTATCATAAACCGGCCTTCCCCAAACATTATCATGATATGCCTGATATATCGGGTCATTACCAACCCAACTACAGCGTGTCGTATCCATCAGAAAATCCCATTTTTTCGCTATTGAGTTAGAAAATAACCTACATAAGCGTAATTCTACAAGGTATAATCGAAACCATTTTCTATCACCAGCCGACAGTAGTAGACATGACGACGAAACACGACATCAAAACATTCCAGGGATTTATCTTAACCCTGCAGGAATATTGGGCGCAGCAAGGTTGCGCAATTGTTCAACCATTGGATATGGAAGTCGGCGCGGGTACATTCCACCCGATGACTTTTTTACGCTCTCTAGGCCCTGAGCCAATGAGCAGTGCTTACGTCCAGCCATGTCGCCGCCCGACCGATGGTCGTTATGGCGACAACCCAAACCGTCTACAACACTACTATCAATTTCAGGTGATCTTGAAGCCTTCTCCATCAAACATCCAAGAGTTGTACCTTGGCTCGCTTGAAGCATTGGGTGTCGATATGGGCGTACATGATGTTCGCTTTGTTGAAGACAACTGGGAATCGCCAACACTCGGCGCATGGGGACTCGGCTGGGAAGTGTGGCTCAATGGTATGGAAGTTTCACAGTTTACCTACTTCCAGCAAGTGGGCGGTCTAGAATGTAGCCCAGTAACAGGTGAGATCACCTATGGCCTAGAACGCTTGGCGATGTATATTCAAGAAGTTGATAGTGTTTACGACCTGGTTTGGACAGATGGTCCTATGGGCAAGATCATGTATGGCGATATCTTCCATCAAAATGAAGTTGAACAGTCTACTTACAACTTTGAACACGCTAATGTTGATGTCCTATTTAAGCAGTTTGAAGATTGCGAACAAGCCTGCAATGAACTGTTAGCGCTGGAAACGCCCTTGCCATTACCTGCCTACGAGCAAGTAATGAAGGCCTCACATGCCTTTAACCTACTTGATGCACGCCATGCTATCTCGGTGACAGAACGTCAACGTTACATTCTCCGCGTTAGAACTATGGCTAAAGCCGTTGCAGAATCTTATTATCAAGCGCGTGAAGCTCTTGGCTTCCCAATGTGTAAGTAGAGGTACCTTATAATGAAATTTGAAAACTTACTCATTGAAGTAGGCACAGAAGAACTGCCACCAAAGGCATTAAGAACACTTGCTGAGTCGTTTGTTAGTAACTTCACTGACGAACTAAACAAAGCTGAATTGAGCTTTGAATCAGCAACTTGGTATGCGGCGCCACGCCGTTTAGCAATAGCAGTAAACCAACTGGTGGTTGCCCAAGCGGACAAAGTCGTTGAAAAGCGCGGCCCAGCTATCGCTCAAGCGTTCGATGCTGACGGAAATCCAACCAAAGCAGCCATGGGTTGGGCACGCGGTAATGGCATCTCAGTTGATCAAGCCGAACGCCTAGTCACCGACAAAGGTGAACGGCTACTGCACAAAGCAAAAGTTGTCGGCGTTGAAACCCAAAGCCTCGTTGCTGACATGGCCCAGCGCGCTTTAGATAAACTACCTATCCCTAAGCCTATGCGTTGGGGTAGCAGTAAAACTCAATTTATTCGTCCTGTGCACACGGTCACCATGTTATTTGGCAGCGAGCTTATCGCTGGCGAGTTGCTAGGTATTAAATCAGCAAGGACTATTCGTGGCCACCGGTTCATGGGTGTTGATACATTTGAATTAGACCATGCTGATAACTACCTCAGCAGCTTGAAAGAACAAGGTAAAGTGGTCGCCGATTACGAAGCACGTAAGAGCCTGATTAAAGCAGATGCTCAAGCGGCAGCCGAGAAAATTGGTGGCGTTGCTGAACTAGAAGATGACCTGCTAGAAGAAGTTGCATCATTAGTTGAATGGCCGGTTGTGCTATCAGCCAGCTTTGAAGAAAAGTTCCTCGATGTGCCAGCTGAAGCTTTGGTTTATACCATGAAGGGCGATCAAAAGTACTTCCCGGTATTTGATAGAAATGGCGCGCTACTGCCGCACTTTATCTTCGTGACCAACATCGAATCTAAAGATCCACAGCAAATCATTTCTGGTAACGAGAAAGTCGTTCGCCCTCGCCTTGCCGATGCCGAATTCTTCTTCGAAACTGATAAAAAACAAAGCCTAGAGTCACGTCTATCTAGCTTAGAAACCGTGGTATTCCAAAAACAACTGGGTACCATCAAACAACGCGTCGAGCGTATCTCTGCACTGGCAAGCTTTATCGCAAATAGCATAGGAGCCAATCAAGAAGAAGCGGCTCGTGCAGGCCTGCTGTCTAAGTCAGATTTGATGACCAATATGGTGATGGAATTTACCGATCTGCAAGGTACCATGGGGATGCACTATGCACGCCTAAATGGTGAAGCAGAGTCTGTAGCGGTTGCACTTGCACAGCAATACAAGCCAAAATTCTCTGGTGACACAGTACCAACAGCACCTATTTCTGTGTGTGTTGCTTTAGCGGAAAAACTCGATACGTTAGTGGGTATTTTTGGTATTGGCCAAGCCCCCAAAGGCGCTGCGGATCCATTTGCACTGCGCCGTGCCGCCATTGGTGTTTTACGCATCTGTTTAGAGAACAACTTGCCGCTCGATCTCGTCGACCTTATCGCCGAAGCACAAGCACTGCACGGTGACAACCTCACTAATGAGAATGTTGCAGAGCAAGTACTTGAGTTTTTTATGGGCCGCTTCAGAGCTTGGTATCAAGACCAAGGCGTTAGTGTTGATGTGATTCTGGCTGTACTTGCTCGTCGCCCTACGGCACCCGCTGACTTTGAAAGTCGCATCAAAGCCGTTGCACATTTTAGAACACTGGAGCAAGCCACAGCACTAGCAGCAGCGAATAAGCGTGTATCAAATATCTTAGCGAAAGTAGAAGGTGAATTACCTTCAACTATTAAACCTGAGCTATTACAAGAAAATGCAGAGCAAGCGCTCGCAGCACAACTTGATAAGTTAGCCCCGCAACTGGCACCGCTTTTTGCTGCGGCGAACTACCAACAAGCGCTTCAATTACTTGCTGAACTGCGCGACACTGTGGATACCTTCTTCGAAGATGTGATGGTAATGGCAGACGATGAAGCCCTTAAGCAAAACCGCCTAGCTTTGCTTGCAAGTCTACGAGCGCAATTTTTGCATGCCGCGGATATCTCCTTGCTGCAATAGCAAAGACTAGCAAAATACAAAATGCACCTTCGGGTGCATTTTTTGTATCTGGCTTAGGTTGTTTTTCCGCAATAATCACTCCACACTAATCACCACAACGCACAATAAGAGAACGACTTTTGGGCAACCCGATAATCTACCGACTGGGCGAAAGAGCATTGGTACTCGATCCCACACCTTCGACACCTATCAGCATGGCACTGCAACGCAAACTATGTTGGATAGCTGACTTATGCCGCGACAGACAAGAGATCATCAGTGCAGTACCGGGAATGAATAATCTCACCCTCACCCTTAGCGCTATGAGTCATATTCCATCATGGCAACAGCAACTTCAACAGCTATGGGATGAAGCCGAAAGTGCACAATTATCAAGCCGGCACCATGTTATCGAAGTCAAATATGGTGGCCGTTATGGTGGTGACCTTGATGCGGTCGCACGTCATCATCAAATAACCACCGATGAAGTCATCGCGTACCACACCGCCCCCAGCTATCAAGTATGTTTTATCGGCTTTATGCCTGGCTTTGCCTATCTAACTGGCCTAGATAGCCGTATCGCAACACCAAGATTAGCAAGCCCACGCCAAAACGTGCCCGCTGGTAGTGTCGGTATTGGCGGTGAACAAACCGGGATCTATCCGGCAATGAGCCCTGGAGGTTGGCAGCTAATCGGTCATTGCGATATTGAATTATTTAGCCCAAATCACAACCCGCCTAGCTTACTTCAGCCCGGTGACAGCCTAAGCTTTACTGCGTTAAAGCCCGTTTCGCGAGGAACACATGCTGCTAATTAATCAACTTGTCGGCATGGCAACCATTCAAGATTTAGGTCGGTACGGCTATGGCCATTTGGGCGTAGCCCAGTGTGGTGCTATAGACCGCCAAGCACTGCTACTGGCAAATAAGCTACTTAACAACTTAGATGATTGTGCCGCTATCGAGTTTACCGCCAGCCTCACTGTCACTTTTAATCAAGATTGTTGGTTCACCATCACCGGCGCCCCGTTTATCGCCAATATTGCTCAGCGAAATATATGGCACGGGTGGCGCAATCGTGCCCGTAAAGGTGAGACACTGACCATCATGGGACCGAAACAAGGCCGCTTTGGCTACCTTGCAGTAGAAGCTGGGTTTAGGGTCGACTCTGTTATGGCTAGCGCCAGTACAGATATAAACAGCGGTTTTGGTGGCTTAAATGGACGACTATTACAAGCAGGAGACCAAATCGGCATCAATCCCAGCAACACCAATATAAGTAAGCCTGTTGGCGCGGTGATTAGACAAAACAATCGTAAGTTACGGGCGCTGCCCGGCCCAGAGTTACAGCATTTTACTCCCCAAAGTCGCCAAGCATTTTGGCAGCAACACTGGCAAGTCAGTGACCAAAGTAACCGCATGGGTTATCGATTAAGCGGCGAGACACTACAGACGCACAACTTAATTGAAATGCGCTCACACGGTGTCATGCCTGGCGTAGTACAAATACCGCCAACCGGTGAGCCTATTGTATTAATGGCAGATGCTCAGGCCACTGGCGGTTACCCCCGCATAGCAACGGTAATAGAAGCTGATCTATGGAAACTGGCCCAATGCCAACCGAGTGACCACGTTCAGTTTGAGCATGTCAGCCCAGCACAAGCCGATGAAGCCAACCAAGAGTGGCAACGCTACTTCTACCGACTGCAGCGAGCGATGAATCACCATGGCTAAGTCAAAATATATTATCGATATCAATGCCGATCTGGGCGAAGGCTATCAATTTGACAGCCCTTTAATGGCGTTGGTGACTTCAGCGAGTATTGCCTGCGGTGGCCATACCGGTGATACCAAGTCAATGCAGCAAAGTGTGCTGCTGGCAAAACACCACGATGTGCGCATTGGTGCTCACCCCAGCTACCCTGATCCTGATAATTTTGGTCGTCGGCCAATGCACTTAGCAGCCAATGAGCTAACCGCTAGTCTAATTAAGCAAATAAGCGCCCTAGATGCCATATGTGACGCTTTTGAGTGCAAAATTCACTATGTAAAGCCCCACGGTGCTTTATATAACCAGGTGGCCCACAGCAGCCGAGAAGCACATGTTTTGTTTGATGCCATGCAGGCTGTTAACCCTAATTTGGCATTGATGGCACTTGCCAATAGTCCGATAGTCACGCTGGCACAACAGCAAGGCATACCGGTGATTGCTGAAGCTTTTGCCGACAGACGATACCTTAACGATGGTCAACTAAGCCCGCGTAGCCAAGCTGGATCAACAATCGACAAAGTCAGCGACGTGGTACAGCAAGCCAAAGCGATAGCCAGTGGCCAAGCTATTACCACCATCGACAGCCAACCCCTGACAATTGCCGCACAGTCATTATGTCTACATGGCGATAACGCCCATGCGCTGCAATCTGCTGAGCGGATTTGTCAGGCACTAATATCGCAATAATCTTTTTGGCTTAAGCACGAATGGTTCGAGCTGATATCGCAAAGCGCAATGACCTTAGCGATAGAGACAAAAAAGCCCCAGACAATGCTGAGGCTTTTAGATTGCTATCGAACGAGACTATACGTCTAAGTTCGCCACATTAAGTGCATTTGACTCGATAAAGTCGCGGCGAGGTTCAACTTGATCACCCATTAAGCAGGTAAATAGCTGATCAGCACCAATGGCATCTTCAATGGTTACTTTCAACATGCGGCGCGACTCAGGATCCATGGTCGTCTCCCAAAGCTGCTCTGGGTTCATCTCACCCAATCCTTTATAACGTTGAATATACAAACCGCGCTTAGAATCGCTCATTAACCAGTTTAGGGCTTCAACAAACGATGTCACTTCTTTAACGCGCTCACCACGTTTAACATAACCGCCCTCTTCAATCAGGCCGTCTAGCGCTTCAGCAAGCTTAGTCATGCGCTCGTAATCGCTTGAGTTTAAGAAGTCGTACGAGAACAAGTAGTGCGTGTCGATACCGTGTTTACGAATGGTAATTTTAGGTACATAGACTTGACGCTCTGCATCTAGGAAAGCTTCTGCGCTAAAGATAAAGCCACCAGACTCAGCTTCTGTTAATGCCGCAACGTAATGATCACACCACTGCTTAACCTTAGCTTCGTCAGTCATCAGCTCGTTAGTCAATGCTGGCTGATAAAGCATACGCTCAGTTAGCATCAGCGGGAAGCGCTGCTCTAAACGATCAAAAATAGCTTCCACTTCACGGTACTGGTAAACCAACTTCTCTAGTGGCGCACCTGACATTGCCGGTGCATCTTGAGATGCATGGATTTCACCACCGTCTAACGCAAGGTTAGTCAGGTATTCGGTTAACGCAGGATCATCTTTCAAGTACTGCTCCTGCTTACCTTTCTTCACTTTATAAAGTGGTGGCTGAGCAATGTAGACAAAACCACGCTCAATCAACTCAGGCATTTGACGGAAGAAGAAGGTCAATAGCAAGGTACGAATGTGCGAGCCATCGACGTCAGCATCGGTCATGATGACGATGTTATGGTAACGTGTTTTATCTGGATCATATTCGTCACGACCAATACCACAGCCCAGTGCAGTAATCAGCGTTGCCACTTCTTGTGACGACAGCATCTTGTCGAAACGGGCTTTTTCTACGTTAAGAATTTTACCTTTCAATGGCAAAATAGCTTGATTCTTACGATTACGACCCTGCTTAGCACTACCGCCCGCAGAGTCACCCTCCACTATGTATATTTCAGACAGCGCGGGGTCTTTTTCTTGGCAATCAGCCAGTTTACCGGGCAGGCCACCTAAATCTAACGCACCTTTACGGCGTGTCATTTCACGGGCTTTGCGCGCCGCTTCACGGGCACGAGCGGCGTCGATAATCTTACCAACAATCAACTTAGCCTCAGCTGGATTTTCTAATAAATAGTCACCCAGTTTTTCACCCATGGTCTGTTCGACCGCAGATTTTACCTCACTAGATACCAGCTTATCTTTGGTTTGCGAGCTGAACTTAGGATCCGGCACTTTAACTGAAATAACCGCTGTTAAGCCTTCACGAGCATCATCACCTGTGGCACTAGTCTTACCTTTCTTATTGAAGCCTTCACGCTCCATATAAGCATTAAGGTTACGGGTAAGGGCACTACGGAAACCCGCTAAGTGAGTACCACCATCACGCTGAGGAATATTGTTAGTAAAACAAAAAATGTTTTCCTGGAAGCCATCATTCCACTGCATTGCGACTTCAACGGTAATGCCATCTTCGCGCTCTTGATTAAAGTGAAAAACTTCTTTATTCACCAAAGTTTTATTCACATTCAGATAGTCAACGAACGCGCTGATACCACCTTCATATTTAAAGAACTCGTCTTTGTTATCTCGCTCATCAACCAAGCGAATACCAACACCTGAGTTAAGGAACGATAATTCACGAACACGCTTAGCAAGAATATCAAAATGAAATAACGTGTCAGTGAAAGTTTCATGGCTTGGCCAAAAACGAATAACCGTACCCGTTGTGGTTGAGTCACCCACAGGCTTAATTGGCTCATTTGGCTCACCCATAGTGTAAAACTGCTCATAAACCTTGCCGTCACGACGAATAGTTAATTGCAGCTTTTCTGATAATGCGTTTACAACCGACACACCCACGCCGTGCAAGCCGCCTGATACTTTATAAGAGTTATCATCAAACTTACCACCGGCGTGCAGTACCGTCATAATGACCTCTGCCGCTGATACCCCTTCTTCAGGGTGAATAGCAACCGGAATACCACGACCATCATCGGATACTGATACCGAATTATCGGCATGAATGGTAATGGTGATATCACTACAATGACCAGCTAATGCTTCATCGATAGAGTTATCGACCACTTCGAATACCATGTGATGCAGACCCGTACCATCGTCGGTGTCACCAATATACATCCCCGGTCTCTTTCTTACCGCATCAAGGCCTTTTAAAACCTTAATGCTCGAAGAATCGTAACTATTCTCTGACATATTATTCTCTCGTCGGTTATTCAATTACCGTGACACGCCCGTGTTCCACATGAAACACTTTTGTTGGCGGCGTATTCAACGAATCTACTATTGCTGCTGGCTCAATGGCCGTTACCAAGATCTGTGCGCCAGTATCTGTTAACTGTTGTAGCAGCAACTGCCTGTGCTTTGCATCCAATTCCGATGGCAAATCATCCACCAGATAAATACTATTTTTATCTATTTGTTGTTTTAGCAACTTTCCCTGTGCGATGCGCAGTGCACACACTAATAGTTTTAACTGCCCTCGGGACAAGGCATCCTGCACGGGTAGTGTGCCAACTCGCAACCGTAAATCGGCTTTGTGCGGCCCGCTACTGGTATGTCCCGCTGCTAAATCTCGGGAATATTGTGTCTGCAATAACTGCTGATAATCAGTTTTGCTATCCCATCCTCGCGTAAAGGAAACTGTAACATTTATTTGAGGTAAAAACTCTTCGATTATACCCTTAAGTCGTTCATTTAACGAGTCTACATATTGCTTACGAATGTCGGTGACCGTTTGCGCATATCGTACTAACTCTTTATCCCAAAATTGAATTTGTTCATAGCTAGCTTGGTTCTTAAGCAACTGATTTCTTTGCTTTAAAATTCTCTTGGCATTGGCCCATGCATGATGAAAGCTAGGGTCTGAATGAAATGCACCCCAGTCGATAAACTGTCGCCTAGATTTAGGCCCTTCAAAAAGTAGTGAAAAACTCTCGGGCGTGATGACTTGAATAGGCAAAGTTTCCGCTAAAGTGGCTAATCTTTTGACCCGGTCACCATTAATTTTTACTTCTGACTCGCCTGAACGCAATCGCCTAAAACCTATTTTGTAATCGCGACTATCATTGATGAGATTGGCAAATAACGTCAGCTTTTGCTGATTGTTTTGAATCACTCGTTGCGATAAGTGACTACGAAAAGAACGCCCCATTCCCAAGAAATAGACTGCTTCTAAGATACTGGTCTTGCCGCTACCGTTGTGGCCATATATCAAATTGATACCACTGCCCAACTGTAAGCTGGCAGTGTCGATATTGCGAAAGGTTTCTATATGAAGACGAGTTAGACTCATTACTGCTCGATATTGTTCACTAAACTAACAGAGTAGATGCAGTAACCAGCTACCGTATCTACTCATCAATTTAGAGACGCATTGGCATTACCACGTACATTGAATCTTCTTCGACGTGATTTTCAATTAATGCACTGGAATTACCGTCAATCAAGGTAATACGCACATCATCTGATGGTAAATTATTCAGCACATCGAGTAAGTAGCTCACGTTGAAGCCGATCTCTAACGGTGTGTTTTCATACTCAACATCTAAAATTTCTTCCGCTTCTTCCTGCTCAGGGTTATTGGCGGTAATTTTAATTAAGTTGTTTTCCAACTGTACCCGCACACCGCGAAACTTCTCGTTAGACAGGATTGATGCTCTTAATAATGCCTGCTTAAGATGATTGCGACTGGCAATAACGATCTTGTCGCCACCTTTTGGCAGTACCCGGCGATAATCAGGAAAACGGCCATCGACCAACTTACTGGTAAATACCGCATTTTGTGTCGTCGCACGAATGGCGCTGTCACCAATGGCAATCGTGACATCAAACTCTTCACCTTCGAATAAACGTTGCAGTTCAATCACGCCTTTTCGTGGCACAATAACCTGCTTTTCTGGCAGTGCTTCTTCAATAGTGCGATGACTAAGAGCTAATCGATGTCCATCAGTGGCAATCGCACGCAAAATATTATTCTCTGTCTCAAATAATAAGCCGTTAAGGTAATAGCGCACATCTTGGTTAGCCATCGAAAACTGTGTCGCGTCGATGAGTGATTTTAGCGTGCCTTGCTTAATCGTAAATTCGATTTCAGCCTGAAACGCTTCAACATTGGGATACTCTTCTGCCGGCAAGGTCGCTAACGTAAACCGACTACGACCAGAGCGCAGCAACAAGCGATTTTCTTGCTGCTCAATTTTTAATTCAACTTGATCGGGCAACGACTTGACAATATCGAGGAATTTTTTTGCCGGCACCGTGGTCTTGCCTTCTACGACTTCGCCCTCAAGAGGTGCTTGCCCTACAAGTTCGACTTCCAAATCGGTGCCAGTTAATTTTAGTGAGTGACCACTTACTTCAACTAAAAGGTTTGCCAGAATAGGCAAGTTATGTCTTCTCTCCACCGCTCCACTAACAAGTTGAAGCGGCTTTAATAGGGCATCCCTATCAATTGAAAATTTCATCAGTTTCAATTTCCCAGATTTATGAAGATAACGTTCGTATCAAGTTAGCATAATCTTCTTTAATGTCATGACTTTCTTCACGCAACTGGGCAATTTTACGACAAGCGTGTAATACCGTTGTGTGGTCACGACCCCCAAATGCATCGCCAATTTCAGGCAAGCTTTGGTTTGTGAGTTCTTTTGATAATGCCATGGCCATCTGTCTTGGTCTCGCAACACTACGAGAACGACGCTTAGACAACATATCTGCCATTTTAATTTTATAGTATTCAGCCACCGTTTTTTGAATATTATCTATGGTGACTAACTTTTCTTGCAATGCCAGCAAATCACGCAATGCTTCTCGTACAAAATCAATGGTAATGGGTCTACCTGTGAAGTTAGCATTAGCAATCACGCGGTTCAATGCCCCTTCAAGCTCACGGACGTTAGAACGCAAACGTTTAGCAATGAAGAATGCCACTTCATCGGGTAAGTTGATGCCACTCTCTTGCGCCTTACGCATCAAAATCGCCACTCGGGTTTCTAGCTCCGGTGGTTCAATCGCCACTGTAAGCCCCCAACCAAAACGAGATTTCAGACGATCTTCAACACCATCAATCTCTTTCGGGTACCGATCAGAGGTCAAAACGATCTGATGGTTTCCTTCTAGCAATGCATTAAACGTATGAAAAAACTCTTCTTGAGATCGGTCTTTGTTGGCGAAAAATTGAATATCATCAATAAACAGTGCATCGACACTGCGATAGTAGCGCTTAAACTCTTCGATAGCGTTGTTTTGCAGTGCCTTAACCATGTCTTGCACAAAACGCTCTGAGTGCATGTACACGACTTTGGCATTGGGGTTGTTCTTAATAATGCCATTACCGACCGCATGTAATAAGTGGGTCTTACCTAAACCGGTACCACCATAAAGGAACAACGGGTTGTAAGCACCACCAGGATTTTCCGACACTTGCAATGCCGCCGCTTTACCCAGTTGGTTCGATTTACCCTCAACGAAGTTATCAAACTGATAGGTCGGGTTGATGTTACTTCGATGATTGGTGCTCACAGGCGCTTCGCTGCCACTATTAAAGCTAGGCTTTTTCATCGACTTAGCAGAAGCTGGCGCAGCAGGTTTGTTCGCAGCAGCAGGTGCAACGGTGCTTGCAGTGGGACGGCTACCAATATCAAAACGTAGCTTTGGCGCATCACTGCCCATCTGCTCAGTAAAGAACTGATTGATAATATTAATGTATTTATCTCGAACCCAATCTAATACAAACCGATTAGGAGCGTAAAGGATAAGAGTATCTCCATCCATTTCGGCTTGTAATGGTCTGATCCACATACTAAATTGCTGAGCAGAAAGCTCATCTTGTAGTCGCCCAATACATTGCTGCCAAAGTGAAACCGCCACGTACTTATCCCCAAAAGATCATACAAAGAGAGCTATTCTATAGTGAGAAAGCAATGATCGCTATCCTTAAAATAGATTTATCCCCAGTTAGATCATCTTTATTTCATCACCAAGATCGAAAAGGATCATTACCGATCAATTATTTTACCAAAACCTGCAAACAGCGCTTTATAAAGCGATCCAGATCGATCTATAATTAGCGCCTTTCGATCAGCTAAAAGTCGACTAGATCCACAAGATGTAGTGTCCATTCACAGAGTTATCCACATTTTGTGGTAGCTTTACTGAAACTGAGAGAAAAATTTATCGGCAGATTTTGTCCACTTGTTGGTTTTGCTTATTGACGAGCATAATTAAAGTGATTACAATTCGGCCTCTTTTTTGCCCTTACCTCTAATTTTTAGAGATAAGGATTGTTAACTACTACAAAGACGGATTGCCACAATGAGTAAACGTACTTTTCAACCAAGCAACCTGAAGCGCAAGCGTTCTCACGGCTTCCGCGCTCGCATGGCGACAGTAAATGGCCGTAAGGTATTGGCTCGCCGCCGTGCCAAGGGTCGTGCTCGCCTTTCTGCTTAATTTTAAGTAGAAGATCAGGTGACTAGCTACACCTTTACGCGGGAGTTACGTCTGTTAACTCCCGCGCAATTTAAATCTGTATTCTCCAATCCCATCAAAGCTTCTTCAGCTGAAATAACCTTACTTGCTATACCTAACTCAGAGCAACATCCACGCATTGGATTAACCGTTGCAAAACGTTTTGTAAAGAAAGCCCCTCAGCGAAACAGAATAAAGCGTATAATTCGTGATAACTTTCGTCGACATCAGCATGAATTGCCGCCGATAGATATAGTTGTTCTGGTCAGAAATGGCGTAGTTGATATGGAAAACGCAGAATTACACAAACTGGTAGAAAAGCTATGGCGAAAAATTTCTCGCCGTTACAATGGCTAGCAACCACGTTAATTCGTGGCTATCAAACCTTTATCAGTCCTATGATGGGACCGAAGTGTCGCTTTCACCCTACATGTTCGCATTATGCAATTGAAGCAATTCAAGTGCACGGATTTGTGAAAGGGAGTTGGTTTGCAGTGAAACGCGTATTAAAATGTCACCCTTTGCATCCGGGCGGAGAAGATCCCGTCCCCCAAAAAAACAACAGGTGTAATAAATAGGCTATGGAATCTCAACGCAATATATTGCTTATTGGTTTGCTATTTGTCAGCTTTTTGCTGTGGCAACAATGGCAAGCAGATAAAGCTCCACAACCCGTTGCAACTGAAAGCTCAGTCGCAGCTTCAACCCCTACAGATTCTTACAGCGCTGATGTACCAGACGCCGATGCAGGCCTTCCTGCTGCGGTTGCAGCCTCTAAAGAGTTAATTACCGTTACCACTGATCAATTACAAATTAAGATCAACCCTATGGGTGGTGACATTGTTTACTCTGCACTTGTCGAGCATAAGAAAGAGCTAGATAGTGATGAATCATTTGTTTTGCTTGAGCAGAGCAAAGACATTGAATATATCGCCCAAAGTGGTCTGATTGGTCGTAACGGCATTGATAGTAGTGCTCGTGGCCGTGCTCACTTTGACAGTGCATCACGCGATTACACGATGGCTGAAGGTCAAGAGACTTTAGAAGTACCACTGACCTATGTTGCCGATAATGGTGTCACCTATACTAAGGTGTTTATCTTACATCGCGGCCAATTTAACATTGATGTTGATTACCGTATCAATAACACCTCAGCTGAACCGCTACAGGTGCAAATGTATGGTCAAATCAAGCACAGTATCAAGAAAAGCGAAAGCAGCATGATGATGCCAACTTATCGTGGCGCAGCTTTCTCAACCCAAGATACTCGCTACGAAAAGTACAGCTTTGAAGATATGGCTGACCGCAACCTAGATAAACGTACACTAGGCGGCTGGGCAGCAATGTTGCAACACTACTTTGTATCAGCCTGGGTACCACCAGCAAATGATCAGAACATTATCTTCTCTAGCATCAGTGCCGGCGGCCTAGCCAATATTGGTTTCCGTGGTGCAGTGTATGATATTGCACCAGGTGAAAGCCGTGAAATTGGTGCACAGTTCTACGTAGGACCAAAAGATCAAGCAGCCCTATCAGCGTTGTCTGATTCACTCAACCTAGTAGTGGATTATGGATTCCTTTGGTGGTTAGCCGTACCAATTTACAAACTATTGATGTTCTTCCAGTCATTAGTTACTAACTGGGGTATTGCTATTATCCTTATTACGCTAACCGTTCGTGGTATTTTATATCCGCTAACCAAAGCGCAATACACCTCAATGGCCAAAATGCGCAACCTGCAGCCTAAGCTTCAAGACTTAAAAGAACGCTTTGGTGATGACCGTCAAAAGATGGGTCAGGCAATGATGGAACTGTACAAGAAAGAGAAAGTGAACCCGATGGGTGGCTGTCTTCCAATCTTGCTACAGATGCCTATTTTCATCGCGCTATACTGGGTACTACTAGAAAGTGTTGAATTACGTCACGCTCCATTCATGTTATGGATTGACGATTTATCAGTACAAGATCCTTACTATGTCATGCCTATTTTAATGGGTGTATCTATGTTTATTATGCAAAAGATGCAACCAATGGCACCGACTATGGATCCAATGCAGGTGAAGATGATGCAGTGGATGCCAGTGGTATTTACGGTATTCTTCCTGTGGTTCCCTGCCGGTCTAGTTCTATACTGGTTAGTCGGTAACTTAGTTGCGATTGCTCAGCAAAAGATCATTTATGCTGCGCTGGAGAAAAAAGGCTTAAAATAAGCTTTAAACTCTAATATGAAAGCGGCTAGATACCTTGGTATTAGCCGCTTTTCTGTTTTAGTAACCCGCATTAGCTTTTTATTTAGGAAACACATTAATGACAACAGATACCATAGTGGCACAAGCGACAGCACCTGGTCGTGGCGGTGTAGGCATTATTCGTATCTCTGGTGACAAAGCCAGTGATGTTGCTATGGCCGTCCTTGGCCACTTACCTAAACCTCGGTATGCCGATTATTGTGATTTCAACCATCAAAATGGCGATGTGATCGATCAAGGTATTGCCTTGTTCTTTAAAGGGCCCAATTCATTCACTGGTGAAGATGTATTAGAACTTCAGGGCCATGGTGGGCAGATAGTACTTGATATGCTGATAAAGCGTGTCATGGAGGTTGACGGCCTTCGTATTGCTAAACCTGGTGAGTTTAGTGAACAAGCTTTTATGAACGACAAGCTCGACCTTACCCAAGCAGAAGCCATAGCAGATTTAATTGATGCGACCAGCGAACAAGCTGCGAAAAGTGCCTTGCATTCAATGCAAGGTGAGTTTTCTACTCAAGTTCATGATCTAGTAGAAAAAGTGACCAACTTACGCTTATACGTAGAGGCCGCAATAGATTTCCCCGATGAAGAAGTCGATTTTTTATCAGATGGTAAAATTGCAGGTTCGCTCAATGGCATCATCGGCCAACTTGATGATGTTCAGCGCAGTGCTAAACAAGGTGCCATCATTCGAGAAGGCATGAAAGTGGTTATTGCCGGTCGCCCTAATGCCGGTAAATCTAGCTTGCTCAATGCCCTTGCAGGTAAAGAGTCAGCCATTGTCACTGAAATTGCCGGCACCACACGCGATGTACTCAGAGAGCATATTCACCTCGACGGTATGCCACTGCATATTATCGATACCGCCGGTTTGCGTGATACGACAGACACCGTTGAACAAATCGGCATTGAACGAGCTTGGAGCGAAATTGAAACTGCAGATCAGGTGTTGTTCATGGTTGATGGCACAACGACAAATGCTGTGAATCCCCATGAAATTTGGCCAGATTTTATTGACCGTTTACCAGCCAACCTAGGCGTCACCGTAGTGCGCAACAAAGCAGATTTAACCGGTGAACCTATGGCAGCCAGTCAAGAAGATGGCCAACATGTATTTAGGTTATCAGCCAAAACGGGACTGGGTGTCGATGAGCTGAAAAACCATTTAAAGTCGCTAATGGGTTATCAAAGTAACCTCGAAGGTGGGTTTATTGCGCGTCGCCGCCATTTAGAAGCCTTAGATCTTGCCACCAGCCATTTACTACTAGGCAAAGAGCAGTTAGAAGTCTATCAAGCGGGGGAATTACTGGCTGAAGAGTTACGAATGACCCAGTTAGCATTGTCTGAAATAACAGGTAAATTTACTTCAGATGACCTATTAGGAAAAATATTTAGCTCTTTCTGTATCGGTAAATAATTACTCTAGGGTCATTAATTTAGTAATGCCCCTTTTAATCCTATATATAAGATTTATATCTCTTTATATTCCTCTCCTGAATATAGAACTAAAGATGGAAAAACCCTTCGCTATATTGCAATAAATTCCTTCCCCACCTATGTTAAGCAAAGTTCAAAAAATGAACTAGACTAAAGGCTAGTTATTAGGTGATTAGATTAAATCTTTTCACTGACTCATAAGGACACTTCAGGTTACGGACAACAAAATGGATAATATAGAGCTATTTAATTATGGTGTTTTATCAAACTTAATTGGCGAATCAATTCAAGTCAGTGATGAACACAATAATCAAATCACGGTAAAAATAGCTAGCATTGATACCGCTATAGGCCACTCGGCAGAGGGCGAATGCTTTAATCTGCGCCTCAAGGATGATAAAGCGAATCAAATCCCCCAAGGCACCTATACCTTTTTCCATCCTGATTTTGGTCAACAACAACTATTCTGTAGTGCAACCTCAGCCCATGACTATGAAATAATCATCAACAGGCGACAATTATAATGTTTATTTACAAACAGTTAATTATCTGGCTGCCACTGCATGAGCAAATAAACATCATCGGTTTGCGATTTAAACTTAAACCCCAAACGCTCATAAAGATGTCTAGCCGGATTATTTCGTTCAACATGAATGGTTACACAGCGCTGAGAGGATTTTGCTTGATCAAATAGTTGCTGAAAATAATAACTAGCAATGCCCTTATTTCTATATTCAGGTAATAAGGAAATATCGACAACTCGAATATCATCATGCCGATATTCGACAAACAAACGACCAATTGGTTGAGATTGATAAAAAATAATATTAAAAGAATCAGCACAGTAATGCTGACAATAATAATCATACTGAGCAGAAAACTGCTGAGTTAAAAACTGAGTTAACTGAGTTTCTGGCCAATTGGCGGCTTGAAACTCATCACGCCTAACAGTGATGTAAAGGCGAGTTAAAAAAGACAGATCGGCATCGCTATGTTGTTTGAGTTTTAGTGCTGCTAACTGTAAATGACTCATGTTATGGAAGACGTCCTGTCAGATAATGATAGTTCCTAACATATTCAGCTAATTAAAAAAGTTCAAGTTTAGGAGTTAACAATGTCAGAACCATTCATTGGTGAAATTAAAATGGTCGGATTTAATTTTGCCCCACGTTCATATTCACTTTGTGATGGACAACTACTTGCCATTTCACAAAATACCTCACTCTTTTCTCTCATAGGTACCATCTATGGTGGAGACGGACGCACAACATTTGCTTTACCCGATTTACGTGGTAGAGCTCCCATCCATCAGGGTCATGGCCCTGGTTTAAGTAGTCGCCAAATTGGTCTCAATACGGGTACAGAAACCAATCAGCTCAATGCCAATCAAATGCCTAGCCATAACCATGAGACTAAGTTTGAAGCGGTAGAAGCTGAAGGAACGAGCCAAGTTCCTGTTGCTGGTTATAACCTTGCAAAAACCAGCAGCGGCTTAACCGGAGTAAACAGTTATAGCAATGCCACACCAACAGTAGCCTTAAATTCTAAGGCGACTCTCAATGCTGGACGCGGCGATGCGGTTAACAACATGCAACCTGTCACTACGGTTAACTTTGTTATTGCAATGCAAGGACTCTATCCATCGCGTAACTAAAAATGTGTTAACATTGCTGCAACATGGCCAGAGTAATATCTGGCCACTTTAGTATAGAAAGGACTTGAAGATGCTAAAAAATATAACAAAATTCACCATAAGTAGCTTAATGTTTTTTGCTATTCAATTTCCTATCTATGCCAGCGTTTATGACTTTGAAGCCGGTGTGACAGGTATCGGCACTACAACTATTACCAGTACCGTAGACGGCGTCACCATTACCCTAAAGAGCAACAATGACACATGGCTGACAGGCGATAACGGAAATCAAGCAGGAACCTCTGTCAATGTTGTCGCGATTGACCAAAGCGCCGGCGCGACTCAAGTTTCTGTGAGTTTCAGTTCCCCTGTTACTCTTTCAGGTATGCAGACAACCGACCTATTTTGGACGATAAACTCGCTAACGTTTACCCCCACAGATGGGAGTGGCAATAACATTTTTACCGATAACAATGGCGGCTCTTCATGGGGTAATAATGTCAACGGTCACAATATCTCTTTTGCCAGCTGGAGCTTACCAACAACCTCCTTCAATATAACCGCTGACACATCGCAAGCCAGCAATATCATGGCATTGGTCTTAGATACCATTGTTTTTGTCGAAGCACCGACCAATACCCCGCCAACCATTGCTAACTTTAATGGTGATAGTTTTACCTATAGTGAAGGGGATAGTGCAGAAGTTATCGATCAAGGGACTGCATTAACCATCGCTGATAGCGATAGTTCCGATTTTGATACCGGTAATATCACAGTGACTATCACCTCCGGCGAAGATGCAGCTGAAGATATCCTATCTATCGATACTAGTGGAGTAGTCTCCTTACAAGGCAGTACTGCCGGTAGCAATGTATCTATTAGCGGAACAGTAGTTGGCACCTTGGCCAATAACATAGCAGCGGGCAATGATTTTGTTATTAATTTAAATTCAGCTGCCACAGCGGCTAGAGTAATGGGTTTATCGCGGGCGCTTACCTATTTTAACTCCGACAATGACAACCCAACCACAGGCGCAAGAAATCTGCGAATGACTGTTGATGATGGCGACGGAGGAGTGTCAATCAATTCCGATATCACCGCAACCGTAGTGCGTGTTAATGATAACCCCGTAATCAATAATTTAGCTGGCGACACACTTAACTATGACGAAGATGATGGCAAACAAAATATCGATATCAGTGCCAATGCTAGCGTCACTGATGTTGACTCTACTAATTTTAATACCGGTAGCTTAACCGTCACAATCCCTACCAATAAAGACGCCAGCGAAGACATTCTAGGATTTGATAACAGTGTAACCACTGCAGGTACAGCAGGAGCGACGGTCAGTGTCGGTGGGACCAACATAGGTACATTAAGTAACAATATTGCCGAAGGCAATGACTTAGTTGTCTCCTTTAACAGTGCTTCTACACCCGCGTTAATTCAAGCGCTAGTGCGGGCTATCACTTATGAAAACAGTGATAATTTAGCACCAACCGAGTCAACCAGAACTATCCGCTTACTATTACTTGATGGTGATGGTGGCAGCAGTGGTAATATTGACACCAGCGTAACAGTCAGCGCCATCAACGATTTGCCAGTGGGAACAAGTCAGGTATTAACCCCTAATGAGGGCCAAGCGCTATCTATCACTACAGCAAATTTTGGCTACAGCGATCCTGAAGGCGATACACTCAACTTAGTCACCATTGTGGCCGCACCTGCCAGTGGTGATTTATGGCTTGATACCGACGGTAACGGAAGTATTAATGGCGCAGAATCAGCGCTGATGAACAATGCCACCATAAGTAAAGCTAACCTCGATGCTGGACAATTAAAATACTTTGCCAATGGAAGCGCCAGTTCGAGTTTCAGTTTTAATGTCAACGATGGTACTAATGACGCAGCCGGCAATAACACCATTACCCTTTCGGTTAACCCACAGCCGACAGTCACCATTAACCAAGCAAGCGGCCAAGCTGATCCAACAAATTCCGCCTCAGTGTTATTTGATGTGGTATTCAGTGAATCGGTCACTGGATTTGTTAGCAGCGATATATCTTTAAGTGGCGATGTAACAGCAACCGTTACCAACCTAGCAGGATCGGGGACAACCTATATTGCTACTGCCACTATCAGCGCGGGACAAGGTGATATCGTAGCCACTGTAGCTAGTGATGTTGCAACCGCAAGCTCTGGCGCATTAAATAAAGCCAGCACTAGCACCGATAACACAGTTGAGTTTGATAATGTCGCTCCTAGTGCACCAACTGCGCTTGATTTACTCGCAAGTTCAGATACAGGCACGAGTGACAGTGACAATATTACCAATGATACATCACCGACTGTGAGTGGCAGCGGTGAGAGCGATGCCACAATAACATTGTTTAGTGATTTAGACGGTAACAATAGTCTTAATGGTGTAGAGCCATCAATCACCGCTAATGTTACCGCTAATAGTTGGTCAGCAACATTAGCAGGGCTAAGCAGTAGCGATCCAAATACTCTACATAACCTCAAAGCATTTCAAACGGATCCCGCAGGGAATATATCTGCTGTGAGCTCTGCTTTAGCGATGACTTTAGACAATACATTACCGACTGGGCATACCGCAGCGATATCGACCACACCGATTAACAGCAGCAATGAAAATGCCTTAGCTTTTACACTCAATAGTGCTGAAGTGGGCGCCGCATATAGTTACACCATTAGCAGCAGTGGTGGCGGTACGGCTGTAACCAATCTAGGTACAATTTCCAGTACAACAGAATCATTTAACAACCTTGATGTTGCAGGTTTAGCTGACGGCACATTAACTGTGAGCGTTTTACTAACCGATATGGCCGGTAATATAGCCAGTGCGGTTACCGATACGGTTGAGAAGGATACCCAGCTACCGTCAGGGCATAGTGTCACCATAGACCAATCCCCCATTGTTGCCGCCAATGCCAATGCGGTGAGTTTTACGTTTAACGCAGCTGAAATAACCGCAACCTATCTGTATAGCTTTTCTAGCAGTAATGGGGGCACTCCCGTTACTGGTACAGGCAGTATTAGCCAAACTAATCAACAAATTAGCGCCATTGATTTATCCGCACTTGCCGATGGTCAAATCAGTTTAAGCGCCACTTTAACTGATGCAGCAGGAAATCAGGCGCTAGCAGTGACTGATACAGTAAGCAAAGATGCATTAGGGCCGGTTGTCACAGATGTCAGCCTCAATACCGGTGCATTAAGCGTGAGTGATACTGTCATTGCAACTATCACCTTTGACGACATAGTGCAGTTATCAGATCTCACCCCGACTGTCGCATTGGATATAGGTGGTGCTTCTCGCACAGCAAGCTACGCAAGTGGAAACAACTCCACTCAACTAGTATTTCATTACGATGTCGTTGCCGGCGACAATGACAGTGATGGAGTGACAGCACAATCAATCACCACTAATACCGCAACAATGACAGATGCTAATGGTAACGCCGCAATATTGAGCTTTACTGCCTTTATGGAACCGAACTTGATTGTTGATACCACAGCGCCAAATGCTGCCGCGCCGACTTCAACAGCGCAGACACTCAATGCCGATACCATTACCCTATCTCAGTCGAATTATGCCGAAAACGGCATAACAATTGTCGCCCTAGCAGATGCAAACCAAGATGGTAATGCTGATAACAGCACCGCTTTAGCCACTGATGTCGTATCTACTGGTAATTGGTCGCTGACATTGCCGCTAACCCAAGATGCTAGTAATTACTTCGTGTTACGCGCTCAAGATAACGCTGGCAATAGCAGTGATATCGCAGTAGGTGATTATCTTGAAGATTCAACAGCGCCTGCGGTGCCAGTGGTTAGCTCTCCAATTACGACGACCTATACGCAAAATATAGTGCTCGATATCACCGGCACCCATAGCGAAAATGGTATAACCGTCGGGTTATATGCTGATAGCGATAATAACGGTATTGCAGATAATAGTAGCGTGATAGCCAGTGATATTGTCAGTGGCAATAGTTTTACTATTACGACTAACTTAACTGACAACAGTAACAATGATTTCGTTATTCTAGCCAATGACAGTGCCGGCAATAACAGTACCGCTGTCGCCCTAGTTACAATAGTGCATGACAACACAGCCCCTACAGCAACTGTTGATATATTAACAACGAGTCTCAACAATCCGCCTATAGCGGGTACCTTAACTGACACGGGCGGCTTAGCAAGCTTAACTTACACCCTCAGTGATGGTAGCAATAATTTTGGTCCCTACACACCAGATACAATAAATGATATCAATTCTGGTAACTGGAAAGATAACGCCACCGACGACTCATTAGCCGATGGCAGCTATGATATAGAAATATCCTTAACCGACTTAGCTGGCAATACAGCGACGGTAAATGAAACCGATGTACTCAACATTGACTCTACATCACCACAAGGCTACAGCGTTGCAATCGAACAGTCTCGTATCGATGCGAACAATGAAACTGCACTCAGCTTCATTATCAGTGATGGTGAGCTGGGAAATCAGTATGACTATTCGATTTCTGATGGCAGTATCTCGGTATCTGGTAGCGGCACTATTAGCTCTACGAGTGAAACTGTGACCAATGTTGATGTCAGTACCCTGGCTGAAGGCACACTCACATTAAGCTTGAGCTTGACGGATACGGCCAACAATACCGGCGAACCAACAACCGCTAGTGTTGATAAAATTTACAATATCGCACCAACGATAAATCAAGGTAATAGTGTATCGGTCACTATAAGCGAAGATAATAGCCCTACTAGCTTTAACCTGACTCTCGATGCTAGCGATATTGATAACAACCCACTTTCTTGGTCTATTGTTACCAATGCAAATAATGGCAATGCCACAGTTAACGGTAGCAATAGCCAAGCTACGGTTAATTACACGCCAAATACAAACTACTTTGGTACCGACAGCTTTAATGTTCAAGTGAGTGATGGAGCACTCACCGATGTAATAACGGTTAATGTCACCATCAACTCAGTTAATGATTCACCAACAATCAGTGGTACCCCAAATAACACTATTAGTGAAGGCAGTAATTACCTGTTTATTCCAACGATAGAGGATATCGATAGCAATAGCTTTACGTTAAGTATTAATAGTCTACCAAGCTGGCTTAGTTTTAACCCAACCACTGGTCAGCTAAGCGGTACACCGAATAACTCCGATGTGGGCAGTTACGCAAACCTTATCATTTCAGTCACTGACAATGACGGTGCTAGTGCCACGTTATCACCATTTAGTATCACAGTTATAAACGTCAACAATGCTCCTGTTCTTTCTGGTAACCCTGTCACCAGTATCAACGAAGGTAGTATTTATAGCTTTACACCGGTGTTAAATGATGTTGATCAAGGAGATACCCATCTGTTTGCGATGAGTAATCTACCAAGCTGGCTAAGTTTTAACACAGCTACAGGGCAACTCAGCGGCACACCAGATAATGAAGATGTGGGCAGTTACGCAAACCTTATCATTTCAGTCACTGACAATGACGGTGCTAGTGCCTCATTGCCTCCTTTCACTATCACCGTAGTCAATGTTAATGAAGCCCCAGTCATTTCTGGTTCGCCAAATTTATCAGTATTAGTAGGTGAAGCTTATAGCTTTACACCACATGCGGCTGATAGCGATACCGACGACACATTAAGCTTTAGCATCGCTAATAAGCCGTCATGGTTAAATTTCAATACTACAACAGGTGCACTAACTGGGGTTCCTACAGCTGAAAATGTGGGTACTAGTTTACCGATAACCCTAACCGTCAGTGATGGCGAATTAAGTGCAACATTAGCGAGCTTTAACATTGAGGTTATTGCAGTAAACCGTGCGCCAACCACTAACAATTATGGCCTAACACTAGCGGAAGATAGTAGCTTAGCAATAACCCCTCGGGCTACAGATGAAGATGGCGATCCATTAAGCTATCGCTTAGTGACCCCACCGCAGCACGGTGAATTACAAAGTAATGGCCAAGTTTGGCTCTATCAACCAGAAGCAGACTACAACGGCCAAGATAGCTTTGAATTTACAGCCAGTGATGGTGAGTTTGAATCTCAAGTTGCCACAGTGACTTTAACTATCTCAGCGGTTAACGATGCACCGGTAGCAATTGTCGATAACCTATCGTTCTCACAAAATGAGGCTAACCAATACAGCTTAAATGTATTAAGCAATGATTATGATGTAGATGGTGATGAGTTATCGATAGTTAACGCATCGGTGGATGTGGGTACAGTGACGATTGAAGATAACCAGCTGGTTTATCAAGCCATAGCCGGTATTCAAGGTAGCATTAATATCCAATATATGATCAGTGATGGCAGCAAACAAACCGCACAAACAATCGCCACATTCAGTCTAGGTGATGCGGATAATAGCAACCTGCCGACGTTAACTTTACCCGATGATATTGAAGTTGATTCACAACGCTTGTTTACCCGTATAGATGTTGGCTTTGCCACGGCTGTAGACAGTAATGGCAACCCTATTGCGGTCAAACAACTCAATAAACGCTTATATTTTCCACCAGGTCATCACCAGGTATATTGGCAAGCTGAAGATAGCCAGGGTAATGTGGTCACCGCAGCACAAAGTGTAAAGGTCAATCCAATAATTTCATTGGGCAAGAACGCCTTTAGCGCTGAAAATACGCGATATACCGCACGGGTATTCCTCAATGGCTTAGCACCACAGTATCCGTTAACTATCCCCTATACAGTATCAGGCTCATCGGACGCTGGAGACCACAACCTCGTGCACGGCGAGTTAGTGATAAGTAGTGGCCAGACAGGGGAAATAATGGTCGATGTATTTGCTGATGGCGAACAAGAGATTGACGAAACCTTAGTTATAACACTAGACGAATCACTTAACCTTGGTGGTCAATCAAGCTTCACTTTGACTATAACAGAGAACAATATAGCGCCAGATGTACAGCTATTAGTGAGCCAAAATGGTCAACAGCGACATAAGATTGTTGCATCAGATGAGCTCGTGACTATTGATGCCACTGTTTTCGATAGTAATACCGAAGACAGCCATCATTTGGCTTGGCAAAGTGACGCTGATGCACTATTGAATCAAGCTACCGAAGCAAACCAATTTGTTTTCAGCAGTGCTGACTTAGCAGAAGGTGTCTACAAAATTAGCGTTACCGTAACTGATGATGCCGATGACAGTCTATCGACAACGGCGAGTGTATATCTTGAGCTTGTTGCCGAGTTACCACCGTTGGGCATGGCTGACAGTGATAATGACCTGGTTCCAGATCAACTTGAAGGCTATCAAGACAGTGATGCAGATGGAATCGCGGATTACCTTGACCACATCGCTGATTGCAATGTTCTGCAACAAGATCTCAGCTTAGGGAATTACTTCTTAAAAGAAACTGACCCTGGTTTATGTATCCGTAAAGGACAATACACTGCAAGTAACCAATCAGGTGGTTCGTTGCTCAACCAAGCAGAAGTGAGTAACCGTATTGATCAAGATGAACAAGCACAAAATGTTGGTGGCATATTTGACTTCATCATTTATGGACTACCTATTGCCGGCCAAAGTGCCCATGTAGTGATACCGCAACAACAACCATTGCCTAGTACAGCGGTATACCGTAAGTACTTTACTAACGCAGGTTGGGGTGACTTTATCACTGACAGCAACAACCTTGTTCACTCAGCCGCGGGTGAGCCTGGTTACTGCCCTCCTCCGCAACATGAAAGCTGGACAGAAGGTCTAACACGTGGTCATTGGTGCGTGCAGCTTACTATAGAAGATGGTGGTCCAAATGATGACGATGGCATCGCAAACGGTACTATTGTCGACCCAAGTGGAGTCGCGGTATCTAATCTCAATAACTCAGCGCCTATAGCCGTTGAAGATACAGTAGCCCTACTTGCGAACGAAACCATTAATATTGACGTATTGGCCAATGACACTGATGCAGACAATGACCAATTAAGCATAGTCAATGCCTCTGTCGACATAGGTTTGGTAGTCATTGAAAACGATCAGCTGATTTATACTGCAGCGGATGATTATCTCGGCCAAGCACTGATTAACTACAGTATTGATGATAATAATGGCGGTTCAGCTTACGCGACGGTTACCGTCACAATAAGCTCAAATACTCCACCCACTGCAAATGATGATGAAGCACAAACTGATGACCGCACCAATATTCATATTGATGTGTTAAACAACGATGTTGATGCAGAGAATGACGAGCTAACTATCATAAGTGCAAATGCAGAAATGGGTAGTGTATCGATTACCAGCAATAACCACATTTTGTATCAACCGCAATCGGGCTTTGAAGGAACTGACATAGTGCATTACACAATCAGCGATAGCGCCGGAGCGCAATCCAGTGCCCAAGTCACTGTAACCGTCACAGCTTATAAAGAAGTGATTGTTGAGTCTAAAAACTCTGGCGGGCAACTGGGAGGATTAAGTTTACTGTTGTTAGCTATGTTCTCGCTATGGCGCCATCGCAACAAGCTATCACTGATATTACTCTTATTACTATCACCTAAAGTCATTGCATCAGGCTGGTATGTTGATGCCGAACTGGGCTATAGCAGTGCTAATTTTGATCGGCCTCATACTAACGTAGCGACATTACTGACATTTGATAATACTGATTTAAGCTGGTCACTCGGTGTCGGCTACCAACTCAGCGATAATTGGAAAATCAGTGCTCGCTATATCGATTTAGGCAGTGCTTCAGCGCAATATAGTCTCGACACTTTAACACCAGATGCGCCCAGTGCATCATTGGACGCGGCAGCGCCAGTATTGGGTGACGGTTTAGGAATAGATGTACAGTACGCACTATGGCAGCATGAAGCTTTTTCCGCTTGGTTAATGCTTGGCGGATTTTATTGGCAATACGAAAACCAACTAAGTGTGATCGACAGTAATTTCATTAACCAACAAGAAGATGAGCAACTTGATCCCTACTTTGGCCTGGCAATGAGTTTTCCTATCACTCAGCATTGGCATTCAGGAATCTCCTTCAAGCGTTTTGCGTTACAACAAAATGATGTAGACAGCCTATATCTATCGGTTAGCTACTATTTCTAACAAGCTACAGTTCACTCAAGGCCAGCCGACAAAGCTTGGCCTTGAGCTTAAACCCGGTTATCAATAACCATTAAAAAACAACATTAAGTCGATCAAGCTTTCCTTACACATAAAACCAGTTTGATCCACCAAAAATGATCCGCACTAACAATTATAAAGATCTTAGTTTACTTTAACAGGCGATCCAACTAGCCGATCACAGTCAGATCTATCAACAAAGTTATCAACAAGCATATTGAATAAGTTCAGCAATACATCTCAGGTGAAAAAATTTGAATAAGTTACTGTATTAAATGTATATAAATCTTTAGTCCAACTATTTTGACACGCCGTTTCACATTTTTATGTTTATCTTTTAATAAAGTTATCCGCAGTCCCCCCTGCTAAATCACCATTTCCATGAAAGATAAATTTACACCACTAAGCATCAACAAAGACCCTGTAGAGCGTCTGTACAAAAACAGCCTGTAAATCCTAGTTAACCTCTATTACTCGACTTGCTTTACGATAGCTTATTCGCCAACCTTTCCACACTGGCAATTCCCATCGCTTTGGACCAGCTTTGCGGCCACCATCAGCGTAATGAACAATGATACGTTTGCTGGTGGCAATGTACTCAACCCGTAACTTTAAATCCGCTAAAGCCAAATTAAGAGGATATTTTTCATCAAACTCTTGTCGCTGCCAATCAGGAATGCCGTCAAACCGCAAATCTTGACAATCAATCAGTTCAATATCATCTAGCGTCTCAACACCTAAAGCTTGCAGCTTTTCTGGCAAGTAGCGACTAACCTCAATTGGCAACGCCTCTGGTTCGGCTAACCCTAGAGCAACATAAATATTCCAAGCATTAATATCGATTTGTAACTGCGGAAATAGACCTGGAAAAATCACCTCTGTTTCAATTTGTTTAACGATAGTCGAGATGACCTGCTCAGGCTCTGCAGCTTGCTGCCAGCTATCAATGACCCTTCCTGAAAAAACTCGCTCTACAGTCACTAAACCTTGATGCGATAACGAGCCATCTAAGTTCAACCTCGTTGTTCCCAAATGCGCTGCGGCCAAATGTGTAAGCGTAATAGGCGCCATACAGGTTGCAAGATTAATGGTCTGTTTACTGCCTTCACCAGGAAGAGAGAACTGATCAAACACAATTGCAGCTTGCGGCTGTGTGTCGGTTGCACCCAGTAGATCAAAACGACTATCGCGCGCAATCTGTACTTCGCTGTATCCATTACCAAGTGCTTGCTGGCGTTTAGCCCTGCGAATAAAGGCCATATCTGGCATTGCTTTCATTACTGACAATAACCAATTAGTTCGTATATCCTGGTGACTTAACAAGTCAATATTGCGGCAAGCCGCGGCTGGATCAGCAATACCAATCGCGCTGGAAATCTGTCGTGATAATAACTTAGCCTCTTCAAGTAAGGTCGCATCTACAGTTAACTCATCTAGCTTGCCTCCTCGAATCAGCTTTATCAGCAAATAGCCGTCACAACCAAAAGGTTCCCATTGTTTTAGCCGCGTTAACTCATACTCGCCTTTTGGTAATTGATATAAACGCCCTGCTACTGACAATCCGGCTGCGAGATCAATCATTAGCTCTCGGCTTATATCATCAGGCATAGCGGCAATTAAATGGGCGAACTGCGTATCTATAGGTAGAGGAAACAATCGTCGTCCGTGGGCAGTAATACTGCCTTGCGAGTCTATCGCGCCCATCGACAGCAATCGGTCGGTTGCTGATAACACAGACTTATCTGGAATCGGTTCCAAAAAATGTAATTGCTGCAGTGTGGTCGATACTGTTGCAGCAGCAAGCATGGGCTCAACCAAATCTTCCCGTTGTAAGTCTGCAGGCGTCAGCTTAATGAGTGGTGCATTTGCTCCCCACAAACGAATGCAAACTCCGGCTTGAATGCGGCCAGCACGCCCTAGCCTTTGCTCGCTACTCGCTTGAGATATCGCTTGTAGTGACAATACCGTACGACCATTTCTCTGCATTGTCCGACGTTCAAGTCCACTATCAACAACCGCTGTCACCCCCGGAATAGTAAGGGAAGTTTCTGCAACATTGGTTGCAAAAATAATCCGTTGTTGCGATGTTTCTGTGAGTGCCAACTGCTGCTCAGAAATATTAATCCCGCCATGCAAGCCAATACACCGCAATGCAGCGTTATCCTGCGCAAGACGCTGACACAGCTGCATACAAAGTTGGATCTCACGTTTACCAGGCAAAAACACCAAAATATCGCCTTGGGTTTCTATCAGTAACGATTCTACCGCGGTATAAACTCGTCCTTCTAACCCTTCTATGGAAGGTAAATGATGGCTTTCGCGTGCAAGATATCTAAGTTCCACGTGAAACCTTTTACCTTGTGCTAGCAGATGACAAACACTTTGATGATCGTCTTGCAAGTATTGGCAGATTTTAGCGGCATTGATAGTAGCAGAGGTGACCACTAAACGATGGCTATGGCGCTGCTTTAATATCGCCAATAATAAATCCGTATCCCATCGGCGTTCATGAAACTCATCTATCATCACAATTGCAAAATCTTGCATTGTAATATGAGTATCTACGTCATCAGTACTCGAAAGCCAACGTAAAGCAACACCTGGAGTGACAAAGGCGATATCGGTATCGGCCTCGATTGTCGATTCGAACCGAATACAATAGCCAACGTTAAGGTGAGTTTGCTGGCTAACAAAATCAGCCAATGCGATACAAGCCACGCGCCGCGGTTCAATAACCAATACTTTCGACTGATTTTTTTGTGATAAAAACTGCGCGCACCATAGCGGTAAACGCGTTGATTTACCGGAGCCAGTATCTGATTCCACAACCACATGATGGTGTTGTAAGGCAGACATAAATTGTGTCTGCACAACATCTATAGGTAAATTGCCCAAATTCACCATCAATACCCAAAGTATAAACTGTTGATAAGCATCATTTTAATCTGAAAAACTAGCCCTAAATTGATGAGCAAATTAGCCCTGTTTTAACCAAGGTAGTACAGCCGTATCAAACTGATAACTAAAATACTTACGCTTTAATAAGCCCGAAGCATGGCTACTAATCTTACTTTTATGTCGATATTCATCCCAACTCGCCACATGAGTTCCACGATTAACATGTGGCATTCTAATCGTTTTATTGAAATTACTACCGAATAGAAATTGTTGTAATCGCACCATGTCTGTTGCCTTGCTGACATCTATCTGAATAAAGTTGTCAACATAGGCTGATTGCTGCGCGTTAAAATAGTGACACACCTGCTGTTTATGGAATCGATAACACTGCTGCAGATGGAACTCATCAGTGGGATCATCACAATGTGATAAGCCAAAACAAGCTTCAAAACTTCGCTTCATCAACGGATGAAATCGGCCTGTTGTTGGCGCCAAATGAGGTAACATTTTTTTAAGTAACATCTGCATCGAGCAGACCCAAGCGGTAATATCGCGATCAAGATAAATAAACTTAGCCCGCGGATACAATTGGTGTAGTTGCTGATAATCACTAAAACAAGGCACATCAGAAACCACGTCGGCAAGCTCAAATGCTTGTTGGGTAAAAGCTTGATGAGCAACTTTGCACCCCATTTCGAGCAGGGCAATACTGATGCTGGTGGTTCCTGTGCGTGGTAAGCCAATCACAAAAACCTTTTCGTCTAAATGGAACATTTTAAGCTAGAACACCAGAAACCGTTGTAGTTTAATAAAAACCAAGCGTACCATGGCAACCTCAGAGCTTGTTAGCACCAAAAAGGTGAACTAATCATCTGTACAAGCCGTATATACTTGATATAGCCAGCAGTCAAAGATATCAAAAATGCTAGATAAAAGCCGATTAAGTTCACTATCTAAATTAAAAGCTGAGCAAAGCCTCGATCAGCTTGTTGAAATTGCCAAGTTTGATGCTTTGGCAAAAGAATGGCGTGATCCCAAAGGCCGTTTTAAGCATGTTTTAGCATTTAATCAAACCCGCCTGCTTGCCATTAAAACGGCGATCGCGCACCACTTCTCACGCAGCTTTGACAACGCTAACCCATTGGCTGATCTAAAATTGCTGGATATAGGCTGCGGCGCAGGCTTACTAACAGAGCCTCTGGCAAGTTATGGGGCTGATGTACTGGGCATTGATGCCAGTGAGCATAATGTTAGTGTTGCCAGCCAGCACGCTAAAAATAGCGA
The DNA here is from genome assembly GCF_000518805.1 of Shewanella waksmanii ATCC BAA-643. GTDB lineage: Bacteria > Pseudomonadota > Gammaproteobacteria > Enterobacterales > Shewanellaceae > Shewanella > Shewanella waksmanii. The sequence goes on from NZ_JAEH01000024.1 coordinate 62,764, forward strand.
CATAAAAGTCACCTATCAACATTGCTTAGCTGCAGAAATTGAACATTCACAAACCGCGAATTTTGACATCATACTCAACACAGAAGTTATCGAGCATGTAACAGACCAACAAGCATTGGTAAATACATGCGCGCGGCTTTTAAAGCCAGGTGGACTTTTAGTTATGGCCACGCTCAATCGTACCTGGCAAAGCTATGTCATTGGCATTTTAGGCGCAGAATATGTAATGAGGTATCTACCGGTGGGCACCCATAATTGGCATTACTTTGTTAAGCCGCATGAACTAGAAATGATGCTAGCTCACCATCAAATAGATTGTATTTCCTGCCAAGGGATGCAATTCAACCCGTTCAACCAACGTTGGCGTATTAGTCAAAACACCCAAGTCAATTACTTATTATTTGCGACAAAACCACTAGAGTCATCACCAAACCACAGTTAAAACCACGGATACACGAGTTAATTAGCAGCACCTTAAAACGGTATTCTTAGCAAGATCAACCGTCACTTTTGCCTTATTATATGGCATAACAAGTAACCCAAATTAGGAAGTTATATGGCAAACGTTGCCCTTTTAGTCGGCACAACTTTAGGCAGTGCTGAATACGTCGCCGATGAATTAGCTGAGCAATTGAGCGCTCAAGGACATCAAACTCACGTACATTTGGCCCCAGATCTGGCTGATTTAGATCCACAAAGCTTCTGGTTAATAGTCAGTTCTACCCATGGCGCGGGTGATTTACCGGACAATATCCAGCCTTTTTTAAAGGCGATCAGGCTCCATTCTCCCGATCTCAGTAAGACAAAGTTTGCTTTATGTGCAATTGGCGACAGTAGTTACGATACTTTTTGCCAAGGGCCCGAATCCCTAGTTGAAGAGTTACTACATTGCGGCGCAACTGAGTTTGTGGATAAGATCCAGATCGATGTGCAGTACGATCCAGTCCCAGAAGATCCAGCTCAAGCTTGGCTCACAAGTTGGCAAAGTAAATTAGTTTGATCACCTTATAGCCCATAACTGGCAAACAACTCACAATTAAGATCTACCTTACCCACAAATTACGTTCCAAAATGATAAATATGTGGATAAGGTATTATTTTGATCTGATCTAACTCTGTATTAATCAACACCCGATCAGCCCTTAGATCCCCCCTGTGGATAACTAGGCGATCTATCCCCAAGCTTATTGAAGTTTGATCCACAATAGATCACAGGATCTTTTGCTCTTTAACTAATGATTTAATTGGGAAAATAGCCTTACCCACAGAAAAAGCGCTCCTTAATAGTAAACATAATAAGAGGATCTATATAAAGATCTTAAGATCTATTAAGCCGATCCCCTTGAGATCAAAACCCTTAAATTGATCTTTCATCAAAGCGCTGCAAAGTGCTAAAATACGCGGCTCTTCGGAAGATCTTACTGCGCTACGAAGAATTAGTTCATTTTTCAATTTATGTGATTTTTTTATCTAAGGTACTGTGATGCATTTTCATGAACGGTTTGATGTCATTGTTGTTGGTGGGGGCCATGCCGGAACCGAAGCAGCGTTAGCATCGGCTAGAATGGGGTCAAAAACGCTGTTATTGACCCATAACATTGATACCTTAGGGCAAATGTCATGTAATTCAGCGATCGGTGGAATAGGCAAAGGTCATTTAGTCAAAGAGATTGACGCACTAGGTGGTGCAATGGCTACGGCAACCGATCATGCTGGTATTCAATTTAGAACGTTAAACTCTAGCAAAGGCCCTGCTGTTCGCGCTACACGTGCTCAAGCCGATCGCACTCTTTATCGCGCCAAAATCCAACAAATACTTCAAAGTCAGCCAAATTTACGCTTGTTCCAACAATCTGTTGATGATCTGATTGTACAAAATGATCGTGTTGTAGGCGTTGTGACCCAAATGGGACTTGCGTTTGAAGCACCAGCAGTTGTACTTACTGCGGGGACATTTTTAAGCGGCAAAATCCATATTGGTTTAGAAAATTACAGCGGTGGTCGAGCTGGTGATCCACCTTCTATTTCACTGGCTGAGCGCCTACGTGATCTTCCTATTCGTGTGGGTCGATTAAAAACCGGTACTCCACCACGTATTGACGCTAACAGTATCGACTTTGATCAAATGGTCGAACAAAAAGGCGATGATCCTTTACCTGTAATGTCGTTTATTGGCGATGTGAGTGAGCATCCGCGCCAGATTTCTTGTTTCGTTACCCACACCAACGAGCGTACTCACGATATTATTCGTGGTGGTTTAGATCGCAGCCCTATGTATTCAGGCGTGATTGAAGGAATTGGGCCACGTTATTGCCCTTCTATTGAAGATAAGATCAATCGCTTTGCTGACAAAACATCTCACCAAATCTTTATTGAGCCTGAAGGTTTAAATACTAACGAAATTTACCCTAATGGTATTTCGACTAGCTTGCCTTTTGATGTGCAGTTAGATTTAGTACGTTCGATTCAAGGTATGGAAAATGCGCAGATCATTCGCCCTGGTTATGCCATTGAATATGATTATTTCGATCCTAGAGATCTGAAAAACTCCTTAGAAACAAAGTCAATTAGCGGACTTTTCTTTGCTGGGCAAATCAACGGCACAACAGGCTATGAAGAAGCGGGAGCTCAAGGGTTACTCGCAGGTATGAATGCTTCATTGCAAGTGCAAGGCAAAGATACCTGGTGTCCACGCCGAGATGAAGCTTATTTAGGCGTACTGGTTGATGACTTATCAACTTTGGGCACTAAAGAACCTTATCGCATGTTTACCAGCCGAGCGGAATATCGTTTGCTGTTGCGTGAAGACAATGCGGATCTTCGTTTAACTGAAAAAGGTCGTGAGTTAGGCTTAGTGGATGATGAACGCTGGGCTAAATTTAATCAAAAACGCGAATCAATAGAGTTAGAACTACAGCGACTTCGAAGCCAATGGGTACACCCTAATTCGCCTTTACTCGGTGTCTTAAACCCTGAGCTTAACACGCCAATTTCACGCGAGGCTTCGTTTGAAGAGCTGTTAAGACGGCCTGAAATGGATTATCCAAAGTTAATGGCATTAGAGGGGTTTGGTCCAGGGCTTGAAGATCAACGTGCTGCAGAGCAGGTACAGATCCAGGTGAAATATTCGGGTTATATTCAACGCCAACAAGACGAGATCGAAAAAGCAATTCGCCATGAGAAAACCTTGTTACCATTGACACTTGATTATCAAGAAGTTCCAGGCTTATCAAATGAAGTGATCGCCAAGCTGAACGAGCATAAGCCTGAAACTATAGGTCAGGCGTCACGTATTTCCGGTGTGACACCAGCGGCTATTTCTATTTTGTTGGTCCATCTTAAAAAACGTGGTTTGTTGCGTAAAAGCGCGTAACGGATCGAAATAAACGTTGTATTCATGCTGATGTGCGAGTTTACGGCTTTCCATCAGCATGGCTCCACTTCATAATATCTAGCTGTTTTATCGAGGATGACGCTGTGCTTGCTGCTCAACTTGACCAATATTTAACTGACATCAACTTAGATGCAACACCCCAACAAAAACAACAACTTTTGGACTTTGTTGGTATGTTGAATAAGTGGAACAAAGCTTACAACCTCACCTCAGTGCGCGATCCTGAGCAGATGTTGATCCGTCATATTATGGATAGTTTAACGGTGAGCCCTTATTTGCAAGGACAACGTTTTATCGATGTCGGTACCGGCCCAGGCTTACCTGGAATTCCGTTAGCTATCATGAACCCTGATAAAACTTTTGTGTTACTTGATAGTTTAGGCAAAAGAATTCGTTTTCAAAAACAAGTTCAATTTGAACTGGGTATTGGTAATATGACCTCGGTTGAAAGTCGTGTAGAGGCATATCAACCTGAAGAACTGTTCGATGGCGTATTAAGCCGTGCTTTTGCTTCAATTGAGGATATGCTGCACTGGTGTCAGCATTTACCAAAATCAGACGGCTGTTTTTATGCACTTAAAGGTCAATTAAGTGATGAAGAAATGGCAAAATTACCAGCTAATTTTTCGGTATCTGAAGTCATTGAGCTAAATGTACCTAAGTTGGATGAGCAACGTCATCTTCTCAAAGTCGTTAAAACCTCGTAATTGATATGGTTTAACGGTTGCAATCTTTTAGTGATTCAAGCAATTTGGTTGATAGATCTTTCTCGTACTCAAGTGAACCAAATAACAGGATATTATTGTGGGTAAAGTGATCGCCGTAGCCAACCAGAAAGGTGGTGTCGGGAAAACAACAACATGCGTCAATTTAGCCGCCTCTTTGGCAGCCACAAAGCGTAAAGTCTTGCTAATCGATCTCGATCCTCAAGGCAATGCGACCATGGGCAGTGGTGTTGACAAATATAGCGTTGAAAACACCGCCTATGAGTTACTTGTCGATGAAAAGAATTTCGATGATATCGTTTATCGTGAGACCAGCGGCAAATATGATCTGATTGCCGGTAACGGTGATGTGACTGCAGCAGAAATTAAACTAATGGAGTTTTTTGCCCGCGAGATTCGTTTGCGCAATGCCCTGGCACCGATAAAAGACGATTATGATTTTATTTTTATCGACTGCCCACCTTCGCTTAACATGCTTACTGTTAATGCTATGTCTGCCGCCGACTCTGTTTTGGTGCCAATGCAATGCGAGTATTATGCACTTGAGGGACTGACGGCGTTAATGGATACCATCAGTAAACTGGCCGCAATGGTCAACCCTGGTTTGTCGATCGAAGGGATCTTACGCACAATGTACGATCCACGTAATCGTTTGGCCAATGATGTATCAGATCAGCTTAAACAGCATTTTGGCGAAAAAGTTTATCGCACCGTTATCCCGCGTAATGTGCGCTTAGCTGAGGCGCCAAGTTTTGGCGCACCTGCAATGTATTATGATAAATCCAGTGCGGGCGCAAAAGCTTACCTTGCTTTGGCTGGGGAAATCATTCGACGAGCTGAACAAACTACTCAGCTAGAGCAAGCTTAAAGGAAATTTTTTAGATGACACCGAAGAAACGAGGATTAGGTAAAGGCTTGGATGCGCTGCTAAGTACCAGCCATGCTGCAGCGAAGAAAAGTGAGCCACAGGGAGCAGCTGATCAGACTACTGGCGATACTGATGATTTAATGAACATTGATATCGAGCAGTTGCAACCTGGTAAATACCAACCTCGTAAAGATATGTCACCTGAAGCGCTCGAAGAGCTTGCTGAATCGATTCGTGCACAAGGAATTATTCAACCGATTGTCGTGCGTAAAGTCGATAATGGTGGCTATGAAATCATTGCTGGTGAGCGTCGCTGGCGTGCATCACAAATAGCCAAACTCTCGCAAGTACCTTGCATTATTAAACAAGTTCCTGATGAATCAGCTGTCGCTATCGCTCTGATTGAAAACATTCAGCGTGAAGACCTAAATGCCATGGAAGAAGCCATTGCATTAGAGCGGTTGATGAAAGAGTTTGAACTGACTCATCAGCAGATTGCTGATGCCGTGGGTAAGTCACGTACTACCGTGTCAAACCTGTTGCGCTTAAACGGTTTAAATGAGCCTGTTAAGCGCATGCTAGAGTATGGCGATATTGATATGGGCCATGCTAGAGCACTGCTTGCCATTGAAGGTGATGAGCAAACTAATGTCGCTAGATTAGTCAGTGCTAAAGAATTAACCGTTCGCGAAACTGAACGATTAGTTAATAAAACCTTAAATCCTCCCCAAATTGCCGATAAGCCGGCAAAAGATCAGGACGTAGCCCGTCTTGAGAGTCAATTAGTCGAACGTCTAGGTGCAAAAGTATCTATTAGCCATAACCGCAAAGGTAAGGGAAAAGTTGTAATTAACTACCAAGATCTAGCTGAATTAGACGGTATTATTGCGAAAATACGCTAAATGTACTGAGTTAATGCAATATTATGTAATTTTGTGACAACTGTTAATTTTGCACTTTTACACTTTTGGCCATAGATCACGTTAAAAGAGTCGATTTTCCTCACCTTAAACTTGCTTTGAAGGCCCGAAAAGGTATACTTTCGCAAGCTTTTTGTAGCTCGGCAAATTTCGGATATTTGTAATCCGGTCACCGAAACAGAAAGTATGAATGCGGAGAAGATGAATTGAGCAAGGTTTTAGCACGTCGTGGCCGGTGGTCTGCCTATAAGTTGGTTATGATGCAGGCGGTGATGGCTGGGGGTGTTTCGATTGTCTTTTTCGCCGTGTGGGGAGCTCAGTATGGACTATCTGCTTTAGCAGGTGGTGCAATTGCTGTACTCCCTAATTTTGTATTCGCAACCCTCGCTTTTTCCTACACAGGAGCAAGTTCAGCAGGAAAAGTTATGAAAACTTTTTACTGGGGGGAAGCGGTAAAGTTGCTGTTAACCATTGTGATGTTTTCGCTGGTGTTTATAAATATGCAGGTGGTATTCATGCCCTTGTTTGTTTGCTATACCCTAGCGCTGATAGTGCACTGGACAGCTCCTTTATACTTCAAGCAAAGTTAAGTGGGATGAATCATGGCTGCAACTGGTGAAGAGTTAACACCGCAGGGCTATATCCAGCATCACCTTACCAACTTAAGTGTTGGTGAAGGCTTCTGGACGTGGCACATTGATTCATTGTTCTTTTCGGTTGGGCTTGGTGTTCTATTCTTGTGGCTATTCCGCAGCGTTGGCAAAAAAGCAACGACAGGTGTTCCCGGCAAGCTTCAGTGCTTTGTCGAGATGATCGTTGAGTTTGTCGATTCAAGCGTTAAGGAAACCTTCCATGGCCGCAATCCTGTTATAGCACCGTTGGCACTTACTATTTTTGTTTGGGTATTCATGATGAACTTCATGGATATGGTTCCAGTTGACTGGATTCCGGAACTAGCAATGGCTGCTGGTATCCCCTACATGAAAGTGGTACCAACAACTGACTTAAACATTACCTTTAGTTTAGCTTTAGGTGTGTTTGTGATGATTATTTATTACAGCATCAAGGTCAAAGGTGTATCAGGTTTTGTTAAAGAATTGACATTACAGCCTTTTAACCATAAGGCAATGATACCAGTCAACCTCCTATTAGAATCAGTTACTTTGATTGCAAAGCCTATTTCACTAGGTTTGCGTCTGTTCGGTAACTTATACGCAGGTGAGTTGATCTTCATCCTTATTGCGTTGATGTACGGTGCTAACATGGCGTTATCTGCCCTAGGTGTAACATTACAACTAGGTTGGTTAATCTTCCATATTATGGTTATCACTTTACAAGCGTTTATCTTCATGATGCTGACGATCGTATATCTCAGCATGGCACATGAAGATCATTAAGGATTGCTGAAGAATTTTTTTTTAAGCTAAATCACTAACTAACTAAGATTTAGAATACTGGAGATAGAGATGGAAACTGTATTAGGCATGACAGCTATTGCTGTTGCTCTACTGATTGGTATGGGTGCTCTAGGTACCGCTATCGGTTTCGGCCTACTAGGTGGCAAGTTCTTGGAAGGCGCTGCGCGTCAACCAGAAATGGCTCCTATGCTACAAGTTAAAATGTTCATTGTTGCAGGTCTATTGGATGCTGTAACCATGATCGGTGTAGGTATTGCACTATACATGCTGTTTACTAACCCACTGGGTGCAATGCTGTAATAAACGCTTCTGTCTTTAATCTAAATAGGAGGCTGTTGTGAATATCAACGCTACCCTAATCGGTCAGACGGTTGCCTTTATTATCTTCGTGTGGTTCTGCATGAAGTATGTTTGGCCCCCTTTGATGAATGCCATCGAAGAGCGCCAAAAAAGGATTGCCGACGGTTTAGCTGATGCTGACCGTGCCGTGAAAGACCTTGAGTTGGCACAGGCGAAAGCCACTGACCAGCTAAAAGAAGCTAAGGCAACTGCTAACGAAATCATTGAGCAAGCTAATAAGCGTAAAGCTCAGATTGTCGATGAGGCCAAAGCCGAAGCAGACGCTGAGCGCGCTAAAATTATCGCTCAGGGTAAAGCAGAAATTGAAGCTGAACGTAATCGCGTGAAAGAAGACTTGCGTAAGCAAGTTGCTACTCTAGCCATCGCTGGCGCAGAGAAGATCCTTGAGCGTTCGATTGATGAAGCCGCCCACAGTGACATAGTTAATAAACTAGTTGCTGAAATTTGATAAGGGAGTTGAGTTATGGCTGAAATAACCACCATCGCTCGTCCTTACGCAAAGGCAGCGTTTGACTTTGCTATAGAAAACAAAGCAGTAGAAAGTTGGGCAGAAATGCTTAGCTTTGCAGCTCAAGTCAGTGAAAACGAGACGATGAAGCCGCTACTGTCTGGCTCTTTAGCCAGTAACCAGCTCGCAGAACTTTTTATTAATGTTTGTGGTGAGCAGGTCAATGAGCAAGGTCAAAATCTGTTAAAGGTAATGGCTGAAAACGGTCGTTTGGAAGTACTACCTGCTGTTTATGAACTGTTTCATGAGTTCAGCAATGAGTGGGCTAAAGAGGTTGAAGCAACTGTTGTTTCTGCCACTGAGCTTAGCGCAGAGCAACAGCAACAAATTAGTGCTTCTCTAGAGAAACGTCTCACACGCAAAGTTAAGCTGAATTGCAGCGTAGATGCCAGCCTTGTAGCTGGTGTAATTATCACGGCAGGCGACCTAGTCATTGATGGCTCGGTCAGCGGTAAACTAAACCGTCTGTCTGATACGCTGCAGTCGTAATTGGGAGTTTGAGCATGCAACTGAATTCCACTGAAATCAGCGATCTGATTAAACAGCGGATCGAGCAGTTCGAAGTCGTTAGTGAAGCTCGCAACGAAGGTACTATCGTTGCAGTAAGTGACGGCATCATTCGCGTACACGGCCTAGCCGATGTTATGCAAGGTGAGATGATCGAACTGCCTGGTAACCGTTATGCAATCGCGTTGAACTTAGAACGTGATTCTGTAGGTGCCGTAGTTATGGGCCCTTATGCCGACTTGGCAGAAGGTCAAAAAGTAAAAACAACTGGTCGTATTTTGGAAGTTCCAGTTGGCCGTGGTCTATTAGGCCGCGTAGTCAACACACTGGGTCAACCAATCGACGGAAAAGGACCTATCGACAACGATGGTTTCTCTCCTGTTGAAGTTATCGCACCAGGCGTTATTGAACGTAAGTCAGTAGATGAGCCAGTGCAAACTGGTTATAAAGCCGTTGACTCTATGATCCCAATCGGTCGTGGACAACGTGAATTGATCATTGGTGACCGTCAGACTGGTAAAACAGCACTAGCGATCGATGCCATTATCAATCAAAAAGACTCTGGCATTAAGTGTGTATACGTAGCGGTAGGCCAAAAAGCTTCTACCATTGCTAACGTAGTACGCAAACTTGAAGAACACGGCGCACTAGCAAACACCGTTGTTGTTGTTGCTACAGCTTCTGAAGCTGCTGCACTACAATACTTGGCACCATACTCTGGTTGTTCAATGGGTGAATACTTCCGTGACCGCGGTGAAGACTCACTGATCGTATATGATGATCTTTCTAAGCAAGCAGTTGCTTACCGTCAGATCTCATTGCTACTTAAGCGTCCACCAGGACGTGAAGCATACCCAGGTGATGTTTTCTATCTTCACTCTCGTCTACTAGAACGTGCTTCACGCGTAAATGCTGAGTACGTTGAGAAGTTCACTAACGGCGAAGTTAAAGGCCAAACTGGTTCTTTGACTGCACTACCGATTATTGAAACTCAAGCGGGTGACGTATCTGCATTCGTACCGACTAACGTAATTTCGATTACCGATGGTCAGATCTTCCTTGAAACTGACCTATTTAACTCAGGCCTACGTCCTGCTGTTAACCCAGGTATCTCGGTTTCTCGTGTTGGTGGTGCGGCTCAGACTAAGATCATCAAGAAACTGTCAGGCGGTATCCGTACTGCACTTGCACAGTATCGAGAGCTTGCAGCGTTCTCACAGTTTGCATCTGACTTAGATGATGCAACACGTGCTCAGCTTGAGCATGGTGAGCGTGTTACCGAACTAATGAAGCAAAAGCAATATGCGCCAATGAGCGTAGCTGATCAGTCTGTGTCTATTTTCGCAGCTGAAAAAGGTTACCTAAAGAGCGTTGAGCTAAACAAGATCGGTGATTTCGAAGCATCTTTGCTCTCTTACATGAACAGCGAGCACGCTGACCTTATGAAGATTATCAACGATAGCGGCGATTACAATGCTGATATCCAAGACGGTCTGAAGGCTGGCCTCGACAAGTTCGTAGAAACCCAAACCTGGTAAAGACACAGAGGTGTCTTAAGGCACCTCAGGTCCAGATTGGAGAGTAAAGATGGCCGGCGCTAAAGAGATTAAAACCAAGATCGCGAGTGTTCAGAACACTCAGAAGATCACATCTGCAATGGAGATGGTTGCCGCGAGTAAAATGCGTAAAGCACAAGATCGCATGGCAGCTAGTCGTCCGTATGCAGAAAATATGCGTAAGGTGATCGGTCACGTAGCGCAAGGTTCTCTCGAATATAAGCATCCTTATTTGGAAGTGCGAGAGGCTAAGCGAGTTGGTTACATTGTAGTGTCAACCGACCGTGGTCTTTGTGGTGGTCTTAACGTCAACCTATTTAAAAAGGTTGTCGCAGACGTGAAGAAGCAACGTGAAGCTGGTGCAGAAGTCGAATTCTGCCCGATTGGCGCACGAAGCGTACAATTCTTCAATAGCTTTGGCGGTAACGTATCTGCTCATGCTTCAGGTCTAGGTGATGCTCCGGCATTATCAGATTTGATCGGAACAGTGCGTGTCATGCTAGAAGCATACAACGAAGGCAAGCTAGACCGTCTGTACGTAGTATTCAACAAATTTGTGAATACTATGAGCCAGACGCCTGTGATCGAACAGCTGCTACCTTTGCCTAAGTCAGAAGAAGATGAGATTGCTCATCACTGGGATTACCTATACGAGCCAGATCCAAAAGAACTTTTGGACACATTGTTGGTACGTTATGTGGAATCTCAAGTTTACCAAGGTGTTGTTGAAAACATCGCATCTGAGCAAGCAGCCCGTATGGTTGCTATGAAAGCTGCGACAGACAATGCTGGCGAACTTATCGATGACTTGCAGTTGGTCTACAACAAAGCCCGTCAGGCTGCGATTACGCAAGAACTGTCGGAAATTGTTTCAGGGGCCGCAGCAGTTTAGGCTAGGTAACGAATACAAGTTTTAGAGGATTAATCATGAGCACAGGTACTGTTGTCCAAGTAATTGGCGCGGTTGTGGACGTTGAGTTTCCACATGATGCCGTACCTCAGGTTTATGACGCTCTAGAGATCAAAAGTGAAGGCTTGGTGCTGGAAGTTCAGCAGCAACTTGGTGGTGGTGTAGTTCGTACCATCGCTATGGGTTCTTCAGATGGTCTGCGTCGTGGTCTTGAGGTAGAAAACACAGGTTCACCTATTACTGTTCCGGTTGGGGATAAAACCCTTGGCCGTATCATGAACGTACTAGGTCAACCGATTGATGAAGCGGGTGAAATTGGTGAAGAAGATCGTTATGAGATTCACCGTGAAGCGCCTTCATATGAAGATCAATCAAACACAACTGAACTTCTAGAAACTGGTATCAAGGTAATCGACCTTGTATGTCCGTTCGCTAAGGGTGGTAAAGTTGGTCTGTTTGGTGGTGCGGGTGTTGGTAAGACCGTTAACATGATGGAACTTATTAACAACATCGCAAAAGCACACTCTGGTTTGTCAGTATTCGCCGGTGTAGGTGAGCGTACTCGTGAGGGTAACGACTTCTACTACGAGATGGAAGAATCTGGCGTACTCGACAAAGTGGCCATGGTATATGGTCAGATGAACGAGCCTCCAGGAAACCGTCTTCGCGTGGCACTAACCGGTCTAACTATGGCTGAGAAGTTCCGTGACGAAGGTAAAGACGTACTATTGTTCGTCGATAACATCTATCGCTACACCTTGGCAGGTACCGAAGTATCTGCACTGCTAGGCCGTATGCCATCAGCAGTAGGTTACCAGCCAACATTGGCTGAAGAGATGGGTGTACTTCAGGAGCGTATTACATCGACTAAGACAGGGTCTATTACCTCTGTTCAAGCGGTATACGTACCTGCGGATGACTTGACGGATCCGTCACCAGCAACAACCTTCGCTCACTTAGATGCGACAGTTGTATTGTCACGTAACATTGCTTCGCTAGGTATTTACCCAGCGGTTGACCCATTGGATTCGACTTCACGTCAGCTAGATCCACAGGTTGTTGGCCAAGAGCATTATGACGTAGCAAGTGGTGTGCAGACTGTACTTCAACGCTATAAAGAGCTAAAAGATATCATCGCGATTCTAGGTATGGACGAATTATCTGATGAAGATAAGACCACTGTATCTCGTGCTCGTAAGATTGAAAAATATCTTTCACAGCCTTTCTTCGTAGCAGAAGTATTCACCGGCTCTCCAGGTAAGTACGTTGCACTTAAAGACACGATTCGTGGCTTTAAAGGCCTATTGGAAGGTGAGTTTGACCACATTCCAGAGCAAGCGTTCTACATGGCTGGTTCAATCGACGAAGTTGTTGAACGAGCTAACAAAAAATAAGCAAGCGTCAGCTTGATATTTTAAGGAGAACCGATGGCAGCCATGACAGTACATCTTGATATTGTAAGTGCAGAAAGCAGCATCTATTCTGGTCTTGTAGCACACCTACAAGTAACTGGTTCAGAAGGTGACTTAGGTATTATGCCTGGTCACGCGCCACTGCTAACACATATCAAACCTGGCATGGCGCGCATCGTCAAGCAAGATGGGAAAGAAGAAGTGTTTTACCTTTCAGGTGGTATCCTGGAAGTGCAACCTTCATCTGTATCCGTATTGGCTGACGTAGTAATGCGTGCCGATGATATTGACGAAAAAGCGGCTGAAGAAGCTAAGCGTCGTGCGGAGGCCGCTATGGCTGACGCAGGTGCTGACTTTAACTATGCCGCAGCAGCGATTGAGCTAGCTCAAGCTGTTGCTCAGCTTCGCGTTGTCGAGACCATCAGAAAGAACATTGCCAGATAAGGTTATTGTTTGAGAAAAAAGGCGGTCACTTAGGTGAGCGCCTTTTTTGTATCTGCTGTCCCGTCCTGAGATAAGTTGACACTTTGGAGACTTATCTATGAAACCTTCAAGCACAATCAGCATTAAACGTACACAACGTGATTACACATTAGGCTTTAAATTAGCCGTTGTCAGTCAAGTAGAAAAAGGCGAGCTAACCTATAAGCAAGCTCAACAGCACTACGGTATTCAAGGTCGAAGTACGGTCCTTACATGGTTAAGAAAGCATGGTAGATTAGACTGGACGCAACCCAT
>NZ_JAEH01000025.1 GCF_000518805.1 Shewanella waksmanii ATCC BAA-643
GTGCTTATCCCCGGTGGGCAGGAAGCCCAAAGAGGGGGTTTGCATGTTTTTGGATGTGCTTATCCCCGGTGGGCAGGAAGCCCAAAGAGGGGGTTGCATGTTTTTGGATGTGCTTATCCCCGTTCGTGGTTTTGCTTACAGCGAGGCGCTTTCTTTTTGTCGCAAAAGAGTCCGTCCATGGCCGCTTTACTATTTCACTCCTGAAACTGAAACTTCTAGTTGCATCTGCACCGGGTTCGATTACTTCTTCGATTGCGCTGTTCCATGAACGAGTGGGGTAATAGGGATATTTTGGCGACCTTATCCAAGGGTCACGCTTGGGTGTTTGTCACTGGAGTGTTCATGAAAAATATCATCAAGATAGCCGAGCAGTTGTTCGCTACTCAATTCACTGGGAATTATCACATCATAGACGCGGCGGCGCATGCCCGTGCCCGATTCGACAAAAAGTAGCCACTCATCTTGTTGTCGGTGTACTGACATCAAGGTGCCAAAAACGTTGAATTTGTGCATGCTGCGGCCTTGCTGCTGATAGTGAACTAGATTGCTTTATCGTAGTGTTTTAGTTCTGCAAGTCCAATGATTTCGAGTACGGATTTAAAACGCGCCTCTGTGTGATAAGGCTTGAATCTTGGGTCTTGCCGAGTAAAAATCAGACAATTAGATTGATAGCTAATTGCTTGCTCAAGCTGCTGATACATTTCAGGTTTAAGGTCTAGCAGTGCATATACTGCCGCGGTCTCATAGGGGCAAACATAGTCGCTTTGGCGCTGCGCTTCTGCGATTAAGTCTAGGGCCTGCTGGTTCTGACCTGCTGCTGCATATGACTGCGCTAATAAGATTAGTGGGTACGGCGCACGCTCACTGATTGTAACGCCGGTTAGCATAAGTTTGTGGCTTTGGGTTAAGTCTCCAGTCAAGTACTTAGCTACCCCTAAATTTAGGTGCATGAATGCCGAATCTGGGTGTTGAGTTAGTTTAATACGCCCCCATTGTTGGGCAGTCTCAAGCTCATTGATCATCATTAGTGCCCACATTCCCCAGTCGGCTACTTCTTCATTTAAGGGGTCGAGTTTGTCAGCTGCGGCTAGGTGATCTAGGACTTGCTGATTCTGTCCCATTGCGGCAAAAAACAGGGCGAAACCAAGTTGCGTGAGCGCGTTATCAGGCTCTTGCTGTTGGGCTTTGTTTAACATTTTCCAGGCCTCATCCCATTGCCACGCGTGCACATAGGCTAGTCCGAGCTGACTCATGACCTGTGCCGAGTCAGGATTAATACTAAGTATCTCTGTTGTTGCCGCAATCACTTTTGGCAATATTAGGCTGGGTTTGTCGAAGGTGGTCATCAGTATGCGATAGGCCGTTGCCTTTGCCACATAAGCGGCTTGAGCTTCAGGATCCAGTGCTATGGATTGGTTGAAGTGCTCAATGGCGTTAAGAACAGCTTGATGATTCATCAGTGAAAGCTGGTATTGTCCCAAAACAAAATGCTCGTACGCGGCTAGGTTGTATGGTCTAGCCGTTGTGTTGCTGGTACTGTCTTGCGCCATAACTGCTTTTAGCGAACTAGCCACTGCTGATGTGATGTCGTTTTGAATACTAAAGGGACTCTGTTCTCGTAAGTTCATTTGATAATCACCATCCCAGATAAGTTGACCACTAGCTAGGTGCTCAAGTTCTATTGAGATACGCATATTCTCATTGCTATCAATACTAACCATACCGTCTAACACGTAGTCTAAATCAGGCAATTGTTGGCGAATATGCTGCCGATTCTTCTGTCCCTTAAACGTAAAAGAGGAAGGTGGCGGAACGGTTTTTACCTGATTGACTTTGCGTAAATTCTGAATGAGTTCTCGGGTGATTTGATCGGAAAAAGGCTGCCACTTTAGTGGATTCTGGCTCGAAACGGACAAAGGCAATACTAATAAATAGGGGGGTGTATGCGGCGTACTTTGTCTTGATATTAATGCATAAATGCCCAGTGTTACTGCAATTAAGCTGACGAAAACCAGCATCACTCGCCAGTGTGCGAGTCGTTGCCATCGATGGGCTGGACGAATGGTTTTCTTTTGTGGTGGCCTATCATTATGATGGCTATTCTCCTTGCTTGTCTGGTCAAGAATGGCGACAAACTGATAGCCCCTTGTTCGTACTGTCTTTATAATCCGCTGCCGCTCGCCATCATCGCCTAGTAAGTTGCGCGCCGTTTTGATGTGGTTGCTAAGAGTGGTATCCGATACGGATCGTCCTTGCCAGATACTTTCGAATAGCTCATCTCGCGAGACGACTCGATGGCGATGTTCAATGAGGTACAAAATAACATCAAATACTTTTGGTTCAATAGCGACCTCTGTTCCAGCAAGGCGCACAGTATATTGTGTCGAGTCGATCTCAATATTTTCAAATCGATAGTGCAATTTTTGCTCCCTGCTATTGGCTCCATATAAACCACTCTTGCAAATCAGAGCATGCACAATCATTAGCTAAAAATTAGTCAATGGTTATCTAAACCCCAAGTAAAGCGTAGCAATAGATCATAGGTTTAGCGGTAGGTTATTGCAAAAAAGGAAATTTGGTATGCCGACACCCATTGAAGTTCTATTTGATCCACTGTCGCTATTCTTATTGGCCATTTATGCCGTACTAATGCTGATTGAATGGCTGATTCCAGCACGACAATTACCCACAGTTAAAGGGTGGGTGCCCAAATCGCTAATCGTATTTGTGATCTATTTTTACTTATCGACCTATTTACCCTTGCTATGGGATAAATACTCTTTGGCCTATCAGTTGTTTGACTTGACTGAAGCCAATCCTATTATCAGTACTTTGATAGCCATACTCGTGTTTGAGTTGTTGATCTATTGCTGGCACCGGGCGATACATCGCAACAATTTTCTATGGCGATCGTTTCATCAAATGCACCATAGTGCAGAGCGGATCGATACGTTTGGTGCTTTCTATTTTAGTCCATTAGATATGATGGGGTTCACCTTGATGGGCAGCCTAACCTTGTCGCTTGGGGTGGGGTTAGCCCCAGAAGCAGTTAGTGGTTTTCTCTATATCACGATGTTTTTAGCGGTATTCCAGCATATCAATGTCAAAACACCACATTGGCTTGGATATATCATTCAGCGCCCAGAAAGCCACAGCGTACACCACCAACGGGGCGTCCATGCCTATAACTACTCAGACCTTCCTCTTTTTGACATTCTATTTGGCACTTTCAACAATCCCAAACACTTTGTTGACCAAGCAGGGTTTTACGAAGGAAGTTCAACCAAAATGAAAGACATCTTGTTATGTAGAGACATTTCTTAAAGCCGATTTACCAACAGCAAAACTGACGAAACCTAGACACATTTATTAGTGTCCGCTAGGTTTTGCCAAAAAAGCCAGCCGTTATAGATGAGATAAACGGCTGGCAAACAAGCGCATGGAGTGGGAGCTCATTTCGATGAGTGTTATGCGCTTATGCAGGACTAGCGGGCATGACGGACGCCCGTCTTGTTTTTCATTGGGTCACCGTCATATCCCAGTGCTTGCCAGTCAAGGCGGCCCCCTTTGGCGCTATGACAATCTTTACACTGCAGTGCGGCTGATTTGGGCGATACCATATGGTTAATTGGCCACCACATTTCGGTCGCGGCAAAGCCGTATTCTCCGCTAAAGCTGATGCCTTTTTCCACCATAGTGGCATTTTGTTGCATGCCCAGTTCAGCGGCTTTAGCCCAGTCGAATGTCTTCCAGTATCCGCCTTTGCCAAACACTTTAGGGGTGATAAATATGTTGTGCTTTTTGTCGAAAATCTGCTTACCAGTATGAACTTTAAAGGGGGTAATTTTGGCTTGTGGATCGCTAATGCTGCCCAGAGGGTAGGTGAGCTTAGTGGTGACTTTAGCATCCATTTTATCCCCAGGCATATAAGCATCAGCTTTGCCGTTATACCAAGCATATTCGGGTGTTACCGACTTAGCCCACACAAAATCGCCTTTCTTCTTCATGTAGCTATGCTTGCCATATTGATCGACTGTTTGTGGTCTATCACTGCCGGCTGTTGACCAATCCCAGCTCATTTTAGTGGGTTCATTTTTGGCAAACACCGGAATGTGGCAAGTTTGGCAGGCAATGGCTTGGCTGTGCTGGTTAAGCTTTGCTTTTTTATGAGGCTCAGCTTCATGGCAGTTACTGCACCCGATGGGGTTATCCCCGCCGGGTGAGACGCCCATCGCATTGCCTGTGATTTGATGGTCTTGGGTGACGTGACAATCTTGGCATTGAAAGTCGTTGCCATCGGTGTCCATGTGAACGTCGGTGGCTTTGTCAGGGTATGACATGGAGGAGTCTAAATCACCATGTTTGACCCCATCACCGCCACCACCAAAGAAGTGGCAACTACCGCAGTTGTCCCTAACTGGGCGGCCGACATTCTGCGCCACGCGAGTCAGATTGACCTTAGCGGCCACTTCGCCAGCGCCGGCAGGATCTTTAACGTAGGTGCCCGTGGTGTCGTGGCAAATAAGGCAATCTACTTTGGTCATATCGTTAAAGTCGAAGTTGTTATCCTTCCAGCCATAACCGGCATGGCAGCTGGTACAGCGGGGTTCGTTACTCGACACTGCCACACAGAAGTTGTTGATGGTGTTCTTTTTACCTCTTTTTACGGTTCGGTCAGGGAGTTGTTGTTCTAGCTCCCAAGTCCAATGGGAAGACTTCATCAAAGCAGTGGCATGCTCTTCGTGGCACTCGATACATTGGCTAGTGACTTCACTGCCACTCGCAAACGGCCCGCTGAGGATCTCGCCATGATCTTGGCCTGCCCAGCTTGAGCAGCTTATCAACAGGCCCAACAGTAGGGGGAAAATTGGGGTTTTCATCTGATTGCTCCTTGCCCCCTTGCTGTTAACAAGGGGGCCTATCAAGACTAGAAATTAACGGTCAACGAAGCGTTGATATCAAAGGCGGTGTCGACTACCGGTAACATCGAGTAGGCACTGCCAGCTAAGATGTCATCAATACTCTGCGGTGCACCAACCGGGGTGCCGCTGCCGGTGTATTCGTAATCGTAATAAAGCCCGGCCAGCTTAATGAACATGCGCGGATTAACATCAAATATGTAATAGGCTTCACCCACATGTCCACGAGTCGCAAGCTTGCTGCCAATGGGATCGTCTTGGGCTTGGGTAAAGGGAGTCCAATACTTAGAGCCGTAGTTGTATTCGATACCAAACTTACCTAGCGGTGCCGGAATTTGTACCCCGACATAGACGCCGTATCCATCTTTGGTGTCTTTGTCATCGCTATGGGCTGGCATCATGATAATTTCTGAACCGTCGGCATTCAGCTGTGCTTCAAATACCGCATCACTGAGCATGCCGCCAAACATGCCGGCGTTGCCATTGCTTTCACTGCGAGTCCAGCCACCAGAGATAAACCACTTGATATCATTGGCTTCTTCACGGGCAAAACCGATGCCCCCTAAGTACATATCGCCGATAACTCCACTGGGCTGCACCCGGGTTTCAAAGTTGAAGTTGCTGAACTTCTGCATGTCTTGATACATGGTGGGGGCAAAAATACCCGCCAGTTGAGTGGGAAATGCCATGGTGCCTTTGAAACCATCATTGATATCTTTCGCGCCAAATAACGTGAACTGCAGGAAGTTGGTGCCGTCATTGATAGCGTCAATGTTGAAGCCGCCTAGGTGGGTATCTTTAGTGACAATATCACCAAACATTTCACCATTGCCCCATTGGGATTCAAACCCTTGGCCATAGCAAAAGCGCACCACTTGACCATCAATACCGGTGATTTCACCGAGGTTATAACCTAAGGTTGCACCATCAAAATTAAAGTTCACTAGATGACCTGAAGGGGTGCCACCTCGTTTCTCGTTTTCGCGATAATGGGTCGGTGGACCATAGGTTGATGGGCGACGACCAATAGACAAATAGGTGTTGGAACCACCAATGTTTTTCCAATCAAAGTAAGCGCGCTCTACCCGCAGCCAGTCGCCGCTGGTGTTACCACTGCTGGTGCCATCCATGGTAAAAGAGCGCCAAGAGTCAAACACCTGGACGCCGGTGGAGTCCCCCCAGTTTTTATACATAGAGAGTCGACCGGCAAAATTAACGTTGTCCCACACCTTTGCCTTAATATTGAGTCTAAGCCGAGTGGTATAGAAAATATCGTTATCTATATCTTGGGTACTTTTAGGCGCGAGCACATAGGGCATCACTCCCTGCAGTTGTCCCTGCTGAAATGCGGTTGCCAGTGCAGGATTTGCCGCGAGCATTTTACCTAAGGGGGAGTCACTGTCGGTGGGTGAACCGAATGCGCCGCTCATGGCTTTGCCGCCAAAGTCATTGAAGTTCACTTTGATGGCGGGATTCCAAGTCACATTTTGGTAGTGCAGTGAGTGGGCTTTGACGCGAAAGTCACCAGTGAGGCTAATACGATCAAGTGCCGTGTGACGCTCATTATTATCGACACGATCGTTCAAATCATCTAGCTCTTCTGTAATATCTGCCAGCTGTTGTTTAAGTTGGTTTATTTTTTGAGTGTCACTGTCATTTGCCCATGCAGTGCCTGACAGGGCAAGCGCATTAGCAACCAGTATTGAAAGTAAGGTACGCATAAGGAATCTCCCTATGGCAGCACGAATCGAGTCCGTTTTCCGTGTTACCAAGCTGTCCGTTTTTCATGGTTTGAGGCAATTTTTGGCAAGCCGTTGCCCTAGGGATATCCCTATAAATTGCTCAAATTAGGTTAAGTTTTTGCTAGTCGGTTTGAGCGTTAGCCGCAGGTTTGCGGTTGATCAGAATCGGCTGCATGGTCATACAGAAACTGCTGGATATCGAGCTTGTCTTTGTCAGAGAGCTGCTGAAACACTTCTGGGTTTCCTTTGTGTTTGTTGCGTTTGAAATAACGATCCCACTGCGACATTGTTTTTGTCATGGGTGTCATTTCACCGCCTACATCACCTTGGCTGTGGCAAACCTTGCAAGTTTTCTTATACAGGTGTTTGCCCTTTTTGGGATTACCGCCATCCACGGCATACGCCGAGGTTGCTAAGGCTAACCCGACAACCAAGCAGCTCATCATGTTCATCATCATTTTCATCTTTTAGTCCTTACCCATCTTGGTAGATGGTGTTCTTAGTGTTGATGAGAAGGTACTCATCTTGTAAATAAATTTATCAAATGTAGGTAGATGTAAATTTGATGTTGATCACTAATATCGTAAAAATCTAATTGATAAAAATATTGTTGAAAAAAATCTAATGGATGGTTTTTAAGTGTTTGTGTTTAAAGCTTTTTGGTCTTTGTTGTGGCAGAGGTTTGATGATTTTTAGCCTCGTAAAGGCTGTGATTAGGATCACGTTTGATTTTTTTAGCTATTACTTAAGTGATATTTTTTAGTTGACGCTACTTACTAAGGTGCTCTTTCATAGTGGAGTGATTGCAGGGAGGGCTTTGGTCACGGCAGAGTTATTCAGACTTGTGGTTGAATCGTCGGCAAAGGATTGCAATGATGGCTGGGCTTAAGATAAACAGCGCGGTTTTAGTGCACCACACCGTGATAATTTGATCGTAGTTGCTACCGGCTGGGCCATATTGTACTGGGAAATAGTAGATGACAGTCCATACCAAAGGGGTAATGATGAGCAGTTGTAATCTAATGCGCTTGAGTAGCACTGAGCCTTTGAGTTGGTCGAGCAAGCGAATGAGAAGAACGCTGCTGACAAGTAGCGACAGCATTGCAACAATGGCAATAGCGAATGCGATTATCATACCCACAGCAGTTTTCCTTTCAATGAATTATTTTCACCACTACACGCTAGCAATTATCAATTAATTCAAACTTAATCAAATGCTTAAACCGATAAGATTCTGGCATTATTAACTAATAATACCAGATGCACCCTCGCGAGATTAATGCCCTATAGCGTTGAGGTGTTGGATTAAGTACATACGGATATCATCCGGTGTTTGGCTGACCCAGAAGCCGTTTAGGTAAGCCAGCAAAGGGATAGCAAACAATAAGATAAGCAAGGTAATTGCCAAGCCCGTTGCTGACATCTGCCAACCATTGCGGGTGCTAAAAGTCAGAGACGCTTTTTTCGGACAAGCATTGATACAGCGCATACAGGCTTGGCATTCATCTGAGCGAATGTTGATTTGCTGATGTACCTTAATATTAGCGGGGCAGGCGCGGGTGCATTTGTCGCATTTCATGCCTTTACTATCAATTAAGCAATGCTCTGTGTGGCGCCGTATCTTTAACGGACTAAGGAAGCTTAATATACCCAGTAGTGCACCATAGGGGCAGATGTAGCGGCAAAAACCTTGGCGTCGCCATGCGGCTAACGCCAGTATGACTGCGAAACACAGTAAGGTGATTAGCCCAGGAGTAATAAAGAACAGCGCCATTTTTAAGTCGGCAATTTTGTGGTAATTGCCGTTTAAATAGCTTGGTATGGCCTGAGATGGCATGCCAGCAATGATGATGTACAGTAAAGCCAGCAACAGCAAATACTTGAGCATTCTCAATGGCCAATCAAGCCAAGCTGGTGGTAGCAGATCGCGCTTTATAAAGCGTTTTCTGAGCTTGTAGAGGTATTCGCCGGCTAAGCCCAATGGACAAGCCCAGCCGCAAAAAGCACGCTTGCAAAGCAGCCCAGTGAGCATTACCACTGCCAGCATGACAGCTGCTGCGGGGTGAGTTTGGTCCCAATAGCCCAAAGTGATTATCGCTTTTAGCTCAATCCCTCCGTCGATAGGTAAGAAGGCATCGCCAACGTCCGGTCGCATTAACCATGGGGTTTGGCCCATTTTCAACATGATGGCATTGCAGGTAAATTGCACCGCAACCAATAGCATCGAAACCGCTAAAGTGTGATGGATAAGTTCCCGTATGGTGTTGGCTTTAATCTCAGGACTAAACAAGTTTGGCGCTAGCCGTTTAGCAAGCCCTAGCCCGATAGCTACCAATGCCGTTGCTAGCAGCATGGGCCAATAGAGTGTGGCAATCATCCCTGCGCCTAGTAGTGATAGACTCGTCAAAGCGCCCCAACGTTTACCACTATAAAACATCAGACTGATCGCATAGAGTAGCGCCAAGGCTAAGGTAAAGGATTCAATAAAACTCATAATGACTTCAAATTAGTTGCGGTGAGTAACGAGTGTGAGTGGTCGTTATTAATTTGGTTCGCAATGTAGCCAAAGAAGTGTGAGAGGTGTCTAAATTGTGAGGCTGTTTTATCTAGATTGGTGTGCTAGCTCACAAGGGGCTAACAATCGCGTTGCGCTTGGATAAGCTTGATTGCTAGTGAATACAGGGGCAGTGTCAGATGTGGGCAGGTTTAGCTTAGACAAAACCTACCTGCCAGCGCGCTGAGCTGACAGGCAGAGTCGTTGGGCTAGTTGCCTTCGATAGAGGCGATAAACTTGTTGGACTCTTCAATTGATTTGTTCATCTCTTTAATGAGCCCGGAGATATCAGTTTGCAGGCTGGCAAACTCCCCTTTAATAGCCCCAATCGCTTGGGCATTGAGGTTGTGCTTAAGGTAAAGCATGTTATCTTTCATCGCCACGAGCACAGGATCCATTTTGCTTTCTGCGCGTTTCATGGTTCTTACCAGTTGCTCATAAGAGCGCTGAGTTTCTCTGAGCTTAGTTTCACTGTTGCGTCGCAAGCTGGCTTTGCTGATTTCATTGATTTCAGACTGCCATTCATCAAATAGCGCTTCGGCCACATCTTCTACTTTACTGATGCGACTACTGACATCGTCTGCTGCTTCTTGCGAAGACTCATATTCATCTTTGGCCTTGTTGTAGGCTTTTTCTAAGTCACCGCCGTCGTGGTTAAGCAGAGCCTGCATCTCTTCTAACGCAGAGCTAAACTGCTCTTGCGCTTCTTCTTGAGACTCTTTGGCATCGGTCACGCGATCGACCATGATGTCACGCTTATGGTAGCCAACTTTTTCCATGGCACCGTAATAAGCGCTTTGGCAACCACTGAGTAGTAAACTTGCCCCTAATAGCGCAATGGAAATACCTTTTTTCATCCTGAAACCACCTTTATTTTTGACTCATCAAACTGAGACTCTGTTCGCTCTGTGCTGTTTGGCTGAATTTTACTACTGAGTATTAGCCTCGATATCGCGCCGCATCAATGATGCACCAAATGTGCAGTGGCACAGCAACGATTAAGAATAGCCCAAGGGTGAAGCTGGCAATACCGTATGCCGCATAGGTGAACAAACAAAATAGAATCGCTGACATGATGCGGCCCTGCACAAGCTGACCCAGTCCAACGATAAAAAAGCTAGCAATTGCGGCAATAACATTGCCTGCAGATCCTTGTTGAGACATCAATTTCTTCCTTACACTTGTAAATCTGAGGTTATAAGCTTTATTGTACGAAGATACAGGTTTTATACCAATCAGTATAAGATTTTGTGCTACTCAGGGTATTTTTTGAGTCACTGACTCAAAGACAACACATAGCATAATGCCTGTTGTTTATGATTTTATTCAAGCGATAAGCACTAAGTCAAAAATACGCCTACAAAGGCGAGTGTCAGTGACGCTGATGCGGCGTTAACGAATTAATGCGTAGAATGACTATGCATCGCATTCGTTGCCTAGCCTCAGAACCACTATACTCTCGCTGAGCGAACAAACCTTTATACTGATTGGTATGATACCAATCCCTAACGCCAATGAATAATGAGATAGCTGTGATTAATAAAATTAAAAGCTCAGTTTTTTATACCATCTTACTGAGTATTTGGCATTTTGCATTACACCTGCGCCAGCGCTTGGCTGAAGATCAGGTTAACATTCGAGCCGGGCATCTGGCTTATGTCACCCTATTATCGTTGGTGCCCATGGTCGCAGTGACGATGTCGATGTTGTCTGCTTTTCCGGTGTTTAAAGGCATTCGTGGCCAGATAGAAACTTTTATCTATGAGAACTTTATTCCCTCAGCGGGCGATAGCGTGCAGGTGTACATTAATGAATTTGTCGCGAATGCATCTAAAGGCACTGCAGTGGGTATTGGCGCCTTGGTCGTAGTCGCTATTATGTTGATATCTAACATAGATAAAGCACTCAATGCTATTTGGCGCACCACCGAAAAACGCTCAATGGTGGTGTCATTTTCCATGTATTGGATGGTGCTAACCTTAGGGCCTGTGTTAATGGGCGCGAGCTTGGTGGCGACCTCTTATGTGGTGTCATTAAAGGTGTTCACCGGCACAGAGTTATCTGGTGTGGTACCGCTGGTGGTTGAACGACTGCCGATGCTGTTTTCTGTGGCGACTTTTTTACTGATTTATATGGTTGTACCTAACACCAAAGTGAAGTTTTTCCACGCATTGCTGGGGGCGATTGTTGCCGCATTGCTGTTTGAGTTCGGTAAAAAAGGTTTTGCGTACTACCTAACCCAATTTCCAAGTTATGAAGCCATTTATGGCGCTTTAGCTACGATTCCAATCTTGTTTGTTTGGGTGTATTTAAGCTGGATGATCGTGCTTATCGGGGCGGTCATCACCGCGGGTATGCCTGAGTATTTAGATACTCGCCTAGTGGCTTTACGTAGTCACTTTCGCCAGCA
Source organism: Shewanella waksmanii ATCC BAA-643 (assembly GCF_000518805.1). Lineage (GTDB taxonomy): Bacteria > Pseudomonadota > Gammaproteobacteria > Enterobacterales > Shewanellaceae > Shewanella > Shewanella waksmanii. The sequence continues at coordinate 11,626 of NZ_JAEH01000025.1, forward strand.
AAGCGCGCAACAGCAGCAAAATGAGCCCAAAGAGAGTGCACCTGAGCCAGAAAGCACGCAATCTCAGCATCAAAAAGGGGGCTAAGCTTGGCAGTCCATTTACCGCTCATTAGTCAAGATTGGCTGGATGTCGGCAATGGCCATCAACTGTTTGTTGCCCAGTATGGCTCGTCACAGGGCACGCCAGTGTTATACCTTCATGGTGGCCCAGGGGCTGCTTGCCAACAAGGTGATGTGGCGCTGTTTGATAGTGCGGTCACCGACATTAAGGCGGTACGGCTGTTTATGTTGGATCAGCGTGGTTGCGGCCGCTCCAAACCCTATGCCAGTACTGAACACAACCATTTGATTGCATTACTCAGCGATATTGAAAAGCTCCGTCAATGGGCCGATGTTGACCGCTGGGGGTTATGTGGCGGCTCTTTTGGAGCAACATTGGCGTTGTTATACAGTTGCTGTTATCCCAACCGAGTGAGCTGGCAGCTACTTTGGGGGCTGTTTATTCCCTCGTCGACGAGCCTAGAATGGCTCTATGGCCGTGACGGAGCTGGGCAGATTTTCTCTCAGCAATACCGGGATTTTAAAGGTGATTACAGTGGTAGTGACACCCAAACTTTGCTCAATGACTTTGTTACGGGGCTGGCAGATCGTGATGCGAGTGTACGCCGCGATTACCATCAACGTTGGCAACAATGGGAACAGGTGTTAGCGCTACCTAGTGATGACTTTACTCGCGCGCCATACCAAGGTGAGGCGTTAGCAAAAATTGAAGCGCATTATGCACAAGCTGGGTATTTTGAGGCGCAGCAAATCTTGCAGCAACGCGCTAAGGTCATTAGCGCCGAGACTTTGATCATACAAGGCGAGTTAGATTGGGTCTGCCCACCTCAGGCCGTTAGCCACTTTATTGAAACCAATGCTTTGGCTCAGTTAACGCTACAAATCATTAATCACGGGTATCATGCCTTAGGCGATGATAAGATGCGACAAGCGGTCATTGCCGCCTTACGGAAAATGATGAATAACAGAAAGGATATAGCAGAATGAGAAAAACCATGATGGTCACTGCACTTTGTGCAGCATTAGTTGGCTGTGCATCAACCGATGAGGCGAACACAAGTGACGCGGCGACTGTCGCACCAGAGTCAGTTACTTTGGGCGGCATGAGTAACGAGGCCGCCGCAGATGCATTATTAGCCGCGCTTCTGAAAAAGAATTACCTTGCCAGCAAGGTGTCGCCTACTCGAGTCGGTGTGCAGTTTGATAAAAGCCAGTTTGTACTGCAACCTAGCATTAATGCCGAGGGGATTGATCGTATCTTAATGAATCGTTTTTATGCCATTCATCCTAAAATGGCCGGTAGCAAAGAGTTACTGCTGCTCATCGGTACGTTGAACCATAAGTTAAACTTCGCTAAATTCACTTTGCGCGAGAATGGCAATGTTATTCAAGTGCAAGGCGCAGCGACTTTCGTCAACACCATTGATTTAGAAGAGATCCGCCGTTTTATGTTGTGGACCGACGACGGCCTACATCAGGTGGGTTTATCTTTACCAAAGGGATCTGAAGAGCTGATTAAGCCAATCCCCATTATGAAAAACCCAGTATCAACCTAAGCGTTAAACGAGGTTGGTCGCTAATAGGTCTTGTTATTTAACAAGGCCTGTTGATTAACAATAAGGTAGTAGAGTACGTGATAGCCCTGATCCAACGAGTGAGCCAAGCCAAAGTTGATGTTGCAGGTAAAACCATAGGCGCCATAGATAAAGGCTTATTGGTGTTGCTTGGTGTTGAGCGCGACGATGATCTAGAAAAAATGCAAAAACTGGCGACTAAAGTGATGAAATATCGCGTGTTTAGTGATGAAAATGGCAAGATGAACCTCAATCTTAGCCAAGCCGGGGGCAGCTTACTGGTGGTGTCGCAATTTACACTTGCCGCTGATACTGGTCGTGGTTTACGCCCAAGCTTTTCGGGGGCAGGCACTCCTGAGCAAGCAAAACAGCTGTACGATGCGTTTGTCGAATATTGTCAGCAGCAGGGGGTGAATACCCAAACGGGCGAGTTTGCAGCCGATATGCAGGTGAGCTTAACCAATGATGGTCCAGTGACTTTTAATCTTCAGGCCTAATGATTTTTCATCTTCTGGTCTAATGATTTTTAATCCTCAGGTGTAAGCCAGTTAACTTTCAGGTGTGGCAATTATGGTGATAGCTGAGCAATCATTATTGGCTCAATTACAACAAACATGGCATCAAACGATTCCACTGAGCCAGTTTATGGCGGTAGAGCCTCTGAGCTTTAGTGATAATGAGTTTAAGGTCACCGCGCCTTTAGGCCCCAATATCAACCTGCATCAGACCATGTTTGCTGGCAGCATCTATACCTTGATGACCTTAACTGGATGGGGAATGGTATGGTTGCAACAGCAACGAGCTCAAGTGTGTGGAGACATAGTGTTGGCCGATGCCCATGTGCGTTATCTTGCGCCGGTAACTGCGCAGCCCATTGCAGTTGTCCGTTGCAGCCATATCGACCTAAGTCCGCTTAGTCGCGGTAAGCGGGTTAAAATCCCACTGACTGTAGAGCTGTTTTGCGCCGATAAACTGTGCGCTCAATTTGAGGCTAAATATGTCAGTTTGCCGATAACTTGATTAACAGCAAAGGCGATACATATACGTGTATCGCCTTATTATTTTCATTCAAATTTTTACTTAGTTAGCCACGAAATCATCCATTAAGATGACGCCCAGTGGTGTACCGCCGCCAGCGGCATCCACAGCGGCAACTGAGTAGATCCCCCCAGCCATTAGACTAACGCTAAGCGGGCCAATGGCGACATCTTTACTGTCGTGTGGCGTGACGCTAACTACGTAATCACCGGCAGCAACAGCAAGGGCTCCCGAAGCGGCCATAAATGGCACATCGCTTAATGCTGGAGCGGCATCGCTAATGTCGTCAGTGGCGGTCAAATAAATATCGACATTACCAGCAGAGAATGACGCATGGGCTATATTGAGTTTTGCTGCCGTAGCAACACGGCGAGGGCTATCCATCAATACCCAAGGCATAATCTCATCACCTAGCGAGCCAATTGCTAGTGCTGAATAGCTCATACCTTGATCTAACATCACCTCTGCAGCATCAATCACAACCACGCTGTTGTCAGCATCAGCGGCTACTGTCACGGTATGCTCACCTTCTGGCACGTTTAGGTAACCTGTGACTTCGCCGAAGCTCAGCATATCGACTGCTGGCATATCGCTACCGTCGAGGAATACATCAACAGCTGGCGCATCGGCAACTGCATGAATCACTCGTAGGTCAGCACCGGCGTTTTTGTCTTGAATCAAGGCTTGGCCCTCTGGCAGTGCAGCAAGTAGTGCAACAGGAGAGTTACCGCTCCAAACGTTAGTAATGGCCGTGAGCAGATAATCGGTTTCCGCAGCCAGTGTGACCGCGCCAGAATCATATACCACGTCTTTTTGATCCGCGGCGGTAATGCGAACTTGATAATCGCCAGCCATGATTTCTAATTGATCGGTATTGTCCATGTAATCGACTGAGAGTGTCGGAGCCATATCGCTGATATCTGCGTCTAGTTCAGTGACGTAAACATCGACTAGCCCAACCCCTACAGTGCCATGCAGCACCTGTACTCGCGTATATCCTGCAGCAATATCGCTAGTGGCGTTGGCTATTAGTGCGAGGTCGAGTGATTCACCTGCCACACTGCCTACGGCGACTGCGGTGTACTCCATATCAGCTTCAGCCATTAAATCAGCAGACAAGACAGTGGCAGTTTCACCACTTGGTAATTGTGCATTGACCGCAATGGCATAGGTGGCTGACTCGACACTTAACAAGCCAGACGACATTGCATAGTCAACATCTGTTAGCAGCTCGGCATCGTTAGCTGTGACATTAACCATGGGGGCATCAGCACTGGCATGAATGACTCTAACCATCGACATTTCGGCCGGCGTAGGGGCTGGTGCAGGATCTGGAGCAGGTGTTGAGCTGTTGTCATCGTCATCGCTACAGCCGGTGAGAGCCAGCGCAGCAGTCAGTACGATACTAGGATAGAGACGTTGCATAGCATATTCCTTCATTGTGTGTAGGTTACGTATCGCTATACGCCGAGGTAAATTTTAACGATCACATTTTTTTAACTTTTCGATTTGATAAACGGCGAATAAAATGGCGCTGCATGGCAATTTCTTTCTATTTTTTAGGTAAATACATGCCATTTTATGCGCTTTTATTCTTATTAATGGCAGCATAGACTGGTGAACGATAACCCAGAGGCTTAAAGAGAGTGGTGTTGGAGTGGTAATGATATCGACACAAGTATTGGCGATCTGAGAACGATTTTTACCTACAAGATATTGGCAGGAATCATCAACCCCGACCAAGATTAGGTGAACCCCAAAGCAGCTGGCTGCTTTGGGGTTTTTTATTTTAGTATCGTATTAATAGTAGGCGCGTAAGTACTTAGCAGCGTATCTTTGTAATTTACGCTCGCTGCTGGTTTCGGCCAGTTTTTCTATGGTTGGACGGTACTTTTCTTCGCCGCTGCTGGCCAAGGCTTTTGCCATAAAGGCGTAGGCCTGAATCGCCAATTTGTCATGCTTTAGTAGCCGAGTATCCTGTAACTCGCTATCGAGTGTTTTCAGCACTTGGTCGGTATACACGCCGCGGTTTATCACTCGTTTAGCAGCGTCTAACTTGAGCTGCAATTCATCACTTCTTAGGGCGTTACTGAGCACATTGCTACGTTGATTGTACTTGTCATCATAGTGGCTTTTATCTGCCAGAATGGGTGCCCAAACTTGGTATTTTTCGAGGTTTTTTAATGATTTTTTCGCGTATTTTTGTAGTTTACTATGATAATCACCATTGATGATTTCATTATAAGTGGCCACATACTTCTCATCACCAGAATAGGCTAAGCCTTTAATTAACCATGCACTGTAATCTATGCTGTGGCGATCAATGGCTAGTGGTAGTGAAGCTTGCAGCTTATTGTTGAGCGTCTCGTAAACTTGGGGGTCATTCAGACCTGCCATCACTAGTGAAGCAATAGCATCTTTTTGTTTGTCGACATTATCGCCTTGAAATATTTCAATGTACTGCGCTTCAGTTAGCGGCTTAGCAAGGGCCGCGCCGCTGGCCAGAGACAGGGTTAAACACACAGCTAAAGAGAGATTTTTCATTAGATATCCTATCTAGTTTCATTTCCATTTTTTAAAAATCAGTGACGTGTTAATGCCACCAAAGGCAAAGTTGTTACTCATGACATAGTCAGTGTCTATGTGGCGAATGTCATCGCGAATATAATCGAGTTTGGCACACTCACTGTCGACTTGCTGCAGATTCAAAGTCGGTGCAAACCAGCCAGCGTTCATCATCTCTACACTCACCCAGGCTTCGAGTGCGCCGCAAGCGCCGAGGGTATGACCGGTATAACTTTTTAGCGACGAGATTGGCATCTGGTCGCCAAAGACCGCCTGAGTCGCGTGGCTTTCAGCAATATCACCGCGATCAGTGGCGGTACCGTGCGCATTAACATAGCCGACTTGTTGTGGGCTAATGGCCGCGTCGGTTATTGCCTGACGTATAGCTATTTCCATGGTTTCCGCATGTGGCTGGGTGACATGTAAGCCATCGGAGTTGGTACCAAAGCCGACGATCTCAGCAAATATATGTGCACCGCGCGCTTGTGCATGGCTTAACTCTTCCAGTACTAAAGTGCAGGCACCTTCACCGATAACTAAACCGTCGCGGTCAGTATCGAATGGTCTGGGGGTTGAGGCGGGCGTATCGTTGCGGGTACTGGTGGCAAACAAGGTATCAAATACCACAGCTTCAGTGGCACACAACTCTTCACCGCCGCCAGCTAGCATTAATGTTTGTTGGCCGTATTTAATGGCTTCATAGGCGTAGCCAATACCTTGGCTACCCGAGGTGCAGGCACTGCTGGTGGTGTGCACTCGACCTTTAATACCAAAATACACCCCCACATTAACGGCGGTGGTGTGTGCCATCATGCGAATATAGCTGGTGGCGGTTACGCCTGACATATCGCCATCTTTCAGCATATCGCCAAAAGCGGTGATGGGGTCGGTACTGCCGGTAGATGAGCCATAGGCAATCCCCATAGCGCCAGAGCTCACCACCGGATCGTTCAGTAATCCAGCACTGATTAGCGCTTGTTCAGATGCATAGGTTGCCATCAATGAGACTCGCCCCATGGAGCGCACTTTCTTACGGGAATAATGGGCTGGCTTTTCAAAGTCGGTGACTGGGGCTGCTAAACGAGTATTTAGGCCATCATACTTGTGCCATTCATCCATATGGACAACGGCATTGTGCTGATTCTTCAGCGAGGCTGCGATCGTTGGCCAATCGTGGCCTAGGCTAGATACGCCGCCAAATCCGGTAATCACCACACGTTTATGCGAGCTGGACATTAGATCATACCGCCGTTTACTGAAATAACCTGACGGGTGATGTAACCGGCATCATCAGACATTAAAAAGTTAGCTAAACTGGCAATCTCTGCCGGTTGTCCCATGCGGCGCATAGGAACTAGGTCTTTCACCATGTCTTTAGGAATATCGCTAACCATGTCAGTTTCAATCAGTCCTGGTGCGATACAATTGACGGTGATTTTACGTTTAGCGAGCTCTAAACTGAGCGCCTTAGTCGCGCCAATAATGCCCGCTTTTGAAGCGCTATAATTGACCTGACCTCGATTACCTGCAATGCCAGAAACAGAAGCCATGGTAATAATTCTGCCGCCTTGGCGGGTTTGTACCATGGGCATCACCGTTGGGTGAATCACATTGTAAAAGCCATCTAAATTAGTGTGCACCACGCTGTCCCATTGTGACTCGCTCATCGCAGGAAAAGCGGTATCAGCATTGATGCCGGCATTAAGCACCACGCCGTAATAAGCGCCATGTGCCGCGATATCATCTTCAATCGCTTGTTTCACTGCGGCGCGATTAGCGATATCAAATTGCAGTAAGCTGACTTGCGCTCCTAGTGCTTCAAGCTCTGCTTGCGTGGCTGCTGCGGCCTGCTGATTGCTGTGAAAGTGCAGTGCGATATCAAAGCCAGATTCGGCTAACTTAACCGCGATGGCTTTGCCAATTCCTCGGCTTGAGCCAGTTACTAATACTCGTTTTTTCATGGTCTATTTACTGTTCCCTGTTACTCAAATATCCGTTTTATTGGACACTTTGAGAAATGTAAGCTTGGGCGTCCTGTGGTTGAAACACATTGACGTTGGCGCTAGCGACAACTTGGTCTTGATGCAAGATTTGACAGTCAAATACGGCCAGCCCGGTATCTTCTTGGTATAAGCGAGTGACGCGAGTATGGTAGCGCTCCCCCAGCTTAAAGCCCTGAGTATTCATTTCAAGTTTACGGCTGCCAAGCAAAAAGCCGATACAGATGGGTAGATTGTTGGCTTTGGCTTCTACCCCAGCTAACGCCGCAATGGTTTGCGCCATATATTCAATGCCAACATAATTAGGCACCAGCTGTTGTGTGGGGTCAAAGTAGGCGCTTTGTTCACTAATGACAGTTTCAGACAATAGATTGTCATCGCAATACGCCAGTATGCGGCTGATTAAAATCATAGGGTCACGGTGGGGCAGATAGTCTGCCACATTTTGCCCTGCCAGCTCGTTATCAATGTCTGCGGTGGTTAAAGGAATACTCATTGTGTACCTCGGGCAAATATCACGCTGGCATTGCTGCCGCCAAAGGCAAAGGAGTTACTCATCACATAGCGCAAACGCGCCGCTGGTGCTGTGGTTACCATAGTAAGCTGTGGATTACTGCTGTCTTGGCTGCCATCGCCCACCTGCGGAGGCAAACGTTGTTGGCCATTGAAATCGCTCAGTAGTAAATACGCAAAAGCGGCTTCAATGGCGCCAGCGGCACCTAAGGTATGACCCGTCAGTGGCTTAGTTGAGCTACACGGGGGTAAGTTATCGGCAAATACTGCCGCAATCGCACGGCTCTCCATGGCATCGTTTTTAGGCGTGGCTGTGCCATGAAGATTCACATAATCAATATCTTGAGCTGTTAAATTGGCTTGTTGTAACGCGTCTGTCATTGCAGCAATAGCTCCGCGGCCCTCTGGGTGGGGGGCAGAAATATGGTGTGCATCGCTTGATTCACCCACGGCCAGTAATTGCACCGCCGCTCGACCCAGTGTCACGGTAAACAATGCTGCGCCTTCACCTATGTTGATGCCATCTCTTTGCTCATTGAAAGGCAGGCAGTGGCCACTGGCAATCGATTCTAATGAGTCAAAGCCGTTGAGGGTAAGCTTACATAAGCTATCTGCTCCACCAACAATCACCATGTCACACAGGCCAGCAAGCAATAAACCTCGGGCACTGGCGAACACTTTTGCACTAGAGGAACAGGCGGTTGAGACAGTGTAGCAAGGACCGCTGAGGGCAAAATAGTGACTGACAAACTCGCTGCTATTGCCTAGCTCCTGTTTTTGATACCGGTAATCTGTTGGCAGGCTGTCATGTTGGTCCAGATAGGCCAGGGCTTGCTCGCCGCGATTAATGCCTGAAGTACTGGTGCCGATCACCACCGCCACTCGGTCTGCGCCATATTGTTGTTTCGCTGCGTCGACTTGCGGCGCAATTTGCAGCATGGCACTGAGCAGTAGTTGGTTATTGCGGCAGTCATATTGATTAAACTCGGCGGGTAATGTGGGCAGCGTAGCGCTGACCTCGCCGACCAATACCGATTTATTGGGGATCAAATCATCGCGCCATACCATGCCTTGGGTATCGCCGTTGATCAGATTGTCGAGCACAGCTTGCGGCGTTTGCCCTAAGGGAGTGCATAAGCCTAAGCTTGAAATTGCTATGTCGGTCATGGTGTTAATCTTTACTTCTATTTATCTGTCGCGCCTACAGTGGCGTCACTGTCATGTTAAATTGCGCATCGGCAATCATCAGCTGCACCTGAGCTTGGCTTAGGTCGCTACTATTGTACTTAATCTCAATCGCAGCAACAGCGCTGTCGTTAGCATATAATCTTCTGACTGGGCCTGCAGTATCTTGGCTCGAAACCAGATGCCCTTGTTGTAAATGCTGATTGACATCATTGATAGGCCAATAGATCAGCTGCAACATCGCCAATAAATACTCTGCTTTAAACTCGCTGCCAAGTAACCGATTTTGTTGACTATTAATCTGCTGACCATCATAGGTTACGGTAAACAGCGCATTGCCCAGTGGCGCTAATCCCACTAAGGTCGCCAACTTGGCGTTGATCTCTAGTTGGGCCAATAACTGGTGTGACTGACCTTTGACATCTAAGTTTACCTGCAACGTACGATTGTCTGAGCTGACGGCAGCACTGAGCGGCGCTAAACAGTAATCGACGCCGCTTGCCAGCGGCATACAGGTTTGACGCACCTTGGTGGTGGTGCAGCCACTCAATATGATGCAAGCTAGCAGTAAAAAAGCAATCCAGTTTAGGCGCGGCATAGTTCTACCACGAGTTTGAGCCGACGCTCAGAATCTGCCACAAACGGGTTGCTTTCATCCCAGGCGTAACCAGCCAAGATAGAACAGATCATCTGTTTAATTTTTGGGTCGGCATCAGGATAAAAAATCACATCTTGAAAGCGACCGTCATACCAAGCTTCAACATAGGTTCTAAAGGTGTCGACACCGACCATTAATGGCTGGGCATATTGTTGCTGCCAATCAACTTTTTCACCATCGAGTTGTTTTAGCAGGCATTGGCTGGCCAGTGCCGCAGATTGCATTGCGATAGTGACGCCAGAAGAAAATACCGGATCTAAAAACTCACCGGCATTGCCCAGTAGCGCAAATTTGTCGCTAGCTAAGGTTTTTACGTTAGCCGAATAACCTTGTAGCAATGCGCATTCTCGTACAAATTTGGCCTTGCTGAGTAACTGCTTAAGTCTCGGTTCTTCATTGATAAAGCGTTGTAATATGGGTTGTAAGTCGCCATTGAGGTCGCCTAACAAATGCGGCTCGCCCACCACGCCAACAGAACAGCGGCCGTTGCTAAATGGAATTAGCCAATACCAGATGTCTTTGTTTTCTGGATGGACACTAATTAGAATCTTATCTCGGTCAAATTCAAACTCGGGATCAGATAAGGTATCGATATTGTCTTCAATATGGGTGAACACTGCGCTGCGAGTCGGTAGGCTTGATGGAATTTCTAAATCTAACAATCGCGGTAACACGCGGCCAAATCCACTGGCATCAAGAATATACTTGGCTTGAATTTGATAAGGCTGACCGTGTTCATCGACCACATCAAGCAGAGGAGCGCCTTGCAAATCGATTTGCTCAACACTGTGGCCATAACGAATATTTACCCCTTGTTCGGCAGCGGTATCGGCCAGCAGTTTATCAAAACTGCCGCGCTCAACCTGAAAAGTGGTGCCGTGGCCGACGGAAAATTTGTCGGTAAAATCAAATTCGGTGTAGCGACCCTGCGAGTTAAATGCCGCGCCATTTTTAAACTGGAACCCCGCCTGGTTAACCGCCTCAATTAGGTTTGCTTGCTCTAGTACGTTCATGCAGCAAGGCAGTAAGCTTTCACCAATAGAGAAACGCGGAAAGTGCTGTTTCTCTATGACAATGACCTGTTTACCTTGTTGATGCAGCAAACTTGCAGCCACACTGCCAGAAGGGCCAGCACCAATAATTGCCACATCGAAATGCTGCGGGGATCGACTTGGGACTTGCTGTGCAGACTGCATTACTTCAAATTCCTTGCAAAGGTATGGGGGAGGGGGGACAGCATGAAGGTTAATGCAATCCCCAATAATAAGGTCAAGCCAAACGCATGTATTGCCGGAGTTTGGCTAAAGGCCAATAAACCAAACGCCAGCATGGTTGAGCACGCGGACATTGCCACGGCCATCATCACACTGTTTTGGTGCTTAGATTCGGCAAAGAACAATGCGTAGTCGACGCCGATGCCAAACACTAAAATAAGCGCTAAGGCATGAAACAGACTTAGCGCGATGCCAGCTAGCGCCAGTATACTGAGACAAATCACAATCGCCAATAGCGGCACAGCCACCACCAATAGGCCTTTTCGTAGGCCAAATCGCCAGCAAAAAATAATCGCAGCGACCGCAAGTGCAATGGCCAATAAGCTTAAGGTGAGCTGGCGATAATGCCCCATGACGCTGGAGATATCAGCGACTTTATCAACCACGATTGCCCGGTCGATTTGCGCGACACTGTCACTGACGGCATTGAGATCTGTAATCCCACCGAGCAGCACAATAGCGCCGTATTGATTGGGGTGCGCGGGGCTAGGTGCTAGCCACAGTGGTGCGAGAAGTTGCCCCATAGGTGTTGTCATGAAGGCTTCGGGTTCGATGTATTTATGTTTCGCTAAGGCAAATTGCTGCTGTAGTGGCTCAGCAAGATCGGCGCTCATCCCCAGCTGTGCCAAGACTTGGGGCAACTGAGAGTACAGGGCTTGTTGTGCTTGATAATTACGGTCTTGCTGAACATGGGGCGGAATAAACTGCGCTAAGCTGACATGATTGCCAATCCAACCTTGATGTTGCGCGTCATTTAACACCGAATCTAGCTCAGCTAAACGGGTCAACAGCTGTTGCTTGTCGTTAGCGGCAACCAATACAAATTGGTTATCGGTGCCTCCGCTTAGCAGCTGCCTGACTTGATTCTCAGCGGCCATCACTTGAGGCTCGGCCGATTGCAATGCCCGAATATCATCATTGCTGCGCAGCTGGCTTAATGACATACCACAGGCGATGACCACCAGTAATAGCAGCAAGCGTCGTTGGCTTGCTGATAAGCGCTGGCAATGTTGCTCAATATACGCCAGATAAGCGCTGGCGCGATTTAGTGGTGCACTGCGATTAGGTAATGCGCCGCCCGCAAGCGATGGATAGGCCAGTAGCAAGGTTAAATAGGCGCCAATTAACCCAGCGCCGCAGAAACTTGCGACCTGCTGCATACCTGGAAACGGGGTAAAGCCAATGGCCACATAGGCTAAAACAGTGGTGAGTAGCGCCAAAGAAATGGCCGGGAAAATCGCCTTAATGGCTTGGGCAGCATCGTGGTTGCTTTGGTTAAGGCGTTCGCAATAGAAATGAAAACAGTAGTCGATTGCCACGCCAATTAAGCTGGTGCCAAAAACTAAGGTGAGCAGGTGCACTTCGCCAAATAACAGCAAGGTGGTGACAAAGGCAAATACAAAACTGCTGGCCAAGGTTAGGCTGGCCACGATTAACGGCACTACAGAGCGAAAAGCCAAGTACACCAAAGCGATCACGCCAATCAACGAGGCTAGCCCTAATGTCGATATTTCAGTTTTTGCTTGCGCGGTGGCATGGGCTGCATGAAACAGTGTGCCAGCTCCCACCACATTGATGGACTCATCAAGTTGGGCTTTAGCATAATCAATACTGGCCAGCTGCAGCGCCTGAGCTTGCGGGTTAAAGGCGCTGCCCTGACCCTTAGCGTTCACCATCGCCGCCACCTGGCCGGTTGGCATATCGGTGAGCAATATGCCGGCTTGTAGCTGTAACTTGCTTGTTGGCGCCAACGCCATCAGATTATCAGGGTAGAGTAGTAAAGGGTCTTGGCTTAGTAGGGCACTGCTGGCGACCCCAAATGCGCTGTACAGCTGTTGTTGAGCTTGGGTTACCCAAGCGTTGACCCCCTGTTGTTGATAATCAGCAAGTTGGGTGTCTGTCAGTAGTTTAAAACGATGCTGAAAGTAAAACTCATTGAGTGCAGTAGCATTATCAAAGTCGGCGCTTTTTATCTCGCTAAAGCCGGACTGAGTTGCTAATGCATCCATAAAGCGATGGGCGGCATCGACGGCCTGTGGTGCATTGCTGGCTGTTAGCGCAAAGTAAACTCTATTTTCTAGTTGCGACTCGACCCGCTCAATGGCAGCTTGGGTCAAGGGTTGTTCGTCCACTTGCGGCAACATCGCCAAAATATCACTCTGGATGCGTGCCCCTTGTTGCCATTGCCACGAGCCTGCCAGTACCAGTAGCAACAACAAGCCAGCAAAAAGTCCCAAGCGGTGCCTAGGGTGCCAGTGGTATTGCGTTAAAGAACGGCTGGGCTTATTCATTGCTGCGGGCTTGCTGCCTCAGTTTGTCGGTTTTGTGGAGCAAATATGGCAATTTGCTGCTCCGTCAACGGGGCATAGCTGATCTGCTTGAAGCTAATTTCACTGCGGTCGCCATTATCGCTAAGCAGCTGCAGTTGGCGAACTTGGCTATCACCACTGATGATGATTTTAGGCAATACTGCGCTGAGTTCAGCAGATTGGCTCAGTAAGCCGATTTGCCACTGCTGCGGCTGCTGAATAAAGCCGATTTGAAAGCTTTGTTCAAGCTGGTGGATATCGCCACTGAGTATGGCTTGCAGTAGTTGCGGCATTAACTTGGCAATCTCGGCCGCGGGTCCTTGGGCCTGCATTGATTGGCGTTTTCCTTGGCTATCAATTTGCGTGACTTGTTCGCCGCTTAATATTAAGGCGCTATAAAAAGGGCGCTGTTGTTGCCACGCTAAGCCGAGGTCAGCGTCGAAAGTAAATTCGCCTTCACTGAGCAGTGGTTTAGTCAAAACGGCTAAGTGGCGCGCTTGACTGAACTGGCCATTGGCCTGTGGGCCTTGGTTAAGCTGCTTGGTTAGTTGCAGCAAGGCGTCGCGATCTGCCGGGCGATTAAACAGCGCTGGGTCTGGCTCACTGGCATAGCTGTTGGGAACCAAACTAAATAACAAAACCAACAGTAAGCCGATGATTGGGCGCATCGCGATAGGGATCATAGCTATTGCTCCACATCCACAAGGTGGGCAATTTTGTCACGAAACACCTGCGGGGTGACAAAGCATAATTCTTGGGTCGCCATATCGACGGCAGCCTGTATCGTATAGCCCTTGGTGAGGCGCTTGTTAGTGGCCGCATCTCGCACTTGGTAATTAATCTTAATGCGATTTTCCCATTCGACCATTTCAGCGTAAATCCGTACTTGCTGGTCAAACGTGCTGGATTGTACGTATTTGATCTGCACATCAACAATGGGCCAGCCATAGCCAGAATCTTGCATAGCGCGATAGCCGTAGTCGATCATATCGAGCAACTGGCATCGAACTATTTCAAAATAGCGCAGGTAATTACCGTGCCAAGTGATACCCATCGAGTCCACATCGTGGAACGGAATGGTCAAGGTCATCTCGGTGGATAAAATAGCTTTCATTGGCTGATCCTTGCATTAACGCGTGGTGCAAATAGCATTAGTGACACACTTCCCACTGGCCGAGCTGAATTTTCTCAACCGTTTGGCGCAGTAGCGCTTCTAACGGCCGGTCTTCAACTAAGGGTTCAAAGTCAGCTCGCACCTGCGACAGTGTTTTTAACAATGAAGGGGTTAACGATGACTGACACAACTCTTGCTGTTCTATTCGTAAATTGATGCCTTGAGTCATTGCCAGTAGCGCGGCTGCGGCGGTTTGCTCTGTTAGCTGTAATACCCGTAAACAATCGCGCGCGGCAATAGTGCCCATGCTGACTTTATCTTGGTTGTGACACTCAGTTGAGCGTGAAAATACACTGGCTGGCATGGTGTTTTTCAGTGCTTCTGCGGTCCAGGCAGATACCCCAATTTGTACCGCTTTAAAGCCGTGGTTAATTGCCTGACGTCGACCTTTAGCTGCCGACAAGTTAGCTGGCAGACCGTTATTAAATTTAGGGTCCATGACCAAGGCCATTTGTCGGTCGATTAAATCAGCAATATTGGCAATGGCATTTTTCATCGAATCCATGACAAATGCGATGTGACCACCATAGAAATGACCGCCGTGTAAAATGTGCTCGCCTTCACCATCGACGATGGGGTTGTCGTTGGCGCTGTTTAATTCGGTTTCAATGAACTGGCGCATAAATGGCAGTGCATCCTGCAATACGCCAATAATGTGCGGCGCGCAGCGAATCGAGTAACGGTCTTGCAGGCGGTCGGAGTTGCGAGGGTGCTCATGATGATTGAGATCTTGCTGGATCCACGCCGCAATCTGGTTTTGTCCTGGATGCGGTTTCGCGGCAAACAGAATGTCATCAAAATGGTTGGAATTCCCTTTTAGTGTCAGTGAGGCCATGGCGGTAATGCGCGCACTGAGTCTGGCAAGATACTGGGCGCGGTCATAAGCTAAACACGCCAAGGCTGTCATCACGGCAGTGCCATTCATCAGTGCCAAGCCCTCTTTAGGGCGTAAGGTCAGCGGCGTAATGCCTAGTTGCTGATAGACCACACTAGTGGCTTGACGTTGGCCCTGGTAAAAGACCTCTCGCTCGCCCACTAACACACCGGCTAAATAGGACAACGGCGTTAAATCACCACTGGCCCCCACAGACCCCTCTTCGGGGGTAACCGGGGTGATATTTAAATTAAGTAACGTTTCGATGCGCTTAAGTAGCGCGTAGCTGACCCCTGACTTACCAAGTGCTAATGAGTTTAATCGGCATGCCATCACCGCACGAGCTTGCTCAATACTTAATACATCGCCTAAGCCGCAACCATGAAAACGACTCAGATGAAGTGGCAATTCATGGACCAAATCTAACCCAACCGTAACTGTGCACGAATCGCCGTAACCCGTGGTAACACCATATACCACGCCTTCTTCATCAAGCAGACTGTCGATGAAATGCGCGCCTTTTTCAATGTAATCTTGATAGGCTTGGCTGGTGTGGAGTTGCGCGTTAGCACCTTTGGCAACAGCGACAACATCTTCGAGCGTAAGCGCGACTTGACCAAACTTAACCGTTTGCTCTGCTGTGTGAGAAGGGTGAGTGTGTGACATTAATTTTCGGTCCTATTGTGCTGACTTTCACTGCGATTTTGTGACGTGCTAGTGCCTGTGTCGCGCAGGGTTTGGTGATCTTTCTGCCAAAAGTCAAAGAAGTTAAACCATTGCATTGGTGCAAGGCCCACATAATGCTCAAGGCGTTCGCTATATTGTGCGACCGCGGCATCGAGGCGAGCAGCTCGACCCGCACGCGGGCCTTTTAGTGATGCGGTAAACGGCTCAACATAAACTCGATAATGATCTTGTTGGCGCAAACAAAACATCATATAAACCGGGCAATCTAATAAGCCCGATAGAATAAAGGGTCCTTGAGGGAAAGGCGCATCATGGCCCATAAATGGGCTATAGACTACCCGTCCCATACTGCTTGAAGAAGTGCGATCACCGGCAATTACGACTAACTCTCCCTGCTCAACTTTCTGTTGCAACAGCATGGAAGTGCTGGGGCCAAGTTCGGTAACTTGGATCAGGTTAAGTGCGCTATCAGGATTAAGTTGTTTGAGAACCCGGTTAAAGTTCTCGGCATGCTCAGTCATCACCAACACATTGACTTTTACTTTGCGTTGGTTGATGGAAATCGCGCGGCACAGTTCCAAATTACCTAAGTGTGATACCAGCAACACCGCGCCTTGGCCGCTTGCTAGTTGGTCAGCCAGCTGTTGACGATCGGGAAAGTCGACTTGGGATAATTTGATGCGGTCACACCAAGCATCGATACGAACTATAGCGGCATTACCAAAGCTTAAGAAATGCTTGAGGCTGTGTTGCCAGCCTATTTTGCCTTGCAGATCGGCATGCTCTGGATGGCGCGCTTGGGCATATTGTAAAAACTTTAACGATGCTTCGCGTGCAGGCCGCCCCGTTAAGAAGAAATAACAGATAACAGGATACATAATGGCGCGGCAAAGCCAGTGGCCACCAATGCGATAACTGTTGGCCAGTAGCTTAATGCCCCAATAGCTGCCGCGTTCTTTGAGGTTTGACCAATGCTGAGGCTGACGTTGGCGAGCAAGCAACTTTGGCAGGTGTTTTAGCATGCCGAAAAATAACCGCGTATGCATCCACGAGATACGCACGTTGTCTTTTAGTCCCTGAAAATGACTGATGCCACCTTCCGGATAAATGACTTTAGTGGGCACGTGCACCACTTGTACGCCACGCCAATACAGCTTGACTAATACTTCGATATCAAAGTCCATGCGCTCGCCCAAACTGTCTTGTAAAAACAGGGCTTCTGTGGCGGCGAGCGGGTAGATGCGAAATCCACACATGGAATCTTTAATTTGCAAACTTAAGGTTTCAACCCACACCCAAAAATGGGTAATAAAGCGGCCGTAATAACGTCCTTTGGGGATAGAGTCATCGTATTGAGGTAAACCCGATATCACTGCCTGTGGTGATTGTGTTGCCGCGGCAATCATCTGTTCAATATCATCAAGGTTATGTTGGCCATCGGCATCGACCTGCAATGCATGGCTATAGCCGTCGCGGTAAGCTGCACGCAGTCCGGTGGTCACCGCGGCCCCTTTGCCTCGATTGTAGGGGTGCTGGATTAAACGCACCCAATCAAAGCGACTGGCTAACTGCTCAAGTAGATAGCGAGTTTGCTCATTACTGCCATCGTCGACCAAATAACATTGGAGTCCATAGGGCGCTAAAGCCACTAAAGTTTGCTCAATGGCGTAGTGGTGATTGTAGTTAGGGATCACTAACGCGAGTTTCATTGAGCCACCTCTTGCTCAATGGCCTTATCAACAAATGCGATACGCCCTGAGCCGTAACGCTTGTCGCCATCATAGTAAGTGAATACTAACTTTTGCTTATTCGCTTTGTGGCTAATGCGTAAAGTGACTTCGGTACCGGGCAACATCAATTGCTGAAACTTCAGTACTTCTAAGCTCGCCACATCAATAGCATAGCCAAAATGTTTAGCACCTAACTGAATCGCCCAATCAAGTTGGGTCACTCCCGGCAATACCGGCTGTTGAGGGAAATGGCCCTCAAAGAAAGGCAGTTCGGCATTGATGGCTAAGCGCCAATGTGCCTCGTCATTATCAGCTGAGTGGCTAATGATCGGCGGTAAAACAGACTTAATCATGGTTAAACAGCTCAACTAATTCTGTGTGGATACGCTTACCTTGAGTATTGAACGGTAGCGCATCGGGGTAGCGCCAACGTTTTGGTAGGGTGACGCGTTCAAATTGGGTTAGCAACTGGGCTTTCAAGCTGTTGTTCAGTGCCAGCTTTCCTTGCGCTTGCAGCTGTTGTTGCCCTTGCTGACTAAGAATGATGACCCCACCTAAACCCGCTCTTGGCTGGGATAGCATCACCAAGGCGGCATCGTCGACTAACGGGTGGCTACGCAATAAAGCTTCCATTTGCTCCAGCGACACCCGTTTCTCTTCAATTTTCACGACTCTGTCGAGGCGACCTTGCAATACAAACTGCTGTGCAGATAGCAGCGCAATCTTGTCATCGCATTTAAGCCAATCATCATGACCTAAATAGGGGGACTGTAACCACAAGGCACCATCGGTTTCGTCACGTTTTATCTGGTGGCTACTAAAGCATTGCCAAGCTTGCTCGCTTTGCTGTTGCTGACGATAGCCAATGCCACCGGTTTCGGTGCTGCCGTATATTTCTATGGGCAGTTTACCGTAGCAGTGGGCGACCTTTGAGGCGGCTTCAAATGAGAGCGGTCCGCCAGAGCTAAAAATGACCCCAGGGCTGCGTAGTTGCACTTCATTATCAAGTGCGTCGGGTAAACGCGATAGCTGCGCAGGGCTGCTGACTAAACACAGGTTAGGAAACAGGTTGGTGTAGTAGGTTAAGGTCTCAGGGTATTCAACTAGCTCGCTTAAAAATGGATATCCCGCCGCGAGTGGCCAGAGGATTTTAAACAGCAGTCCATAAATATGCTGATGTGACACGGTGGCAATCACGCTACTTTGCGCCACTTGTTTTGAGAAGGTTTGCGCTAACATGCTTACTTCAGCATCAAGCTGAGCCAGCTGTTTAATTATCGCCTTGGGTTCGCCACTACTACCCGATGTGTACAGTTGCAGCTCGCCCCACTGACTTAATGCCGGCCAAGGTTGACCATTGTTAGGGTAATCTTTTTTCAGCAAAATTAGGCGTTTGCCTTCACATAGTGGCTGGTCGGAGAGCACGCCATCAAATTGATGTGTCATGGCGCTGAGGGTGCCACTTTGGGTGTTATTTGGCATCACAATTTGCTTGCCAGCTAGCAATGCTGCACATAGGCCTGCAGCAAAGAGCGCACTGTCATCACTGGCCAGCAACCAGCGTGTTGCCTGTGATTGAGACAGCTGAGTATGAATATGTGCCACTTGATTGGTAAATAGGGCACCCGTAACAATATCGTGATGATTAAAGCTGATGAGCTGTTGGCTTGAAGGCCCTCTAATGAGCCAAGATGTAAGTAACTCAGTCATGTTTTTTCAACCAAAATGTTCGATACAGCCATTCACCTGCAAACATGGCTCCAATGAGTAAGTAAGCAATCAGACCGTTATACCAAGTCCACACTGCTAGCGTTGCATAACTTGCTGTGTACCACGCCATTGCACCATTAAAAATAAACAAACCGCACCATAACTTGGTCACTGTTCGCAGATAGGTAATCGCAGTTGCGGGTAAATCTGGCTCTTTTAAGCGTGCCAAACGCTCTATCATGCTAGGGCCGTGTTTCAGCGAATAACCAAATAGCGCTAACATGCTGACATTAATCACCACCGGATAGTACAGCAGCCACTGTTGCTCTTTGGCGATAAAGCTGGCCGCGGTTAAACCTATGCCAACAATAATGGGCGCCATCATGGCTTTAACTTGCTGACGTTGCAGTGCCAATCGCAATACCAAGGCGATACACAACATTAAAGCTACGGTGCCTGGTGGCAACCACTGCAGGCCAAAAAACACCGCCAGCGGGTAACCGACAATGAGCGCACCAGTGACAATCTGCAGTAACAGCCGCATTAGCTGTGAATTAGCCCTTCAATGGCAGTGACCACATCATCAACGGTACGCACCGCTTTAAACTCGTCAGGTTGTATTTTTTTACCTGTCATCTGCTGCAACTTGATCACCAGATCCACCGCATCAATACTGTCTAAATCCAGCTCTTGGTAAAGTGATGCTTGTAAGGTGATATCGTCCGCATCAATTTCAAAATCATCCACCAAAATCTCTGTGAGTTTCGCGAGGATCTCTTCACGATTTTGCATATGTCCTCCTACGCTCTTTGTGACTCGATAAAGCTGGCTAAGCTAGCAACGCTGTAAAAGTGTGCCTTAGTGGCGTCAGAATTTGCTTCAATCTTTACATCGAACTGTTTCTTAATTGCCAGACCAAGCTCGAGCGCGTCAATGGAATCTAGGCCTAAGCCTTCACCGAAAAGCGCTTCTTCAGTGTTAATATCATCGATGCTGATGTCTTCTAAGTCTAAGCAATCAATGATTAACTGTTTTATTTCGTTATGTAAGCTCATAAGTTCTTATCTAGTTGTTGTATGTAATAGTGTTCAAGATCGCGGGTGAGTGTCCGCGCCATTTTGGCTTGTCCTTGATTATCGGCATCATAACCGATATGGGCAAATTTTGTCCCTACCTCTACGCGCATACCAATTGTTTGCCTTGGTATCTGATACCAAGCTTGTTGCTTGGTCAGCCCAATCGCATTGGTGCGTAGCACGACTGGGGTAATGTCAGTATGAGTACGCAGTGCAATATTGGCTGCGCCGCGGGCGAAAGGGTTAATAATACTGCCCTTAAGTGTGCGTGTCCCCTCAGGGAAAATAATCAGATTAGTGCCAGTATCCAATACTTGTTGGCAATCTTGTAATAGCAGCTCGGCACCACGGTTGGGGATATAACCTGCACTGGCCAATACACCGCGCATAAATGGATTGCGCCACAACCCCTGTTTTACAATGCAGCCGACATTGGGCATCAAGCTGATTAACACCACAACATCAATTAATGTTGGGTGATTCGCGATAATGACTTGGCCGCTTGCTTGGTTTAATTTTGCTGCGTTGTTGGGGTACAGTTTCAAAACGCCCGCCCAAGTCAGCATCGATACAAAGCAACGAAACATGCCACTGACAACCGCCCGTACTCGGCGAATCCGCTGTTGTCGCGTCCCAGGCCAAAAGCGCAGCACAGGTAATAAGGTTATTGAGCTAAGCAATCCCCCCAAGCCAAATACAATGTAACAACCAACGCCGCCAAGCCACCGTGGAACATATCGAATTCCCTGTAGCCTTGGCGCCATGTGCATTTCAGTCATGGATTAATACACCACTGATAGCCTTGAAATTGCCCCGTTAAGCTATGACCTGTGGCAATAGCATGAATAATGGCACCGTAACTTAAAGGTTCGCCCTGAGTATTGCGCGTATTGACGGTCAATTGCCCCAGCTCACCTTGGCCTGATGGAGTTAATAACAAGGCCATGGCTATCGGCAACTCGGATTCATTGACAAAATTGGCGTAAATATCGGGCACTGGCTCATCACCGAAAGCCAGCAACAAAGGTTCGGGTTGCTGTGCTAACTGACAATAGGCTTCAATGAGCGCTTGTAACAGACTTTGCTGACATGCGGCTATTGAGGTTGAAGGCGCTTGGTTGTCGGTCAATATGGTGTACAAGCCACTGGCGGTGTTATGCACCGATTGGCTAAAACCGATGGGCGAAATAGGTTCATCCTTAATGATGTCTTTAAGTAGCCCTAAAGTGCGGTGTAGCTCGCCGTGACGGGAGGCAAAAATAGAGCGGCATTGCGCTGGCGCTTGGCATTGAAAGGCGACCTCGAGCAACATTTTACTGAGGCGACTGAAACGTCGGCGCTGCATCGCAGGTACCTGAGCTAATTTAGGCTTAGCCTCTGGGTCTAGTTCAGATATAGGAGATTGCGGCCAATCTAACCAATGTGACAAAGTCTGATATTCGGGAGACCACGCTCCGATAGACTGGATGCCTAATGATAACTGCACTGCTTTGCCTCTGCTGTCGCAAAATTGCTGGGGTTGTCCTTAACATAGCGCTGGCTATAGATACGTATGTGGCACAGATGTGGTCTAGTTAACCAAAATGTTTCCGCCTTGTCGGCTATTCTATACCAAAGTAGGGGATATGCTGAATAGGTTTTGTGTGTAGAGATGTATATTTTGGTGGTAAATAAGTAGCCCGCAATGAATGCGGGCTACTGCTATTGGAGGTGTTTACTGCAGTTGCTGTTTGATTTTTCTCAGCGCGGCCTTCACTTTACGGCTGTTATCTGGCCCCATACGTATCATGAGCTTTTGCGCATTGGGCAGTGCTTCAGGTTTCGGATCCATAAACTGGTAATTAACACTGACACCATCAAGTTCAATCGGCTGCTCAATAATCGGTGCGGCCAACATCACGTCAATCGCTTCAACCATACGGTCATCAAAGGCCATATCGCCATAGCCTAACTCTGCAAACGCTTCGCCTAGCAATGGTGTCATCTGTTGATAAGCACTCGCGAGTTGCTCTTGATTCATACCCGCTAAGAAATCGGCATATAGATCATATCTGTGGTAACTGTCTGGGTTGAGATAGGTTTTATTGGTGATCTCCGATACGGTAAAGATACGGTTTGGCGCTTGCAGCGGACTGACTTTGCGCGCTAACTCACCTTGGGCCAAGTTATCGACAAATACTACAAAGTGACGTACCAAATCTTTTTCAACCAGTAAGGGTTCAATCTTCATACCATCGGCTACTTCAGCCGTTTTTTGATGGACAAATTCATCACTGTCATTCAGGTTGGGTAGGGGTTCCTCTGCAGGCTCTACCACCTCAGGTAAGGTCAACGGCACCGGTTCTATCACTTCAGGTTCGACAATCTCTGGCTCTGGCAGCGGGGCGACCGTTGGCAGTGGTTCTTCAGGGACGATTTCTGGCAGTTGCACCGGTGTTGGTTCAACTGGCTCAGCTGATTTGTCATCGCTGCTGACAAGGTAATAAACACCGCCAATGATAATCAGCAAAATCACCACAGCAGCGATAACCAGCGAGTTGGTGCTGCGGCGTTGCTCGGGGGCTGTGATCCTATCTTCTTGACTTACCTGCATTGATTATCCTTGAAAGGCTTATGCCTGAACGTTGTGTGTACTGTTGTTATTCTGCAAAATTAGCAGAACTTGTCTATAGCCGTTGGCTCAAATAAAGAATATTTAATCATTAAGCACGACAAAGCCAACTTAAATGTCGGTTAATTTGTATCGCGCCGAAGTGTCATCACTGGCTAGCGCATCCTTGTTATCAGTGTAGGTGCTCTGCGCTGAACAATGCTTGAATATGGTGACATTCATTGTCTTTAAGCTTGCACAAATTGCTCCCGCTGCCCTAACCAGCGGTTGATGAGTGCATCCACACTTTGCGGTGCTTGCTGCATCACGTGTTGCGCTAGTTTCTGCACGTGCGGGATCAGTGTTTGGTCTCGCACTAAGTCAGCTATTTTCATATCAGCGATGCCCGTTTGTTTCGTCCCCAGTACTTCACCTGGGCCGCGAATTTCCAAATCCTTTTGGGCGATAACAAAGCCATCGTTGCTTTGGCGCAATACGCCTAATCTTTGGGTGGCAGTGGCAGATAACGGCGCTTTATACATCAGCACACAATGGCTATCGATACTGCCACGGCCGACACGGCCGCGTAGCTGATGCAACTGGGCAAGTCCCAGTCGCTCGGGGTTTTCAATGATCATTAAGCTTGCATTGGGCACATCAACCCCCACTTCAATGACCGTTGTCGCGACCAATAAATGCAGTTTGCCCACTTTAAAATCTGCCATGATTTGCTGCTTTTCAGCGGGTTTCATTCGTCCATGTACTAAGCCAATATTGAGCTCAGGCAGACTCAATTTAAGCTCTTCTGCGGTATCTTCTGCCGCTTGGCATTCAAGCACTTCAGACTCTTCAATCAAGGTACATACCCAATAAGCCTGACGACCATTGTCGATGGCAGCGGCACGGACTCGGTTGATCACATCATTGCGGCGCAAATCTGACATCGCCACCGTGGTAACCGGCGTACGCCCAGGTGGGAGCTCATCAATGACCGAGGTATCTAAATCGGCATAGGCGGTCATGGCCAAGGTCCGTGGTATCGGCGTTGCCGTCATGATCAATTGATGCGGATGAAACCCTTGATTAATGCCTTTTTCTCGCAGCCCTAGGCGTTGGTGCACCCCAAAGCGGTGCTGCTCATCAATAATAATTAATGCGAGCTTGTTGAACTCAACTTGCTCTTGAAATATCGCATGGGTGCCGACGACGATATGGGCATCACCGGATTTAATGTCAGCTAGCGACTGAGTTCTGGCTTTGCCTTTGAGCTTACCGGCTAACCAGCCTACTTTTAATCCTAACGGTTCAAACCAGGCACTAAAATTATTAGCATGCTGCTCGGCCAATAGCTCTGTTGGAGCCATCAGTGCCACTTGATAACCACTTTCTATGGCTTGCAGCGCTGCCAAAGCGGCCACTAAGGTTTTACCGGAACCAACATCACCTTGCACTAAGCGCATCATTGGGTGTGGCTTAGCTAAATCGTCACCAATTTCTGCCACTACCCGTTGTTGGGCACCGGTGGGTTTAAATGGCAGATCACGTAAAAAGGGGTTGAGTAGTTGGCCACTGGCAGCCATGGGGATTGCCGCATCATGGTTCACTCTTTGTCTGAGTTTTAACATGCTGAGGTTGTGCGCCAATAGCTCTTCTTGGATCAGCCGTTGCTGGGCAGGATGGTGACCTTGTTCTAGTTCAAACTGGGCAACATCAGCAGGTGGACGGTGTAATATCTGCAAAGATTGCCGCAAGGATAAATTGCCTGGCTGTAAGCTATCAGGCAGCAGCTCTTGCAAGCCGCCGTCTTCAAGCATAGCTAAGGCTTGTTCGGTGAGCTTTATCCAGCTGGCTTGTTTTAGGCCTTCGGTAGTCGGATAAATGGGGGTCAGTGTGTCGCTAAGGTTAAGATCGTCCCCTGGCTGAATCACTTTATATTCGGGATGAATGATCTCAGCATGATGCTTACCGCGGCGTATTTCACCATAGGCGCGGATAGTGGCGCCATTTTCTAAGCCGTTGCGTTGTGCCAACGAAAAATTAAAAAAGCGTAACGTGATCACACCGGTGTCGTCGCGTACTGTGCACGTTAGCATGCGTTTGCGACCTTGGATTATCTGGCTAGATTGAATGACTGCTTCAATGGTGCCGTAATGGCCGGGGTGTAAACTGGCGATAGGGTAGATTTGGGTGCGATCTTCATAGCGCAGTGGCAAATGGAATAGCAAATCTTGCACTGTTTTAATGCCGAGCTTATTTAAGCGTTCAGCCATTCGCTTGGCTACGCCTTTTAGCTCAGTAACAGCAATAAGATCGAGTCTTCTCACTTACGATACCCATTTGATAGTTTAGCTGTTTTAACGGCTAAAACCTGCTAACACTGTAAATATATACATATATTATCAGAGATATCAGTTTACGCAATCTTCAATGAATTAATCATCTTATGCTGACTGGTATTACAGCCACCCCTTCTGTTTGGCAATACGTGCCGCATCAATACGGTTACTGGCATGCAGTTTTGAGATGGCTTCTGATAAGTAGTTACGTACTGTACCTTCGGCGATAAACAGCTGCCCAGCAATTTCTGCGGTTGATTTGCCTTCGCTGGCTAAGCGCAGTGCCTTACGCTCTTTGTCATTGAGCGGATCTTGCTCGCCCATTGCGCTGATAGCCAGTTCGGGGTCGATAACCCGTTTGCCTTGCATGACTTGTTCAATGGCTTTAATCAAAGATTCCGATGGCGCATCTTTAAGTAAAAAACCGCCAACGCCTAAATCTATCGCCCGCTTAATGTAGCCGGCGCGGCCAAACGTGGTTAGCACCACCACTTTGGTCGTGGGGGCGTGTTGTTGGCACCACTGCGCTAACTCAATGCCACTGCGACCAGGCATCTCTATGTCGGTCAACAGCAGATCAAAGCTATGTTGCTGCAAAGCCGCAACGGCCTCGTCGCCATCGCAAGCTTGGGTAATGTCGTAGTCGGTTTCTAAACTCAGCAGTGCCGCGAGTGCACCCCTTACCATGGCCTGATCTTCGGCTAATAGAATGCGCATGCTTAATGGGCTCCTGCTATGGGTAAATAAAGACTAAATTGGCAATGGGGTTGACTGCGATACTGTAAGCTACCGCCCAGTTTATTTAAGCGTTCGCGGATGCCTTTAATGCCATTGCCTTCGGTAATGTCTACGCTGTCGCCGTCATCTTCAATGCAAATACAATGTTGGCTTTCGTCTTGGCTAAACTGCAATTGGCAGTGGCTAGCATTGCTGTGGCGCACAATGTTGTTACACAGTTCGGTGACCGACAAGATGACCTGGGTTTCAACCTCTGCCTCAAGTTGCGGGATATCGCCGACTAGGCTGACGGATAAACCTTTATCACGTAGGGTTTGGCACAAATTAGCGACGCTGGCTTGCAGGCCTTGGTGTTTATAACCTGACACCGTTTCACGCACCTGCGATAAGCTTTCTCGCGCAATACCATTGAGCTCTTGCAGCTGAGTTTGTGCCTGAGCAATGTTGCCTTTGGCCAGTAGCTTTTCTGCTAACTCGGCTTTGAGTGAAATCGACGATAAACTGTGGCCCATAATGTCGTGCAAATCTCGGGCGATACGCTCGCGCTCTAACATAGTGGCGAGCTGACTGATCTCATCTTGGCTTTGCTGTTGTTTGCATTTGGCCTCGATTCTTTTACGCTCGGCCACCCCAAATAAACCAATACCTGCCACTAAACCGGTACCGTAGATGGCAAAATAGTGACTGATTTCTAAAAAATAACTGAGGGCAAACAGACTGGCAGCTAAAGCAATAAATGCCTGCAATGCGCGGTTTAATGGATAGAAAAAACCAATAAAAAAACCAGCAAAGGTGAATAGCGATAATGAACCGGTATTGATTGGCGTGGTGGCAATCCCCAGAGCGATCATCACTAAAATGGGTTTGTACGCGTGGTGCTTATTGCTGCGATAAGCCCAAAAGTAGGCATACACAAACGGAATGAGTGCCAATAATGCCAGGGTGATTTGCCACACTGGCTTGTCTCCAAAAAACAGCGGAATAAGGTAAAAAGTCAGGTTAACTAAATATACCCAAGCTAATTTATCTTCTTGTTGTGAGATTTTGTTTATCATTTGTCCATTCCATTTGACGGGACACATGGCCCGCAAGCGGGCCAGTTTGACTAATTGAGCCGTTAGTTTTTAACGCTTAATGACTGGTTTTGCTGTAGCAGGAAGTTAGCCCAGCCGTAATCTGAATCTACGTTGATAGCATTTTGCCAATCAGCAATTGCGCCAGCACTATCGCCTAACTCCTGCTTAGCTAAGCCGCGCCAAGTGTATGCTTCTGCATGACCCCAACAGATGTTATCGCAGGGTTCAGCAAACAATTCAATAGCTTTGCTGCTTAGGTCGATACTGTTTTGTTTGCTACCGCCATAGGCTGCGGGGGTGTTAAATGCGTTCATGGCTTTCACTAACAACAGTCTTGGGTTATTGGGCGTCAGTTGCTTAGCTTGCTCCAGTGCTTGGTATATTTTACCGCCGTAAGTCGCACCTGTTTGTGGATCTAAACCTATTTGCATGCCATAGGTTGCGGCGAGCAAAATTAACACTTCACTGTTGTCTTGATTACTATTAAGCGATTCCAGTGTTTGTTGGGCTGCATCAATGGCCGCTTTAGCGGTGCTGCGGTCACCCATAACATTGGCACTGATGGCTAAGCGATAGTTGGCATAGGCTTGCTGGTAACCCTGTGACTCACTGGCCATGGTTTGCAGTTGATCAACTGCCATATGATTCACGGCGTTGTCAATGTCGCTAATTTCTACTGCGTGAAGTTGGCTGCTTAGTGCGAGTGATGCTAATAAAGTGAGTGTTTTCATGTTGCTCTCCTAGATAGGTGTTGTCCTTAAATTCAGGATCAGTATCTAAGTTGCGAGCAATAATCGGCAGGCACAAATGTCATCAATTGCTGATGACATTTGTCATTGAATGTAGGTGAGTTTTGTCACCTACATTTGTTTTTATACATTAAATCAGCTGGATAACTGATTTTAGGCGTTTAATACTAGGTGACTAATGTAGGCTAAATAGCACACCAGCAATAGGCTGCCTTCACGGCGGCCAATGCGATAACCTGTCCAAGCAAACGGCAGTAATATCGCTGCGAGCATCAACATCACTATCAGATCGAGTGTGGATAATGATTGGCTTGATATCGGTGCAATCAATGCCGTAACACCCAAAATACCTAAAATGTTAAATAGGTTAGATCCCACCACATTGCCAATGGCAATATCACTCTTTCCGCGGCGTGCCGCCACCACCGAAGTCGCTAACTCTGGCATGCTGGTACCTATGGCCACTACCGTTAAGCCAATCACCACTTGGCTGATACCCAACACGGTGGCTAGCTCCACAGCGCCATCAACAAACAGTATGCCGCCTCCCACAAGCATGGCCATGCCAACCACTATCATGGCCATGGATTGCCAAGAGGGGGTGGTATCGGTTGCGGCTACATCGCTCGGTGTCTGTGTGTCGGCTTTGAGGTAGCTCATAATGAGATAGCCAAGCAACAGACTCGACAAAATCATGCCGTCGATGAGTCCGAGGCCACCATCCCACAGTAAGGCACAGAGTAGCAGCGATGCCAAAATCATAATGGGGATATCACGTTTAACCATTTGTGATTTGACCCGAATCGGCTTAATCAGCGCAGTGATTGCCAAAATAAGCCCAATGTTGGCAATGTTAGATCCGAGCACGTTACCAATGGCTATATCGGCATTATCCGCTAAGGCCGCTTTAATACTCACGGCAAATTCTGGAGCGCTGGTGCCAAATGCCACTATGGTTAGGCCTATCACTAATGGCGTGATACCCAACTTTAACGCAATCTGACTCGCGCCTTTCACTAACGCCTCAACACCCAAGGTGAGGATGATAAAGCCAGCAATAATCGACAGAGCAATCCACATAATGTCAAATTTAAGATTAATTTAAGGGAGCGAAAGAATAGGCCGAAACGCTAAAAAGGCAACTAAAAAACGCAATAAAATGATTAATTTTTGTTTAATTTGGGCGTACAAAAAAGCACGTCTAGGACGTGCTTTTTAACTGGGGCAAATAAGTCATTGATTGCCGCTGATTATAGCTCTTCTTCCCAGCGTACTTTGGCACCACGGATACCATCAACTTTCTCGCTATAGCGCTTTTCAAGCACGTGACGTTTAATCTTTAACGTTGGCGTGAGCACGTCGTTATCTACATCCCAAGTTTCGGCCACAACCACAATGGCATCGATGGTTTCATGGGATTCGAGATTAGGGTTGATGCTGTCTAATGTCGCCTTAAGCGAGGCGCGTACTTCTTCACGAGGTTGCAATTGTGCGCCTTCTGATAGCTGCACAAGGGCAATGGGGTGCGGCAGGCCTGAGCCGATGACGCATAGCAGCTCTACGTGCGGGTCCTGTGCCAGTTTGCGCTCAATGGGCACAGGTGCAACGTATTTACCTTTGGCGGTTTTAAAGTTGTCTTTCACGCGGCCTGTGATGCTGACACAGCCATCTTGGTCGATATCACACAGGTCGCCGGTTTTGAAAAAGCCATCTTCATCAAAGCTGGCGGCCGTCACTTCAGGCTGCTTGTAGTAGCCGGTCATTAAGCCGGGGCTTTTCACCAACAGCTCACCAGTTTCAGCTCGTTTAATTTCACAGCCTTCAATAGCACGTCCTACAGAGCCAATTTTTTTAGCATCAAATGGGAAGTTGATGATGGAATAAGCGCTGTTCTCGGTCATGCCCCATGCTTCACTGATATTCAAGCCAATTTTGTGATACCAATCGATCAATGAAGGTGGAATTGGCGCAGAACCAGAACCGAGTAAGTGGCAATGCTCCAAACCCAAACCTTGGTGGATTTTTTTCTTCACGATGCTGCTAATAATAGGCACCTTGAGCAAAAAGTTAAGCTTGGCATAACCAATCTTATCGATGATGTTCTTTTGGAATAAGCTCCACAGGCGCGGTACCGAGAAAAATACCGTTGGCCTTGCACGTTGAACGTCGGCCACGAAGCTATCTAAGCTTTCAACAAAAGCCACACAGCTGCCGGAGTAATACGATGAGCCTTCAATGGCGACACGCTCAGTAATATGTGCCAGCGGCAGATAAGAGATAAGACGATCTTTCACATCTGTTTGTAAGTCGCGCACTACCGCTTGGCAGGTCCATGCATAGCTGCCATAGGTTTGGATTGCACCTTTAGGTTTGCCGGTTGACCCTGACGTGTAGATCAGCGTCATGGTGTCGTCTGCTTCAGGGAACTTGGCATCAACCAGAGGTTGACCCAGCTTGAGTAAGCTGTCCCACTGGTATTGTGCTGGCATCGTATCGTAAGGCATGGCTAAACGCAGGATATCGCCGCCAACACCGGGCTCTTGGTCAGCCCAATAATCGAGTTTACCAATAATAATGGCTTTGGCTTCGCTGTGCTCCAATACGTATTTAATGGTATCGGCATTCGCGGTAGGGTAAATCGGTACACTGATATAGCCGCCATGCATTAAGGCTAAATCGGTAATAAACCATTCGGCACAGTTTTTAGATAAAACCGCGACTTTGTCGCCAGGCTGTAAACCTAAGTGTCTGAGGGCGCCGGCAAGCTGTTGCATTTTTTGCTGCACATCTTGCCAAGTGAAATCAACATACTGACCATTTATGGGCTGTCTAAGGTAGATACTGTCGCCTTGCGTATCGACCCACCGGGCAAGCATCTCTACTGGGGTTTTGATTGCTGAATCCATCTGATCTTCCATATTTGTTATTTTTTATTGTTCACTCAGCTGAGCGGGTAGTCTTGTTGTTTAGATTGATATTTATTACGGGTAATCAATATGAGTATGGCGAATAAAAGAAATGATGACAATTGATTTGCAGGACAAAGCCCTGAATTGTCATCATAGTGTTATAAATGACAGCCAGATGTAGTGGGGCTGTAAGGTAGGCTTCAACACGCTCAAGGTAGGTTATTACTGCATAAAGTTAAGCCACTACTGAGCAAAACACATAGTGGCTTAAAAGATAAAAAACATGGGCTTTAGCCTGCTAACGTAACAGCAAACCCGCATATTGCATGGGCAAGACTGCTTTATATGCTTTGAGTGCCTATTCAGGCTCGGCGTTCGGGTCTGGCGCGCGCATGCGCTGCCACCAATCTTCATTAGCGGCAATTTGCCCTTGCTCGTCTACTCGTGGGTAAGGAATACCTTTGCGGCGACAAGCTTTGGCATAGATAGGATGGCCTTGTTCAAAGAGCATTTTTTGGCAATAGGCATCATCTAGGGTGCGTTTACCGTACATGCCAGCAATTTCCCGCTGGCGCTGAGCTTCATACATAATGAGTGCAGATGCCACCGAGACATTCAGTGACTGCACCATGCCGATCATTGGAATAATAATGTGTTGGTCAGCGATCGCGATGCCTTCTTCACTGACGCCGTCGCGCTCGTTACCCATAATAATTGCTGTGGGTTTGGTGTAGTCAATGTCACGAAAGTCGACGGCTGTGTCGGAAAAGTTAGTGGCCAACACTTGCATGTTTTGTGCATCAAAACAGGCTTTTGCTTCACTCATGTGATAGTGCTTTTTAGTGCCAACCCACTGCTGACTGCCAGAAGCGGTGTTGCCCGATACGCGCATATCAATGTCGGGCCAAACCGCATGGATTTGGTGGATGCCCACGGCATCGGCTGTGCGGACAACCGCGGCAATGTTATTGGTTTTATGAACTTTATCTAAACAGATAGTCAGGTCGGTTTGACGATTGTCGAGCATCTGATTGATGCGCTGTAAACGTTCGGGGCTCATAGTCTTTTAATTCAGTGTGGTCAACAAGTTGGGCTAACAGTAACGAGTAAAAATAACAAAGGGCGCTTATGCGCCCTTTAATACTGAGTGTTAGGCTTTATAGCTCTAACACGCCGTCCATTTCGACTAGCGAATCTTTAGGCAGTTGCTTAACGCCAATCGCTGCACGGGCAGGGTAAGGCTGGCTGAAATAACGACCCATAATTTCGTTAACCGTCGCAAAGTTGCTTAGATCGGTCATGAAGATGTTGAGTTTAACGATGTCGTTTAATGAACCACCTGCGGCTTCACAAACGGCAGTTAGGTTGTCAAACACTTGCACAACTTGTGCTTCAAATTCATCGCTCACCATCTCCATTGTTTGTGGATTTAGTGGAATTTGACCTGATAGGTAGACAGTGTCGCCCACTCTAACAGCTTGAGAATAAGTGCCGATAGCTTGCGGGGCTTTATCGGTAGCGATGATTGTTTTTTCAGCCATGAAACTCTCCGTTATTATCTTCTGCGATTGCTTATCGATTGCGAGATGTACGCAAAACTTCTGGCAATACGCGGATACGACGCATCACGTTTGCCAAGTGAATTCGGTCGGTCACCGAAATTCGTAAATTAATCAAGAACACTCGGCCGTCACGCTCCTCGGTACTGAGGTTGTGAATGTTCGAGCCTTCTGCCGCCACAATCGAGGTGATTTTTGCTAACGCACCTTGGTGGTTAACAATTTCTACCCGCAGGTTGGCTTGGAATTCAACGCCTTCAGCGTTATCCCATTGTACTGGAATATATTTATCTGGCTCGCCTTGGTAGCCACGAATATTAGCGCAGCTTTCCATGTGCACCACTAAGCCTTTACCTGGACTTACATGGGCAATCACCGCATCACCCGGAATAGGGCGACAACAGTTCGCGAATGAAACCAACATACCTTCAGCGCCACGGATTGGCATCATGTTGGATTCTTTATGTTCGTGCTGTTCGACTTCTTGGTCGCCACGTAAACGCTGAGCGACAACAATGCTCATGGCGTTGCCTAAACCAATATCTGCTAGTAGATCATCTAAGGTGTCATGCTTAGTATCGGCGACAACCTTCTCGACCTGTTTAGGATCAATATCTTCGATATTATTCTCACCCAGCGCATGGTTGAGTAAACGTTTACCGAGGATAACCGCGTCATCCTCTTTAAGACTCTTAAGCAGGTGACGAATTTTAGCGCGGGCTTTACCCGTTACCACAAAGTTAAGCCAAGCCGCATTAGGCCTAGCGCCCTTAACGGTAATAATTTCGATGGTTTGCCCTGAAATCAGCGGCTGACTCAATGGGTAGGCTTGGCGATTAACGCGCGCGCCTACGCAGGTGTTACCCACATCTGTGTGAACTTCATAAGCAAAGTCGACCGGTGTTGCGCCAACGGGCAATTCTAGAATTCGCCCTTCTGGGGTGAAGACATAAATTTCTTCTGGGAACAGCTCAGTTTTGAAGTTTTCTACAAACTCAAAAGAGGTGCTGGCACTTTGCTGCAGCTCTAACAAGCTTTGCATCCACTTGCGCGCACGCACTTGGGTTGTGGTGCCTTGGTCTTGTGAGCTTGAACCTTTATACAGCCAATGTGCTGCCACCCCTTTATCGGCCATTTGATCCATATCTTCGGTACGGATTTGAATTTCAACCGGTACACCGTGGGGACCAAATAGTGATGTGTGCAACGACTGATAACCGTTGGCTTTAGGAATGGCAATATAATCTTTAAAACGGCCTGGGCGAGGTTTATACAAACCGTGCATTGCACCCATAACGCGATAACAAGTATCGACCGAGTCGACAATTACGCGGAAGGCGTAAATGTCCATCACCTCTTGGAACTGCAACTCTTTGTTGCACATCTTGTTGTAGATGGAGTAGAGGTTCTTTTCGCGGCCCTTAACGGTGCCGACTAATCCGGTATCTTCTAGGCGGGTATGGATGGCCGCTTCAATGCCTTGGATCAGTTCTTTACGATTACCCCGTGCGGCTTTGACCACTTCTTTTAATACGCGATAGCGCATGGGGTAGTAGGCTTGAAAGCCTAAATCTTCAAGTTCAGTTTTAATGTTGTGAATACCTAAGCGATTGGCAATCGGTGCGTAAATCTCTAAGGTTTCACGGGCAATACGGCGACGTTTATCAGGGCGAAGTGCCCCAAGGGTGCGCATATTGTGGGTGCGGTCAGCCAGCTTGATAAGAATGACTCGGATATCTTGGGTCATTGCCATCATCATTTTGCGGAAGTTTTCCGCTTGGGCTTCTTTCTTGTCTCTGAACTTGAGCTTGTCGAGTTTAGACACGCCTTCAACCAATTCGGCAATCGATTCACTGAATCGTTCGGCCAATTCTTCTTTGGTTACCGGGGTATCTTCAATCGTGTCGTGGAGCAGGGCAGCCATCAGCGTCTCATGATCGAGACGCATGTCTGCCAGGATGCGGGCTACCGCAACCGGATGGGTAATATAAGGCTCGCCACTGGTGCGCATCTGACCTTCATGGGCATCACGCGCCACCTGATAGGCCTGCTTGAGTAATTCTACCTGCTCAGCTTCTAAATAGGCTGACGCAGACTCCCTGAGACCTTCAAACAGATACAAAGTGGCGGCACTCCTTATATAGTGTTGCGGCCTTCAGCGATGGCAGCAACAGCAGCAATTTCAGCTGCTTCACGTTCGCGGACAGTTTGACGCTCGTCGGCATCAAGGGTGTCAGCAGTCACTAAACCTAGTTCGATTTCGCGAAGTGCGATAACGGTTGGCTTATCGTTCTCTTCTTCAACCATAGGGTCTTTACCCTGTACAGCGATTTGGCGAGCTCGACGAGCTGCAACCAAAATCATGTCAAAACGGTTGCCGATTTGTTCTACGGCGTCTTCTACAGTTACGCGAGCCATCAGATGGAACTCCAGTATTTATGGGTGAAAAAATGACGCAAAATTGTACACTATGACAGTTAGTCTGCCAACAGATCTTTAAGCATATCATTTTGAGCCTGAATTTGGCTAGCACCAGTAAGCCGTTGGCTGCGAATAATCGCCTTTAAATCTACCTGTGCTTGTTCAAAATCGTCATTAACGATGATGAAATCGTACTCGTTGTAATGGGATATTTCTGAAGTTGCTTGCGCCATGCGGCCAGCAATGACTTCAGCAGAGTCCTGCCCACGGCCGGTTAAGCGGCGCTCTAGCTCCGCTTTTGAGGGCGGTAAAATAAATACCCCAATGGCTTCTGGCATCATCTGTTTAACTTGCTGTGCGCCTTGCCAATCAATGTCGAGGAAAATATCGACACCTTCAGCCAGTTTAGCTTCAATCACTTGGCGTGAGGTGCCGTAATAGTTGCCAAACACTTCGGCCCATTCAAAAAAGGCACCTTGCTCAATTAGCGCTTTAAACTCATCAACCGACACAAAATGATAATGCTCGCCATTGTTTTCACCATTACGTGGCTGGCGTGTGGTGTGTGATACCGACACCTGCATATCAGCGGGCTTATCTTTTAAGATTGCAGAAAGGAGCGACGATTTGCCGGCGCCACTTGGCGCTGAAATGATAAAAAGGTTGCCACGAGCGGTCATGGTGCGGAGTCCAAAGCTAGAAATTGATAATAGCGGCCCATTATACCTCTTGGCTGATCTATTGAGCTAGTGTTAGGGCAAAAATTTATCAATTGCTTGTTAGTCGAGCTTACGCTTTACATTGTTATCTATCAATTTGCATGATAATTCACCGGATTAAGCGTGGTGACTAGGGCGCGTTAGCAGTATATGGTATAAAAACAGCCAAGATGGGGCTTATTATCTGCTAGTGCATTAATCTTCAGCTCAGCTCCATCAGGTTTAATCGACTTTTCCATGCATGTTTTAGGTGATCGCTGTTATGCATTTTAAATCGCTGCTTTGTTTGACCGGTACTGATAGCCAATTTCGCTTTATGGCGATTAATGCTTTGGCTTATGTGGTGCTATTAATTACCACTAGCTTTATTGGCGCCCATATTGGCACCCTGGTTGTAGCGTTACCGGTTATTGCGCTGGTTGTTTTGAGCGCTAAACGCCGCGTTAAGCATGTGGCTCACCCTGCTTGGTTTATCTTATTGCCGGCATTGCCATTGCTACTGTTTTGGAGTGCGCTGGCATTTGATGCCAGTATGGGGTTTGTCGTGGTCAGCGCCCTGTTAGGTGTGGCGGTGTCGCTGTTAACCCAAGTGGTGTTACCTGCCACCAAATCTGTGAAATTTGACCAGTTTGGTTACGCTGGCCCTCATAATCATTCAACGCCATCGGGAAGCAGCACTGAGCGTCGCCGAGTAGAACCCACACTAGATGGTGAGGTAACAGAGGTTACTGAGGTTAATTTTGAGGCGAGTGAGGCAAACGCTGACTCATTGGATAGCCTTAAAGAGGCCGAAGCGGCGCAAATCAATTGGCAAGCACTTGCAGGACGTTGGTCAGCGCTGTCAGCTGTGAAACAGAAAATGCTGATGATTAGCAGCGCTGCGCTTGTGGTGCTAGTGGTTGTATTGAGCCTTTTAAAACCTAGCGAGCAGGTTGAAACTTTGGCATCGGAGCCCGTTGAGCCGCAATCTATAGAACCTGTAGCATTTCAGGCTGATGCTAAAGCAGATATGCCCGATGGATTTAGTGTGATTTTGTTCGATGGCGCAGTGCTGCTTGAATGGCTGGGCGAGCGCGGTGCGCCGCAACAGTTATGGTCATTGGCAACGGCTAAAGGCGACAGAACTTGCCAAGCCATGGAGTTTAATAATGGTGCCAGCTATCGGCCGATTAATGTAGAACTGCTGCCAAGTAGCGCCACTCAGGCGCGGTTTTCACCGTTGGATACTCAGGCCATCATTACCGATATTGCCATGCGCGGAAATTTAAAGCTGTGTGGCTATCAGTTTAGCCTTAAAGGCAGCCAAGCAGCACTGGCTAAAAGTGCAGGCTTTATCGACTACTTATAAGTCGCGCTAGCATTTATGCTGTTAAGTTATTAGACTGCTGGGCTTGCTTGTTAGCACTGTAATGGCGTAGCAGTATGCCGTTGTAAGCTAAACCGTGAGGTGACTAGCGCTGCATAAACCTTGGTTGAAGCGCCTAAGTACAGCAAGTTAATGATTAATCGAAAATAAGTTAATGGCGCAAGATTAAATGTCTCAACACTTTATGCCTAAATGCGGTGGCTTAACCTTAGTGATTATGGCCGCAGGCATGGGCAGTCGCTTTGGTGGCGACAAGCAGCTTGCTCAACTTGGCCCCAATGGTGAAACCTTATTGGCTTTATCGGTACGCGAAGCCATAGCAGCCGGTTTTAGCAAAGTGGTGTTAATTATCCGTCCTGAGCTGGAACAAGAACTCAAATCCAGTTTAGCGCCGATGTTTGCTGGGCAAATAGCAATTGCATTTTGCTATCAAGCGATGGATGACTTGCCCGATGGCTGGCAACAGTTTATTGCAAATACCGAGCACAGAACTAAGCCTTGGGGCACTGCCCATGCGCTGTGGTGTGCTCGTCACCATGTATCTGGGCCAATGGCGGTGATTAACGCGGATGATTATTACGGCCAAGATGCATTTAAGCTATTAGCCGCAGGATTTAAATCTGCACCGGAACAGTGGCAAATGGTGGCGTATCGTTTGCGTAATACCTTGTCTGAACACGGCGGCGTTAATCGCGGGATTTGCCAGGTTGAAAATGGCGAGCTGCGTTCTGTGCAAGAATGGTTGAACATTCGCCCGACTTTGACGTCTGATACATGTAGCGGCGAGTTTGCAGGTCAAGTAATGCAACTGTCAGCCGATGCGCTGGTATCTATGACCTGTTGGGGCTTTACCTGCAGTATTTTTTCGGTGCTAGAGCAGCAGTTGCTGGCTTTTGTTAGCGCCAATGCCAATAGTGCCACTGCCGAATGTTATTTACCTTCTGTGGTGCAAAGCGCCATGGACGGAGCAAAAGAAACACGTGATGTGTTTAAAATAGGGGTTAGCACAGCAACCCAAACATGGTTGGGTGTGACCTATCCTCAGGATGTGGCTGAGGTAAAACAAAAATTAATGGAGTTGTTGGGTGATTGATTTTATAAAGCAGCATGTACTGCCGAATTTTGGCATTGAAGTTGAGGCCAAAGTGTCACCGCTAGGAAATGGACATATCAACGATACCTTTCTTGTACGCGGCCAGCATGGTGAAATGGTGCTGCAGCGTATCAATACCGAGGTCTTTAAAACGCCATTTTTCTTGGTCAACAACGCGCAAAAAATTGCTCAACACTTACGCGATAAACGCCAGCAAGCTGAGTACCAACTTAAAGTCGTGTCGCCGCTCACGACTCAAGCTAATGAACTCGCCATAGATTTAGGCGACAAGGGTTTTTGGCGAGCGATCAATTACCTACCCAACAGTCACAGTATTGATGTGGTAGGCGACGAGCAACAGGCCCAAGCCGCAGCCAAAGCTTTTGGCCACTTTTCGCAAGCATTGAGTGATTTTGATGCTGAGCAAATTGAAGATGTGATCCCACAGTTTCATCACTTACCTGGGCGTATAAAGCAGCTTGAACAGGCGGTGGCAACCAATAGCAAACAGCGCTTAGCTGGGTGCCAAGCTTGGGTTGATTTTGCCCTGACTCAACAAAGTTTATTGCAAGAACTGGCGGATATTGAGCCACAGCTACCTAAACGTATTTGCCACAATGACACTAAAATCAACAACATGTTGTTTGATAAGCGTGACATGTCGAGTCTAGCAATTATTGACTTAGATACCTGCATGAAAGGGCATTTGATGTATGACTTTGGCGACATGGTACGTACCTTTTGCTCGCCAGAAGAGGAAGACTCAACCAACCTCAGTAATGTGCAGGTGCGCGAAACCATTTTTGCTGCGATATGCCAAGGGTATTTGAGCGAATTAAGCAGCATTCTTACCAAGGCTGAACGTCAAAGCTTATGGCTGGGGGCTAAAATTATTTGCTTGATGATTGGCGTGCGCTTTTTAACTGATCATCTTAATGGCGATGTGTATTTTAATATTCATCATGAAAACCATAATTTAGAGCGCGCTGCCAATCAGTTTACCCTGTACAAAAGCCTGCTTGAAAACCAAGCGGCACTGCAACAACACTTAAGCTAGTCGAGCACACGCGTAACGTAACCGGCACTACAGTGATTAACGCACTGAGGTGCCAGTCACTCAGCACTATTTGCTGAGTTAATCGTTCCTACCGGAGTCGCAGCCATGTTGGCCAATCTTTTAATGCTTACACCGCTGTTATTAACCTTAGTGTTGGCTTTGGTATTACGCCGAACGTTAGTGGCCTTAGGCGTGGGTATTGTTTCTGGCGCCCTTATCTTAAGCAGTTTTAATCCACTCGAAAGCATTCACTATTTATCGAGCACGGCTTGGCAGCAATTTTATGCCAACGGCCAACGGCCAATGGCAAGCGTGGCATTTAAATGTGCTGGCGGCGATGGTGCTGTTAGGGGTAATGACGCAATTGCTGGCCCGAGGCGGCGCAGTTAAATCTTTTGCTGACTGGTTGTATCATCGCATTCAAAGTGGCCGCCAAGCACGCATTGGCGTAGTGCTGCTGGGTTGGGTGGTATTTATTGATGGTATTTTTAGTTGCTTAGCGGTGGGCCATGTATGCCAGCCATTGAGCCAGCGTTATCAAATGAGCAAAGAGCAAATTGCCTACCTGGTGGACTCTAACGCCTCGCCGTTATGTTCGTTACTGCCTTTTTCAAGCTGGGGGCCGTATGTGATGGCGATTTTGGCCGGCATTACCCTGCTGCCGTTATCACCGCTTGAGTCCTTTATTGCCATTGCTCAGCTTAACTTCTATGCCATTACGGTGATTGTGTTGTCATTGCTGATAGCGTGGTTTGGTATTGGTTTTACTTACCCTAAATCGGCGAATGCAGAAACCTCGCAATCAGCTATAGAGGATGCAAATCATGCTGATGCGTCTACAGAAGTGGCCGCAGGCAGTCCGTGGTTATTGGGTGTGCCCATGGCGAGTTTGTTGTTAGCATCCATTGGTTTCACCTTGTGGTCGGGCGCGGCTAATGCCACATCAAACGAGCTTGCAGCATGGCTTACTGCGGCAGATATTGGTGCCGCCATGCGTGATGCCTGTTTGCTAGCCACAGGTATTGCAGTGGTGATGTTAAAGTTTGCCGGGCGAAGCTTAACCCACCTGCTAAGCGATACCGTGGCAGGCATTAAAGTGATTAGCTTTGCTATCGCTATTTTACTGTTTACCTGGATGATTGGTGCTGTTATCGCCGATTTAGGTGTGGCTAAGCTGCTGGCCAGTTGGGCCGAGCAATTTATATCGAGCCACATTTTGGTTGCGGGCTGTTTTGTACTGTGCGCGGTGATGGCGTTTACCACAGGCTCTAGCTGGGGCACCTTTGCCATTATGATCCCCATTGGTGCTGAAATTGCCCAGGCGGTAGATCAAACTCTAATGTTGCCAGTACTCAGTGCGGTAATGGCTGGGTCAGTATTTGGTGACCATTGCTCACCCATATCAGATACCAGTGTGATCAGTGCCACCAGTTCGGGCTGTGCGCCCCATGCCCATGTAGTGACTCAGCTGCCGTTTGCCATGATTGCCGCGCTGAGTGCGATAGTGGGCTTTCAGGCAATCAACTTAGGTTTAGCGCCACTATGGAGTTGGATAATGGTGTTATCGGTCGCAGCGGCGCTGTTATATGGCTATCAACAATTAACGACAAGCCGAGCAGCTCGCTTAGCCAGCGCAGCCTAATTGGCTTAGGTTTGTGTGGTTGGCCTGCTATGCAGGCCAACTATATGGGCTAACTTTACGGGGTAACTATACGGACTAACTATACGAGTTAGACTGAAAGATCTACGCGTCGTGTTAGGTCTATATTACAAAGCCTAGCAAGAGTGCGATTATGTTTGCCCCAATCCTCCAAACGTGTAGTTTGTCATCTCGTCAAAACTGGCGGCAGTTTAGTGTAAGCAGCGCGCGAGCGTATTTATTGGTGCTGCTTTGCAGTGGCTTTTTGATGTCCCAGCCATTGCGAGCAGCCTCGCTAGGCGAATTTAATCAACAAAGCAGTGTTTATCGACCTTATTTTGTTGAGCTTTATACCTCACAAGGTTGCAGCAGTTGTCCACCTGCAGAGCAATGGCTATCAAGCTTTCGTGACCATCCCCAGTTGTGGAAAACCCTATTTCCGTTGGCGTTTCACGTAAGCTACTGGAACTGCATCGGCTGGAAAGACCCCTACAGCAAACGCGCGTTTAGCCAGCGCCAATATGATCATCTTAACGCCAAAAACACCGGCCAAGTCTACACCCCACAGTTTGTGATTAACGGCAAAGAATGGCGCGGCTGGTTCGACCGTGAACTCGGTGATGTATTTAACCAGCCACCAGAAAAAGTTGGCGTACTGTCAGTCAGCATTAAAGCCAAATCCGCACAGGATAAAGCCGAAAATACAGCCACAGCCACAGCTACAGATACTGCCACAGGCACCGCAGGCACGGCCTTACATCTACAAGCCAGTTTTGAACGCTACAGCGACAATCAAAGTAGCAAGACCGCAAACCAAAGCAGCAACCAACAAGCAAGCACGGTTATCAACGACGAAAGCCCCATAGAACTGCATCTTGCTTTGGTCGGCACCGGCTTTACCACTAACGTCACCCGCGGTGAAAACCGCAACAAAGTACTAAAGCATGACTTTACTGTGCTGCAGCATCAAGTGTTTACGCCACATACCACTAACCCCAGCCATTTTAGCGGGGAAGTGACCATCGACAACAAGCACTCAGGCAAAGCAGAGAAACTCGTGTGGGTAGCATGGATAGTGCAAAACCACAGGCCGATACAGGCGGTAGGTGGGCTGTAAACTAGGCTGTATGTGCTTATGAATTGTCTGAGCAGAGCCGTGTCACAGCCATGAGGATTGAAGGCAGCAACACGATAGTAGTGTATAGTCCAATAAGAAAACCAGCACTCGCTCCATAATTTATTAGTAAAATACATAAGACCAAAGCGACAACATTCAATGTGAGTGTGTAACCGATAAATGCTGGGTTGAGCTTTTTCATGTGTCAAAATCCTTGTCGATACATTGTTATCTTTTTACCAGTGTTTATCATAGTTTATGGTGTAATGACTTAATACAAGTTTTCAAAAATAGTATTATAGTCGCTTCTCAATAGTTGCTTAGTTGCTTAGTTGCTTAGTTGCTTAGTTGCTTAGTTGCTTAGTTGCTTAGTTGCTTAGTTGCTAAGTTCTTTTGGTTGTATTTTTTCTTAGAAAACATGCGCTAAGCAGTGATTGTGCGGCGAGGGGGCTTAAGGTATGTCATCATTTTCAAGCCCCTTAACCTAGTTTATCAGTTTGCTCTCTTTTCTGATTTTTACGGCTTCATCAATTCTTGATTGCATTAGCTTCGCTACTGCTGTGAAAACAGGTACAACAACTGAATTGCCAAATTGGCGGTATGCTTGTGTATCAGATACAGGAATTATGAATTCGCTTTTCCCGGGCTCATCAAATCCCATTAGTCGAGCACATTCTTTTGGCATTAGTCTGCGGGGCCTATTCTTTTGGTTTTCTGGATTAGAAAAATCAAGTTCACCTAATTCTTTATTCCAGCCTTGGTCAATTAAAATTTCTGAACCATCTTTATGGTAGCGGGCAGATAATGTTCTAGTTATTACGTCAGGCTTTTTCGGGTCGACTAAACCGTAGCCAAAACCGTTGCCTTTAGCTTGATGTTTTTTCGCGTATTCGTATAGATATTCCCATAAGCGAGGTGTCAGGGTATATTTTGCTTTTTCGGCCTCCGTAAGGCTATTAAGAAGGCTCTCAAAGGAAGGGGTATGCTCAGGAAACATAATGTTTTTTAGAGTGAAACCATTAGCAATATTTAAATCACGTTTGAAACCAACTAGTACAATTCTTTCTCTGTGTTGAGGAAGAAAGTTTTTGCCGTCAATAATTTTTGGGTCCTTACTTCCTGAACCTTCAAAGTCTATATCTGCTACGTCATAACCTAATTCATCAAGTGCCTGAGTTATTACTTTGAAAGTATTACCCTTATCATGACTTTTCAGGTTTTTTACGTTTTCCAATACAAATGCACTTGGTTGTCTTGCTTTAATTATTCGGCACACATCGAAAAATAAAGTGCCTTGAGCTTCGCATTCGAAACCGTGAGCTCTTCCTAGAGAATTCTTCTTAGATACCCCAGCAAGTGAGAAGGGTTGACAAGGGAAGCCCGCGAGCAGGACATCATGCTCTGGAATATTATCTCGTATGTTTTTTGCAGCAACAGTTTCAGAAATGGTATCACTGTCTTCTGTTAGAGTTATTGTACGTATGTCTTGGTTAAAGGAATGGGCAACCGGGTCACTATAGTAATTAGCTTTATAGGTACGGACTGCATATTTGTTCCATTCGCTAGTAAAAACACATTGACCGCCGATAGATTCAAAGCCCTTTCTTATCCCACCTATTCCTGCAAATAGAT
The DNA here is from genome assembly GCF_000518805.1 of Shewanella waksmanii ATCC BAA-643. Taxonomy (GTDB): domain Bacteria; phylum Pseudomonadota; class Gammaproteobacteria; order Enterobacterales; family Shewanellaceae; genus Shewanella; species Shewanella waksmanii. The sequence goes on from NZ_JAEH01000025.1 coordinate 55,054, forward strand.
CTATAAATTTAAAGCTAGGATTGTCATAGTGTTTGGGACGCTTGGGCAAAAGGTCATTTAAAATTCGGAATTCTTCAGAAGTAAGTTGTTTATCTGATTTCCCTTTTAGAATGCGATTGATTGTTTCTCTGCACCAGTCATTTTCAGTCCACGGATTTAGTTTGGCTGCTATTTGTTTTTGATCGTAAATTTCTAAAAGTTTAGTAAGTAGTTCAAGTGTTTCTTCGTTACTAGCCATGGAGTGCTTCTTTACAAAATCTGAGGCCTAATACTTTATCACTCGTTTGACCCAGAGTACAGCTGAGTACTGTATAAAAACACATGTCAAAGGATGTTAGTGATAACTAGTTGTTGATATGAATAGAGTAGTAGTATTATTTTTATAAGTAGATAAAAATAAATGATAATCTTATGGTTGTTATTATATAAGGGTGGTGGCTTTGTACGAGACATTAGAAGATATTTTTGAAGCTGTAGCGGTCAAATACCTAAAAGCCGTTGATGTAAAGAGAGGCAACAATAACAAGAAGGGCTCAAACCAACATGAAATTGGCGGGTTAGTTAAGGCTGGATTTGGACGAAAGCTTGGCTTCCCTATTGATGGTAAAACCCTAAAATTTGCCGCTAAGATGGTATATATTTCTGATGATGAAAGTGAACCCATTGTTTGTGAAGACACCGTTTCTTGGTACGACACCCGCTATAAAGACCCTCTAAGGGGGGCTGAATATAGACTTTATTATCATGATAATGAAGTTACACAGAGCTTTAGAGAAGATGACTTTTTGTTGATTGCCCTTACAAAAGAGCAAACATTGCTGCTTGTTTTTGCGCCCAAAGGTAGTTCCGCAGAGGTTCAACTCAAAAGCATTTTTGGTGCTTTGAATCTTGATATAGATACAGCTTTAATAAATGTACCAGTCAAAGAAGCCTCTTTGGTTATTCCTGTGCGAATAGTATTAGCTCAGCTTGGAATAGATGTTAGTACTTCAAAAGTAGATGATGAAAGTAAGCTTACTGAGCTACTTAATCGGTTTGATTCAAATTTCCCCAAGACTCGTGTTTTTTCTGAATATTCACGGAAACTAGTTCAAAGTGAGGTTTGTGCAGTTGAAGCGCCAGACCAAACTTTACTTGCTTGGATGGAAGCTGAAGAGCAAAACTTCAGGCTACTTGAAAGGCACATTGTATCTGAACAGTTGAAGCTAGGGTTCGGAGGCTCAGGGCATGATGTTGATGCTTTCATCAAATTTTCTCTTAGTGTTCAGAATAGAAGGAAGTCTCGAGTTGGGCATGCTTTTGAAAATCATATAGAGGCTATCTTTATAGCAAATAACCTTTCTTATAAGCGTGGTGGAAAGACTGAAGGTAAGCAAACTCCAGATTTTTTATTTCCAAGCCAAAAGGCATACCAGAACAAGCGGTTTGATGAGAGAAAACTGAGAATGTTAGGTGCTAAAACATCATGCAAAGACCGATGGAGACAGGTACTAGCAGAAGCAAAGCGCATAGAGACAAAGCACCTATTAACGTTGGAACCTGCTATTTCAGAAGAGCAAACTACACAAATGGTGCACTTGAAACTTCAGTTAGTTGTTCCAAAGCCTCTTCATGAAACATATACACCTAATCAGTTAGGGTATTTGCAGACATTTAAAAGTTTTATCGATGAAGTTCAAGCCATTTCGGGTTAAACCGAGTTAAAAGGTTGCATTTGTCTAGGGAATAAGAAGAGCCTAAATATTAGGTAAAGGATAGTTTTTTAGGTTATGGTATCTCCCCCCTGAAAGCCTAGAAATTTCATGGCTTCTAATATTTTTCACCAGCCTGCTATCACAAGCGTCCCAATACTTATTCCACGTTCTGGATTTACCCAAGCATTTTCTCAATCAGTACTTTAAGCTCTACTGCTGCGGCAGTGACTTCAGCGCTGATAGATTTAGAGGCTAAGGTGTTAGACTCGCGGTTGAACTCTTGCATCATAAAGTCTAAACGGCGGCCTTGGGCGCCACCTTTTTTAAGGATGCGGCGAGTTTCTTCAACGTGGATATTGAGTTTTAACTATCATTTTAATGCCTATAGCGTGTTGTTTTTTGTTTAACGCTTATAGCGTGTAATTGTTGATTTAACGCCTGTAGCGTGTAATTATCGTTTTAACGCTTATAGCGTGTGAATCTTGTTTTAACGGTTGTGGCGTGTAAACTTGGTAATAGCGATAGGGTTTATAGGTGGGAAATAATGAAGGTGACTAATTCAAAACAGCTTGCTGTGTACCTTAAAGATGCGCGACTCAATATGCAGTTGTCGCAAAGCAAGGTAGGTAAGAAGGTTGGTATTCGTCAGGATACGGTTTCAAATTTTGAACAGAACCCAGATTCCACTAAATTGGAAACATTGTTTAAGATTTTATCTGCTTTAAACCTTGAGCTAGATATTAAGGTTAGAAATCCTGAACTGGTGTCGACGCTGGTTGAAGATAAACACATCCCCACTGACGATGAATGGAAAGAGGAGTGGTAATGGCTGTTCTTGATGTTTATATGAATGGCTATTTTGTGGGAGAGTTGACTAAATCTGCTACAGGTTCCCATCTATTTAAGTATGCTGCGCGATGGTTAAATACGTCAAATAGTCGGCCTATCTCTTTATCTATGCCGTTGCAAAAACAGGCCTATAAGGGCGATGAGGTTTATAACTTTTTCGATAATCTACTGCCAGATAATATTGAGGTGAGAAACAGAATTGTTGCTCGCCATAATGCGCAATCGACACAGGCGTTCGATTTATTAGCGAAAGTTGGGCTAGACAGTGTAGGGGCATTGCAGTTCATTCCCCATGGACAAGTCGCTTTCGATGTTAAAAAAATTGAATCTAAGCCTTTATCTGATGCGGCATTGGAAAAAGTATTGAAGGGGTATCAGTCTGATATCCCGCTAGGTATGCTAGCGGATGAAGATGATTTTCGAATCTCTATTGCCGGTGTCCAAGAGAAGACAGTTTTACTCAATCTCGATGACCAATGGCAGTTGCCAATTAATGCCACACCCACGACGCATATCATTAAGCTACCTATTGGTGAGATACAAAGTCATTCGCATACTATCGATATGTCTGACAGTGTTGAAAATGAGTACCTATGCATGATGATTGCGCGGGAGTTTGGTTTAGTTATTCCGCAATGCTCAATCATTAAAGTGGGAGACATTAAAGCGCTTGCTGTAGAGCGTTTTGATCGTAAGTTGTCGAGTGATGGCAAATGGATTATGCGATTACCTCAAGAAGACTTTTGCCAGACATTGAATGTTCCTTCTGCTAAAAAATATGAAAGTCATGATGGACCGGGGATTGCACAAATAATGCCTTATTTATTGGGCTCTATAACCCCAGAGCGAGATAGATATGATTTCATGAAATCTCAGGTGCTATTTTGGCTGCTCGCTGCAACCGATGGGCATGCGAAGAACTTTTCATTGTTTATTGAGGCGGGTGGCGGATATCGATTAACTCCCTTTTACGATATTTTGTCTTTATATCCAGCCATTGGTGGCAAAGGTGTAAATATCCGTAAGGCAAAATTGGCAATGGGACTTAAAGCAACCAAAGGTAAGGAATATCGGATAGCGCAGATCTTCCCAAGGCACTTTATCCAGACCGCTAGGGCGGTTGGGTATGATACTGACGAAATGGTTGCTATTTTGCTTGAGATTGCAGATACAGTTGATTTTGTGATTAATCAGGTTCAAAAGCAGCTACCGAATGATTTTCCAGCGCATATCAGTGACCCAATACTTGAAGGTGTAAAGCAAAGAGCAGCAAGACTGACGGTTGAAAATGTTCAAGGAGCCTGGAAGTAGAATGAAGAGCGGGCTGCGTCAGCGTAAACTTATCTTTCTCTTATTTATCTAACAAAAAGCCCAGCATTTGCTGGGCTTCACATCTTTACCAATCCACTTTAAAACCAGAAAAACGCTTACTCTACGTTCTGGATCTGCTCGCGCATTTGCTCAATCAGTACTTTGAGCTCGACCGCTGCTGCCGTGACTTCAGCGCTGATGGATTTAGAGGCTAAGGTGTTAGATTCGCGGTTGAATTCTTGCATCATAAAGTCTAAACGGCGGCCTTGTGCGCCACCTTTCTTAAGGATGCGGCGAGTTTCTTCAACGTGGGCGTCGAGGCGGTCCATCTCTTCGGCAACGTCCATCTTTTGTGCCAAAATCACCATCTCTTGCTCTAGACGTGCTGGGTCTAAATCTTCTTTAATTTCTGCTAAACGGTTAGTGAGCTTTTCGCGTTGCCATTGCATAACGGCAGGCATGTGCTCACGTACTACGGCTACTTGTTCAGCAATGGCGTCAAGGCGGGTGTCTAGCATGGTTTTAATGGCTTCGCCTTCGCGGCCACGGGCTTCAATAAATTGGTCTATGGCGCTGTCAAAGGCGGTAAGCAGCTCTTTGCCTAGGGCATCCATGTCTTGCTCTGAGCTCGACATCACACCTGGCCAGCGTAGTACGTCAACCACGTTTAGCTCGCCTTGGCTAGCTTGGTCACGTACCCAGTTGGCCGCTTGAATCACTTGCTTGGCTAAGTCTTGGTTGAGTTGTAGCTCGTTGTTGTCATCGTCTTTGATGTCGTAACGCAGGTTCACTTCAACTTTACCGCGGTTTAATCGCTTGCGCAGGCGGTCTCGCAGCATGGGCTCTAGGTTGCGAAAATGCTCAGGCAGACGCAGATAGGTTTCTAAATAGCGCTGGTTAACAGAGCGAATTTCCCATGAGGCATTACCCCATTGTGCTTTGTGCTCTATTCGAGCGTAGGCTGTCATGCTTTGGATCATGAAGTGGGTCCGGTGTTATTTATTCGTCAAAGTGAATGCCGATTATAGACCTATCGTGGTAATGGTCAAAGTAATTGCCTGAAGTATCAAGGATAGGGTGGCAACTTAGGGTTTTAAGTCAGTGATTTTACGCGATGATATGCTGTTAGGTTAGCTTGATTGACTGGTCTTTGTTGGCGTTTGATTGTGAGTCATCCGCCACTGTTTAAGCTTGTTGGCTGAATGTCATGGCATATAGGCGCGCTAGCCCCTATAATATGCAGCCAAAATCGCTTTGTTTATTTTTAATACAGGAACCTTCTATGCGCCCAAGTGACAGAACGCCCGCCCAATCTCGTCCGGTGACAATTACTCGCCAGTTTACGGCCCATGCCGAAGGCTCTGTCTTAGTTGAGTTTGGTGACACTAAGGTGTTGTGTACTGCAAGCTTTGAAGAGGGTGTGCCACGCTTCCTTAAGGGCCAAGGCCAAGGTTGGGTGACAGCTGAATACGGCATGTTACCACGCTCTACCCACAGCCGCATGAACCGTGAAGCGGCACGTGGTAAGCAGTCTGGTCGTACGCAAGAAATTCAACGTCTTATTGGTCGTTCATTGCGCGCAGCGGTAGACATGAAAGCGCTAGGCGAAAACACCATTGTGATTGACTGTGATGTAATTCAAGCAGATGGCGGTACGCGTACTGCGGCGATCACCGGTGCGTGTGTGGCCTTGGTTGATGCGCTTAATTGGGCACGCGGTAAAGGCATTTTGAAAACCAACCCGCTTAAGTTCCTGATTGCTGCAGTGAGTGTAGGCATTTATAAAGGCGAGCCGATTTGCGATTTAGAATATGTTGAAGACAGCGCTGCTGAAACTGACATGAATGTAGTGATGACCGAAACCGGTAAGATTATTGAAATTCAAGGCACTGCAGAAGGTGAGCCATTTAGCCACGAAGAGCTAATGAGCCTACTTGAGCTGGCTAAACACGGCATTCGCGAGATTGTCGATGTGCAAAAAGCCTCGTTAAACTAAAATAGAAAAACAATTAAGGGTCCTACGGGATCCTTTTTTTAAACCTTTTTACCCAGAAAAAATGATAAGTGAGGAGTGGTTGTGAAAGCCTATCAGCGTGAGTTTATTGAGTTTGCATTAGAGCGCCAAGTACTAAGATTTGGCGAATTTACGCTTAAGTCGGGCCGCACTAGCCCTTATTTCTTTAATGCTGGCTTGTTTAATACTGGCCGTGATTTAGCCCGCCTGGGTCGTTTTTATGCGGCGGCGTTGGTTGATTCTGGCATTGAACATGACTTGCTATTTGGCCCTGCTTACAAAGGTATTCCAATTGCGACGACTACCGCTGTGGCATTGTGTGAGCACCACGATATTGATATGCCTTACTGCTTTAACCGTAAAGAGAAGAAACAGCACGGGGAAGGTGGCAGCCTAGTCGGTAGCGAGCTTAAAGGCCGCGTGATGTTGGTTGATGATGTGATCACCGCTGGCACGGCAATCCGTGAGTCAATGGAGATTATTGAAGCGGCACAAGCTAAGCTGGCCGGTGTATTGATTGCACTTGACCGCCAAGAGAAAGGTAAGGGCGAGCTGTCAGCGATTCAAGAAGTTGAGCGCGACTTTGGCTGCGAAATCGTATCGATTGTGAAGCTAGAAGATTTGATTAGCTACTTGTCTGAAAAATCAGGCATGGAAGCACAGCTTGCAGCGGTAAGTGCTTATCGCGACCAATACGGCATCTAATTGAGCTTTGCGGATGTGTTAGCGCCAAGCTAGAACATCAACAGCTTATTGATGATACAAAAACGCCACGTTAATCCGTGGCGTTTTTTATGTTTGGCGGTTGAGTCGCTTGTTATACCAATCAGTATAAACATTTAGTCACTCAGCGAGAATTTAGCGGTTCTGAGGTAAGGCAACGAGTGGAATGAAACACTCTGGCGCGTTTTAGGCTGCCTACTTCTGCGTTGAATAATTTCACAAGGGAACAACCATTGTTTCAATCATTCGCCTTGAATTAGTTTGCCCAAAGCGCGCTGAGTAGATCAAATTCTTATACTGATTGGTATTACTGCGACAGGAACTCAGCGCGGGTAGCCGGGTTTGACTTGAAAATTCCGCCAAGGGCCGTGGTGGTGGTTGAGCTGGTTGAGTCCATCACGCCGCGTGATTTAACGCAGTAATGTACCGCGTCCATTTTTACCGCGACATCTTTGGTTTCTAGCAGGGTTTGCAACGCCACTAACACTTGTTGGGTTAGGCGCTCTTGTACCTGTGGGCGTTGGGCAAAAAAGCGCACAATACGGTTAATTTTAGACAGGCCGATAATGTTCTTACGCGGCAAGTAGGCCACTGTTGCTAGGCCATCAATGGTCACTAAGTGATGCTCGCAGGTGCTGGTTAGGCTGATATCCTTTACCTTTACCATTTCATCAAAGCCCATTTTGTTTTCAATGACGGTGATTTTAGGGAAGTTCTGGTAATCGAGCCCCGAGAAAATCTCATCGACATACATTTTGGCAATACGCTTAGGGGTTTCAATTAAGCTGTCGTCACGCAAATCTAATGACATTAAGGTTAAAATCTCACGCATATGGTGTTCGATTTTTTCTTTGCGCTGCTCGGCATCAAGTCCACAAGGTAGCATCGGGGTTTCTAAACCGCGATCTAAGAGTGCTTGTTGTACTAGCTGTGCTGATTCACTAAGTGCCATGAGATCCTCCACTATACTGCCAGTGGTTAACTTACAGTGGCTAAAGCGAGCAATTGCTTGGGGCTTTAGCGGGTTTAATAGTCATTATAGTTGCTCTGTTTGAGTTAAACAGTCAACAACGGGGCAAGGAGGATACCGTGAAATGGCGTCAATTTATACCCGTAAAAAGTAAGGAATTACTGAAAAAACCTATCGTGATGATAGGTTTTTTCAGTTTGCTGACCAATTTCTGCGGCTATTACAGTCTAAGGTTCTCTTGCAAGAAGCTCAGCATTTGTTGGTAATACTTAGCGCGATGGGCGTCGCTGTAGAAGCCATGGCCTTCATCATCCATTACTAATTTTTCATAGGGATAGTTGTGCTTTTTAAGGTCTGCTTCTAAGGCTTCAAGTTGCTCAATTGGTGCGCGTTCATCTTCTCCGCCATGCACTAATAATAAGTTGGTTTTGAGCTTGTCGGTGTTGTGGCTAGGTGACATCTGCTGCAAGACTTTTTCATCTTTACCGAGCACTTTGTTGAGATAACGCTTACCCGCGCGGCGTCCAGGTACGTCGCCCTTATTAAACATCAGCTCAAGGTCATACACGCCGGCAAAACCAATTGCACACTTAAACATGTCAGGCTCGATGATTGGGCTTTGCAGTGCCGAATAGCCACCAAAACTGCCGCCGACTATACACACACGGTCTTTGTCTACATAGCCTTGGTCAATCACATAGCGGGTGGCATCAATAATGTCATATTGAATATCGGTGCCCCATTTTTGATGACCGGCATGTTCAAAATCTAACCCGTAGCCGCCCGATCCACGAAAGTTAACCTGCAACACGGCTGCGCCTTTACTAGCTATCATTTGGTTTTGTGAGTCAAAGCCCCACCAGTCACGTGGGCCGTGAGGGCCACCATGGGGGTTAACCACTAAAGGCAAGTTTTTAGGGTCGACACCATGGGGCAGGGTTAAGTATCCGTGAATGGTTTTGCCGTCGCGGGCTGTAAAGCTAATGGGCTTCATTTCAGCCATCAACTCGGGGTCGAGCCATTTTTTAGCTGACACTAGGTATTCGAGCTGCTTTTTTTTGCTATGAAAAACATAATAGTCGCCAGGGTTGCGGTCATTAAAGGCTTTAATCACCAATTGACTCGCATCATTAGTCTGGCTAACTAAGTGTACTTGGTGACCGGGCAGGGCTTTAAGTAATTGTTTTAGAATAATAGAATGTTCATCGTTTTTATCAATAAATTCATAGGTTGGATAGCCATTTTGGTACTCAATGGCGTATAAATTCTTAGATATTCTATCAATCCAAATGTTATTGGGATCAACCACTTCATCGCGGCTGACTAGTTTTTTAGTCCCCGTATTGATATCTAGTAAGAAAACACCTTGGGTTTTGCCTGCTTCTGAGCCAAGGATATACACACCAGTGTTGTCGCTGTTGAAAGCAAGTGGACGTATCTCTTTTAGATCTAAATTGAGGTTTTTAGTATCAACCCATTTGCCATCTTTTCGATAGAATAGTTGTGAGTTCACGTAATCATTTGTGCCACTTACAAAGCGAACTTTGCCGTCATGGTCAGTAAGAAATTGAGCATAAGGGATTGGGGCAGTGGCTATTTTCTTGCGGGTGCCTTTGTATACATCAACTCGATAGATTTGTTGCTTGTTTTCCGATGTATTGCTACTGCCATTTCCCCATGGTAATGCTTTGACTAGCATGTATTTATCGTTTTCAGGAAGTGGATCGAAAATGTAGGCTGTGGCGCTGATTGCTGTATTTCGTTTAATACGTGATCCGACTTGCTGGCCACCCTTATAACCAAATAAATAGGCTTGACGGCTGCCATCAGCATTTACTGCCATTAGCTCACCGTAGTATAAAGGGTGATCGCTCCAGCCTTTTAAATAGGTCTTTGCTAGTACTACGCGTTCTTCGTTAACCCATTCATATGTTCCGACTTGAGCGTTCGATTCAAAGTGGACTACATTGGTTGGCTTCTTTGTTTTTGCGTCGAGAATTAATAGCGCGTCTTTGCCATCTTTAGGCACAATAGCGCTGAGGTATTTACCTGTTGGCGATATCTTGATTTGACTGAATTCAGATGCACGGCTGAATTGTTCAACCAGCTCAGTCTCAGAGGCGTTACTGTTTGTGCTAAAAAAGCACCAAATAACAAAACTAAACCACATGATTAGTTTCATAAACACGTCCTTGTTATGTGTATATGTTGTTTATAATTAAGCGTTATTTTGGCAAGAGTAATACAAAAGTATTGCGTGGACAAGTGAATAATCGTTATACAAATTATCAAGATGGTGCAGCTTAATCACTCAGAATCTTGGCTGCACTATCTCGATAGCATTTATGCCTAATGTGGCACTAAATTGTTTAACTTTGTAGCAGTTGCTGCTGAATAAAGCCCCATTGCTCTTGGAAGTGGCTGGTGGGTTTTTGCTTAAAGTCGCTGCGGACAAACTGGGCAATGCGGCCTTCGGCTACGGCAAGCAGTAAGTTGGCCAAAATACCTTCATCGATTGAAAAACCTTTGCCTTCACGTAAGGTTTTTTCGCGCAGGATTTGTTTAAGATGGGTTTCGACTTTGGCAAAGATTTGCCCGGTGCGATTACGTAGTCGCTCGTTCTCACCCAGCAGTGCATCGCCATTAAGTACCCGTGAGATGCCCGGGTTACGTTCAGCAAATATCAATAAAAGTTGCAGTAATAGTTGGCAACGTCTCATGGTGTCTTTCTCTTCATCCATGATGAGATTGATGCGTGTTAGTAACGACTCTTCAATAAAGTCGATTAAGCCCTCAAACATCCGTGCTTTACTTGGGAAGTGACGATATAGCGCTGCTTCTGAAACGCCGACCTCTGCCGCGAGTTTTGCGGTAGTGATACGTTGGCCAGGGCTGGTTTCTAGCATAGTAGCTAAGCATTGCAGAATATGTTCACGACGATTTTTTTTCGGGCTCGCGGCCATGATGTTTCCTTTAAATACCACTGGAGCCTAAGGCGACTAATCGGCCTTATATGCTCTCTTATTATGTGCGTTTTAACACGCGTTTATCTATTGTTTTGCCAAGCAGTAAGCTATTTAGTGCCAGAATGGCCAAAGCCACCTTGGCCTCTATCAGAGCTATCAAACTCATCCACTAGCTTAAACTCTGCTTGCACCACAGGCACAAATACCAACTGAGCCAGCCGGTCACCAATTTCTAACGTAAAAGGCTGCTGACTGCGATTCCAGCAAGAGACCATTAACGGTCCTTGATAGTCAGAGTCGATTAATCCCACTAAGTTGCCCAATACAATACCGTGTTTGTGGCCAAGGCCTGAGCGCGGCAAAATGACCGCCGCTAAACTTGGGTCTGCCACGTGTACAGCTATTCCGGTTGGGATCAATACGGTTTCGCCCGGTTTAATCACCATGGTTGTATCAATCATGGCGCGTAAATCCATACCGGCACTGCCGCTAGTGGCGTAGGCCGGAGTCGGGAATTCAGAGCCTATACGCGAGTCGAGGATTTTAAGTTCAATTGGCGTCTTCATGGGTTTGTTATTTGCTCTGCAATAAGTGAAAGGAGTTGGGTGGCTAACGTGTATTTGTCGGTCACATTGAGTGCTTGCTCGCCTTGTGGCCAAAATACCGTGAGAGCGTTGTCGTCACTATTAAAGCCTTGCGCCGGATTAGACACATCGTTAGCGGCAATCATATCAAGCTTTTTACGCTGCAGTTTATCTTTGGCATAGTGGGCCACATCTTGGGTTTCGGCGGCAAAGCCAACCGTAAATGGGCGCGACTGATGTGCGGCAACCGTCGCCAAGATATCAGGATTGCGTACCAGTGCAAGTTGCATTTGCTCGGCAGACTTTTTAATTTTTTCGTTGGCGATGTTATCTACGCGGTAGTCGCAAACTGCGGCACAACCAATAAAGATATCGGCAGCCTCAACATGGTTTAATACCGCAGCGAGCATTTGTTCTGTTGATTGCACATCAATGCGCGTTACGCCAGTTGGTGTCGCTAAGCTAACAGGCCCGGTCACTAAGGTGACCTTAGCGCCCATTTGTGTGGCCGCAGCGGCGATTGCAAAGCCCATTTTGCCAGAGCTATGGTTAGAGATGTAGCGCACAGGGTCGATAGCTTCGCGAGTCGGGCCTGCGGTTAACAGCAGGTGTTTACCTGCTAATGGCTTTGGGCCAAAAAACTTAACGGCGCGATCAACAATTGCCAGTGGTTCTTCCATGCGCCCCATACCCACTTCGCCACAGGCTTGCTCGCCACTGGCAGGGCCCCAAATATGGATGCCCCGTTGGCCAACTGCGTTAATATTGGCTTGTGTTGCTGGATTGGCATACATCTGTTGGTTCATGGCCGGACAGATAGCAATTGGCGCTTCTGTGGCTAAACAGGTGGTGGTAATGAGTTCATCAGCCATGCCGGCGTTAATTCTGGCAATTAAATTAGCCGTTGCAGGGGCGACAATCATTAAATCAGCCCAACGGGCGAGTTCAATGTGTCCCATTGCAGCTTCGGCGGCTGGGTCGAGCAGATCTAAGGCTACCGGATGGCCGCTCAACGCTTGCAAAGTTAACGGGGTGATAAAGGTGGTTGCGCTTTGGCTCATTACCACTCGGACATCGGCACCGCGCTCTTTTAAACGGCGCACTAAATCAGCAGATTTATAGGCGGCAATCCCACCACCAATGCCTAATAAGATTTTTTTACCAGTTAAAGCCATTATCTTCTCTTTTCTCTACAAGCTTGCCATATTGGCGTGGGGCTAACGATAGCATAAACCAATCCAAGTTGATGACACAGATTGAAAAAAATCAGCCATACTTGTTAGCGCCTGTTGAATTATTGCTGCTGTTTTATCGCAGCCAGTAAGCGGCAGATAACCAGTAACGTTTTAAATGCAACAAGGAGGTTGCTATGGCCATTAAACATTGGCCCGAGGGTGAGGGACCACGAGATAAATTGCTAAAGTTTGGACCGCAGCAGTTGTCAGAAGCGGAATTATTGGCAGTTTTGCTGCGTAATGGCCTGCATGGTCAAAGTGCGGTGGCATTAGCACGAGAGTTGATTAGTCACTTTGGTGGTTTGCGGGCATTATTTAGCGCTTCGAAACAGCAAGTGTGCCAAATTGCCGGAATTGGGCCAGTAAAATACGCACAATTACAGGCTGCACAAGAAATAAGCCGCAGAATTTTTGAAGAAAAGCTGCAAAGAGGCAAATTTTTAACAGATCCTGATTTAACTCGGGACTATTTAATGAGACAATTAGCGGATCGTGCCTATGAGGTGTTTGGTATTTTATTACTAGATAGCCAGCATCGGGTGATTCAATTCGTTGAATTGTTTCGCGGCACCATAGATTCAGCATCTGTTTATCCGCGTGAAGTGGTTAAGTTGGTACTCGAAGAAAAAGCCGCAGCAGTGATTGTTTGCCACAACCATCCTTCCGGGGTGGCTGAGCCAAGTCATGCTGATCGGCGAATTACTGAGCGATTGAAACAAGCACTAGCAACGATAGATGTTTCCTTGCTAGACCATATGGTTGTAGGCGATCGCGACATAGTTTCGTTTGCAGAGAGGGGATGGATAGATTCAACTATCCCTTGATCTTTGATTTTAGATCCTGTATAAAATGCGCCCTCTTTGTGTGCCTCGGGCGACGGCCATATTCGAGGTACATTAATGCTCGAGCGTTAAATTGTTTTTGGAGAAGATTGACATGTCAAGAGTATGCCAAGTAACTGGCAAGCGACCAATGGTTGGTAACAACCGTTCGCACGCGAAAAACGCGACTCGTCGTCGTTTTTTACCTAACCTACAGAACCACCGTTTCTGGTTAGAAGACGAAAAGCGTTTCGTACAATTACGTGTATCTACTAAAGGTATGCGTATTATCGATAAGAAAGGTATCGAAGTTGTTATTGCAGAACTTCGTGCCCGCGGCGAGAAGGTGTAATAAACCATGGCTAAAGCTAAAGGTAACCGTGAGAAGATCAAGCTAGTTTCTAGCGCTAAAACTGGTCATTTCTACACGACTGAAAAAAACAAGCGTAACATGCCTGAAAAAATGGAGATCAAGAAATTTGATCCTGTTATTCGTCAGCACGTTATGTACAAGGAAGCTAAAATCAAGTAATCCTTGATATTAACTTTCTAAAAAGCCTCTAATTTCGATTAGGGGCTTTTTTTTTGCTTTTTTTGATAAAAATGCATAATACCAATCAGTATAAGAATTTGATCTACTCAGCGCGCTTTAGGCAAACTAATTCAAAGTAAGTATTGAAACAATGGTTGTTCCCTTGTGAAATTATTCAACGCAGAAGTAGGCAGCCTAAAACGCGCCACAATGGCGAGTTTTAGCGATTCTGATGCTGTGTTAACGAGCTTAACCGTAGAATAACTATGCTCTTCACTCGTTGCCTTGCCTCAGAACCGCTAAATTCTCGCTGAGCGACTAAATGTTTATACTGATTGGTATAAAAACTCTCCATTAAGGCGATTGATATCCCATGGTTGCAATTAAATGCTTTTAAAGTGAATTAAAATGCAATAATATTGACTTCTTATTCCTGCTCGGCAGAAATCGAGCTTATTTGAGGTTAACACCTGTGCGTACTACCGAACTCGTCGATGGTTTTCGTCATTCCGCTTCCTATGTTAATGCACACAGGGGCAAAACATTTGTGGTGATGTTAGGTGGAGAAGCGCTGGCCCAAGGTCAGTTTCGCTCAATCATCAACGACATTGCGCTATTGCATAGCCTGGGCATCAAGATGGTGCTGGTGCATGGTGCCAGGCCGCAAATCGATGAAGCGCTGGCGCAGCACCAGTTAATCCCCGAGTATTACAACGGCATCCGTATCACCGAAGAAGACGCTTTTAAAGTGATCAAACAGGTTGTGGGTGGGCTACAGCTGGATATTACCGCTAGGCTATCAATGAGCCTGAGCAATACACCAATGCAGGGCACACAGATTAACGTTGTGAGTGGTAACTTTGTCATAGCCCAGCCTTTGGGTATCGATAATGGTGTGGATTACTGCCTGAGTGGCAAGGTGCGCCGTATTGACGTGGTGGGCCTGCGTTCGCAGCTTGATAATGGCGGCATAGTCTTATTAGGCCCTGTGGCTGCCTCAGTGACCGGTGAAAGCTTTAACTTAACTGCCGAAGAGGTTGCCACCCAAATTGCGGTTAAAATCAATGCTGACAAGATGATTGGCTTCAGCTCGCAAAAAGGTATCTTAGACGAAACCGGTGAAGTGTTGGCTGAATTAATGCCAACCGATGCACAGCAAATCTTGTCGGGTATTACTGAGCAAGATAATTTATGTGTTGGTACTAAAGCGTTCTTGAAAGCCAGTATTGATGCCTGTCGTAATGGCGTGGCGCGCTGCCACTTTGTGAGTTACCTCGACGATGGTGCGCTGTTGCAAGAGCTGTTCTCCCGTGATGGCATTGGTACTCAGATTGTAACCGAGAGTGCTGAGCGATTACGCCGGGCCAATATTGGTGATATTGGTGGTATTTTAGACCTTATCAGGCCGCTAGAAGAAAAAGGCATCTTGGTGCGTCGCTCCCGTGAGCAGCTTGAAATGGAGATTGAGCAGTTTATGCTGATTGAACGTGACAGCTTAGTGATTGGCTGTGCGGCATTCTATCCATTTGAAGAAGATAACGCCGGTGAGTTTGCTTGCTTGGTGGTGCACCCAGATTATCGCGATGCCGATCGTGGTAGCTTGTTGCTACAAAACATTATTGGCCAAGCGCGGGTGCGTGGTTACTCTCGGTTATTTGCATTGACCACTCGCAGTATTCATTGGTTCTTAGAGCATGGCTTTGAAATTGTTGATGTAGATGCCTTACCCGATAAGAAAAAGCAGCTTTATAACTATCAGCGCAAGTCGAAAATACTCGCTTTAGAGCTGTAATAGGTTCAACAATGCCAACAGTGATGTTGGCATTGTTGTTTTTGCAGCCACTCATTCAGCTAGCTACTTGTTCATTATGGGGCGAAATGCTTGCGTAGACTGGTATGGGTAGGATGTCTACTTCAAATAAGTCCACTAATTGAGTCAGTAAAGATTGGGTTAGCTCGGCAAAGCCGTTATAAAAACCTGTTGTAGCTGAGCGATTAACATGATTTAAGAACGTCGGCACCCAGATCATCATATGTTCGCCTAGTAATGATCTAATCGCGTTTGTGTCATTACTATCTAATAGTGTTGCCAATACATCCAGTTGAAGGCCGATATGGTCCCATGGCTGTTGATTTGGTAGTTTCAACTCAATGCCCAGCTCAAGGCAGAAAGCTTTAAATGCTTGCGCTGTTTCCCCCATGAGTAATCCGTCACGGTCGGTATAAACAGAGCCCCAAGGATAGGCGAGCATCGTGCCTAAACCTTTAAATAATCTTTGGTGATCTTGCTGAATAGTATCATGGCTATCATGGGCAAGAGAGTGGCTAATTTTCTCTCTTGTAGTTGCCATTTCAGTATTGGTTTGCGGCCAATAATCGATGACTTTTGAAGTGGATATTTCACCTAGCCAGTTGGCAGTTGGAGAGGCGTAATAAAGGCTATAAAGAATACGGCAAGAGGCAGCGTAGTGTTGAAGACGGTTTTGCATTTCTGGAGTCCTTAAAACAGAGAGGGAGGCTATCCCTCTCAAGGCTATTTACACTTCGTGTTGGTTTAGAATTCGACCATCACTTCGTTCATTTACATTGACCTTGATTATCAGGTTCGGGTGGGTTACCGATGAACTAGGTAATGGCACTATATCCATGTTGTTGCCGTACTTTTGGCGTAGCTCTTCGATAGGGCCAAAATCGATCGCTCTTAATGGGCATGAATCAACGCATATCGGCAGGCGACCTTTTTCAAGTCGGTCGAAGCAGCCATCACATTTAGTCATAACGCCTTTGGCTTGATCAAACTGCGGAGCGTCATAGGGGCAAGCTCTTGCACAACTTTGACAACCAATACACACAGAAGCACTTATATGCACCAAGCCGTCTGCTTTACGCTTATGGCAGGCACCGGTAGGGCAAGCCTTAACACAGACGGGGTTAGAGCAATGGTTGCATGCAACCGAAACATAGTATGAGAAGATATCCTGCTCAAAGGTGTTATCGCTTCCTCGCTGCCATTGTCCGCCGCCATACTCATAAACTCGACGCCAGTTAACATCTGTTGGTAATTCGCTGCGGTCTTTACATGCTACTTGGCAGGTTTTACAGCCGCTACATTTTGCTGTATCAACAAAGAATCCATATTGAACGTTGTTAGACATTTTTTAGTACTCCAAATTAAGCAGACATGCGAATGCGAATAGTGTGCTGTGGGTTACCTTGTGTGACAGGAGTTGGGTGGTACTTGGTCAAGGAGTTCAAACACCCGCCTATGTCGATACCGCTCGCGTCTGCTCGATACCAAGCGCCCTCTGCCAATGCGATAACATCAGGCATGACTCTTGGGGTGATTTTCATTTTCACCTTCATTGAGCCTGTCGGACTGGTTAGCGTCACCATTTGTCCATCTTGAAGGCCTTGTGCATTGAGTGGATTTACCCAAACAGCATCTTCAACAGCTTGTCGAAGCCAAGGGATGTTATGGTAAGTCGAGTGGGTGCGACCCTTTGAGTGATAGCAAGCCATTTGCAATGGATACTCTTCTTTGGTGTTTTCATCTTCATAACCTTGCCAAGGGATAACGTATTTACCTAGCGGCTCTATTTGATCGATTTGTTGGTCAGATAGTGGTGTCCGCTCGGCTGCGAGCTTCGCCCAACTAAATGAGTACAACTCAATTTTTCCTGAAGGAGTGGCAAGTGGTTCGTTTTGCTCCACTAAACTCTGAAGAGCAATGTATGGCTTGGGAGCAAACTCTTTATGAATACCGACTTTTTGTGCCTCTTTATAATTGGCAGGCATTTGTTGGGCGGAATTGGCAGCAACGGTTTGCTGATAGAGGTGTTCAAGCCATTGTTCTTCAGACCGACCTTCGGTATAAGTTTGAACATCGCCACCAAAAGCTTCACATAGCTCTTTACCTATGGTGTACATAGAGCGAGATTCAAACATGGGCTCGCAAGCCGCTTCTAAGAAGTTGATATAACCAAACTCACCAGAGTTATAGGATTGTCCTGACAGGTCATTAGACTCTAACCAAGTCGTGGCTGGTAAGACATAGTCAGCCATATTGGTTGATGAGGTCATGAAGCAATCTACACCGACAATCAACTCACACATCGAATCATCTTCAAGAATGCGCTTGGTGTAGTTAATGTCACTTTGCTGGTTGACTAAACTATTACTTGCAGCAAAGAAAATCGCTTTAACATTAGTACCTAGCGGCGTATCTAAGTCTTCAGTCCCCTTGAGTGAATGGCTACGCGTCGTCATCGTTTCGCCGCGCTCTACGGCTTCGATCAAGTTGTGCATAAATAGTTGTTCAGAAACAGGGTTGTTACCTACGCTCATCGTCACGCGATTGAGTTTATGCCCCCTGGCAAGCTCACCATTACTCGTACCCATTTGACCTAATTTACCCGTAAGCGCAGGAAGCATGTACAACGCCCTAGTTGTTTGTTCACCGTTTGCTTGCCGATTGCAAGAAGCACCAGCATAAAAGTAAGGGGCTTTGGCAGACATGAGTTTGTCTGCTAACTCTATAATTGTTTGTTCCGCGATACCGGTAATCGCTGACGCCCATGCAGGGGTTTTAGGTGAACCCGCGAACTTTTCTATGCCTAGAATGTAGTCTTTGTAGTTATCTTTTGGATCTACATATTGGCCATACTTATCTTGCAGTTGTGGGTTTTCAGCAAGCGTATTTTCAATAGATGCTTGATCATATCCAACGCAAAATCTATCTAGAAATGCTTTTGAGTTAGCATCCACCCAGCCAGAACTAATCATTTGGTATGCCAGTGCTTCTGCTAATGCAGCATCCGTTCCAGGTCGTATCGGTAACCAACTATCTTCTTTGCCTAAACAACTGTCGGTATATCTAGGGTCAACGAAAACGACATTGATATCGCCATTTTGACGGCGATGCTCAAGGGCTTTTAACATGTCGTATTGCTCGCCAGAACCAGACATGCGTAGCTCAAATGGATTGTGGCCGAAAGCAATAAAGAAATCAGAATGGCGTAGTTGGCTGATATGAGAACCCTCACCACCATAGGTATGACCAAAAGTGGCTTCAGCGGCGACTTGTGATTGTGCTACAGAGTAGTTTCCCCAGTGCGCAAGAAAACCACCGCTCATAGCCAAAGCCCGACGTATGCAATCACCACTAGCGAAGCTGTAATCAGCCCCTGTTCCTGCATGCATATAGATGGACTTACTACCGTAATTGTTGCGCAGCTCCCCAGTCTTTGCAGCTATTTCTGCATAAGCTTGCTCCCATGAAATAGGGTCAAAGATACCAGTGCCTCGTTTGGTCCCAGGGCGGCGTTTTAGGGGGGTTTAAGTCGGTCTGGGGAGTAGGTTTTTTTTCTGACAGATCGGCCTCTCAAACATGCACGTGTTTGATGGCTACCATATTCATCTTGTTCGCTCCATTGCGACTCAATGCGAGTGATCACCCCGTCTGTTGAGTAAACTTGCAATGGGCAGTTGTGACCACAATTACCTAAACATGCTGACCATGTCATTGTTTCGTCAGTGGGAGTGGGTGGCACAGGAGTAGCATTGTTGCTTGTTTTTCCGCACCCCGTGATACAGCTTGCAGCGCTGACGGCTGCACTGATTTTTAAAAAATCACGTCTTAACATAATTCGTTTACCTTTTTATATTGAATAACTGAGAGTTAGCATCACTTGGTGTGCGTTATAGTCATGATTGATGTCACCCAAGGTCACTAAACCCGGAATACTGTTCACATCGGTTACCGCCGCATCGGTGTCGTAGTAACGCTCATAGCGATAACTCAACTTCAATGCCATCTGCTCATTCAGCGCATAATCGGCATACACACTCGCGCTGTGGTTATAGCTGTAGTAATCCCCGTAAGGCCGTGTGCCCTCAGTCGTCACATAGGTGTCGCTCACCGAGTTGCTAAACAAATAATCCACACCCAAGGTCAACTTGTCCTGCATCAAACCGCCATAGCTCAAACCAGCACCAATATTGGTAAACTCATCTTCAATGTCGTTGTACCAATCCGCACTGCCAAAGGACTGACTGCCCGCTTGCGCTGAATTAATCCACTGCTGACCCGCAAAACCATAAGCGTTCACATGCTCACTGAGCTGCAAACTCACACTCACGTCATAGCCATAATCTTCCGACTCCGTTAAGCCGATTTGTGTCTCGTCATACTCATCCTTGGCATAGCGGGTGTTGATATCTAAGCTCATCCAATGCACTGGGCTATGGTTAACACTCAGCTCAACCGCATTACGGGTACGGTCTGCCAAGTAATACTTGCGCATCAAGGCGTTTTGCTCTGATGAGGTCAGTGCGTCTGCTTCATACTCTGAGCCACCGCGATTGGCGTGCTCTGCCTTGAGGTTGATGTTGAACTTGTCCAGTGCCCGCACGTTAAACTTCATCCACAAACTGTCATCATGGGTCTGCTCACGCTCACTAAAGCTGCGCTCCACCTCTTTGCGGTTATACCCCGCCTGCAAACGGTAACCGCTGGCAATGCGGTAACTGGCGTTCACCTTGTAGGTATTGCGCTCATAATCCCGTGGAGTGTTTTGCCTAAAGGCCCCCGTGACACTGTTAAAGTTGTATTGCGCAAACTCCGCCACTGAGCTCTTGTTGTCGCGCTTGCTGTAATCGACACTGCCGCCTAAGCGCAAACGGTTGGTCAACATCGACGTAACCGCCAAGCGACCATCTAAGGTGTCCACTTGTCCGCCCCAGTTTTGCAACGGGTTGCCGCTCATCTGGATAAGGTCATCGTCTTGTATCATCCGCCCCGTCACTAAACGGCCGCTCATCACGGTACGGTTAAGCTGGTATTGACCCGAAAGCGAAACCTGATGCGCTTGGTTATCTGGACTGGCTGAGTACACATCATTGAGATGCGGTAAACTCAAATGATTGATGTTGTTTTCATAGAAGCTGCCC